>NZ_JAQUVZ010000012.1 GCF_028693135.1 Methanosarcina sp.
GCAGATTTGCAAATAACTTAATTTTTACTTCAGCCATGAGGAAGACTATTTCATCCTATTCCTTAAATATACCTATGCCTTATAAGGAGCAGCCATCACCGGAAGGTTTGGAAAACAATGCAGCAAAGTCCAGATAACGACACCGCAAATTCACCGAAGCTCTCTGATCAAAAGTACAGGCTTTTAGGGCTTCTGATCGTTTTTTTTGCCCTTGTCCTCAGACTATTTGAACTTGGAGAGAGGGTTTTCCATCATGATGAAAGCGTACACGCCAGTTTTACCCTCAAACTGCTTGAAACCGGGGAGTACAGTTATAATCCAGCTTACCACGGCCCCTTTCTTTTCCATTCTACTGCAGCAGTCTTCCATTTTCTGGGAATAAACGATACCACAGCCCGCCTGGTCCCGGTCTTTTTCGGAGTGGCAACTATTCTGCTGCTCTTTTTGCTGAAAAAAGAACTGGGGAAGAGTGGAGTTCTCTGGTCAATGTTTCTGCTTGCATTTTCTCCAAGTATGGTCTACTTCTCAAGGTTCTTCAGAAACGATATGATAATTGTGTTCTGCACTCTGGCTGCTGTTGCAGGTGCATTCCGCTATCTCGACAATATTCACAGTTCAAAGCGGTACCCTTACCTTATCCTGACAGCGGCATCTCTTGCCATTGCCGTAACTGCAAAGGAAAATGCATATCTTGTCATACTTATATTCGGGGCTTATGCCGGGATGGGCTTATTATACTGGATTTATTCAAGCTGGAAGAGAGAAAACCTGAGTTTGCAAAAGACCCTTCTTCTAAAAAGTTCGGCTCTTTTATCTTTCCTTCCCGAATTTCTTCTTTCAGGGGCACTCTTCATTTTCATTGTAATGTTTTTTTATACAAGCCTTTTCAGAAACGATATTTCTCTTTTCTCAATCGTAGAAAGGGCTTTTACCCATTGGATGGCAATGCACAGGATAGAGAGGATAGGAGGCCCTTTTTACTACTATATCCCCATCCTTTTTAGATATGAAATTCCGGTTATACTTTTTGGGACTGCAGGATTTTTCCATTTTCTGAATAAGAAAGGAAAAAATGCTTCATTTTTCCTTTTTCTCTGCTACTGGGCATTTACCAGCCTGCTGCTCTACTCCTATCTTCAGGAAAAAGTTCCCTGGCTCGTTGTGCATATCGTCCTGCCCTTCGGAATTCTAGCCGGCGCTTGCCTGGGAGACTTCTTTTCCCGAAATATTGAATCTATAAAGCCGGATCAAGGGCTCCTGGAAGGAAATATAAGCCCCCTGACAGACAAGAAGCCATTTTCCCGGACAGAACACGCCGGAAAAGCCCGCACTTTAACAGCAGTAATTCTGGCGCTCGCCCTTCTATTTTCCCTGGGTCAGTGTATCTCGGTAAATTACTACAGGAGCATGGAACCGGCAGAACTGATGACATATACACAGGCCTCTCCGGATATTCGGGAGCTCATGGTGATGATAGAGGGTTTCAACCGAAGGCCTGAAACTCTAAGGCTTTACGTGATTGACCCGAATAAGTTGTACTGGCCCCTGCCCTGGTATCTGCGGGACTACGAAAAAACAGGTTACTCTTCAAAACCTCCCGCGAGCAGTAAATACGATGCTATTATTGTGCCCATATCCTATGATATGTACAAAGAAATCTCTGCAGAAGAGTACTCCTCTTACAACTTTACCCTGCGTCCGGGAAGAGATTTCACCCTCTATTATAAGAAGACACTTGAAAAGAACGGATAAATCTCGTATAAAAAGAAATTATTCATTTTGAATTGCAGAGGGAAAAGAGAGGAACACATAAACGGAACTATAGGGGCACACAGAAGCGGAAACACAGAAAAACAGAAGCGGCATACAGAAACATAGAAGCGGAATACAGAAACATAGAAGCTGAAACATAGAAGCTGAAACATAGAAGCTGAAACATAGGAAAACAGATCCGAAAGTACCTGAAAACGCAAATTATCTGTAAAAAGAGAAGAGTTCTTAAATGGGGTTTTTTATGGGCAAAATATTCTCTCTGGCAAATAATCTTGCAGGAGGACCCCCCTCTCAAAAAAACAGCAACGAAGGGGGGGAAGAAGAGGAAACAGGAACAGAGAAACAGCTGGAAAAGGTTTCTGAAAAGGGAGAGGAATTACCTGATTCTCCTGAAAGGTATCTGGAAGCCACCCCTACACCCAACCATAATGAAGAATTTTTTGAGAGCTGTCTCTGGATAACAATTAGAGACCTTATGACCAAAGAGGTGGTTACAATCCAGGAAGACACTCCTCTGGAAGAAGTCTTTTCGCTTTTTGGGAAGCTTCCCTACCATACTTTCCCGGTAGTGAATAAGAATAATGAGCTTGTGGGCATTATTGATATTGACATCATTCTTGAAATCCTGCTTTTGTGCCTGGTTCCCAGAGCAAAACATACTCCTCTTACAGCTATAAGGTCTCTTGGAGGAAAAGCGGAAGATGTAATGATAACGCATCCGGTGACAATTCCTCTTGATGCTACACTCAAAGACGCGTCAGACCTGATGATGAAGTACAGGTTTGACCGCGTCTGCGTCAGTGAAAACGGAAAACTGGCAGGAATCATCTCCAAGAAAGATCTTGTAAAAGAGATTTGCAGAAGAAGAAAGAAGGAAAGAATAGAGTAGACAAAAGGAAAGGGTCAATAACCCACTACTAAAAATCGCGGGCATGTAACTTATAACGGAAGTTGATGCATTCCTCCCATGTCTGAAGACACGGGTATCCTGCTTCTTTTTTCATGAAAACGATAAATGAATGCGAGATAGATGAATCCGATAATAAAGTAGAGAATGAATCCGATAATAAAGTAGGAGAATGAATCCAATAATAAAGTAGGAGAATGAATCCAATAATAAAGTAGAGAATGAATCCAATAATAAAGTAGAGAATGAATCCAATAATAAAGTAGAGGGGACAAAACAGAAGGGGCTAAAAGCTCTGGCCAATTCCTGAGAAAAAGGAATTAGGGTTAAAAAAGCAAAGATTGGGGGACTAACAGCAGTGAGTGCTCTGTTTCAGATACTGTTCCTGATTTTCAGTGTGAAAATTCTGGGTGAGGCGGCAGAAAGAGTCGGTGTCCCCTCAGTCATGGGAGAAATCCTGGCAGGTATCTTACTTGGAGCGCTTTTTCTTAACGTAGAAACCGGAGTAATTACTTTCTTTGCCCAGCTTGGAGCTATTTTCCTGCTTTTTACTGCAGGATATAAAGAAGTGAGCTTAAGGGACCTGAAACCCGCAGCATTAGCTGCCCTTGTCCCTACACTTTTTCAGGTAGCCTTTGCCTTTGCTTTCGGTTTCGGGCTTGGAAAGATCTTTGATTTCAGTTTTCTTCAAAGCCTCTTTATGGCAGTTGCTTTTAGCCCTACAAGTATAGGAGTGGTGATCAGGGCCCTTATAGACCTGAACTACCTTTCCAGCAGACCCGGGAAAATAATACTCTCCTCGGCAATCCTGGATGATATTATAGGGATATTTCTGCTCTCTGTGGTGGTTACCTTTGCCCGTTTTAACCGCGCGCCTTCATTTCTGGGTGTTCTTACGATTGCAGGAAAAATTCTGCTTTTTCTGCTGATTATGTATATCCTGGGAAAGTACTTTTTTCCCAGGCTTTTTGTCTACGCTCAGAAAATGCATGCAAAAGAAGCAGTATTTTCCTTTGTGGTTATGGTAGCCCTTTTTTCTGCCTATCTTGCAGAGTTTTTTGAGCTTCATGCAACAATTGGAGCGTTCATAGGAGGGACATTAATTTCGGAAATTCCCCTTGCCAAAATCCAGGATGTGCAGAGCAAAGTAGAAGGACTGGCTTACGGGATATTGATCCCTCTTTTTTTCGCATTCATAGGCTTTTCAATTGACCTGCCCACCCTGGGAAATACAGGCATTTTTGCCCTTCTGGTTGTCCTCTTTGCCCTCTCAGGAAAGCTAATAGGGGGTTTTATAGGGTCAAAAGCCATAGGCTTTGATTTTTATGAAAGCCTTATCTTCGGGATAGGAGTCATGCCCAGGGCAGGGGTAGAACTTGTGGTACTGGCCATAGGCAGGGAGCTGGGGATTATCAACCAGGAAATCTTTTCGGGGATAGTGCTTATGGTGGTTGTATCCATTCTGGTTTCTCCTCCACTTTTGAAGTTTGCGATTCAAACTGAAAGAAAAAAGAAAACCGATAATGGAATAAGAACATGATTGTTTAAAACCGGATGACGAAACGGGGTATGTATGCTAATATCTGGAAAAGGAATGGGAGATGACCTTTTAAGGCAGAGAGCCGAAAAAACTCAATTCCCCTTTTGATCAGTGAGCTCTCCTTGCGTTCAGGTACTTTACAATCTCCATCGAGATGAGTGTGGTGGAAGCTAAAGCCGTTATGCTTCCCAGCTCAGAAAGGGAAAGGGGAACCGTCCTGAAAGCAAATTGAAGGAACGGGACGTAAACCACTATCAACTGCAGAACCACTGTGGTCAGGACAGCGTAGACAAGAGGCTTGTTTGTAAAAAGTCCCAGAGTAAAAACCGAATACCTGTCAGAACGCCAGTTGAAGGCATTGAACATCTCTGAAAAGACCACAAGTGTGAAGATCATAGTCTGCAGTTTCGAAATGGGAACGCCGCTGTTCAGAGCCCAGACTAAAATTATCAATGCCTGGGAAGCTATAAGCCCTCCCAATCCCAGTCCTGCAGTGATTTCACGGCGGGTTATCAGCCCTTCCTCAACGTTTCTGGGCTTCTGTTTCATAAGCCCTCTGTCAGGAGGTTCAACAGAAAGGGCCATAGGCGGGAGCCCATCTGTAATCAGATTGATCCACAGGATCTGTACGGCAAGCAAAGGCAGGATCTGCCAGCCCAGAATTGCTATAAGGACAATCAGGACTTCTCCTATATGGGCTGTGAGCCCGTATGTGATGAAATTTTTTATATTTTTAAATATATTTCGTCCTTCTTCAACTGCCGAGACAATGGACGCAAAGTTATCATCGGCCAGGATCATACTTGAGGCTTCTTTGCTTACATCCGTGCCTGTAATGCCCATTGCTATGCCCATATCCGCAGCTTTCAGAGCAGGAGCATCATTTACCCCATCTCCGGTCATCGCCACAACATGGCCTTTCTTTTTTAGAGCTTCTATCACCCTCAGTTTATGGATAGGGTAGACTCTGGAGTAAACCGAGACCTTTTCAACTTTGTCTTCAAATTCACTCTCATCAAGACTGTCAAGTTCTGAACCAGTAAGAGTGAGATCGTTTTCTTTCAAAATTCCAAGTTCTCGCGCAATCGCAGCTGCTGTAACTTTATGGTCTCCTGTTATCATTACAGTCTTGATGCCGGCATCCTCACAGGTCTTGATTGCAACTTTTACTTCTTCTCTGGGAGGGTCTCTCATGCCAATTAACCCTGAAAAGACCATGTCTTCTTCGATCTTCTCTGCAGGGATTTCTCCGAATGAAACTTTTTCGGGAGAGAAGCCTTCTTCAAGTGGACGGAATGAAATAGCCATAACCCGAAGCGCCTGATTCGCAAGCTCCTTAACCTGCTCGGAGATCTCCCGCGCCTGCTCGGAGGTTAAAGCTTTCATTTCGCCGTTTTGGAAAATCTTTGTACATGAGGCAAGGATGACCTCGGGAGCCCCTTTTGAAAAAGTTACAAGCTCGGAATTAAGAACGTTTCCCGGATTGTCTTCCAGTTTATTGAAGGTAGTCATTCTCTTACTTTCGGAAGAGAAAGGTATTTCTCCAAGCCGCGGATATTTCCGGTCAAGTTTGGATTTTTCAAATCCAGCCTTTGCCGCAGCAACCACCAGAGCTGCTTCTGTTGGGTCTCCTGTAATTTTCCATCCGTCTTCTTCATAAAGGTTTGAATCGTTGCAGAGAGCAGCCCCAAGCAAAAGAATCCTAAGGTGTGTATCGTCTTCCGGTACTTCTGAATCTCCTTTTATAAATTTTCCCTCAGGATCATACCCGTTTCCTGTGACCTTGAGGATCTGCCCGTTAACATATATCTTTTCAACTGTCATTTTGTTCTGCGTCAACGTGCCTGTTTTGTCAGTACAGATAACATCTGTAGCCCCGAGTGTTTCTACGGAAGGCAGTTTTCTTACAAGGGCATGCCTTTTGACCATGCGCCTTACTCCAAGCCCGAGCCCTACTGTCACAACCGCAGGAAGGGCTTCAGGGATAGCGGCAACTGCAAGCGCAACCCCCCAGAGAAACATCTCAAGAGGGGGAAAGCCGGATAAGACGCCGAGCACTGCAACAAAAGCTACAATTACAAGGGTTGCCCCGCCAATCCATCTTCCGAATTTATCAAGGCTTTCCTGTAAAGGGGTTCTGGACCTTTCTATTGTTCCTAGAAGCCCGGCAAGTTCTCCAAAAGAGGTTTTCATGCCTGTTGCCGTGATAACAGCCTTTCCTCTTCCGTAGACAACTGCAGTCCCTGCGTAGGCCATGTTCTTCCTGTCAGCTCCCGAAGTGGCTGCAGGCAGAGAACCGGTAATTTTCTGGACAGGCACGGATTCCCCGGTGAGCGAGGATTCGTCCACTTTAAGGTTGAACTCTTTAATTATCCTGGCATCTGCAGGAATACGGTCCCCTGTTTGAAGCAGAATAATGTCCCCTGGAATCAGTTCTGTTGAGGGGATCTTTTTTTCAGTCCCGTTCCTTATTACAACTGCTTCCGGAGACGTCAGGGATTTGAGAAGCTCAATTGCTTTTTCGGCTCTGTACTCCTGCACAAAACCAAGAACTCCGGCAAGAAATACAGTAAATAAAATCACTATTGCGTCAATGGCTTCCCCAAGTAAAGCCGAAATAATGGAAGCAACTATCAGGATAAAAATTAAAATGCTTTTAAATTGTGATAGAAAGAGTCGAAAGATAGAGATTTTTTCTTTTTCTTTAAGCTCGTTTTTCCCATACTCTCCCAGTCTTTTTTCAGATTCATCGGAGCTCAGCCCTTCCTCTGATGTCCCCAGTTCCTCAAAAACCGAGCTAATTTCCTGATCGTAGTACACCCTGACCCTCGCCTCTTTGTAATCAGATCGCTCTGAACTCAATATGTCCTGTGTTATAATATAAATTAGTTTAATGTATATATAGCGGTTATACATTATAGCGGTTAGACATATCGATATTTAAAGGGGTTTTATGTAATTTGGAGTCCTGCAAAACCTTTTCTGGAAAAAAGATGTGGAATCTATCACGTTTCTCTAGAATCTATCACGTTTCTCTATATCGGAATTTCAGGGTTGTAAAGCCCAATTCTCAACAATCAGCTTATAAATTCAATGAATAGAGGGAAAAAGTATCCATGAAGATAGTAATAATCGGAAGCGGACTTGCCGGTCTGTCAGCAGGTTACAGGCTCTGTAAAGCTAACAAAGTAATAGTTTTTGAAAAAGATCCTGATATCGGAGGAATGGCAGCAAGCTACTGTCTGGAACACTCCGGAAAAAAATACTTTATTGAAAGGTACTATCACCATATATTCAGGAGTGATTCGGAACTTCTTGCCCTTATAAGGGAACTTGGGCTTGAAAAGCAGATGCTGTGGCTTGAAGCAAAAAACGCCTATTTTGTGGATGGCAAAAATTATCCCATGAACACTCCAGTCGAGATCTTACACTTTAGCCCTCTTTCTATTTTTGACCTGGTAAAACTTGGCTTGCTGGTCTTCAGGATAAGACTGATAAAAGACACGGTGGCCTATGATCAAATAAAGGCAAAGGACTGGATTCTCGATACTGCCGGAAAGTCGGTGTATGAAAACTTTTTTGCTCCCCTTATGAAAAGTAAATTCGGAGACAATGCCGAAAATGTTTCTGCTGCCTGGTTGATCGGGCGAGTGAAAATAAGGTCGGATAGGGGAAAAGAAGGAGAGAAGCTGGGGTACATGAGAGGGGGTTTTAATTCCCTTATAGAAGCCCTGGCAGGGGAAATAACTGCAAATGGGGGAGAGATTCACACAAGTAAGGAAGTAACGGAAATTGTGATCAAAGACAATGCCGTACAGGGAGTGGTAGTTGGCGGGGATTTTATAGCCTGCGATGCAGTTATTTCAACTGTAGAACCAAAAATACTGGATGCAATCACCGGAGGCAAGCTTGGGACCCTTCATAACTCTTTAAAAAATATCCGTTATCAAGGGACTGCTTGTGCTTTGATAGGGCTTGACAGACAGCTTATGGAAGATGGGAATTACTGGTTGAACATAAAAGCCGATGTGCCTTTTGGAGCCGTAATCGAGCACACTAATTATTTGCCTTTTGAAGACTATGGGGAACATCTGGTCTATGTGACGTCCTATTTCCAGGACGAAAAGAGTGCTCTCTGGACTCAAAAAGAAGAACGTATCATTGATTCTTATCTTAGAGGGCTCGAAAAAATGTTTCCCGGATTCTCAAGAGAGGAGGTCCACTGGACGAAACTCTACCGTAGAATAGATACCGCTCCTGTATATGAACAGGGGTATCTTAAAAATGTGCTTCCTTTTGCGGCAGGCCCATCCGGACTCTACCTTGCAGGTATGTTCTCTTCAACCAACTATCCGGAAAGGAGTCTGAACGGCTCGGTAAAAGCCGGGTTTGAATCCGCTGAACTGCTGATAAAATAAATATAAAATTATGTATATTAATGAAACTGTTTCTCTCAAAACAATCCCTTCGGACGAACTATTATATAGTCTGAGGGATAATATTCTACTGTCTGTGCCTGCAGAACTTCTTTCTGCACGGCAACCTGTCTTACCGGATTTGTCACTCGTGGGGATTTAGGAGTGGCAGATAAAGGAGAGGCGGAGAAAACTTAAAAAACGTTTTGAATTTCTGCCGTAAACTGTCTTTTTGGAGGCACACAGGTCATACCTGTAAGGGAATGGCAGAGGGGGACACACATGTTTTCCTTAAGGCTGAGCTCTCTAAAAAGAACCCGGACGCTGAACAAAAGCTGCCTGAGCTTCCGGAAATTGGTAAGGGTGGCATAAAAATAATAAAAGGAGTGGTAAAATATGTTATTCATGGACGTTAGTACCTGGGACCCCTCGGATCGTGATAGGATCCTTGAACACTTCGCGAAAATGGAAATTCCTGAAGGAATTGATGTAATCAACCAGTGGGTTGACCTTTCCGGAAACCGCTATTACATTCTCTACGAAGCAGAAAGTTCTGAGGCTTACGGAGCCTTCAACCTGCCATGGTCCGACATCTGCATGATTGACAGCGTTCCTGTAATGGAAACCTCCGAATTCATGCAGCTTCTGCCCAAGTACAAAAAATAAACGGCAAAAATTATACTTCAGTTTTCTTAAAGAAATTCGGTGAGTCGGTTAATGAAGGCTCACTGAAGATCTTTATTTCCTATTTTCAAATAAGGACTTTTTTAACACTTAGCTTTAACACTTAGCCTTAACACTTAGCCTTAACACTTAGCCTTAACACTTAGCCTTAACACTTAGCCTTAACGCGTAGTCTTTACATTCAGGTTTTTAACATTATGGTTTTTGTCTCCAGATATTCAGAAAGGGCGTCGGGTCCATTTTCCCTTCCAAAACCACTCTCTTTAACCCCTCCAAAAGGAACTTCAGGAGCTATCTTCATGTGCTGGTTGACCCATATAATGCCTGCATTTAACTGTTCACACCCTGTTCGTGCCCGGTCTAAATCTTTTGTCCAGATAGAAGCACCAAGCCCGTAACTGGTACTGTTTGCCTCCTCTATTGCCTCATCCAGGTCTTTTACCGTGACCATGGGCAGTAAAGGGCCAAAAACTTCCTCTTTCAAAAGTCTGGAGTCCCCTGGTACATCTGAAACAAGGGTCGGCTCAAAGAAGTACCCTTTATCAGAACCTTTGAACGCAGGTACTTTTCCTCCGGTAATTATCCTGCCTGAATCCTTCTCCTCAATTTCAGATGTGAGCTCTTTTATATATTCCCACTGATGGCGATTGTTAAGAGGCCCTATACTGGTATTTTTCTCCAGCCCGTTTCCTATTCTTAAGCTCCGAATGCCTGTTTCAAGCTTTTTTGTGAATTCTTCAGCTATGGATTCAAAAACATAAAGCCTCTTGACAGCGGTACAGGTCTGGCCGCAGTTGTAAAACCTCCCTCTCAGGGCTCCGGCAGCAGCACTTTCAAGATCGGCATCGTCACACACAAGCATAGGGTCACTTCCTCCCAGCTCAAGAGTAACCCTTTTCATCCCGCGGGCTGCAAGTTCAGCTACTCGTTTTCCGGTTCTGGCTTCTCCTGTGAAAGAAATTTTTCTTACATCAGGGCTGCGAACAAGACCTTCTCCTGCTGTTTCACCCGGGCCTGTGACCACATTCAACACACCTGCAGGCAGCCCGGCTTCCCCAAATATAGAAGCCAGATTCAGGTTTGTAAGGGGAGTGTTACTTGCCGGCTTCAGCACAAAAGTATTCCCGGAAATCAGAGCCGGGGCAATTTTCCAGCCCATAATCAGAGCAGGCATGTTCCAGGGAATTATGGCTGCACAGACCCCAAGAGGGTTTTTTACGGTAAAAGCATACCCATTTCCCGGGACCGGGATGAAGTCCCCTCGCAGACTGCCTGCAAGTCCGCAGTAATATTCAAGGACGTGTGCAAAACCTTCTATTTCATTTCTGGCTTCTGCAAGAGGCTTTCCCTGTTCCTGCGTAAGCAGGGCAGCTAGCTCATCCTTCCTCTGTCGGACAATTTCTGCAGTCCTGTAAAGAACTCCTCCCCTCTGCTGTGGAGATGCGGCAGCCCAGCCGGCGAACGCTGATGAAGCAGCTTCGACCGCTGCAGCCACGTCCTCTTCCGTGCCCCTGGGGACCTGCTCTATAAGTTCCCCTGTTGCAGGATTTTTAACCCCAAAAAACTCGCCTCCGCATGCTTCTACAGCTTTTCCGTTGATCTGCATTTTCATAGCTACCATTATTTGCAAAGATCTATTTTAAGCTAACAAAGCGTTTTATATCTTTAAAATAATAGTTATAAAGTCCAATGCGAAGACTATAGCGAAAGTAAAACGAAAAACAAATTCTCGTTCGACAGAAATATAAGTATATTTACAAATCACATAGTATCAAATATGGGATCTTCTGGCAGATTCGAATGCAGGATCTTCTGCCAGATTAAAACAAAGGAATTTATAAAATACTTATTATAAAAGTGTCAAAGTGGCTTTAGAGGCGAGACTCTTCTGGGAATAGGGGTGTGACTCCAGATGAGCTTGTATGGGATAAAGATACTTCCTGAACGACATTTTGCAGGATGTAATGTTTTGAGTTTACTTCCCGAGCTGCAATTTTTCAGTAGCTAAAAAAATGAATTTCACAGGCAGGTACAGATAACAGTGTCAGATTACCTTCAATTACTTCTATGGTTTTTTCTTGTCGAAATCCTGGGCTTGATTGCAATTCCACTTGCTGGAAATGCTGGAAACAGGCTGGCTGACAGGGGCATTTCTGCATCAAAAACTCTGGGAATTATACTTGTAGCCTATTTTTCCTGGATCTTTTCTTACATCTGGGGTTTTAACCGCAACACAATTCTTATCTCTATTCTTGTTCTTTGCATCCTATCAATTATCCTTTATCGGAAACAGAGAATTTTCCCGAAAGGAAAGGCTTTGCTCGTCAATGAACTCGTGTTCTTCGCAGGTTTCTTTTTTTTCTTGCTCGTACGCATGCACCTTCCGGAAATATATATGCACGAGAAATTTATGGACTTTGCTTTTTTAAATGCAGTAATAAGGACTTCCTCTTTTCCTCCGGCAGATCCCTGGTTTGCAGGTGGGTTTCTGGATTTTTACTATTATTTTGGGTATCTTTCCGTGGGTACTCTGGGAAAACTCAGTGCTGTCAAACCGACCATACTTTTTAATCTGGCAGTTGCCCTTACTTTTGCTCTTTCCTTCAATCTCTTTTTCGGCATAGGGTATAACCTTACCCACGGGAAAATTAAGTATGGATTCCTTACTGCTGGGGCGGGGATGCTGCTTGGAAATTTGCAGGGACTTATAGAATTTGTATCCATGTATGTCCTCAAGGTGCAGGTTGCAAGAGGATACTACTGGAGCAGTTCGAGGGTTATTCCTTTTACGATAAACGAGTTTCCCTATTTCACTTTCATACACGGAGACCTGCACTCTCATATGCTTGCAATCCCGTTTCAGTTGCTTGTACTGGTATTTCTCCTGAATATATATCTCAGGATAAGTGAGAACTCAATCTTTGAAAACAGCCTGGCATTTATGACATTTTCAATAGCTCTGGGTTTTTTATTCCCATCCAACTCCTGGGACTTCCCTGTGTACTTCAGCCTGGCACTTTTTATTATCTTTGCATTTTATTACGGGCATTATATTCGTAATAAAAATTTATTCGGATCCATTGCAGGATTTTCCGGAGCAGTCCTTCTCGTTTCTGTCTTCAGCTTCCTGCCATATTTGCCCTTTTATCTGTCCTTTAATCCTCAGGCGGCAGGAGGATTTGATTTTGTTGTGCCGGAACTCAGGACAACGATTGATAAATTCCTTATCCTTTTCGGACTTTTCCTGTTTTTAATCTTCTCTTTCCTTGTAACCCGCCTGGAATCCAGACGACAACTCGGAGTTTTTGTCCTTTCTGTTGGAGCATCAGCACTGCTTTCTTCGATATGGTCTATTCCCCTGCTTGCGGTTCTTTTTCCCCTACTTGCCCTTTCTCTGTTTTCGTTCCTGAAGGATCTTCCGGAAAGAAGCGCGGCAGGATTTATATTTCTTCTAATAGCAACAGTCGCCTTCATTGCCCTGATCTGTGAAATTATTTACCTTGACGATCCCATTTCAGGCGATTTCGCCCGTATGAATACAGTATTCAAATTTTACATGCATTTATGGATTTTCCTTGCTATTGCAGCCTCTTATTCATACTATGAACTTCATTTTCGTTTCTGGGGCGGGTCTGAAAATAGAATGCTTTTGAAGGGAACTTATGTAAAAAAAGCATGGGCAGTTGTACTTATGCTACTGGTTATTTCCTGTGCCTTTTTTCCTGTAGTATCAACCTTTACAAGAATAAAAGATATGAATGCCGAGCCTACCCTTGATGGAATGGAGTACATGAAGGAACTGGACAGGGGAGATTACAATGCCATACAATGGTTGCAGGAAAATATTGAAGGATCTCCGGTAGTCCTTGAAGCTTCTAAAGATGATAGCAGTTACAGGTATACGTCCAGGGTCTCTGCAAATACCGGGCTCCCTACAGTCATCGGGTGGGCAAGACACGAGCGGTTCTGGGGAAGAAACCACAAAGAAGTAGAAAAGAGGATAACAGATGTTCGCTCAATTTATTCCACTGGCAATGAAAAGAGAACCCTGGAGCTTATGGATAAATATAACGTAAGCTATGTGTATATCGGCAAACTTGAACGGCAGACGTATCACGTAAAACTGGATAAATTTGAGAATGAAACCTATTTTGAACCGGTTTACCGGGATACAGTCACAATATATAAATTAAAGAAAGGTGTGTAAAAGAGGAAAATTAAAGAAAGGTACTTAAAAGAGAATATTATATTTGTCTATTTTCAGAGAAAAACTGGCTCATGAGAAAAAATCATGGTTTAGATCAGATATATCATTTATTTCAGTATCCTAAACATTGTTTCATAAATACTTTTCATAAATACGCTTTAAAACAGGTTCCACAAATATATTATAAACATAATATTTATTTGAATATGTGGACATACCTGTGAATACAGTCCAGCATAAATACCCTATTATTATCATAAACGTTAAGAGGTTGTTCGTATAACCAGCGTCTCGGTAGTTCTGCCCGCTTACAATGAAGCCGCTAGAATAGAAAATACAGTCTCGATAACAGCAGAGACCCTTTCAAAGATAACTGATTCTTTTGAGATCATCATAGCAGAGGATGGAAGCACGGATGGTACGGACCGGATAGCTTCACGTCTTTCGGAACAGTATTCTTATGTCAAACACCTGCATTCCGATGAGCGGCAGGGTAGGGGAAGGGCCCTTAACAGGGCTTTTAAGGCAGCCTCAGGAGAGGTGCTCTGCTACATTGATGTGGATCTTGCAACAGATATGAGTTATCTGGAAAAACTGGTCAGAGCTGTAAGTACGGGTGGCTATGACTTTGCCACCGGTTCGAGAATAATGCCCGACAGCGATGCAAAAAGACCTTTCAAGCGGGAGTTTGCTAGCAGAGGATACAACTCCCTTGTGCGGCTTTTTTTGCGTTCAAAACTCTATGATCACCAGTGCGGTTTTAAGGCTTTCAGGAGAGGTGCACTCTTCGATTTGCTCGATGGAATTGAAAATCAGCACTGGTTCTGGGACACTGAATTGCTGGTCCGAGCTCAGCACCGGGGATACAGGGTTCTGGAGTTCCCTGTCTACTGGAGGCACGGAGGATCAAGCAAGGTCAATTTAGTAAAGGATGTTCTTGGAATGGGGTCTGAGATTTTCCGCCTCTGGTGGGAACTCTTTTTTCCGGGTTTCTTTTCCGGAAAAGGGAAAATTTTCTTAACAGCTTCTCTAGCACTTCTAATTCTTGCACTTGCTGCAACTTTTCTGGGCGTTTCCGATGTTCTGGAAAATATCAGGCATGTGTCCCTGGGCACCCTGGTTCTTTCTTCTCTTGTTTACTGCGTTTCCTGGCCGTTTCGGGGTATTCGTTTCCAGCAGATCCTTAATAGGCTTGGAAGCCATTACGGGCTTGGATTCCTTACAGGAAGTATTTTCATCAGCCAGTCTGCAAATGTGGTCCTTCCTGCACGAATAGGGGACCTGAGCAGGATGTATATCCTGAAAAAAAGTAAAGATCTTGCCCTTACAACAAGCCTTTCCGCTCTGACCATCGAAAGGGTCTTTGACATAATTGCAATTACCTTCATTGCCATATTTGCTTCTTCAAGTGTAGCTTCCAGGTTTGAACTTGCTTCCTGGATGGAGTCCCTGATTCAGTTTTCAGGGCTTGCAGTTCTCCTTTTCTTTGCAGCTCTCTTTGTATTGTCTTTTCGAGAAAGCCGCAGGAATAAGAGAGGTGGGAAAAAGGATTCTGTAAGTTCTTCCGGTGAACCTCTTCATAAAATAAAACAGTTTGTATCCACTTTTATCCACCAGATGAGCGTTGTTGCTGTCCGTCCCGGAGCGTTTGTTGCAGTTATTACATTTTCTCTTCTTTTATGGGGTATGGATATCCTTACCTGTTTTCTGGTTCTGAAATCCATTCCTTCAACTGGGGTAGATATGTATTCAGTGTCCACCATATCCCTGATCTTCCTGGCGGTAGCTCTTGGGAACATTGCAAAAACTTTTCCTATCACTCCTGGAGCTATAGGGACATATGAGGTTGCCCTTACTGCCGTGTTCGGGCTTGGAGGAATCAGGCCGGAAATAGGGTTTACAGTCGCTGTGCTTGACCACATAATAAAGAACTCGATCACATTGATTGGAGGCGGGTTCGCCCTCTCGGGACTCGGGCTCAGGTGGAGAGAGATTCTTTCAACGAATACCGATACACTGAAAGGGATGTGATAGCCTGAAACAAAATCTCAGCAAAAATGGTGCCGATTAAGTTCTTCAAGAGTGAAATGGGAGGGGGGCTCAACTCCAGTCCTAATATATGGGCAACAATAAATATAAGGGAATTTAAAAATGAAAAAGAAGTAAGGGAATTTTAAAAATGAAACCGAAGCTAATTTAAGACCGGAATAAATAATTGGAAGCTTTATCCAGAGTTAAATTAACGACCGCATGCTTTGCCTTAATCGATGTTTAAGTGCAAAAGATCTGAGTGGAAGAAATGTCTGAAAGAAAAATAATCGAAGTTCGGGATGCTTATTCCCTGCCGGAAGATGTGCTCGAGGCTGTTCACAGGGCACTGAACGAAGACGTTGAAAATATCGTAAGTCTGTTCAAGGTTCTTGCAGATCCGACCCGCCTGAGAATTCTTAAAGCCCTCGAAGTCCAGAGCCTCTGCGTCTGCGTCCTTGTTGAAGCTACGGACCAGAAGCACTCTGCACTTTCTTATCACCTCAAGCTCTTAAAGGAAGCAGGGCTCGTGGACTCCAGGAGAGAACGCAGTTTCCAGATCTACGACCTTACTGAATTTGGAAACCTGCTCCTGAAGCATATTGAAAAACACTTTGAACAAAACTAACTTGAGTGGATGGGGGGCTTTTTCCATTTAATAGTTCTGAGTCCCACAACACTCTATCTTAATTCTGTCTGTGTGTGGATTCGTATTCTTGAAGGATAATATTAGATTTTCTCGTTTGAGGATACCGTTGTGAGCTTTGAGAACTTTACTCCTTTAAGAGACATTATAGCTTCAGCAAGCTCTTTTATCTCTTCGCCTTCCCCATCCAGAACGATTACTTCAAAACAGTTGTCGTGGTCCAGGTGGATGTGCACGGAGGACTTAA
The DNA here is from genome assembly GCF_028693135.1 of Methanosarcina sp. Lineage (GTDB taxonomy): Archaea > Halobacteriota > Methanosarcinia > Methanosarcinales > Methanosarcinaceae > Methanosarcina. The sequence goes on from NZ_JAQUVZ010000012.1 coordinate 16,448, forward strand.
TCAGGGGAGAGTATTGGTGCTGGATGTCTGCAAGGGCGTTTGAAAGCCCACGCTTTGTGTGGTCATATATAACAGCAACAGTCCCTACACGATGACCTTTAATGTCACCCATCCACTCGTAGTAAGAAATGTAACTTCTGATGGCGTCCCTTATGCCTTCTGAACGGGAAGAGTAACCTCTTTTTTCAATAATCTCATCAAATTTATTAAGAAGTGTGTCGGGCAGGGATACCCCTATCCTCATAAGTTCTGTTTCCATCGTATCACCAGGTAATTTGCAATTTATCCGAAAGATATTACATTAAGTTATTGTAAGTATTACTATATATGTTTTATTCACTTGTTAATTTATATAAAAGAGTTGTATTCATATGTTAATTCATCCCTCAGTATATTAATGTTTGGGAACTATAATACTTAGCATATATGTAAGGGGCAAAGCGTCCATAAAAAAATAAAAGAGACAAAAAGAAATAAAAAATAAACACAAAAGGAAAAGAATTTAAAAAAAATAAATAAGCAAAACGGTTAAAGGAAACTTATTAAGTTATGCCGGCATAAAATACTAAACCATACAAAAACAAAAACTAAAAAAGAATTCATAAAGAATTAAAAAAGTTAAACGAAACCAGAAAGTCATTGAAAATATAGTTTTATTTTTTCCTTTAAACTCTCGATGTCCGTTAATGTCCGTTATTTCCTATAATCCTGCTTTCGGCAGGTCGACATAAAAATCCATTCAATTATTCTGTTGATATCGTTTTTTTCAGAACTTTTGAAATTCAATTTAAATCAAAAATTGCTAAATGTTAACCATAACATAATTAATATATATTTGTGGTAAATGCGATAAATGTCAAATCATGTTGGATATATAGTCCGTATGATATTGGTTTTTAAGTGAACCTGCAAAAAATAACAATTAAGGATATTTAGATGTTAGACTGTGCTTGCTGCCGAATGTAGGTATAATATGTCCGTTACTTTCCGGTTATCGTCTGTCCACGAGCCTCTTCGGTCTTCCCTTTATCTTGTAAAGCTCAAGCCCTCTGGGACCCGTGAAGTTGAAAAGGATCTTGAAAGTATCGTCTTCATAAGCCCTGGAAAGAGGATGTTTATATTTAAGGAAAGAGCGGATGAAGTTTTCTTTTATAAGGTCTCTGTCACAGGTATCGGGGTTTTCGCATTCCATACTGACCCTCAGTATGGTTTCTCCTTCATCTTCTCCGCCGTAGAGAAATGCTTCATACTCTCCTGTCAGGTAGTCCATATTCCCACTCTGGAAGACCCCCCTTTCCACGTCTACACGGTTAAAAGGAGTTCCTTCTATCCAGAAAGTTTCAGCCTCTCGCTGTGGAGTCATGATTTTCATATGCGTCCTTCCGCAAGAGCAGGTTTTGCGGGTGAGCACGACAGTCGTGTCATCAGTATCGTAGTTTAAGAGAAGGTTTCCTGCTTTTGCCCCAACAGGCAGAAGAGTGCTCAGGACAATCCTTCCACAATCCCCGTCAGGCACGAAGTTCTTCAGGTGCGGGTCGTAAACATCAAGATGGACGACATCCTCGGGAACATGGAGCCCTGTAATTTCACTGCATTCCCCGCACATCGTCCCTTCCGTGCTCCCATAGGTGTTGTACACAGGACAGCCCCAGATTTCCGAGAGATAATTTCTGGACTCGTCTGCAAAGGACTCTCCTCCAACGACAAGTTTGTTTATCCCGGATTCTTCAGGGACGAGTCCCTCAGCCTTCATCCTTTTGGCAAGGTTCAGGAGCTTAAAGACGCTGCCCACTATGCCTGTCGGCTTGTAGGCTTCAATGATGCGCAGGGGAAAAGTGCATTTACCCTCAGGGATGATGCTCATGCCCAGCTGCCTGGCAGCAAGGGTCATGGTGTTTGCCCCCACATTCATGCCGTAGGAAGCACAGATAACGACCCTGTCTCCAGGCCCGAAACCCTGAGACCTGAAAATCCGGGCGTATTTTTCTGCATAGCGTTCCCAATCCTCCCAGGTAAGGAAAAAGCTCTTTGGGGTCCCGCTCGTGCCGCTGGTCTCATGGATGGTGAAAACATCTTCCCAGCCCACGCTTTTGAACATAAAATCCTTCATCTCAGGGGGCTGGTTTTCCCGGATAGTCTTTCCAGATATTACGGGAAGCTCCTGGAGGTCTTCATGGGCTTTAATGTCTCCGGGCTTTATCCCATGCTTTTCAAACCATTTCCTGTAGAAAAGAGAATTTTCGGCTGCATATTTTACCGTGTAACGTACACGTTCCTCAATGAGAGCATCAAGCTCTCCCCTCTCCATAGTTTCGATTTCAGGGTTAAAGTAAGGTTTTGAAATGTCCATCACATTGCACCCCCATTGAAATATCTGTCTGGAAGAAAAGCCTGTTAATTATAGAATTCCAAATATGAATTTGGTCTTCAATTATGAAACAGTTTTGGGTAGAGGATTGCCAGGAGGAAATTAATCATAAATATTTCAGGTTGGAGCCCGGGCTGTAAAAAAACGGCTATGCAAAACCTTAAAAGCTCCACTGTTGCAACTCAGCGTTCGGAAGGAGTTGCTGAAATTTATTTTTAAAAGGTAAAAAAGGAAATAAACTTATTTTAAATTTATTTATCCCCAAAAGGCACAAGATATACGCCATTTGCTCTTTTTTGTCCCTTTACCAGCTCACAGTGCCTGAGGAGTGCAAACTGGTTTTCGGTTTCTCGTGGAGATATCCCAAATTTTTCTGCAATTTCTTCCTTTTTTGCCCCGCCCCGGGAAACAATGAATTCATAAATGGCTTTTTGCAGGTCTGTAAGGCCGTCAGTTCCTTCAAGCCCGGCTTCTTCCCTGAATATTTTTTTGGAGCGCACTGCCCAGGGGTTGCATGCCTGGATTTTATGGTGCCCCTCTATATAGCAATCCTCACAAAAAACCTTGCCTTCGTCTTCTATACTGTCTTCTCCTGTCAGTTCACGTCCGCAGGCCGCACACTTAGCAGGGCTGGTTATTTCTTCTGCCATCTTTTATCCCTCCAGAGTTTTATACATCCAGTTCATCCAGAATTTTGAGAACAACTACTGACCCGTAAGCTACGGCAGGTCCTCCTGCCATCAGTATTGCAGTGCTTACAGCCTCCAGGATCTCTTCCCGGGTCGCTCCCATTCTTACAGCTTCAGGAACGTGCTTCCAGAGGCAGTACTCACAGCGCAGGGCAACTGAAATCCCTACCATCATTATCTCTTTTGTTTTTGCGCTTAAAGCCCCGTCCTTGACGACTTCGGAATGAAGCCCCATAAGAGCTTTCATTACTCCCGGGATTTCCCCGGCCATTGCTTCCATCCTTTCATTCATATCGATTTTTTCGGTCGTGTTATCACTTCCTGAATACACAAAATTTAAGGTACCCAAAATTTAAGGAATAATTTAAGAATCAAAAGGCACCATGTACATTTCTTCTCCCATTTTTCTCCACTTTAAAAGCTCGCAGTGTCTCAGTATTGCAAGCTGATTCATGGTTTCCTGCAGCGTGAGCTCGAAAAGCTTCGAGGTTTTTTCAGGGGTTGCACCCCCTTCTGTAAGGATAAAATCATAGATTTCTTTTTGCAGTTCTGTTAGTCCGGCTGTCCCTTCAAACCCGTGCTGTTTTCTGAAGAGCTTCTTTGAACGCACTGCCACAGGGTCTGCAAACTTTATTTTTTGGTGCCCTTCCAGATAGCAGTCTTCACATATTGCCCGCCCGTTATCTTTTACGCATTCGTTTTCTGCAACTTCTTTGCCACAACCCGGACATATTACGAAATAGTGGATATTCGGGTCAAGCTCGCGGTTACCTGCTTTATTCGTTTTTATAAGGCCGTGAAACTCCAGATAACCTACTATTTCGTAAACAGTTGACCTTGATAATCCATATCCGGTTTTTGCCTTCTTGATAACATCCCGAATATGGAATCCACGCTCGGTTTGAACCTCTTTAATGCATTCAAGGATCCCTATTTCGTCTTCATCCAGAACAAGCATCATTATAATCTCCGGAGCTAAAGCCCATCCAGATTCAGTATTAATAAGGCAACGTTATAAAGAAGGACTCCAGGTCCCGAACAGCTCCAAAACACTGGACTTTTACGCTGGACCTTTTTTGGTTTCCCATCAAATCCTATTTTTGAACCGTGTTCTCTTCAATAGTTCGTTTCTCTATCTATTTGACACTAATTGTATATAATAATTACGATATCATTAAATATAATATCACTATTTCAGAGAAGGAGAAGTGGTGAAAAAACAAAACCCGGTTCACGCTGGAATGAATATTTTCGTCCTTTTCAGCCAGGTAACTGAAACATACAAAAGGTGCATTCCGAAGACCAGGGAACACTTATATCAAAAAATTCGGAGCCGGAAGCCCCGGAAAAGCAGCTCTCAGTTCCAGTCGGAAAGAATATGTACAAAAGACATGTTAGTGTTATTTACAATTTAGTGTTATTTACATCAAGATGTAAATCTAATCTAAATAATAAAAACATATAGAGAAACAACTCAGCCATATAACCGATGAGCACGTCCGTTACACTCGGCGAATACCATTCAAAAGTGATCATAATGTCCAGAAGCAAATACGGGCGTCATACCCCAGCATTCATACTCCTGTTCCTTGCACAGGAACCGGCTTACGGAGCTCTCTTACTCACCAGAATAGAAGAAGAGCTGCCTTTCAATCTAATCGATGGGCCTTCCCTTTACAGGTCTCTTCAAGACCTGGAAAAACAAGGAGCTGTTGAGTCTTACTGGGACACTTCAGAACCCGGCCCTGCCAAAAAATGGTACAGAATAAGCCCTACTGGGATGGAAAAACTGGAAGAGTTCAGGCAGGACATAGAAATGAGAATGCAAAACCTGGAATATTTCCTCAATACTTTCAAAAAACTATGAACCAAAATCACTTCAGAGTCCGGAACAATAAATTCATCCTGAAATTCTAATAAATAAACTCGTCCTGAAATTCTAACAAATAAATTTTCCCTCAAATTAAAAAATGAAAAACGTGGTGGTTTTCTGAGCGGCATCTACCTTTATGCCCTGGCTTTGATTTTTCTGGGCGTTTCCTTTTTCAAAGACCGGAATAAAACGAAAATGGCCCTCCGCAAGGCCTGGAAATCCTTCTCTTCCCTGCTGCCGGAAGTCCTCTCCATTATGATGTTTGTGGGAATTTCCCTGGCAATCCTGAGTCCGGAAACTATCTCAAGGCTGATCGGGTCAGATTCCGGGCCATTCGGGGTTGCAGTCGCACTGGTTGCAGGATCGGTTACTCTTATCCCCAGTTTTGTTACTTTTCCTCTGGGGGCTGCCCTTCTTAAAGATGGGGCAGGGTACGCCCAGATTGCCGCTTTTGTCTCCACGCTTATGGCTGTTGGAATCGTGACCCTTCCTGTGGAAATAAAATATTTCAACTGGTACACGGCAGTCCTGAGGAATATCTCGGCACTTTTTGTGTCTATAATTTTTACGATCGTGATCTGGAGGCTTATGTGATGGTGAACAAAGAAAATGCTGCCATAAAACCCGGACTCTTCACCCTGTTGAGGAAGTACAGGTTTTCGATAGGTTTTGCCTTTACAATTGCAGCCCTCTATTTTGCAAACCGACCCGTCGGAACAGAAGCCTTCGACATCTCCGTATCGAATACAATAGAAATGCTCAGTCTTCTCCCCCCGGTTTTCATCCTTGTGGGGTTGCTGGACGTCTGGGTCCCAAAGGAGACGATTATCCGGTATATGGGGGAAAACTCCGGTTGGAAAGGAATCCTCATGGCTGTTTTCCTGGGGTCTGCAGCCGCCGGTCCTCTCTATGTCGCGTTTCCGATTACGGCTCTCCTCCTGAGAAAGAGAGCAAGGCTGGCATACGTATTGTTTTTCCTGGGAGTCTGGTCCACTACCAAGCTCCCCATCGTACTTTATGAAATTTCATATATGGGATTAAGGTTCACAGCAATCCATGTAGCTGTTGGGATTCCCCTTTTCCTGTTGTTTTCTATGATTATCGAAAAGGTGATGCCAGAAGAAACCAGAGAAGCCCTGTACAGAAAAGCTGAACTGGAGTTGCCCTGAAAAAAAAGGTCAGACTCAGATCCTGCACACACACCTTGCACTCACACCCTGCACTCACACCCTACACTCACACCCTCTTTCTTTTAAGATCCGGACCTGTTCCTCATAGGTAGTCACAAATTCATTCTGTACAGCTACTCCTGTCGCAAGGGCAGGGTCCAGGGGGGTGTGGTGTTTATATCCCCTTTTTGTCATCTCTTCCACAAGGGCTTCATGCCTCAGGTAGAGAGCTTTAAGTTTTCCCTTCCAGCGCAGGGTTTCAGGGTGGTGAGCATAAGCTTTTTTGTTATTGGTAATTATGGACCAAAGGGCGTGCAATTCACGGTGTTCTCCCAGGAGGTGCTGCCTGCACATCTTCTCAGGGGTGATGTCCCAGATTCTCATAAGATGAACTTGAACACATTTCAGAAAGGGCTTTCGGCAGGAAATTTTAAGCTTTTAAGCCTGAACTTAATTTCAGGGATTTGTTTCTGATTCTAGATTCTGATACCTATTTACTGGCGGCAGGTGATAATATGGTCTATGAAACGGTGGACCTTAAGATATTCTGCCTTACTATTTATTTTAGTGGCGGGTATGTATTTGTTGCTTATCCCTGTGCTTGCCCATGTTCCGGCCTTTGGAGAGGGAGGTAAAAGCCCTGAAACAGCAACTTCCGTCGAAAATCCTGCAAAGTCCAGAGTCCTTTATGGACAGCTTTCAGGCACAGATGTTCAGTACTACAGTTTTAAGATGGAAAAAGGGGAGAGAATCGTACTTGGTCTGATTGTCCCTGCCGGGAAGGAGAGCCGGACTTTTACTCCTGATTTAATCCTTATGGGACCCGGGCTTTCTAACGAAGGAAAAGTTCCAGAAACCGCAGAACTGCCTGAAGGATACGGAACAAAGGTCTTTTCGGGAAAGATGCCTGAAAGCGCAACATACGAAGGATTTACTCCGAGCGCCTTCTACTCCCTTGCCCGGGCAGACCTCCAGGCCCCGGAAAGCGGCACATACTATGCAGCAGTGAGTTCTATTGAGGAAAGGGGCAATTACGGAGTTATTCTGGGATACAAAGAAAGATTTTCCCTTATCGAGTGGCTGTTAATCCCTCTGAACCAGATAAAGACTTACCGCTGGGAAGGACAGGGTCTGCTTTTTATCCTCTTCCCGCTGGGAGTAACGCTTGCAGCCGGAATTCTGGCAATTTCACTTAAAATGGAAGCTGCAGCCGGGTTCAATCCGGCACGCTGGTCGGGAATTTTTGCAGGGCTTTTCTTTCTGGGTACAGGCTTATCATTAATATTCCAGATGCTGGTTTCACTTAGCAGGAGTTCATACTCTCCCGAAGTAATCATTACTGTCTTTCTGGCTCTTGCCAGCCTCGGGCTTGGAATTACAGCCCTTATCTTGAGTCTGAAAGATGAAGGGTATGGGATGAAATCGAGACGAAAACAGTTTTACTTTTTCGGCATCGGGCTTGCAGGGCTTTTCCTCTGGGCAGGCTGGTTCATAGGGCCGATTCTAGCTTTTGAAGCGGCAGTCCTTCCCTGGAGGAGAAAAAGCTGAGTTGAGGGCAGGGGCAAACAAAAGATATAATATAATTACATTAAGAATAATTATTTATTAAAAATATAATTTGTATAATATGATTGAGTTCTATGATTATTAAATAATTATTCATTGGTCTTCGGTTAAGGAATTTTCTTGCCTGAAAGTGTCGATTTTGCATTAGAAGTCTACCTTAAATTTTGGCTTGATTACATGAAATCAATATCGTGTCCAGCTCTCAATTACTATAAATATTTGATAACTGTTGTGGGAATGGAGGTAATTTATCACGATTCCTCACTTAACCGAAGACGCATGAATAATTATTTAGTAACCGCAAATATGCGGCACGGACTTACCAGGGGGAAAAATATGGTAAATACATCACTGGAAGCAGGACAACTTGCACCTGATTTTTGTCTTCCTGATCAGGAAGGAAATCGGATATGCCTTGAAAACCTCAAAGGAAAATGGGTAGTCCTGTACTTTTATCCGAGGGACAACACTCCGGGCTGCAGCCTGGAAGCCAGAAATTTCAGCTGCCTGAGAACAGATTTCGAAGCTGAAAACGCAGTTGTTCTGGGAGTCAGCAGAGATAGCGAGGAATCTCACAGGACATTTATCGAAAAGAAAGAGCTTAATATTAAGCTGCTCTCCGACGAGCAGGCGGAAGTCCACGGGAAATATGATGTCCTGCACCCAAAACACTTCAGGGGAAAAGATGTTATAAGCGCTGTCCGGACAACTTTCCTTATCAACCCGGAAGGAAAAATTGTCAGGATATGGGAGCACGTTAAATCTGTAGGGCACGCCGAAAAGGTGCTTTCTGAACTGAAAAAACTGAAAGAGAAGTGAAATGAGAATAAGTCATAAAAGTAAATATCAGTAAAATTACATGTATCAAAATTTGTTGATATGTGTAAAACCTGAGATTTAGTATAATCGAAAAATTAGATTAAAAATAAAGGTGAAATAAATAAAAATAAAATTTCTAAGAAGAAAAAATAATCTTATCTTAATTTTATGTCCAGCCTTCTGAAAAAAATTGTTGCTGGTTAAGGCCCTTTCACAGTATTACCCCGGAAAGGAGCTTTTCCAATCTTTTTTCCTTAGTGACGTACTGTGGTCTCATGGGTTTGATATGTTTCAGCTCTTACAGTGAAATAGATCATATAAAGCGCTGCAAGTCCAACAATCATGTACACAATTTTCGAAAGAGTACTCCCTGTCCCGAAGATAGTATCTACAAGGTTAAAATCAAAGAGTCCTACAAGTCCCCAGTTTAATCCGCCCACTATAACAAGTATAAGGGCGATCAGGTCTACAGGATTTCTTACTGCCATAAGTATCACTCCCTTTTTACTTTATTTCCCTGTTTTCTATATCGAGAAGATATATAAAAATCCCTATATTAAAATTGGGTGTACTTGTATTTATATGTGACTAATCTAAAAATCGAAGCCTCTTAAAGAAAAAATAAAAAATAATAAAATAAATAGTTATTTTGGTACAGGAATTTTTTATTTTTCAGCACCCTTCTAACCGGATATTTTGAGACAACTCAAGTAATTTGTAGATGTAACCTTAGTTTTGTTTGACAGTATACATTGCATTTAGAATGAAAACTCATTTTTTCGTCAAAATCATTTGACAGCCTATAATAATTTCATCAAAATTACCTATGATTGGTTGTTTTTTCAACCCCATAATTTTGCTCGCTATCCATACAATCTCTCTAATTCAATACCAAAAATTTGATCAAAAATAAAGAAAATAGCCATCAAGAGAAAGAGAATCATCTGTCAAATCGAATCACAAAAAATGGGTCAAAAATTTGTTGACCATATATTACTTCTTCATTCTTCTCAAATATGAAAACATTCTTTCAACATAAAAATCAAACTGTCAAATTAAGGATGTAATACTTTCGGGAAAAAGGGTTTTTTGTGTTAAACGGTTGTTTTAGTCCTTAGGTAAATAATCAAAAATCCTTCCTAAAACCTAAGCAGAAAACCCCTGAGTCTTTAGCTCAGGAGTAGTTGACGAAAGCCTTCGGGCAAGTTTCAGAGAGCACCAAACACACCAGATACTAAATATATAGAAATTACATAAAAAATTAAGTTCACAAACACTTTACCAGCTTTATAGTCACAATTAGCTTGATATTCGTTTTCATATAGCTCAACGTATAATCTGTAAGATATTGATTTTCGGTTCCAGTTATCAATTAGCACACAAAATGCTCCTACTAACATAATAAGAAAGCTAGCTTTTGTTGATAAATTAACAACAGCTGGATAACTCTTTATTAGCAAGAAAGGAAGTATTATGCCGTCAAGACCTATGAAATACTTATAGTAATTATCCAGAGAAAAGTAATACTGATTCATGTTTTTACACCATATAAATTCCTTTAGTACACTAAAAATATTAAGCTAAATATTAACTTAATGCTTCAATGCGAATTATGTTTACCTTTTGATTAGTAGGTTTAAAGGCAAGTCTATCTAAAGAAACAGGTCCATTTTAAGCCATGTTTCTGGTAGCAGGTGAAAAATTTCAATTATCTGGGAAAAATCTAAATTTAAGCTTTAATAATCCTGTATAAGTATCCATAAAGCTTAAAATCTTAGTATGCAACATAACCAAAAAAATGGAATAACTTATTTGGATAAAATTAAGGATTTCTACCGAGCTGAATATTTTGCAATATATAATTCAACGTCGAATTTCCTTTTGCAACCCTCATAACTCATATATCTGATTTTTCCTATCACCTCTCTCTCCCTCCAGGCCCGGTCATGGACTCCTCCGATGCACCAGGCAATTCCAGCATACCCATTGGGATCTCTTCCGTCCAGTTCATATCTGTCATTCAGGCAGATTGCAATTTCAAGGGCTTTTTCAGGAGATTCGCTCCATTCCAGGATTTTTTTTGCCCAGTACATGCGCATGTAACCGTGCATTTTCCCTGTATAGAGAAGTTCCATCTGGCTTGCATTCCAGAGGGGGTCATGCGTCTTTCCGGCTTCAAATTCCTCCAGCGTGTAGAGGTACTCCCTCCTGTCCTGCCTGTGAGCATTCAGAGATTCCTTTGCCCAGTTAGGGAAACTTTCAAAGCTTTCATACTCGGGGGTGTAATAGCAAAAATTGTCCGCAATCTCTTTCCAGACAAGAAGTTCATCCAGGAAAGCTTTCTTTGATTCCGGATCAGTGTTTGCCTTTTCCACTTCAAGGGCAACTCTTTGAGCCGAAATCTGCCCGAAGTGCAGGTAAGGGGAGAGTCCCGAGACCCCTGTCTTTGTTGGATCGTTTCTCAGGGTATTGTAAGAGTCAAGCCTCTCTTCAAGAAAACTCTTCATCACTCTTTGAGCAGCTTTTTCCCCGGGCTTGAAATGCTCAGGCTCAAAGAAGGGGTCAGTATCTTTCCCGGAGAGTCCCTCAGAAAAAGTGGGTTTAATCCTGGTTTCCTGCGTATATGCAAAGGACTCCAGCCCGACGGTGCCAGTTGTGATCTCAGACGGTTCAGAGTTGGGTTCCAGTTCAGGGAATCCCTCCAGAAATTCAGGCAGGTGTCTATAGAGTTTGGGGCGAAAGGTATGGGCTGCATACTCTCTTTTTGGAGAAGCTTCCCAGCAGGGGACGACATTGTGGGCATCCACCTCAAAAAAGGGAATTCCGATTCCTGATATAACTTTGTCTACCCATTCTGTCTTCAAGTTTAGTGGGCTAAAATCAGTAACTAGAGTGCCAATCCCGTGCTCCTTGACAAATTCAGGTATTTTTTGCCCGGGATCTCCTCGCAGAAAGAAGAAAGGGATCTTTTTCCGGGAAAGGGTATTCCCAAGCTCCTGAAGCCCCTGGAGCATGAACTCGTACTGCCTTTTCCCTGCCCCTAAAAACCCGTATGTGAGACAAAAAACCACTACTACCGGGACACCAGTTCTCTGTGCAATTGCCCTGGAGAAAAGCAGAGCCCAGTTATCTTCAACCCTCTGGTCGCGGCTCATCCAGTAAGCAACAGGCCCATCACCTGTTTTCCCTGGTTTAAGAGTCCGGATGCGTTTGGGATTCATAAATGGTTTTTGGGTTCTCAGAGGATATAGAGCTAACATAAAAAAAATAAAACAAAAGCTAGAGGCATGAAAACAAAGTCCTTATCCAGTGAGCAACAGAAGCTGAAAAAGGTAAACTGTTAAGCTGTTAAACTGGCAGACTGTTGAATTGTTCAACTGTTAAACGGCTGAATTGTTAAACTGTTTAATTATATATTAAAACTCAAAGACCTGCCCGTCATAACCCAGGGGCAAAAACATCGATTCAATATGATGGGGGCGGAAGAGATGGCTGAGGTGAGTTAGGACCACTTTCTTTGCATTGAGTTTACCTGCAAGTGCCATAGCTTCTTCTGAATTCATGTGTTTTTTGATGTGGATGTGCGGAGGGACTATCCCATCGGCAATAAGAAGGTCCGGGTCTTTCATCAACTCCAGGCTTTTTTCAGGGATCTCTGAATTTGTATCTCCCGTAACCACAACTTTTGTATTACCCTCGCGGATGAGGACTCCTGTAGGGACTTCCACAGGTGGGTGGTTTACCTTAAAGAGGGTAAACTGAAGCCCTATCAACTCAAAAGGCTCATAAAGTTTTACGTAGTGGTATCTGGGTTTCAGGAACGAAACGTACTGGTTTATGTAGTCAAGAGTCTCGGGAATCCCGTAGACATCCACCTTGTTCTGAACCCGGTAAAACTCTCCGAAACCCGAGTAATGGTCGTAATGTCCGTGGGTCCAGATCACACCATCTATGCCTGAAAGCCTTTGCTTAAGGAACTGCTGTCGAAGGTCCGGGCTGGTATCAATAAGGATTTTTCCCTGATTTGATTCGACAAGGATAGAAAATCGAAGACGCTGGCTCTTTCCGCCGGCACGGGCATCTGCACAGGCTGCGCAGGTGCAGCCTATTTTAGGGGTACCGACTGCGTCACCAGTCCCAAGCAGCGTTATCCTCATGAAGAACTCTTCCCTTTGTATTCATCGGACTTGAGATTTGCCCTTTCATTAAAAGACGTTACTGCTTCCAGCAGGTCCAGCTGGGTGAGCACCTTGCGTTCTTCCAGAAGAGCACTCAGGACTGCTTCCCTGATAACCATGCGCAGGTCAGAACCTGAATAATCCTCTGTCAATTCCGCAATCTCTTGCGTATCAAAGTCTCCCTTGATGTGCCGGGTCACAATGTCCAGTATATTTTTGCGCATCTCAAGGTCAGGCAGAGGGAAATGGACGATTTCGTCAAAACGCCTCCATGCAGCACTGTCGAGCATCCGGGGGTGGTTTGTCGCAGCAATAAGAAGGACTCCATGCTCTACCAGGCTGATTTCATCTATAGCTTTCAGGAGAGTATTGACTGCCCTCTTGATTGCGGCATTTTCGTCTGAAGTCCTGGCTTTTGCAACAAAGTCCAGCTCATCTATGAAAAGAATGCAGGGATTCAGTTTTTTTGCAAGCAGGAAAACACGGTCTATGTTTTTAGCGGTCTCGCCAAGGTACTGGTCCGTAATCATTGAGAGCTTGACCTCAACAAAGGGAATCGAAAGCTGTTCTGAAAGGGCACGGGCAACTGAGGTTTTTCCGGTTCCCGGGGGCCCTACAAACAGGAGTTTTCCTATGTCATGCAGCCCGATATCCCGCAGGTATTCCCTGTGCTTGATGGCTTTCATAATTTTTTCAATTTCGTCTTCCTGTTCCCTGGTGAGCACAAGGTCCTTGACTTTCTGTTTTACGTCTTCAGGAGCGATAATGACAACGAGCTTGAGCATGTCTTCGCCCTTGTCTTCTTTCCTGATTTCAGCTATCAGAGATTCTATCCATTCCCTGTCGACTTCCTTTGGCCTGAGCTTTGCTTTTGCAGCTGCATAGTTTGAAGCCTCACCCTTCCTGATTTCTCCCAAATAATAAGCGAGGACAGGATTGTTTTCGATTTTCTCCTGAGAGCCTTCCTGTTTTTCAAACCATTCCGCGGCAAGTTCCAATGCGCTCAGGCGGAGTTCAAAGTGAGACCTATCAATGGTTATGAAAGGTACACTCCTTACACTTTTTTCGATGTCTTTAATCCCATATAGTTTTTCGATCCTGACAAATGAAGCTATTATGGGTTTGGGAACTGTTTTTTCTGTGCTGTTCCAGTAATTTTTTCGGATATTTTTGGGAAGGTCATTTACATCCAGTTCTGGGTAGCGATTATAGATCTCTGCAGTCAGCAGTAGCTCTACTATGTCTAGTATAATTCCTGACATGTTTTTTTATCCGTTGCGTATTGAGATGGGTCCATCATTAAGTGGTGGGCGTTCAAGTGCTGTAAGTTCTTAATTCTTTACTTAAGTTGTTAAAACTATTAATTGATTTTCTTCAATGATATAATTTACGAAGCAGGAGGCAGACCTCTGCAGAAGGATATACGCCGGTAGGAGGTGATAACTTTATCTAGCAGAAAGACTTTATCGTTTACTCCGTCTCTTCATGAAATCGAGAGTATATTTCAGGAAGAAATCTCTGCAAATCTGGAAACCTCTCGAGTTTCAGGGAGTATCTTTGTGAGTTCTGGAAGTGATTCGATCACTACCATAAAGTATTCCAGTTCCGGTACATATTCCAGTCCGCTTCTGAAATGCCAAAACATTATTTAAGAACTCCTATATTAAAGCTACTGTTGTTCCGGAACAATGTTTCCGGGAAATCTCTTTATCCAGGGAAATCCAGAATCCATAATCATCCCCAGAGAGGACCACCGCATGAAAAGAGAACAACTCTATTCAGGGAAAGCAAAGACTATCTATGCGACAGATAATCCCGACACCTTTATCTCCGAATTCCGAAACAGCCTGACCGCATTCAACGGGGAAAAGAAAGCTGAGATGGAAGGTAAGGGTTACTACAATGCCCAGATCTCAAAAAAAATATTTGAGATGCTGGAAGCCAGCGGGATAAAAACACATTTTATCAGCATGCTTTCTGACATCGATATGCTTGTAAAGAAAGTAGAAATCATAAAGATCGAGGTCATTGTCAGAAACATTGCTGCGGGCTCAATTACAAAGAGATACCCAATGAAAGAAGGTACTATTTTCGAGCCCCCGGTTCTTGTTTTTGATTTCAAAAGTGACGAATACGGAGATCCCATGCTGAATGACGACATCGCTGTTGCGCTTGGTGTTGCAACACGCGAAGAACTTGCTACACTCCGGAAGCTTGCGCTCAGTATCAACGAGCTGCTTGTGCCTTATCTTGATGAGAAAGGAATTTTGCTTCCCGACTTCAAGCTTGAGTTTGGAAGGAGGGAAGGGGAAATAATCCTTGCCGATGAAATTTCCTGCGATACCTGCCGCTTCTGGGACAAGAAAACCGGGCAGTCCATGGATAAAGATGTCTTCAGATTTGACAAAGGCGATATTTCCAAAGCTTATGAAGACGTTGCCCGGCGCATTGTGCCCGAGATCTTTGAATAAGCCGGATGAAGGTTGAATAAGCCTGATGCCTATTGAAGGTTTGAATGAACCTTCAAAGGCCTTTAAGTTCTTCTTTCTTAATTTTTCCTTCTTTATTATTTTTTTTATCTGAAAACCAGCATCGGATTAGCGATCTATTTTTTTGTTTCGAACTCTTTTTTCTTTTTTAACTCCTTACGCCTTAAAAAAAGAATCAAGCGTTGTCTGGAACCGGAAGTTAGAGAGCATCTTTGCCTGCTGCACCCACTCTAATTTTGGGGTTTTTACCCTTTCTGTAAGGTCTGAAATTGCTGTTTCCAGGGAATCGAAGGATTTCGGAGGATTTTGAAGAGCTTTTCTCATGCCCTCTCTGACCACCCAGACTCCAAGAGGAGCCCAGTAATCGGGAGTTATTTCCCTCAGCACAAAGACTGAAGCCTGCCTTTTGATTTCTGTAAGGTACTCAAGTACAGGAAGCCTTGCTGCATAATATCCCCCCGCCAGAGGGGAGTACCCTTTCTTTCCTTCAAGTCCTTCGCTGTCCTCTCCGATCCAGCTTGATTCTCCGGACCAGACTGTTTTTGGGAGCCAGATTTCAATAAGTTCAAAGGAATAAGCCCGCGGAAGGATGAGGACTTCAAAATGGTTTCCGAAATGTGTTCCGCTGAAAAGCTTAATGTCTGAAACCCAAGGGAAGTCTCGTATACGGTCTGCAAGTTCCTTTCCTGCCATATCGTCCACAGCTGTGATGGACCAGCGGGTAGGCACTATTTTGCGTTCTTTCCCGAGCAGGCCTATGGAAAAAAGGCGGGTGATATGTTCCGTAGAAACGTCACTTTTTAAAAGTTCGGTAACAGTGTCTTTTGCAAGGGCATCGGTATCATAGACCAGGTAGTCCACTTTTTTCGGGACATCCGGGTTTTCGGCAAGCTCAAAGTTTTTCACAAGCCCGGAAGGGCCCATAGGCGTAAGGACTGCATCGAACTTGAGTTCCTGTTTAGGAGCTTTAAAAAACCAGGCTTCGGTATCCACCGGCTTTCTGGAGAGTGCCAGTTCCTGAGCCTTTGCAAGAAGAGGATTTTCTTTGCTCCGTGCATCTTTTATATGCAGGCTCGTGTTTGCCCTGACCATACGGGAGCGCATGGAGATGATATCTTCTATCTGCATGTTTCCCCAGGCTGACGGGTCTTCGAGAAGCAAAGCTTCGTTTTCCGTTGCTAAAGGAGGAATCAGGGGACCTGCCGAAACTCTGGGGTAGCCGTAGCTTCCTACAAAAAGAGCTGGGGGAGAAGCCCCAAATATAGAATCTCCTGAGATAACAGGTGAAATTGACTGCAAGGATTTAAATTTTTCCAGAATCGGGCAGCGAGGGCGCCCACAAAGTCCTTTTCCCTTGCACTTGATACACAGTGTGTCTTTCACCTTTAGTTCATATCCTTACAGATGATGCAGGTTTTAGCTTCAGGAGCATTTCTGTACAGCCAGCCGGATTTCTGAACAAAACTGCATATGCTGCACATCCCGTCTACTTTTTCCTGAGAGGATAATCCGCCATTTAAGAGCACTGATGCAAATTTCCGAATTTCTTTTTGGGTCTCCTCAGAGAAATCAACTTCAGCCCCACGTTTTTCGCTCACGTACTGGGATACCGCAGCTCGTGAAAGCTCAAGGATATCTGCTACATCCTGCTGCGTGCATCCATGCTCAAAAATCATTGCCCGTGAAAGTTCAGCCCTGATTGCAGGCAAGACTTTCTGTACCATAATTTCGCATGTTGTTTTCATTGGAGACCAACACTTGCACAGATTATTATAATAATTACTATTATAATAATGGTTATTATAACAATTACTATTATAACAATTCTTCTTAAAATATATCTTACAATTTTTAAAATATATCTTACAATTTCTAAAATATATACAACGCACTTTTTGTATCGTTTTCCGAGCAGGAACTCCTGTTCCTTTCAATGCCTCGAGATGAAAGCACAAGCTCTCGAAAAGCTTGCAAAAAGATACTTAAACCCCAAACCTAAAACCTATAAACTTACATTCCTGTTCTGGGGGCCGGTTGCTCCGGTGGGGGACGGATTCAGAGTTTAATTCTTTATTTGTTCAGCAGAGAAACCCTTTTCCATTAAAACGTCTTTCATGCGGGTCAGGTGGTTGCCCTGAAGTTCTACTGTGTTTCCTTTTACTGTACCACCGCATGCGAATTTTGATTTAAGATAGGTGGATAATTCATAAAGGTCAATCTCACTTGCATCGAAACCTTCTACAACAGTGACTTCCTTACCATATCTCCTTCTGTTTACTTTCACAGTAATTCGCTGTTGCTCTTTTGCAACCTCTTCGCAAATGCAAAGTTCTTTAGGGAGCCCGCATACCGGGCACATTCCGCTGCTCATTTGTTGGTATGTCCTCCAAATTTGTAATCATTGTATATGTAAATTACATCCGAAAATAACTGATTAGATATAAAGTACTTATCAATGATGATATTAAAGCCTAATGGTGTTTTTAAGGCACTTTATACTGAATTTCGGTCATAACCAAAAATTCTCAATAATATAAAAAGCCTACCAGAGCTTTGTATTTTTTGAGTTTTTGTATTTTAAAGTAAATTAGTAAATTGTCTCATCGAGACAGAATAAATCTCACAGTCTGAAATTAATAAAATTTACAGGCTTGCATAAAAAGGGAGCTCGTATACGAAAAAAATCCAAAAATTCGGGCACATGCAGCTTCAATAAGCAAAAACTCCGGGAAACCCGGATTCGTACCTTGAAGAATAAACCCCTTAAATTTGTGTTTTTACCGGAAAAAGCATTTTTCAGCCAGCAAAAAGCTAAATATATCTTGAACTCCATCTTTTTATATTACCTATCTAATTACTTATCTACGCACTTTTAATATATAAATATGTCTATATAATAATATCCGGGAAATTTAACATATATTGGAGGTATCTTATGAATGAATTAGTCGGTTTTGTGAACGGAAACAATGTAAGGCAAAAAGTGCTCTCTCTACTAGCCTCAAAAGGGGAAATGGAAGGAGAACGTATCTCTAAAACTCTTCGGATAGTACATCTTACCATTGCAAAGACTCTCGAGGAA
Source organism: Methanosarcina sp. (assembly GCF_028693135.1). GTDB lineage: Archaea > Halobacteriota > Methanosarcinia > Methanosarcinales > Methanosarcinaceae > Methanosarcina. Next base: position 34,681 of record NZ_JAQUVZ010000012.1, read on the forward strand.
CTGGAAGAAAAAGAGCTAATCGCAAAAAAAGAAGAGGTTTACTTCCTTACCGAAACCGGAATTAAGGTCGAAAAAATGGTCCAGCAAATCTAATATTTTACTGATTTTTTCAAATCAATTTTAATTTTTTTAGTTCTGAGCTATTTTAATCTCTTCTTCATCCGTCCGGAAAATTTGTCATTTTTTTGTAAACTATTCTGTAAACTATTCTGTAAACTATTTAATTTTTCCTCCGGCAGTGTTTGAATCTCTAGAGTCGGTTCTGATAAAGTCGGTTCTGATTTTTCTGGTCGTCCACTGGAATATTAAACAGCAAAAAGTAAAAACTACTGTAAAAAAGACACGGGAGCACACAAAAATCGAAGTAAATAAAGTCTGCAATGTCTCCACAGCCCAAAGAGCTGACAGCTACTTATTTTGCAGAACCTTTTTCCTTCTCGGGCTTAAAGAAATATTTATCTAATCCCTGTTCCTTTATGTCGGCATAGTCTGTTAACGCTACATTAACGCTACATTTAAATCCCTGATATTTCAGGGAAATTACAAGAAAAACCGAAGCTTCGGCATCCAAAAGAGGCTTAAGAATCAGAGGCAAGGCAATGTTACCTGAAGAAGACCTGAAGATTATTATCAAAGAACTTGGGCGAGAGCCTACTCTGGTAGAGCAGGGCTGTTTTTTAAATATGTGGAGTGAACACTGTTCCTATCGCTCCAGCGCCCCTCTCCTGAAAACTTTCACAACCACGGGCGAAAACGTTCTTATCGGTCCCGGAGATGATGCTGCAATTATTAAATTCGAAGACGGATATGTGCTTGCCATAGGCATGGAAAGCCACAATCACCCTTCATATGTAGATCCATATAATGGGGCAGCTACCGGTGTGGGAGGGATCGTGAGGGATATTATCTCTATGGGAGCCCGTCCAATAGCCCTTATGGATCCGCTCTATTTCGGGCCTCTGGACACCCCGAAAAACCTCTTCCTTTTCGAGCAGATCATTAAAGGAATTGCAGGGTATGGGAACTGCATAGGAGTGCCTGTTGTCAACGGCGAGACATTTTTTGACAGAAGATACAGCGGAAACCCGCTGGTAAATGTTGTTGCAGTCGGGCTCTGTAAGGAAGAAGAAGTAATAACCGCTCGCTCCCAGAAAGCCGGTAATAAGCTCGTGCTTGCAGGTTCCAGCACTGGAAAAGATGGACTTGGTGGAGCTTCCTTTGCTTCCAGAGACCTTTCCGAATCAGCTGAAGCCGACGACCGCCCGAGCGTTCAGGTAGGAGACCCATACACCGAAAAGCTTGTCATGGAAATGACTCTGGAAGCCATGGAAAAAGGATATGTAAAATCCTGTAAAGACCTTGGGGCTGCAGGGCTTGGAGGGGCAAGCTCGGAACTGGTTGCAAAGGGAGGACTGGGAGCACGCATTATTGCAGATGCGGTTCCTCAACGTGAACCCAACATGAACGCATATGAAATCCTGCTTGCCGAGTCCCAGGAGCGCATGCTCTTTGAAGTCACTCCTGAAGATGTCGATGCAGTACTTGCCCTGGTACAGAAGTATGACCTGAATGGGGCTGTGATCGGCTACCTCACAGAAGAGCCCACATATACCGTTGAGTTCAGAGGGGAAATCGTTGCCGACATTCCAATTGGTTTTCTGACAGGAGGGGCCCCTACCTGTGAGAAGCCCTCAGAAGCCCCCACACGAAGGGAAGAAGGCAAAAAACCGGAAGCTCCAGAAGACCTGAAAGCGGCTTTCATAAAGGTCCTGTCCTCCCACAACATCGCCTCAAAGGAATGGATCTACAGGCAGTATGACCACGAGGTTCAGTTAAGGACCGTTGTCAAACCCGGAGAAGACTCCGGAGTGCTCAGGATTACCGATACAAAAGGAATTGTACTTACCTGTGGATGCCAGCCCAGAGTCACCCTTCTTGACCCCTACACCGGAGGAAAGACGGCAATCATCGAAAACGCCATGAATCTTGCAGTAAAAGGTGCAGAGGGACTGGCTATTGTAAACTGCCTTAACTTTGGAAATCCGGATCGCCCTGAAACCTACTGGCAATTCAAAAACTCCGTACTCGGGCTTGGAGATGAAGCCAGACGGTTTTCAATTCCGGTAGTTGGAGGGAACGTTTCTCTCTATAACGAAAGTGATGAGTTCAAGACTGCAATCCCTCCCACTCCCTCGATAGGAATGATAGGGAAAGTGGATCTCGAAACCCCTCTGCCCTCAAGTTTCTTTGTGAAGGCAGGAGATAGCATTATCCTTGTAGGAGAGACAACACCTGAAATGGGAGGCTCCGAATACTACACCTGCATGGAGTCTGAAAATGTCGGAAATGTCCCTGCAGTCCCGGAGAACGCCCCTGACGTTATAAAAGCCATAGTCGAAACTGTTAAAAGTGGAAAACTTAGTTCTGCACATGACCTTTCCCTTGGAGGAATCGGGGCAGGGCTTGCAAAAATGTGCAGAGATCTGGGCGGAAAAGTAGACCTTAGTGAAGCTGCAGGAGAAACGCAGGCAGACGAATTCCTGTTCTCAGAAACTCCCGCAAGGGCACTGCTTGCAACACCCGAACCCGAAGCTGTAAAGGAAATGCTTAAAGGCGTACCACATGCCGTAATCGGTAAAGTTGGAGGCGACAACCTTGAAATTAAAGGCAAGAATTTCGAGGTTTCCCTTTCCTTAGAAGAAATCGCAGAAGCTTACGGCAGCCTCACCAGATTCATGATGGGATGATCATTTCATCCCCCTTTTTCTTTTTAGTCTAATGCTTTTTTTAACTCACAGCCTGCTATTTTTAGGCTGTTGTCTTTACTTTTTTATCTATTCTGTTCTTTACTCTTTTACCTATTCTGTTTTTGATTATGGTCAATAATTCATTTCCCAGGCAAAAAGCTGAAGGAAACAATAGTTTTTAGTACGTTTCCGCACAAGAGTCTTTTGTTATGAAAGCCGTGTGCATGTGTCTGGGAGTGCATCTGCCTTACAGTCCCAAGTGGTACTGGCCCGTAGAGGGGTTTTCCGGGGTGCCTGAAATGGACCGGTATTTTGACCGAAACCAAATTTTTTCAAGGCTCTTGAAAACAGGCAGAGAATTTCTGCGCCTTAATGATCTTTTTCTGGAGTCCATTGAAAGGGGGGGAAGCTATGCCTTTGATCTTTCGGGTCCTTTTCTGGAACAGTGCAGGTGGGACCCCGAACTTCTTGAGTCTTTCAGGGAACTTGCAGAAAGTAAAAAGGTAGAGTTTACAGGAAGCTGCAATTACCATTCCCTGAGTGCCCTTTATCCTGACCTTTCCTGGTTTAAAGAGGAAGTTATGATTTGCAGGGAAATGGTCCGGGAACTGTTAGGTGTAAACCCCGAAACTTTCGTGAACACAGAACTTCTGTATACGGAAAGAGTGGGGAGTTTACTTGCAGATATGGGGTTCAGGTGTCTTATTGCCGAAGGGTCAAGAAACATACTGGATGGATGCGATCCTGTCCTCGTTTTTGAAAACCACCTTCCGATCCTTCTCAGGCACATAAATCTCAGTGAAGACCTTGAACTGCGCTTTTCGGAACAAAGTTGGGAAGGCTACCCTCTTATTCCGGAAAAGTTCGCAGACTGGATTGCAAGCATGGAAGGGGATGTCCTGACCCTTTATTTTAATTACACAAGCCTCTGCCTTCACCACAGGAGCAAGAGCATGATAGCTGATTTTATACGGGCTTTTCCGGAAGCCCTGAAGAGCAGGGGTATTGAAATGATCACACCTTCGGAAGCAGTAAGCAGGTTCCGTCCTGTGAAACTTCCTACTCTCGGGACCGAACAGACAATCCGTTACGGAATGCACAATGCTGTTGGAAACCATGCGCAACAGCTCTATCTAAGGGAGCTGGTAAGGGTAGGGGAGGAACTTGCAGAAATTACAGAAAAACCAAATTACCAGAAGCTGAAGCAGGTTTTCGGTTACCTCCAGCAGAGTGAAATCCTTTTTTCAATGAATGCGGGAAACGCTCGTGAAGGGTCTGAAAAAGCTGTGAACTACTATTCCATTCTCTCGGATTTAAGACGAGCCATTCTGGAGGAAGGGGCATGACCTCTCTTTGCATGTACTTTCAGGTGCATCAGCCTTTCAGGCTGCGCAGGTTCTGGCCTGATGACAGGTCCGGATTTTTCCGCTACTTTGATGACAGAGGCAACAGGGAGATTTTTGAAAGAGTAGCCCGCAAATGCTACCTCCCTACAAACCGGGCTCTTCTGGACTCTCTCGACGAACATAAAGGGGAGTTCAGGTTTTCCCTTTCAGTCACTGGTACGCTGCTCGAACAATGTGAACTCTGGGGAAAAGAAGTGCTTGAGAGTTTCCGGCAATTGGCAGAAACAGGAGCTGTGGAGTTTCTGGACGAGACCTGTTATCATTCTCTTTCAAGCCTTTTTGACGACAAAACAGAGTTTATTGAAGAAGTGAAGGAACACAGAGAAATGATGTTCAACCTCCTTGGGGTTAAACCCCAGGTATTCCGAAACACAGAGCTTCTTTACAATAACACCATAGCAAAGATCGTTTCCAAGCTGGGTTATAAGGCAATTCTTACGGAAGGTGCGGACCATATGCTTGAGGGGAGGTCTCCTAACGTACTCTATAGGGCAAAAGGTTCAGGACTGCCCATTCTCTTCAGGAACTACAAGCTGAGCGACGATATAGGGTACCGTTTTTCGGCAAGGTGGTGGGAAGGATATCCACTTACTGCGGAAAAATGGGCATCATGGGCTTCAGGAGTCAAGGAGGATTGCGTCAATATTTTTATGGACTACGAGACGTTCGGAGAACACCAGTGGGAAGAAACCGGAATTTTTAAATTTCTGGAAAGACTGCCTTCCGAAGTCCTCAAAAGTGGCATGGAATTTAGCACTCCTGTAGAGATTGCCAGAAAATATTCGCCTGTAGCCGAGATCGATATTGGAGATTTTTCTACGATCTCCTGGGCGGATATGGAACGCGATACAAGCGCATGGCTCGGAAACGATATGCAAAGGCGTTGTTTTGAGGAAATTAAATTGCTTGAGCCTTTTGTGAGAAAAACAGAAGACCCTGAAATCCTGCGTATATGGAAGCACCTGTTGACTTCGGACCACTATTACTATATGTGCACCAAGTGGCTCGGGGATGGAGACGTGCATTCTTATTTCAGTGTCCACGCCACACCCTTCGAGGCAGCAGTAAACTTTATGGCAGTACTTATGGACTTCAAAGCTAGTGTATTCAGGAGCTTAACGCAATAACTTAATGAAATGCACACATACTAATTTACGGGAGTTTGAGTTACATGGTTCGAGACTTATGCATGTTTGCAGGTTTAAATGAAAATTCAAAAATTGTATGGTTCAAAATCACTTATTCGAAAGATCCCGGCTCTTTATCCCCAATAATTGATTTCCTGGAAAAGCAAAGTGTTCTCATAAGGATCGGGCACTTTGACAATATGAACATGGAAACAGGAGAGTATTCGGTCTTCACTGAAATCGGAAACGAAGTTGATTTAGAAGAGCTTTCCCGTAAAATAGAGGAGTTGGAAGCTGTCCTGAAGGTGGAATACGGGATTTCTGAAAACCGGATGATACATGGGGTGGATTTCCCCTTGAATGTGATAGGGGTCCGGGCAATTATTGCACGAGCACCCACCCTTGTTGATATAATCAGGACTCTGAACGAGAACGCACCACATGCCGAGGGGCTTCTCACCCTCTCAGGGCTTAAGGGCGGGATCCATGCAGCAAAATATTTCAAGAGCATCATGCCTCTTGACGACAACAATTTCACGAGCCCCCTGGTAGAACTCTACAAGGCTGTTGGGTGGGGTATACTGGAAATTGAATGCGATCCCGTTACTTTTGAGGGAAAAATTATTGTAAGAGATTCCTTTATTGCCGACGTTTATGGTGAGTCCGAACAGCCCGTATGCGCCTACATGAGCGGTTACTTTGCAGGGTACCTGACCGAATATTCCGGCAAGGCCATAAAGGTCAGGGAAATCAGCTGTAAAGCCACCGGAAAGAACGTCTGTGAGCACATAATCTCGCTGGCATCCCCCAGCATAAGCCCAGAACACCAGCCAAGAGGGGACACTCGGTGATCAAACAACCTAATGTCATTCTCGGAAATGACGAACTGCTTGTGACAATGGGCAGAAAGGGGGATATTTTAGGCTTATTTTATCCCCGCAGAGACCATGCCCAGCACGTAGAAGAATCCCTTGCCTGTATCCATACAGGGGAAAAGCTTCTCTGGACAAATGACAACGATTGGCACTCTATTCAGAATTACATCGAAGATACCAATATCGTATCCACAAAACTCTACCATGACTCCGGGATAAGGATCTCGATCCTGGACCTTGTGCATCCTGAAGTGCCGGTCCTTATCCGCAGGTTTAAGGTGCAGTCCCAGCAAAAGATGTCAGGAAAATTCTTTTACTATTCTAATTTGAACGTAGGGGAAACTCCCAAGAAAAACTCCGGATTTTGCGATACGGAAGCTCGCCTGCTTGCACAGTACTGGCAAAATTACTATATAGGAATCTATGCCCTGCCGGAGTTTACGGAATGGCAGATCGGAAAGGCAATGGATACCATATGGTGGACAAATTCCAAATATGATATGGAAGATGGAAAGCTGCAGCGGAATAAGGAAGATATCGGAAATATCAACAATGCTGTTGGCTGGGACCTTGAACTGGAAGCTGACGGAGCAAATGAGTTTGTAATCTTTATAGGAGCTGCATCTTCCCGGAGTCTCCTGTATAAGAGGATGCATGAGTTATCCAAACTGCCTCTGGAACACATCTTTGAAAAGACGCGGGAACACTGGGTGATGTGGCTAGCAAAAAAACATGTGCTCAAGATGCCAGGGCTTGAAGGGCATAATAACCTGCGTCAGGAGTTATTCAATGCATATAACCGGGCGCTTCTCATGCTTTATCTCCTGAACGACCGTGAACATGGATCCTTTGTGGCTGCTCCGGAGTTTGACTCCCATTTCGAGAAATGCGGAGGATACGGGTTTTGCTGGAACAGGGATACCTCGGAGGTTGTGCTTGCCCTCAAGCATTCCGGATATCCCGAATATTGTGACCGATTTTTCAAGTGGTGTATCCGGACCCAGCTCCCCAATGGTTCATGGTTCCAACGTTACTGGCTCAATGGAGACATAGCTCCTTCCTGGGGAAATTTTGACTATTCAACCCAGATAGACGAGACCGGGTCCACACTTCATGCCATGGATATATATTACAGGATTCTCGAAGGTCTCAAAAAGGTTGAGTTTCTGGAAGAAGTCTGGGTCACCGTGCTCAGGGCTGCCGAGTACCTGATGAAGAGGACCAAGTCAGGGCTGCATGAAAGCTGTATGGACCTTTGGGAGACTTATTACGGAGTTTTCACCTACACCAATGCCTCGATCTATGCAGGGCTCATGGGTGCCTCCCACCTTGCAGAAGAAAACGGTGAATCTGGCATGGCAAGGCGCTGGAAGAAAAGGGCTGAGTTCATCAAGCAGGCTACAATTGACCGTTTCTGGCTTCAGGAAGGCTACTTTGCAAAAGGAATCCTCAACGAGAAACTGGATAAAACCATTGATGCGAGTATCCTGGGCGCATATATGCCCTTTGGAATGCTCTCTCCGAAAGACCCTGTGGAAAGAGACATGATTCTTTTCCTGATCGAAAATATCCAGAAAAAGCTATCGATTCCTATCAATGCGGGTAATGGAATCAAACGTTACGAAAATGACAGTTACATCGACGGAAATCCCTGGATAATAACCACTCTCTGGCTTTCGGAGGCTATGTTTGCCTTTGTCCTTGATCTTCCCAAAGGACAAGAGGGGCAGTATGCCGAAGAGGTGAAAAAATTGACAAGTGAAGGGATTAAATACCTGAGATGGGCTCTGGCGGGGGCAACAAGCACAGGGCTTCTCCCTGAACAGGTGGACAAGTCTACAGGAAAGCCAGCCTGGGCGATCCCTCTTGGCTGGAGTGGTTCTCTCATGCTTGACAATATCCTTCTCCTTGATAAAATTTGCAGAAGAAACGCAGGAAATCAGGAATAAGGCTGAATAGATAAAAATAAGTGCCTGGAAAAAGGAGAAAGGGGAACCTGCTAATTACTTTAACCTGGGGAGCGCGGGGGCACAGCGAGAAGTCCCCTTCCTCGCCTTCATCAGAAGGATGACAAAAAGAATGTTGGAAAAGTTAACGGGATTCATCTCCAAGCTAAAGCATAGGGGCTTTCTCCATTCTTTCTCGTAATCCACAAGCTTAAACTTTGTTGATTTCTTCGGCTTCTCTCATGTATGGTCTGAGAACTTCCGGAATCTCCACGCTGCCATCTTCTCTCTGGTAGTTTTCCAGTATCGCAACGACGGTCCTGCCGACAGCAAGGCCTGAACCGTTAAGCGTGTGGACGAACTGCGGGCCTTCAGGGGTTCTGAAGCGGATATTTGCTCTCCTGGCCTGGAAGTTCTCGAAATTTGAGCACGAGGATATCTCCCGGTATTTTTTCTGTGCGGGTACCCATACCTCTATGTCGTAAGTCATGGCCGCTGAGAACCCTATGTCACCAGTGCAAAGGCTTATGACGCGATACGGTATCTTCAGGAGTTTGAGAATCTCCTCAGCATCGAGGGTGAGTTTTTCCAGTTCTTCATAGGATGTCTCCGGCTTCACGAACTTGACAAGCTCAACCTTGTTGAACTGGTGCTGGCGGATGATTCCTCTAGTATCCTGGCCATGTTTTCCTGCCTCACGCCTGAAGCATGCAGTATATGCTGTAAGTAATACCGGCAGATTTTCCATGTACTCATCCATGAAGAGGTTGGTCACCGGGACTTCCGCGGTAGGTGCAAGATAATAGCCGTCAGCGCTGCATACATACATGTCATCTTTGAACTTTGGCAGCTGTCCTGTACCGGTCATGGCTTTTTCATTGATAAGCACAGGTGGGTAAACTTCGAGATAACCCTGGTCAGTGTGTACATCAAGCATGAAGTTTATAAGCGCTCTTTCAAGTTTCGCGCCCATGCCTTTATAGACTGTAAAACCCTGACCTGCGATCTTTACTCCTCTCTCAAAGTCAAGTATATCCAGCGCCTCCCCTATTTCCCAGTGTGGCTTTGGGGTGAATGTAAATTCTCTTGGCTCTCCAACTACCCTTACAACCGGATTGTCGTTCTCATCCTTGCCTATAGGCGTCATCTCAGATGGGATATTGGGGATACTGAGCATTATCTCATTTATTTTTGACTTATAGTCGCGTATCTTATCATCGATTTCTTTAATACGATCATTGATGCCCTGCATCTCATTTATCTTGGATACGGTGTCCTTATTTTCCTTCTTAAGCTGCGCTATCTCGCGGGTGACCACATTGCGTTTATGCTTCAGGCTATCGCCCTCGGCGCTACATTTTCTCCAGGCCACGTCAGATTCAAGAAGGCTATCTATAAGCTCGGTGCCCATATTCCTGTTAATAAGAGCACGCCCAACTATGTCGGGGTTGTTACGTACAAATTTGAGTTCCAGCATGTTAAGCCCGCGTTATCCTGCATGTTAGCTAATATATATTTTGCTATTTTCAGGCTGTAAGCCTGTTATATGAAACATACAAATGAAAATACAACGAAAAAATAACTTTCGGATAAAGGAAATTGAGGGAGTCCGATACTTACCCTATACAGGCAAGAATCTTCCCGTAAGGGCTTTCCTCAAAGTAATTGACAAATTGACTGGTTTCCCTACTGGAATCCCCTGAATCCGAACCGAGAAGTAAACTTGAAAGTCTTGCCTTGTTCATATACACTACTCTTGGCTCCCCCTGAATACCTCCCAGTTCCGCAGCCTTATCAATTGCATCATAGAGGTTTCCAAAGTCGTCCACAAGCCCAAGCTCCTTTGCTCTGGACCCGGTATATACGCGTCCGTCGGCAAGTTTTTTTACATCACTCCTGCTCATATTACGTCCTTCTGCAACCTGGGTTACAAATTCTTCATAACTATCCATGACAACGCTGTCAGCGTATTCTTTTTCTTCGTCCGTAAGCCCTCTCCAGGTTCCTCCCATATCTTTGAACTCTCCGGACTTTGAAATGTAATAATCTATACCTTCCTTTTCGTTGAAAGAAGACTTATTCTCAAAGGTCCAGATAACTCCTATGGACCCCGTATTTGTTGAAGGATTTGCAAATATGTAATCTGCAGGTGCAGAGATATAATATGCAGCGCTGGCCGCAAGATCTCCCATGGAAACAATAACCGGTATGCCCTGTTCTTGAGCTTTCTCGATTTCTACTGTAATCTCCTGTGCGGCTGCAGGAGATCCTCCCGGACTGTTTATCCTGAGTACTATTGCCCTGACGTTTTCATCCGCTACAGATCTGTGGATGTTTTCAGAAATCTCTTCTGAGGTTGCATAGCCGAGTCCTGCAGGAACGTTTCCAGTGAGCATGGTGCCCTGCACATAAATTATCGCTATCTTCTCAGAAGTCCCTATATTTCCTCCGAAACCGAGCCCGTAGATGATAGCAACCATACTGAGCCCAATAACAGCAATCAAAGCCAGTAAGATCACAATATAGGACGTACCGCTGCGTTTCTTTTTCTTTACGGAAGGAGAAGAGCTGGAATTCATGCTTAAACTCTCGTTTTCAATCCTTTTTTTATCAGGGTCCCGGGGAGGAAGTTCCTGAGCATCCTTTTTTGCAGATTCCTGTCTTTCAGGAGCAGAATCGGAATATGAGGAATTTTCCTCGATAGTACTATCTGAAATATCTCCCTCTGGGACAATAGTCTCTTTTTTATTGGGAGCACTACTTCTCGAAAGGTCGTCTCCAGATGCCTCTTCTGGACTCGTGCTTTTTGAATCCACACCTTCTGAGTTTACGTTTTCATCATTCATATCTGACAGGACCGTATTTCTTGGATTTTTTTCTTTAATTTCCGGTCTATGCTTCTTTACTGCTGAAAACTCCAGTTAAGGGGCAGGCAAATTCTCCTTTTCGGGAAACTACCAGAAATATGTTTTTAAGAAGCCCGCAAATAAAAGGGTCAATTCAACAGGTCTGAATTGTCCGAGCAACTATTTATGTCTCTCTGTATTTCACCCTTCTTTATATAGGAGTATCAACTATCCCTCAAATAAGTTCCATTGTAAACACATTAAGCGAAATATATTTCAGAATTGCAGTCATCCAGAAGAGATACACTTATAAAAATATATGGAGATAAGAATGTCAAACTCATCCAATAAACCTGTACTTGTCACATGTGGCCTGCCCTATGCCAACGGCAAGGCCCATATCGGGCATCTCCGGACCTATGTGCCCGCTGATATTTTTGCCCGCTCCCTGCGGAAGGAAGGAAGGGAGGTTACCTTTGTTTGCGGTTCGGATACCCATGGCACCCCAATTGTCGTAAACGCCGAAGAGCTCGGGATCTCTCCTAAAGAACTGGTCGAAGTCTATCATAAACACTTTGACGAAACTTTCAAGCAGCTTGGAGTTTACTTTGATGCTTTTGGGACAACCGATGACCCTGAAAATCATCACCGGACCATGCAGATTGTAAACCGGCTGATTGAAAAGGGCTATGTATACCCGAAAATTATAGAAATCGCTTACTGCCCGAAATGCAACCGCTTCCTTCCTGACCGTTATGTGGAAGGAGCCTGCCCTCACTGCGGAGAAACAGCCAGAGGCGATGAATGTGACCAGGGATGCGGAAAACACCTCGAACCTGGAGAGCTTCTGAACCCTGTATGTACTATCTGCGGAGGGCCTGCAGAGTACCGCCAGCAGGAACACTTCTTTTTCAAACTTTCCGAGTTTAGCGACTACCTGATGAATTACCTCTCAAATGACCTGGGAGGTACCAGTAATGCCATCAATTACGCACTTGGCTGGGTAAAGCAGGGGCTTACGGACTGGTGTATCACAAGGAACCTTGAATGGGGGGTTCAATTCCCGGGGCATGAAGACCTTGTGGTTTACGTCTGGGTGGATGCTCCCATAGGATACATGGCTTTCACCGAGGAATGGGCTGAAAAGACAGGGGATTCCTGGGAAAAATTCTGGAAAGAGGACGGAGAAATAGTCCACTTTATTGGAGGGGACATTACCTACCACCACTGCATCTTCTGGCCTGCCATGCTTAAAGGCGCAGACTATTCCGTGCCTACCGCTGTTGTGGCATCAGGCATGGTCAAGATCGAAGACAAGAAGTTTTCCAAGACCAGAGGTTATGTGGTCTGGGTAGGGGAAGATTATCTTGACCACGGCTTCCATCCCGATCTCCTGAGGTATTACCTTGCAAGCTACACTTCTCATACTAAGGAACTGAACTTCTCCTGGCGCGTGCTTCAGGAAAAGGTCAACACCGAACTGGTGGCTGTGTTCGGGAATTTCCTGTACAGGACCATGCTCTTTGCTTTCAAGAACTATGGAGAAGTTCCTGAAGGGAAACTCGAACCTGAAGTAAGCGCAGAAATCGAAAAGGCTCTAAAAGAAGTAAAAGCTGCAATGGCTGAGTACGAGTTCAAAAAAGCTGTCGATTCTGCCATGACTCTCGCGTCTTTTGGGAACATTTATTTCCAGTCCCACGAGCCCTGGAAACTTATAAAAGAAGACAGAGCCGCTTGCGGACAGGTCCTCTACAACTGCCTCCACCTGGCAAAAGCCCTGAGCATTATATTTGAACCCGTGCTCCCGCTGACCATGGAAACAGCCTGGAAAGGGCTCGGGCAGGAAAGCGATATACATGCTGTGCAGTATGAAGAAGCCCTTGTGCCTCTGAAGGCAGGCACAAAACTTGCAAAGCCTGAGCTCCTCTTTACCAAGCTTGAAGATGACAGGATAGGAGATATGGATGAGATTGCAAATCAGAGGGTAAAAGCTGCAAATGAAAAGAAAAACGCGGCAAAGGGGAAGGGAAAGGAGCCCGTCAAATCCGATGGAATGGGTCCCGGAGAAGAGGCAAAACCAGCTGAAAAAGCCGAAGACGCAGCAATAACTGAAGAAAAAGGGCAAATCGAAACTCTTCCAATGGTCGAGTACGAAGACTTTGCAAAACTTGACATAAGAGTAGGAAAAGTCCTCCTTGCCGAACCCGTAAAGAAGTCCAAAAAACTCCTCCGTCTGGAAGTGGATATAGGCGAAGCAAAACCAAGGCAGCTTGTTGCAGGCATGTCTTCCTATTATACTCCTGAAGAGCTTGTCGGGAAGAATATAGTCGTGCTCACCAACCTGAAACCTGCAAAACTCTGCGGAGTTGAGTCAAACGGCATGATGCTAGCAGCCGATGACGGTGGAGTAATTGTAGCAGCCCTGATGCCGGACAAAGATCTAAAGCCGGGTTCAAAGATAAGGTAACCTGCTCCACGTGTTGTGCAGGTCACTTTTTAATTTTTGGAAGTATTCTAAATACTAAAGATTGCGTTAGCCCCGTCTGCGCCACCCCCGAATTCATTCGGGGGCATCCCCGGCGTTTCTGTGTTTTAAATCTTCTTTTCTTCTGATATTTTTCAGTTCATTTATCTCCGCAGGCGGTAAGCTCCTCCCTCAAAAAGCTGAGCCGTTAGGCAAAGATTTTATGGAGGGGTAGTTCACACTTCGTACTCTGTAGGTCTAATCATCGGTATCAAAGTGTATCTCAATGAAGTGGAAGGCGATATAGGTAAGCAAGACTCATTACTAAAGCGGGGATGAGATACAGATATACAATTCTTGGCACAAGTTTCATACCTTTGGTGTAAATTATAAGCACGAACAGCGAAATCCATGCAAGAATACCATAGAATGTATATGCCGATACTTCCCACGAGTATTGCTCAAATACGATACCAATTGTATTAAGTATCATAATAAGCCAACTCCACACAAATAATACAAAGAACGAAACCGGAAGCCAATAATCTGTAAACACAGCGTAACCTATAACACCGAGTTGATCGAGCATCCCGTGTACAACATGCACGAAAAGCAGACATAAAATAATTGAAACTAGGATTTTATCTCTTTTTGTTAGTTCCACTTTTATACCCTCTTTTGATCTTATTTTTATCCCGCTTGCATTTAACTCCACCACGCTATTAACCTGCTCTCGGCAGGTCGACATTAGATTTTGAGAACTCTTTATAATGGCGTTTTCCAGTCAGATATAAATATGTATTCTGTTTGAAGATGGTTGACATATGGCCCAAATCTCACGACATATTATGATAGCGTCGGAAAAGTCCATAATTTCCTAAAATTTGCCCAATTTGATCATTGTACATAAATTTAATAATTCCGCATGATGCCGATTCACTACTTTAAATTTTAATGACTGTGTGCGATAAGTTCTAGATTTCAGACTTTTCCGACGCTCTCATTATAGACAATGAACCATTTTTGCAATAATGTTTCCCAAGTTTGACATGTCCCAATAAATAACACAGTATTCTCTCACAAAAAATGCATTGTGGCGGCATAATGTTGTTAGAAATATAAAAAATGTCAAAAATCAAAAAACACAAGATAGAACTTTGAATTGTATGAAGAAAACATAATCATAAAGCCCATTTGTACATTACAAAATGTATGCTTCTGTCAAATTAGGGATGTTTAGTATCAGGGATAATGTGGTTTCTAGCAAAAACGCCATAAGTAATAATATTCTGAAAAAACAAGTTCCCTGCTGAATATAGGTCCGATGATTACGGTTTTTAAATTTGAGCATCGGGTTCGTGTGCTTAAGTTTAAGCACATAATTCAGCATCAATAGAAGTTTATGCGCCGAAAAAGGCGGGACTTCAAATAAAAATAGTCGGGAAAATTACCGAAATTGACCAGATGAATTGACCAGATTAATTTTTAATTGCTTTTATCCAGTACCATTTCAAGGTAAGAAGTCCGAATAGAGTCTTTTTCCCCGGCGCCAAACTGTTTTAGTAATTCAAACAGCTTTCCCCTTGAAGTTTCAAGATCTTTTTCATCTTCAGCTATGATTTCTACTTCCAGGAATTCTCCCAGTCCTTCGACTGCGTCAAGGCAGACAGTTATCTCTCCTGCCCTGAAGACTTCCCTTTTTTTCCGAACTATTCCGGCATCAGAGAAACCAAGCGCATGGAGTATTTTTGCAGTAGTTGCTTCATCTACAGAAGTTTCGAGTTCTTCCCGGGTTTTGGATACTTTGTCAAGTTTAGGGCCTTTATAGGTCAGCACGGCTTGACCGTCCAGGGAACGAATCCTGAGAGCCTCGTCGGTCTTTGAAAAATCCCTGTAAGGAGCTGCAAAATAAGTATCTGACTGATTCTCAATCCCTATTTTTATTGCCCCTAATTTCTGAAGGACGGAGCGGACCTTTGAATGATCCGCTCTGACCTTGACTTCCACTTCAATCATAGGTTACAGACATCTCCGATTTTATCCGGGAAGCCCCGGAAATCCTTACTTTAATTAATTATTAACGAAATCCGGAAGAATCCGGATCCTATCAGGCATCTGCAGGGATGAATTTAGTGCCGTAGTAAATCATGCCGCGATCGCCGTCTTCCCCTAGCTTCCTGAACACGGACTTAACCCGCGTTCCAATCTGGATTTTATCAGGGTCACCAATCACCTGGGAGGTCAGCTGGGGCCCTTCATCCAGTTTAATAATTGCAAGGGTGTAGGGAGCCTGGTTTTCAAAACCTTCCGCAGCCGTGTGAATCAATGTATAGGTTACTATTTCGCCGGTGCCTTTGAATTTGAATGATTCGAGTTCACCCATGCGCCTGCAGTTTACGCAAACATTGCGCGGGGGATAAAAATATTCCCCACATTCCTTGCAGTGGGTCCCTTCAAGGTTATACCTGCTGCCGAGGCTTCTCCAGAATCTTGGAACAGAAGACATCAAATATCACCTCTCCCTCGAGAAAATATGTATCACTGCGGTCGCTCCTGACCCGCCTACGTTGTGGGTCATTCCATACTCGGCTCCTGCGACCTGGCGCTTTCCTGCGTCCCCGCGGAGCTGGGTTGCAATTTCCACAGCCTGCTTTATGCCGGTTGCTCCCACGGGATGTCCGCAGGCTTTCAAGCCACCGGATGTGTTTACAGGGATCCGACCTCCAATCGCAGTTTCCCCATTTTCTGTGACAATTCCGCCTTTCCCTTTCTCTGCAAATCCGAGGTCTTCAATTGCGCAGATCTCGGCAATGGTAAAGCAGTCATGCACCTCGACAAGGTCGATGTCTTCAGGCTTCAATTTTGCCATGGAATATGCCCTCTTTGCAGCCATCACGGTTGCGTCCAGAGTTGTGATGTCCCTTCTGTCATGAAGGGCAAGTGTGTCACTTGCCTGTGCTGTTGCTTTAATGTAAATGGGAGTATCAGTATATTTGTGGGCAACGTCTGCAGGAGCCAGGACAAGTGCAGAAGCTCCGTCTGTTATGGGGGAACAGTCAAAGATATGTAATGGGTCGGCTACCATTATTGAGTTCAGTACGTCGTCCACGGTAATTTTATTCTTGTACTGGGCAATAGGGTTGAAACACCCGTTTTTGTGGTTTTTAACGGCTACTTCTGCAAGCTGTTCGCTTGTAGTTCCATACCTGTGCATGTGTAGCTTTGCAATCATTGCATAAAGCCCGGGGAAGGTTGCTCCCGCCATGCCTTCCCATTCCCGGTCAGCGGCTGCTGCAAGAGCCGAAGCAGCTTCTTCAGATCCGACATCAGTCATCTTTTCCGCTCCTGCTGCGACCACAATATCGCTGTAACCTGAAGCCACGGACATTATAGCCTGGCGCAGGGCAAGCCCGCCGGACGCACAGGCAGCTTCCACTCTGGTAGCTGGAACATGAAGGTTTCTCGAAAGCCCTGAATAGTCCGCTATAAGGGCACCTATGTGCTCCTGGTCAACAAAGCGGCCCCCACTCATGTTTCCTACATAAAGAGCATCGATATCTTTTCCGCTCACACTTGTATCTTCAATCGCTCCGATTCCGGCTTCTACGACTATGTCTCTCAGGGAACGCTCCCAGAGTTCCCCAAATTTTGTATTCTTTATTCCGATAATTGCTACGTCTCTCATGTATTCACCCCGTTTTCAGGCCAGACGGATTTTGCCTTTATGTCTGGCATACTTTGCGTAGTCGATGTATATAGGATCCTTTATAAGTTCGGAAACCGTCGGAGCCAGATTTCGGATTTCCTCAATCCTGTCAGTAACTGTTATGCTGAATGAATCGGACCCTGCTCCTGACCCGAAGGCGGTCGCAAAAATCCGGTCCCCGGGTTTTGCCTGGTCAAGGGTTGCGGCGATTCCCATAAGGCAGGACCCTGAATACGTATTCCCTATTTTTGGAACTACAAGTCCAGGAGTTATCTGGGCTTTTGTGAACCCCAGCATCTTTGCAGCTTTGCTTGGGAACTTCCCGTTTGGCTGGTGGAATACTGCATAATCATAATCTTCAGGTTTTGTCCCGAGTTTATTAAGAAGGCCTTTTGCGCCATTTGTCACGTGTTTGAAGTATCCCGGTTCTCCTGTAAAACGTCCTCCGTGCTCGGGGTAAGGCATTCCTTCCCTTCTCCAGAAGTCAGGAGTATCTGTTGTAAAAGAGTATGTATCTTCAATGATTGCTGCAAGCTCGGATTCTTTTCTCCCGATGAGGCAGGCAACTCCTCCTGCTGCGGCAGTGTATTCCAGGGCATCACCGGGGGCTCCCTGGGAAACGTCTGCTCCTATAGCCATGCCAAGGTCAATCATTCCAGAACCTACCAGCCCCATACATGCCTGAACTGCGGCTGTTCCTGCCTTACATGCAAACTCAAAGTCTGCTGCAGTCATTTCGGGGGTTGTGCCTATAGCCTGGGCTACTATAGTGCTTGTCGGTTTTACAGCGTAGGGATGACTTTCTGAACCTGTATATACCGCCCCGATTCTGGAGGGATTTACACCGCTTCTTGCCATTGCGTATCTTGCCGCTTCCACTGCAATCGTTGCTGTGTCTTCATCGACATCAGGCACGGATTTTTCGTACACCATGAGGCCATTTTTGAGAGCCTCTGCGTCATCACCCCAGAGCCGGGCGATTTCTTCAATTTTTATACGGTATCTAGGAACATACGCACCGTAAGATACAATTCCAATAGTCATGTGTTCACCTGTTTTTGAGTGGTTAGGGCATCAGTTTCCAAGGGTTCATTCCCTTGCATAGTATTGACTGTATTTTTTCAGTAACTGCACAATCTGATCGAGGTCCATTGTAGTTGTGACCAGGGGTACACGGTCTACTTCCGCCATCTTGACTGCAACAGGTTCGACCTCTTCTTTACGGAGCCCGTGAAGCACAACAGCTCCGGGTTTCAGGTTGGTGACCCGGATAGCTACCAGGGGGGATTTTCCGGTACTGACCTTCGTAAAGATCATGGCTCTATCTGTACTCCAGCCATAGAGCTTCTGGAATTCGTGGGAGGAAAGTTCCAGGACTGCCCGCTGGCTGTCGATGACAGAAAAACCATATAGGGGCCTCTCAACCCCTTTATAAACAATCTCGCCTTCAATAAGGTTTACCAGTTTCGCAAGCTGTATGGGGAAAGTATACTCGTAGGTTGAGTAGATGGATTTTGAGCCGTTTTCGGCGTTAAGTATCGATTCATAGGTGTGGATCTTTTTACCTCCCCGCTCAATATCAACTTCAAGCAGGGATTCCACGATCTTTCGGACGATCATTGTCCCTGGAGACTTTCGCCTCCCGCTTTCGTAATCACTGATAACAGAGGGAGAAACCTTAAGGTAATTTGCAATATCGGTCTGGGATATCTCGAAGTTTAATCTCCACTTCTTCAGTGACTCTCCGGGTTTTTCGGAGAGTGTGATATCTCCAGCCATCTTTTCTGCCAGGCGGTTGCGCAGATTTTCTGAGGAATCGTTGGATGTCATGACTTACTTAATCTAAGAGGAAACATTCCCTTATATATTTAACGAATGCGAGTTCGTCAATTGTCGCAGGAGTTTAACTATCAGGTAAGAGTGGGGTCTTATGCAAAAAATTTATATCAAGTGTAAAAGAACTTACTATGTAATGCCTGCAGATTCACGGAATCCTGAGATAAGCGTTTCTGATCTTCTCCTGTATATCAACTGCCCGCGGCGCGTATACTTTGTCAGCCGTGGTTTTGAGCTGTTCCCGGAAATAAATGCTTCAAGGATTGAAAGAATGCTCTTGAAAGAGCTTTCTCTGACTTTTCCTGAAATTGTGAGGGAATGTTCGTTAAACGCCGATAACCTGTGCAAAGAACTTGAAACTGCTTTTCTCCATGCATGTGAGGACCTCCCGCTTATGTTCCCAGCAGAATTCGCATGCATTGAAAAGGAAGTCGTTGAAGAAGGGAAGGCGCGGGCAAGAGCTAAAATTCCTGAAATCGCGGCTAACCTTTTCAGAGGGCTTGAAGAATACGGAAAAGACCCTATGCTTGCGGCACTTACGCCTGTTAAAACCGAGCCCTTTCTTTCATCTGAAAAACTTAACCTGAAGGGTGTCCCGTCCAAACTTGTCTGTTTCGAGGGCAGGAATGTCCCCTCGATTATGAAACCTGGAAATTGTCCGGTTCAGGGCGTGTGGGCCTCTGACCGGATGCATGCCGCATCCCTTGCCCTTCTCCTTGAAGCCGAGGCCGGAGGAGAAGTACCCTTTGCCTTTGTTGAATACGTAAGTTTCGGCCTGCTCCGGAAAGTAACTATCAGAAGTTCGGACCGCAGAGAAGTTTTAAAAATTTGCAGGCGTGTGGAGAAAATAAAAGCCGGATTCATGCCCGAGAAAAAAGAAGAAAAATTCTGTTCAGAATGCACTTTTTCAGAGCATTGTGTTTCAAATTCGTCCTTGATGTCAAAGTTTTTTTGAACCGGGAATGGACGGAAAAAGATTACAGCACAATGAAAAGGGAAAAAAGAATCTGTCCCATTTGTATGGTTGGATTTGGAGAGAACAGATGAATGGTAAAAATGGGACATTAGCGCTATGTATTGCTATGGCATTGTGTCTATGTCTTATGCCATCAGCAATGGCTTCGACCGAAGAACAGCAAACCAACCAAACTAAAGATGCTGCTCAGTTAAAGATGGAGGCTTTGGAGGCTGAGCTGGGTGAAGAAGGAATGAAGGAAGTTGCGGATTACCTGGAGCTGCAGGCTTCTTTGCCTGATGTAGTGAAACGTATGCCGTATAGAGGACTTGCTTTTGCTGCTACTGATCCTGAAAGTCAAGCTATTACAATAAAATATATTGATCACTTCGATGTTTCTGAGAAGGAGAAAGAGGAGTATAAAGCTGGACTGCAGGACATCTGGGAGAGGTATCCGGATAAGATCACGAAGGATGACTATGCTTTCATGATTGAGTTGGGTCCAATGATCGATAAAGAGGCTTTTAAGAACTATCAGGATCAGGATTATTCAAACAACAGTGATTTTGAATCTGATAATGGTAGTAGCTCAGGTGAAAATGAATCGAGCAAAAGTAACTCTACTCTAGGCTTCGGATTATTGGGGAGCTTGACCTGCCTGTATGGAGGATGGAAACTCAGGAAAAAGTAATGAAGGACCTGGATAACCGGATTGCTGGTAATTGGTAATCTGTAGCCTGTTGGATCGGATACACAAACTGTTGAAGCCTCTGGTTATGAAATTAACCGTATATAAGCGGGATTAAAGCCATATTTTTGAGTGGTTAATATGAGTAAAGTAAATAAGAAAATCACCTTCTTTATTATTTTTCTGATTTTTGTAGTAATTATTGGATTATTTGTAAAAATGACCATTTTTACTCCAACAGTAAATCCTGGACAAGAAGAGAGAAAAGTAGCTGGGTTAATCATTCAATTTAGAGATGGGGTTAGTGAGCAGGAAGCAAAATCTATTCTCAAAAACTATAATTTAGCTAGATATAAACTGGATTTCACGGTTGATATGCCGGATAACTACTACATAATAGTAGATGAAGATAATATAATGGATGTAAAAAGTGAATTGAGATACGAAAATTTGACTGAAGCTACTCCGGCTTTAGAAAAAGGAAATTATTACATAACTAAAAAAGGAGATTATTACATAATTACAATAGCGGAACAAAACATTCACAATGAAAGTTTTATTGAGATGCTAAATAAATATAATCTTGAAGTGAAAAAGTTCGTCTATTGCCATGTTATCATTACAGATCACCCAGATAGTGGGATTTCAGAGGAACGTGTGAATAAAGTAAAAAGTGAGCTTGAAATGAATGAAAACGTCTTCACTGTTTACTTTGAGTCTATTGAATAATGAATATTTCACATTTGACAGGCAGGAAGCCCTGTTGCTTTAACGCAGGGAGGAATGCCGTCAACTTTCTGGCATTCCGTTCCACGTTTGGATTTCTCCACTCTGCTTTGGAAACGAATTTCCGTAGCAGGTAATATGGTTTTGGAAAACCGTATCCCCTCGCCAATGTTGGATATGCTTGTCAAGTGTAGCACACCGCCCCTACCTCTCAGGACTTTTAATGCTACACGATAGAGCTACAAACTGAGGAAGCATTCGCAGGTATCATGACATTTACAACGTAGTCAATTAAGACTTAAGCTGGTCAATCAGGGCTTTTGCAAGCCACACTGCTTGAGCGTGGGGTAGTTGACATTATTTGGTAATTAATAATCTTTGCTTGTTGAGTCTGGTACTTATATATATGGAATCATTTGGGAGTTTAGATAAGAAGGCTCTGAGGAAAAGCCAATGCCTTTTAAAGGTGAACCTCGCTCAATCTGTATGACATGTTCCTTGAAGCCGAGGCCGGAGGGGAGATGCCCTTTGCCTTTGTTGAATACGTAAGTTTCGGCCTGCTCAGAAAAGTGACTATCCGAAGTTCGGACCGCAGAGAAGTTTTAAAAATCTGCAGGCGTGTGGAAAAAATAAAAGCCGGATTCATGCCTGAGAAAAAAGAAGAAAAATACTGTAAAGAATGCACATTTTCAGAACATTGTGTTTCAAATCCATCCCCGATGTCTAAGTTTTTCTAAACCATGTAAGGGCCATTCTGGGACAGGAAGTGCCATGGGGGAATAAAAGTCTTACAGACTGCCTTAAAATAACGCTAATCTATCAAACTATTTTTAGCTTGATATGAGTGTGGAGGGTGAAAACTCAGTAAAAAGTAATGAAGGACCTGGATAACCGGATCGCTGGCAATTGGTAATCTGTAGCCTGTTGGATCTGATACACAAACGGTTGAAGCCGCTGGTTCTGAAGTTAACCGTATATATGTGAGGAGTTAATACTCCTCATTTTTTTCGGTGATTGATATGAATAAAATTAGCAAAGTCGTAGTTGTTTTTATTGTTTCTCTGACTTTCTTAGTACTGATGATGCAATCTCAAGAAGTTAAAGTAGCTGGTTTACTTATTCAATTTGAAAATGAAACTACTGAGCCGGAAGTTCAAGCCATTCTTGAAAATTACAACATACCTGTGAATTATACCATAGACTACAATTCTAATATTGGGCGAGGAATGTACTACATAAAAATAGATGAAGATAAAATAAATGAATTGAGGGAAGATGAAAACTGGACTTCTGTAGTTGAACTCAAAAAAGGAAATTATAACATAATTATGTTATCTGAAGAATTTGTTCCAGATGAAAGTTTTCTTACAATGCTGGACAAAAATAATCTCCAGTTGAAAAAGGCCGTCGTGTGTTATATCCATTTTGGAGATGGACCACAGAATTGGGTTGTGGGGACGAATTGTGTTCTGGAAAAGGATGCAATCAGGATAAAAAATGAGCTTGAAACAAATGAGAAAGTTTTGATTGTAGGTCTAGATGATATTGAAGGGTAAAAACACTGCACTGAACTATCACTGCAGAAATTATGATACATGAATCATTAAACTTCCAGAGTAAATAAATTTATCCAAGCTAAAATTTATTATGGTGAAATTATCATGATGAATAAATCATACCAACTACTGTATATCGCTTTCTTCGTCATTTCTTTATCATAATCCTGATTATGCATATAATAAATAGTGACAGGAGACCATCTTAAATTACCCCCAAATATTTACGCACCCTATGTATGAAATCAAATACAGTAAACATCATAGTTTAGATTTATATTTTAGACATTTAATGGTTTAATGCTACTTTTCCAGTTCAAATACATAAGTCCTGCCACGGCTGCAAAATAAATTCGATATTAAAACTTTTTCATAGGAAAAGCTAAAACCTTCCACAAAAATTTTTGGTCAAGCTTTTTTTTAAAAAGCTTGAGCCAAAGCCTTTTAAAGGTGAACCTCGCTCAATCTGCATGACATGTCCAAACCAGTATACCTTGGCAAAATGCTCCTGCACTGGTGCGATGCCTGCAATGTGCCTGTGCTCGGAAAACAGTGTGGGTGCGGCAATAGAGCAAAAAAAGTTGAGGTCACTCCTCCCGGCGATATTCGTCCGGCTTTTGATTATGATATAAAACGCATAAACTCCGTTTCTGAAAAACAGTTCAATGCCCCCCTTATCCCCGAAGGGCATCTTGTGGTGCTTAACAAAGCCCCTTATGAAGACCGGATGGATGAAATTATAGTGGACGGGGAAGTCCTTGCATCTATCAGGTTTGAAATAGAAAACTGCACATGGGTCCTGCTCCCCAGGCTCGAAGGAGCAAGGCGGCTTTTTCAGGGCAGGGACAGGAAAGAGCTTAAAAAATGGGTGGTTATCGAGCCGGAAATTATGCCCTTTATCCTGAAAAAAGGGGCAAGTGTCCTTGCTCCCGGAGTCCTTGATGCAGATCCGGAAATCGAAAAAGAGGACGAGGTTGTTGTCCTTCTCCCTTCCGGAGAGGTAGTTTGCTGCGGGAGAGCCCGGCTGACAGGCAGGGAAATGATTGAAGAAAAGCGCGGAAATGCCGTAAAGCCGCGCTGGAGTGCAGAACCCGTAGCTGCAAAAACCCTTCCCCCGGGAAAGAGCTGGGATGATGCCGTAAAAGCCAATGAGAAAATTCTTGACTCAATGATAGGGATGGCTCATTCTTTCATAAGAAACGTTTCCGGAAGTATGGACCTGAAAGTCAGTGTATCCTATTCCGGGGGCAAGGACAGCCTTGCAGTGCTGCAGCTTGTGGATGAAACTCTGGACGATTATGAATTGATGTTTGCAGATACAGGGATTGAGTTTCCGGAAACCCTTGAAAACGTCAAAAAGGTTGCAGAATATTACGGAAAAACCCTCCGGACAGCGAGTTCAGGAGATTCGTTCTGGGAGTCTATTGGAGTTTTCGGGCCTCCGACAATGGATACGCGCTGGTGTTGCAAGATCTGTAAACTGGGACCCATTGCCAGGCTGATTGACGAAAATTATGAGGGAGGCTGCCTGAGCTTCATAGGACAGCGCCAGTACGAATCCCATGCTCGCTCCATCAGTAATAAGGTCTGGAAAAATCCCTGGGTCGGAAATCAGGTTGGAGCGTCCCCCATACAGGAATGGACAGCTCTGCATGTCTGGCTCTACCTCTTCAGGACAAAAGCTCCCTATAATCCGGCGTATGAGAAAGGTTACGATCGGATGGGCTGCTGGCTCTGCCCGTCTTCCTCCCTATCCGACTTTTTCCAGCTTGAGGAAAGTCACCCTGAACTTGCACAAAAACTCAACACCCACCTCCTGGCTTACGCAGAAAGGATGGGACTTTCCCCGGAATGGGTAAAATACGGCTTATGGCGCTACAAACGCTACCCCAAAGTCCTGCAGGAGCTTGCGGATAGAAAGGGAATTTCCCTGCTCCCTACCCAGGAAGCTCCCGGAGAGCTCCATTTTGAAGTTGCCACAGGATACAGGCCCTGCAAAGCAGGAGGGATTTCTGCGGATGGAAGTTTCGGGCAGGCGATAGATATTGAATCTCTTGAAGAAAGCGGAATGCTCAATCCTGTAGGGAAAGCTTCCTTCATAGAAGGAGCTGCCTCTGTCGCTCTGGGGGAGTCGAGAGCCCAGGTCTTTGCTTCCGGAAATGTGAACGGAAGAAGTGAAAACGAAAAAACCCTGAAAAAGCTCATGCGAATGGTAGAGTTCTCAGTAAGAAGAGCTGTCCTCTGCCAGGGCTGCGGAGTCTGTGTAGGACACTGTGAGCACAACGCAATTGAAATGAAAGAAAAGAGAGCCTGGATCAGGGAGAGCTGCACTCACTGCGGGGCCTGTATAGAGGTCTGCCCGCTTGTGAAATTCCTGTAAGTATTAATCCAGTGTTAAATGATCAGGTTGTCCATAATTAATCGCTTGACATTATTCCGGGCAGCCTGACCAGTATCTCCTATTTTTTTCATGTCCTGTGCCTGTGCAGCTGATTTCTTTTTTTCTTTTCTGCATTGTGCAGAGCTGAGCCGGCTCGCCAGCCAGAGAATCTACAACAACAGGCAAACCGTCACTGCTGTTGAAATAGGCCAAAATCGAAATTCCTTCACTGACCTCAACTAAGAGATAAACTATAGAAAACACGACGGAAGGACAAGGAAAAGCTATCAATATTTTTTAATTTGCCCTCTTGAGCGCAGCTCAGCTAAACCCCATCAAGTAGTCCTCTTGAGCGCAGCGAAAAGGACCGCGTACTCCCGAGGCGCAATTCGGGTGCCGAATCGCAATTCGGGAAGCACAACTAGGGGAGAAAAGCATATCAAAAATAAAATGAGCCTACGGCAAGGCAGGGCGGATGGACTTTAACCAGAGAAGGCGGTCTTGCGTGGGCTCCAGGTTCCGTGACCTGTAAAATGTATTACTCGGCATCAATATTGATTTCAAAACAGCTTGCTATCTGGTTTCCCCTCCGGTATGTGCCTTTTATCTTTTGACTTCCCTGGCAAGTTACCTGAATATCCCATACATGGTATCCCACGCTTCCGGTCTTTTCCTCATCTTCAGGGACAAACATGTCCCTCATTATCTGTAAGCCGTTACTGGTTGCAATGTCCCAGCTGAATCCGCTGACTGGATTTTCCGGAAATTGGATTGTAAACGGTTTTTTGATCATATTGTCCCTCTCCTAACCGTCCTTATGCAGTCGTCCTTCCTTACCCACTTTATAATTCTTTCGCCATTTTTTGCGAATTTCAGATAAATCACTTTTCTGAAAAAATCCGCATGTAGAGCTGATCTACATAAAAAAATAGCCTCTCTCAAAAATGGGATCGAAATTCAGGTTATGGAAGCAATTTCGAACTATTACCCATATTATTATTACATTTCTTGTTTGATAAATTTTATGAAAAAATTCTCTTCGGGGTTAACAATAAAATGGACACAATCACTAAAATATTTTTAACTGCGGCAAATGTTGTTTATATACTAGTTATAAATATAAATTATGTGGTTAACTGGAGTACTGTAAATGTATAATCGAGTAAACATTTACTCGCCTGATAAATCTCCTGGCCTGTACAAACGACCAGGTAAACACAGGATCGAAATAGCACAAACAATGAGGTAGACCTACCCCCAAACATATGCATAACACAGCATTCAGGCTTAATAATCAAAAAGGCTTTTTTGACCCTTTTTTTTCTGGAGCCCTCCTACCCTTACCCCCACACGCCGGAGTTCAGTTCTGTTTTCCGAAA
The DNA here is from genome assembly GCF_028693135.1 of Methanosarcina sp. GTDB lineage: Archaea > Halobacteriota > Methanosarcinia > Methanosarcinales > Methanosarcinaceae > Methanosarcina. The sequence continues at coordinate 61,318 of NZ_JAQUVZ010000012.1, forward strand.
GGAATTCGCTCAGGATTTCCCTGGTTGCTTCAAGAAGGGCTTCCTTTGAAGAAACTGTATGGTTGAGTGTGCGACTCCTGGTATACATCCTGAAATTTGAGTTTATGGCCGTAAAGGTTACAACCCTGAAGGAGAGTTCCCTTAAATTCAGTTTTTCAATAACGTCTCCTGCAAGCATTTCCAGCAGCGGAAAGATAAGTTCCTGATCCAGAGTATCCTCAGGCAGTGTTGCAATCCTCCCGATCTGTTCTGAGCCTTCCCTTTCCTTAAGGGGGGAGTCATCAATTCCTGCCGCCGCTTGTTTAAGCCACGTACCCCGGGCTTTTCCAAAGGTGGAAATAAGTTTGATAACATCATATTCTGCAAGGTCCTTTACCGTAACTATGCCCATTTCCTGCAATTTTTTTGCAGTTACATCCCCGATCCCCCAGAGTTTGGACACCTTCAACGGCCAGAGAAAACCTTCCAGATTCTGCGAACTCACGATCGTAATCCCATCAGGTTTTTTTGCGGAGGAAGCCATCTTGGCAATTAGCTTATTTGGCCCTATTCCTATAGAGCAGGTCAGTTTCTCCTTTTCTTTTATTTCTTCCTTTATCTGCATCCCGAGCTCAAAAGCAAGGTTAAAGTCTCCCTCTGTCCTGTCGGTAATTTCAAGGAAAGCCTCATCAATACTTGTCTGTTCAAAGGAATCTCCGTTTTCTCCGGGATCTGCATAGTTGCGGAGAATTTCCATGATTCTGTCTGAAACCGAAGTGTAAAACTCCTTCCTGACAGGCAAGAAAATAGCTTCCGGATTGAGTTTTTTAGCCCTTGAACAGGGCATTCCCGACCGAATCCCAAACTCCCGCGCAATGTAATTACATGTGCTTACAGATCCGCTGAGTTCGCTTCTCCCGGAGAGCATGCAGACTACAACTGCTTTTCCGCGGAGTTCCGGCTTTTCCCGCTCCTCAATGGCTGCATAAAAATAGTCCATGTCTATGTGAAGAATAACCCGCTGCATCACAGTAAAAGATGCGGGGAAGATTTGTATAATTATCTCTCAAGCTTATTTGCCTTTCAGGTTTAATAAAGCCGAAAAGGAATGTACAGGAAATGAAATGAAATGAAAGTAAATGAAATGAAATGAAATGAAAGTAAATGAAATGAAAGGCATAAATATCAACAAATATCTTAATCCACTAACCCTGAAAGAGAATTAAGCAATGAACATAAACTTTAAACCGGAAAGTACAAACCATAACACATAAAAAAGATAACTTCATTAGCTGTGACACTATTTTTAAAAAAGGTATATTATAAGGTCATTAGTTGTCTCCTTACAGGACGTTTTCAAGTATGAGTATATCGAATCCCCCACACAACTCCGATGAAGCAAAAAATATCCCTGAAGAAATGGCAGGCAGGAGGAATCTTAAAACAGAGGCAAGTCCTGAAAAAGCAGACAAAGCCTCTGAAATAAGCGGTACTCCTATCCTTGAAGTAAGAGATCTCTGTCACAGATACCCACACCTTGAGTCAAATGCCCTGGATAAAATTAACCTGAAAATATTCAAAGGGGAAAGGGTTGCAGTGCTTGGGGCTAACGGAGCAGGAAAATCAACTCTTTTTAAACACCTTAACGGGATCCTGCGTCCTCTTTCCGGAGAAGTCCTGGTAAAGGGAGAAAAGGTTACCAAAAAGAATGTCCGGATGTGCAGAGAGGCAGTTGGGATAGTTTTTCAGGACCCTGATGACCAGGTGCTTGCCCCAAGCGTTGAAGAAGATATAGCTTTTGGGCCGATTAATATGGGCCTCTCCAGAGAAGAGGTAGAAAACAGGGTTAAGGAAGCCCTGGAAATGGTGGGACTTACAGGTTTTGAAGAGAGAGCTCCGCATCATCTGAGCGGTGGGCAGAAGAAACTTGTGGCAATTGCAGGCATTCTTGCCATGCGCCCTGAAGTTATAGTGCTTGACGAACCCACAGCAGGGCTTGATCCTTTGAGTTCAGCCCGCATCCTGGAACTTATCCTGAAAATGAACCGGGAACTCGGGATCACCATGCTTCTTTCCACACACGATGTGGATGTTGTCCCTTATTTTGCAGAAAGGGTTTTTGTCCTCCATCACGGGAGACTTGAGGCTGACGGAAGTCCGGGAGATATATTCAATGACCCCGAGCTTCTCAGAAAAGCCCACTTAAGGCTCCCGAGGGTTGCAGAGGTCTTCGAAATGCTGCAGCAGGAAGGCGTTAATGTCAGCATACAGATAACAGCCGAAACTGCAAGGGATGAGATCCTTCGGGTCATAGGCTCGGGACAGAAAACCGCCGGGATTGAGTAAAAGCCTAAAAAAAGGCTCCTTACGGGGGAATGTATAATGGTAACTCTCACTGATATTGAACGCGAATCCTATAAAAACAGCCCGATACACAGGCTTGACCCCGGGGTAAAATTGCTTTTTGCGCTTGTGATAATCATTTACGTAGTTAGCCTACCCAGGATTCACGATAAAAATATGGTTCGCCTTCTTGCCATAGAAGTTTATTTGCTGGTTCTTGTACTTGTTGCAGGGCTGGATTTAAGGTACTTTTTCCTCCGTATTCTCGCAATTTTACCTTTCGGGCTCGGAATTGCCCTTATTCAGCCTTTTCTGCGGCCTTCCTTCGTAGAAAATTATACGCTTTATCCTCTTGACCTGCCTTTAGGGCTAAGCATAACCTATGAGGGGCTTGCCTTTGGGAGTTCACTGCTTGTGAAATTTCTTGTCTGCATAACATCCATCGTCCTGCTATCTTCCACTACGCGGTTGAGAGATATGGTTGCAGCAGCCGACAGGATAGGTATCCCGAAGGAATTTACGTTGCTCCTGAGCATGATGGTGCGCTACCTCTTCCTTTTCTGGGCCGTCCTCAAAAGGATAAGGGTTGCACAGCAGACCAGGCTCTTTGATATCTGGAACAAAGATGTGCCGAGAAAATGGGCCATCGAGCAGGTCGGAAACAGCATGAGCTCAATCTTCATACGCTCCTATGAGCAGGGAGAAAGGACCTATATCAGCATGCTTTGCAGGGGCTACGGAAGCGGGTACGAAAAATCGTATTACAGGACAAAAATCAGAACTCAGGATATCTTTTTTCTGCTTCTGGGTGCAGTCTGTATATTATACGTCCATCTTTATGTCTGAATTATCTACTGCCGGAAATCCATGAGACTGAAAATATATTTATAGGGCTTACGCGGTTGAACTGGAAATCAATAGCATTAAACCTTCAACTGTGCAAAATATGAATTTCGCTTCAACGTTTGTTGCACTTGATTTTATCTCTCAAGTGCGTAAGTCCTATATTTATTAAAACCCACTGCCCACAGATCTCCAGAGATTTTTGCTTTTTTATCAGAAATACAACCGTATTATTAACTGGAGGTTCCGGCAGAACCCTGAGATATTTTTCTAATCTAGAAGGCATCTCGAAGAGGGAACCACCGTCCAGGACTCTACTGAGGCCTTTCGTAGAGGCGGTAGGAGACTCTACTTCCTTTGGGCAGAACTTTTGCAAGAGGATCAAAGTAAAAGAGCAATTTCCTCAGGGAAAGGGGGACCCTTTTTCCATCCTGCTCAATTCTGACTCCAAAAAGGCCGTATTCAGTATTGACCCTTGCAGTTAAGGAATGATAAAATATAACTTCTAATTTTCAGTTTGGGAATCGATATCTAATTCCATGTCCTCCAACAATTATTCTTGGCAACAAAACCCATTGATATTATATTTGAATCATTCCTAAGCCATCAATCAACGATTGTTTAGAATTTCGGGGTTTTGATGATACTGGTACCTTTTTATCCAGGTTTATTATCTTTCCGCTACCCAGAATGTAATTCTGAATTCCGTCCCCCTTACTCTCTTAAGCTCGATTTCTCCATCGACCTGGTCAACAAGGATGCTTACCAGCTGCAGTCCGAGTGATTCAACACGTCCCAATTCTATGTTTTCAGGAATTCCTTTCCCGTTATCTGAAATTGTCAGGCTGAAAAATGATTTGCTTATTTCGTGATCAAGTTCTTCCCTGCAAAGCCGGATTCGAATATCTCTCTCTTTTTCAGTAAAGGCATGTTTGAGAGAATTCGAAACGAGTTCGTTAACAATTATTCCTAACGGGACAGCGGTATCCATATTGAAGAAGGCATTTTCTTCCAGATCCATGTATAGGTGAACATTTTTACTACGAAGGCTGTAGGTCTGGAGAAGATTTCCAGCTAACTTTTGAAGGTATTCTGAAAAGTCCAGGGTATCAGTTCCTTCTCCTTTATAGAGTTCTTCGTGTATGAGGGACATTGAAATTACCCGGTTCTGACTTTCCCTGAATGCTTCGAGAATTTCCGGCGTAGTAACTGCCTCTCTATGAATGAACTTTTCAGCCTGAAGGTCAAGAAGAGAAGAGATTACCTGTAAGTTGTTTTTTATTCTGTGGTGGATTTCTTTTTTCCTGGCGTCCTCAATTTTTACCAGGGTTTCTTTTGCCTTTATTCTCTCGGTAACGTCGGTTATTGTGCTCTGATGATTATCAGATCTCCCATTCTTGCCTGGAATTTTCTGATATACTTCATGCACCCATTTTATTTTTCCGTCCTTGCATCTTATTCTGTAGCTAAGTTTTCCATAATATGGAGAACAAGCGTTTTTGATCTCTCTTTCTTTTTTGAGGAATAAAGGCAGGTCTTCCTTCTCAACAATTTTTTTCCACCGCTTTTTGGACATTAATTCTTCTTCACTGTACCCGGTGATCTCTTCTACGTTCCCTTTTACAAACTCCAGGTTGAAATCCTTGTCTTGCTGAAAAGCAATTCCTGTAAAGTTCTGTATGAAAGAACGGTACCTTTCCTCGCTTAATATAAGCGAGTCTTCAATTTTAGTACGCTCCGTAATGTCTTGGAGTGTTCCCCTCATTCTAATAGGAGTATTTTTCTCATCAAAAATAACTTCTCCATGTGAATGGACTATGCGCTCTTCTCCATCAGCTGAGATAATCCGATGATCATTGTCATAGGGCTGTTCTCCCTTCAAAGCTTTTTTAATGGCATTATCTACAAAATCTCGATCGTTGGGATGTATATAATTAAAAAATGCATTGTAAGTTGCTCTGAATTCTTGAGGATTAAGTCCAAAGATAAGATAAATTTCATCAGACCAGTAGAGTTCACCGGTTACAATATCCCATTTCCAGCTTCCAATATGAGCCATTTTTTGAGCTTCAGAAAGATCTATTTCACTCTCTTTCAGTTGTTTGTAAGCCTTTTCAAGCTGCAGTGTTCTTTCTTTGACTAATTCTTCTAAATGATCGTATGATTCTCCCGATTCAACTTCTGTATCCTGTACAGCGCAAATAGCTGATTTTTCTACTTTCTTGCGCCCGGGATTTTCTATCTGCTCCCATATACCCTCTCTTTTAATCAAAGAGAATCGATGATTTACTACAATGTCAATGATCTCGATTGCACTGCACCTGTCGAGAAAATAAGTGCATAGAGCCATTATCTGGCAATTCTCTATGACGTTATCCATTTTTTCTTCAAGCTTAACAAAACCATTCCAGTTTTCATTTTCCAGCCAGGGAATATTCACGGTCAACCTCAAACCGTCATAACCATTGGCAAGAGCTTCATTAAGTTTTTCGACCCATCCGTTTAATAGTCTCTCCAGATCAAAAATATCCTCCTCGAGAAGCCAATGCGCATAGGGAATGATTTCAATCTGACCTTTCTCCAAATAAACATCAATACCCGGGACAGAATTCCTCAAAGCTTCTTTTGCCTCTTCTACGTATGGAGGTTGTGACGTGATCCATAGACAAAATTCGTTATCTTCCAACCCTGCTTTAAAATAGGGAACAAGCATATCCATCAAATCTTGTTTGGTTTGGTAGAACTGGCACAGGTGGGTTCCCCAGTGAATGTCTCCAATAATATAGATACCAGAACTCCTAGTGTTCGTTCCCATCCACATCTCTCCAACTTAGGACTTACGCAGTGACATGTTTAGAGACATAACTCAGCCATTATTGTAATTTATTAATATATTTTTAAAATAATTTAAGTTTTAAAGGACTCAACTGAGTATGCCATAAAGTATCAAAATTTATTAAAAAATAAAAATTACTTATACTTATACGTATAATCAATAACACCATATAAATGTTATTGACATCTATTTTGAAAGATGTTTTTTTAAGATATTTCATATTTTCGGTGCAAAGTAAGACTTCCACCCAAGAAAGAAAACCAAGAAAGGATTACATTTTCAGTTAGAATCCGGATCTATCACACAAAAAAATCAATACATCCTTCCGCATCCTTCGCCTCATTTATAACCTCAGATTGAACCTTTATGGCTCTGAAGCCTTTTTATCTTCGGTTCAGAAATACAACCGTATTATTAACTGGAGGTTCCGGCTGAACCCTTAGATATTCTGCAAATCCTGAAGGCAGCTCGAAAAGGGAACTTCCGTCCAGAACTCTCCTGAGACCCTTTTCGTAGAGGCGGTAGGAGACCTTACTTCCTTCAGGAAGAATTTTTGCCAGGTGTTCAAACACCTCCTTTTTGGGTTCAGCCTGAGCGGCGACCATATAAAGGTCACATCTCATTTCAAGTGGCAGGCTGAAGTGGTTTCCTTTTATTATTTTGATGCTTTCGGAAAGCCCGAGGCAGGCAATTACTTTCCTGGATAGACTTGCCCTTTTTCTATCCTGCTCTATTCCAATTCCAAAAAGGCCATATTCGCGGCAGAGCACTATCAGACTCAGAGGGAGAGGGCCACTGCCAAGAAAAAGAACACAATCTCCGGGTTCCAGACCCGAACCTGTATATTCGGTACTTGCAAGCTGCAGGTAGTTCGGATAAAATGTAAAATTCCGGAGAGTTTCCCATGGGTCCGAGCTTTCAAGAAGGCTTTTTGCCTTTTCGTTTTCAAGTTTCAGATTGTATAAAAACCGAAACCGAGAAATCGAATCTATCAGAGCATCAAAATCCGGGCTTTTAAGGATAACATCAATAGACTTTTCATCTACTTCTAGGGCTGCGAGTTCGTCCAGCCTTTTAAATATGGCATGCAGTTCGTCCGAGGAACTTCCCTGAATCTCCTCCTCACTGGGATCTTTTACCACATCAGAAATCTGCCGAAGCTCGGCAACTAAGGAAGCAGTCTCGATTTTCGGAATATTATTCACACTCCAGGAAGACCAGGGTGTTGTTTACCCCGCAGGAAGGATATATCTCATTTATTTTCCGAAAACCCCGGGTATGCTCTGGAAGTACAGACCAGTAGAACAGTTGCCTCATGCCCGTATAGTTGCGGTAGCACACAGAAATCGGTTTCCCAGTGTCTGATTTTCTCTTTATTATAGTATGAAGATTCTGGAAGATGCGCGGCTTCGGTTCAGCGAGAGCGGCTACGAGCACAGAATCCCATTCGAGTTCTGAAAGTACATTCTCATCCCCTTCAATAATACTGATTTCTTTTTCAAGGCCAAAGTGCTTTACACAGCTTTTTGCCAGAGCCACTGCTTCGGGATCCTTATCTATACCGATGCAGCGAATGCCGTATAATTTACTGAATAGCAGTAGAGTAATAGGAAGAGGACCACAGCCTATAAAAGCCATAACTTTAATCGGGGGGAATTCTGGAAATGGACATTGATCAGATTTTCATATCTCGGATACAGGGGAAAAGATTCGAGCACTTTCCAGGGATTTTCATGGTCAAGGATTTTTCGTGCAAGCTGGCTCTCATGAAGGCTGAAATAACTGGTGTAGCTGGAATGGACTGCAGGAAGTAAGGCCCGGATCACCGGGTCCTGAAGGACAAACTCACACATGGTGCTGTCAACATCCAGATGCCCCAGCTCATCAAGCTCGGAAAATATCTCATAAAGCTCTTCCAGATTTGATTCTGCAATTGTACTTAAATCGCGGTCTTTAATATTGTCGTAAAAATGCAATATGTGTGACCTTATGTCGTATAATTGTGGCTCATCTTCCTGGAATCTGGCTGAAAGAGGGCTGCCCTCAACGTTCAGTAAGCTGTTCATGAGATCATATACCTCATTATTCCTCATTATTATATTTAAAAAATTATAAATTCATATATAATTTAGAGTTAGTTTTTTTGAATTATAATAAAAAGCTTTCGACAATTTTAGACAAGTAAGTATGTTAAAAAGTTTCGTTGCATTAAGTAAAAGAAACAAGATGAAATATGCAAAAGGCAAAGGTAAAAATCGTCAGAATCGTATGAACATAAATAAAAGATGATTGTTAACGGAGAAGAAATAAAAATGTCAGGGCATTTTATGGAAAAATCCAGCTAAAAAAGGGTGGGGCAAAAAAAGCTTATTCTTGCTTTTTCTGTCCCGATATCAGAAATATGGAGTTATTCTTAAGAAGCCTCTGTGATAATGAGTGTCGGTTTCTTTGAAACTTCTGCACCCCCGGAAGAGGATTGATTGCAGTGTTCACAAGTCCGGTTTCGGAAAAAAGAATGGAGATATTTTCCGGGCTTATTTTCTCATAGAGGGGAAGAGAATTTCTTATCGGATCGTAAGACTTCTTGAAAATCAGATTGTACTGGTTCTTTTTCGCAAACCTTTCTGCCAGCTCGGAAAGCATTCTTTTGATATGCCTGTCCGGGCGGGGGTCAAACCAGTTGCCATCGATGGAAAAAATCATGCCTTCTGGTTTAAGGACGCGCTTCCACTCGCGAACGGCACAGGCAGGCTCCTGGAGGGTCCAGAGAAGGTATTTGTTCACAACCAGATCAAAGGAACAGTCTTCGAAAGGCAGATTTTCCGCATCTCCATGGAACAAATCAATTTTTAGACCCATGTTATCTGCGTTATGCTTTGCTTTCTCGAGCATGCCTTCAGATAGATCTATGCCTGTTACCTCATGCCCTATCTCGGCAAAAAGGAGGGCGAGAAAACCTGTGCCTGTTCCTACATCCAGTACTTTTAAACTCTTGCCGGGAGCCAGGGATTTTTCAAAGATTTGTTTCCAGACTGTCCGCTCTTCCTCATCAAAGCCGTTTACTCCGTTTGCGTAAGTGGAAGACCTGAAATTCCAGTAGTTGGCAATAACTTCCTTGCAGTCTATAAATACTCCTCCACATAATAATGAAAATATGATGGTATACAAATAGGATTTTTTTTCATAATAAATATTACCAAAGATTAAAATCTAATGAGTATATACTACTTAATTGCTTATAAAATCAATCGATTAGGAATCAAAAAACTAGTAAGAGTGGGACTGATGTGGATTAACACCAACTTTTCCCGGATGAATATCTATTCGACGTGATGGAAGATTCTAGGATACTTAATTTGACTAAAAAATAAAAATCCCAACACGGAAGGAGATTTCCAAAAAAAATTATCGAAAAAAATAATACCAAAATGTATATATGTAATACTAGATTATCTAGAATTATACAGAAAATCTTCCAAAAATACCTTCAAAAATACACATTCGGAACAATCATAATAGATTTCTAATTGGTATTAATTCGCCTGATGGCACTCAGTAAATTTTGATTTTATAGGTGTTTTATCTTTATATGATGAATATTCTGAAAAACATGGGAACTGGAATGTTCACAGTGAAGACAGAGAAAATAAAAAATAAGGTGTAAAAAGAGGAATACAAAAATGCATATACCTGATTCTTTTATACCGTTAAACCAGGCAATAGTCTACTGGGTAATTGCCCTTCCATTCATAATAATGTCAATGAAGTGGGCAAAAAATGAACTTGACGAAATGAAGGTACCTATTCTTGCTGCCCTTGCAGCAGGAATCTTTGCAATCCAGGCCATGAATATTCCTATAGGGATGGGGACAAGTGGGCACATGGTTGGGGCAGCCCTTGTGGCAATTGTTTTCGGAAGTCCCTGGGCAGGAGTTCTCGTACTCACGCTTGTGCTACTCGTGCAGGGGTTCGCTTTTGGTGACGGTGGGATTACTACCATGGGAGCTAATATTCTTAATATGGGCATCGTTTCCGGCTTTGTGGGATATTATACTTATGTTGCCCTTCGCAAGAGCACGGGCACAAGCATCGCAGCCTTCGGAGGCGCCTGGCTTGGGCTCTTAATCTCGGCAATAGTCTGTGCGATTCAGATGTGGATTGCAGGGACTTTCCCCCTGGTACCAGGTCTCATTGCAATGGGCACCTATCACCTGATAATTGGTTTTATCGGCGAGGGACTGATCACTGCAATTGTAATCACAGCGATTGCAAAATCCCGCCCTGACCTCCTTGAGGATAGTTTCACTGTCAGACCGGAGAAGTCTAAGAAGGAGGCTCACGCATGAGCGGAAAATCGAACATGAAGTTCCTTTACGCAGGAATTGCAATTGCACTTTTGCTTTCTGTCCTTGCTCCATTCCTTGCATCTCCAGACCCTGACGGGCTGGAAAGTGCGGCTGGAGGGATAATTGAAGAATCGAAAATGTCCCAAATTGAAGAGATGGAGCCTGCAGTAAGTTCTCCAATGCCTGACTATTCAATAGAAGGTATGGGTAAGGGCGGAGAAGTCCTGGCAATTGCAGTAGGAACACTTGCAGTACTGGCAATCAGTTTCGGTTTTGGAAAAGTGTTCAATAAAAAAGCCTGAGCAAAAAATCGTTTTTCCTTTTTGAAAAGCCGTTCTTCTTCCGGATAATGGGGGAGACGGCTCCCTGCATGGGGGAGATTGTCTCCAAAAATCTTTTTTCCATTAGTAAGGCATTTCGACAGGATTCTTTCCGGATTCTCCTTTATCAAAATATTTTTGTGTCCCCTGAATAAACTTTCGCGGTTACTCACCAATAAATATTATGCTGGAGGGACACAGCTCTTTTACAACACAAACATGGCATCTGGGTTTTCTTGCCTGGCAAACTTTCCTCCCGTGATAGATCAGGGTCATAGAAATTGAGTCAAGGTCTTCTTTTCGGGCAAGTGAAATAAGATCCTGTTCTATTTTTTCCGGGCCTGTGTGCCTGGTAAAGCCCAGCCTCCCCGAGACTCTTTTTACATGGGTATCCACGGCAATGCCCTCTATTACCCCGAAAGCCCTGGCAAGCACTATATTCGCTGTTTTTCTTCCAACACCGGGAAGGGTTACCAGTTCATCCATTGTATCTGGCACTTCTCCATCATAGCGTTCGACAAGCAATTGTGTCGCAGCTTTGAGATTTTTTGCTTTGTTTTTGTAAAAGCCTGTGGAATAAATGTCAACTTCGAGTTCTCTGATGTCTGCGCTGGCATAATCTTCGGCAGTCCTGTATTTTTTGAACAAATTTTCAGTTACCCTGTTAATCTGGACATCCGTTGACTGAGCAGAGAGGATAGTTGCTACAAGAAGTTCCAGCGGATTTCTGTAGTTAAGAGAAGGTTTTGCATCCGGGTATTCTTCCTTTAAAAGAGCCCATACCCGATCAAAATTATGCTGGTTGTCAGGAATATCATACTCCAGCAAGGGCTCTTTAGAAGTCAATTTCTTCGGTTTATTTTCAGGCATCAAAAAACTCCATTACCGTGTTTATTTTTCCTGTATCAGCCAGAAGAACAGGTTTCTTAAAGGAAACTGAATCTCTTTTTATTTTACCTTTTCCGGGTCAAGATCTGAAGTAAGATGCCTCAGGGCTTTAGCGTGAAGCAGGTATCAAAATACCAACAACTTAATGAACTAGAACTCCAAGAAGTTTATGATTAAATGTTAACCGAAATGTTGCATTTGAGGAGTTTAACTCTAACTTTTTTTAATAAAAAAAGTTTCTTACTAATAAAATAACGTGTAAACCATAAGTTTTATAGGTAATAATTTTTAAACCAAGTATATTGGTGGTTTTTTGGTAAAAAGGGCATTGCTCAGCGTCTCAGACAAGACAGGAATTGCGGAATTTGCACGCGGGCTTGAAGCACTTGGCGTGAAGATTATATCTACAGGCGGGACTGCGAAAATCCTTCGCGACGCCGGAATCGAGGTTACTGATGTCTCGGAAGTCACAGGTTATCCGGAGATGATGGGAGGAAGAGTCAAAACTCTCCACCCGAGAATTCATGGTGGGCTCTTGTGCTTGCGGGACAGCAAAGAACAGATGGAGGAAGCTGCAAAAGAAGACATCTCTCTCCTTGATCTGGTGGCTGTAAACCTGTACCCCTTTGAAGTAACGGTTTCCAAAGAGGGTGTGGAACTTGAAGAAGCCATCGAAAACATAGATATCGGGGGTCCTACCCTTCTCCGTTCGGCAGCCAAGAATTATCGCTCGGTAACAGTAATCTCTGATCCGTCGGACTATGGGCGTGTCCTTACGGAACTGCGCTCAAGTGGAATTATCTCCGAGAATACCCGGGCTGACCTTGCGGTTAAAGCTTTCAGGCATACGGCTGATTATGATGCAGCCATTGATACTTACCTGAGCAGGACTCTGCTTGGAGAAGAAGTGCTGCGCCTGAAATATACCGATGGCGTAAAACTTCGCTACGGGGAGAACTGGCATCAAAAAGCCTATTTTTTTAAAGATTCTCAAATTGAAGGCCCCACTCTGGCAAAAGCTGTCCAGCTGCATGGAAAAGAACTTTCTTACAACAACTATGTGGACGCCGACAATGCCCTTCAGACGGTCAAAGAACTGGGAAACACTTCTCCTGCTGTGGTCATTGTAAAACACAACAACCCGTGTGGACTTGCTACTGGAAACACACTTTTGCAGGCTCTGCAGTCTGCCTGGGACGGGGATCCGATTTCGGCTTACGGAAGCATAATCTGTACAAACGAAACTTTTGACCTTGAAGCTGCAACTTTTCTGAATGGGAAATTCATAGAGATCATTCTCGCTCCTGACTTCAAGCCGGATGCCCTGGAATACCTTAAAAATAAAAGTGAAAACCTGAGGCTCCTGAAACTTCCAGAACTCAGAGAGGTTTTCGGGAAGGAATACACCTACAAATACATAATCGGTGGCATGCTTAAGCAGAGCCTTGATATTGGGATCTATGAAAAATGGGAGAATGTTACTGAAATTCCCTATCCTGAGAACAAACGCGCCCTCTCGGAGTTCTGCCTTAAAGCCTGCAAAGCTACAAAATCCAATGCTGTGACCCTTGCTCACGAATACGAACCTGGATACTTCATGGTACTGGGTATGGGAGCAGGGCAGCCTAATAGGGTGGACTCGATCCGCAAACTGGCAGCTACAAAGGCAGTTGAAAATCTAAGGGTAATCTATGAACGTGAGCAACCTGCTGCACCCTTCGAAGAGTACTGCCAGAAGATTATGTCCGAATGTGTAATGGCATCAGACGCTTTCTTCCCCTTCGATGACAGCGTAGTCCATGCAGAAAAAAATAATATCCGCTATATTGTTTCCCCTGGTGGATCTATCAGAGACAATGAGGTTATTGCTACTGCAAACCGACTTGGAGTTTCCCTGGTTTTTACAGGCATGCGGCATTTCCTTCATTGAAAAATAAGTAAAGACAAAGAAAAACTCAAGGTACATACTTGAGTTTAATGTAAAAACTCGAGTACCCCTGCGTCTAAGTGTGGGGTACACTCCCATTTTTAGATTATTTTTCAGAACCTCATGTTTTGAAAGATAAGAAATTTGCCGGAGTTGAAGCTTTTATAAGAAGAAGCGTAAACCCCTCAGGTTTATCCCGGGGGATATAAGTGTCAACTCATTTTTGATTCCTTATATAATATACTGCTGATTCTGTGTTCTTAGTTAAGTGCATATGTCGGTTTAATTAACTCTGAACATTAACAATTTAGTTATAGATTCAATCCCATATTTACGTCACTGCCAGATTTGCGTATTTTCATTATTAATTCCTCCAAAGGCTACATTAAATATCAATTTTTTATCTCTGATTTTCAACCTGTTTGCTGAATATGTGGCTTTAAATCGTATATTGGTAGAATTATCTTATATCATTGTCATAATATTTTATTTTATAAAGTTACAAATCTTTTTCCAACTGAAGATTTTACATTTTCGAAAGACTGGTACACAGAACCTCTAACTGCCACAAATAATTATTAATAATCAAGTATACTCTTGAAAAAGATAATATATATTGAATTCATATATCATTCTAGCAATATTATATCACTCTGATATAACTGCCACCTCTATTCAATATAAAAGATGAGAAAAATATGAAAATCAATTTGCCTTCACTTTAAATCAAAGCTGGAGGACCAAACTATCATAATAAATTTAGAATTACTCTAAATACAGTATAAATAATCACGGGCTGATATGTGTGAAATCAACTGGACTTTTAAGCATCCTAACCTTTTCTGAAAAACGAAAAGATCTTTTATTTTTACTTCAGAAGAGTCCAAGAACCCTTTCAGAAATCAGGGACTACTTCGATGTAAAATCACCGGAGATTCTGCCTCGCCTGAAAGAAATGGAAACTTCGAATTTAATTGTCAGACAGGAAGGACTTTATCGGTTGACTTCTCTGGGGAAAGTTGCAGCCATATATTACAAACCTTTGCTTGACACTCTGGCCGCTATAGAAGCAAACGGGGACTTCTGGAAGGAACATGACCTCATAGCAGTTCCTGATATGTTGTTAAATCGAATTCAGGAGCTAAAGGAGTGTAGAGTTATAAAAGATGAGCATGAACATATTTATGACTCCCATAAGGCATTCATGGAAAATATCCTGACTTCCGGTCGTTTTATGGGGTTTGCATCCATTTTCCTTCCTAGCTATCCATCGATGTTTCTTGAGATGGCTCGCAGGAACATCCCGATCTCCATAATTGTTACACCAAATGTCTTTTTCAAAATAAAAAGCGAGCATAACGCTGAAATTGAAGAGTTTCTGAAGTACAAACACACAAGTTTCTATGTCTACGACAGCGCAAAGGTAGCTTTTGTCGTAACAGACAGATTTCTATCACTCTCACTATTTTTCAACAACGGGAACTTTGACCCTCGAAGTGACCTTGTGGGTTTTGATTCTCTATCAATTAAATGGGGAGAAGACCTTTTTAAACATTACAAAGATAATGCAGTTGAGATAAAGAGTCTGTAAACCGAAAGTTGTAATGGCCTGAGGTTGTAGATATTCTGAGAGTCTGAAGAGAAATAAGCTGGAAAAAAGAATTGGGTCTAACTGAAGACGCTCGATCTTCAGTCTGACCTGTTTAAAGCCTATTTAACAGACTTTCGACAGATCTCCTGTACTGATGCTTTTAGTTACTGAGTCAACTACCCATCACTAAAGTAACGGGCTTGTATATCCCTGCTATTACGGATCATTTATACGTATGGCTGGTTGACCTGGGGAGAACCACTCCTGGATTCTCTTGCGAGAATGGCAGCCCAGTTCTATCGAGACGCTTCAAAGGTTACTTTTGGTGGGTTGTTGCCAACCTATAAAGATAGAACTCCAATGACAGTAGACTCAACTTAAGCTGTATCCTGCTAATTGCAGTGCCCTACTCCACTATGGAAGTGTTGAGGCTATCTGATACAATATAAGCAGCGGGGGTATAATAATGATTACTGAAAACGAAAATCAAGAGAGATTACGCATTCCTTATGCATTCCTTCACCCACTGAAGTAGGGGGAATCCTGCTTAATGTTCTTGAATCTGATCATCAGCTCCAGATGTATTATCAGATCGAATATTTTGTCAGATCGAGTCTTTAATCAGATTGAATCTTTTATCAAAGTTTTTTAACTTGGGAAGCGTGGAGACACAGCGAGAAGTCCCCTTCCTCGGAGCGAAGCGACAGGTGGGGGTAGTTCACTTAGAATCTTTTGTACAGTCAGGTCTTATGCAATCAGAGCGCCTGCAATCATCCTGAGTCCAAGAATCGAAGTGGATTCTCCGTCCACAAGAACGGTCCTTTCAAGTTTTTTGGAAAAAATATTATCATCCTCAGAATTTGTAAAGTTCTGGATGCATATCAGCCCGCAAATGAAACTGTAGAGAACTATAAGGGGTTCGAAAGCAAGGACTCCATGGATAAGGGCAATCCCAAGTGCCAGGTGGGAGATCAGGTGCATGGCAGTAAGAAGATTGCGGGTTTTTCGTACTCCAAGGCTTATGGGCAGGGTCTTGATGCCGGCAAGAGTATCGCCTTTAATATCCTTGAAATCATAGATGGCAGAGTTAATAAAGAGTTTGACTCCGAAGAAAATAAAAACCAGAACAACAGGGACCATATTTCCACACCCCGTGCCTGCAAGCCCTGCAATAAAAATACCCCATGTAAGTCCCACAACAATATTTTTAACTCCAAGTCCTCCTTTGAGTTTCAAAGCGAACCTGCCGATTTTCATGCCTTTACTGTAAAGATAGCCAGTTATGAAGGGTATGAACGCAAGTGCAAGAATTCCCTCTTTTGCCAGTATATAAGTTCCTATCATAAAAGCCAGGAGTGAAATCCCGAGTCCAACTTTTTTATTCGAGCCACTCAGTTCCTTTCGGTTTACAGTATCTTCCTCTGCTCCCAAAGCTCTGTCAAGGGTGTATACAGTATAAATTATTAGACCACCTGCAACACAGGTTAGTATACTTGATTGAATGTGGAGTAGTAAAAATGCGAGATGTATTCTTAGTGCACCAGAGAATGCAACTAAAACAGAACTTTTAAGAAGTTCAAAAGTGGCGTTTTCGGCTCTCTGTCTGGGGTGATTAGTTCTTCCGTACTTGAATATTTGCTCAAAACTTCCCGACAATACATTGGAGTTCATGAAACTAATACTGTCTGACTTTTAAATATTATTAATTCACTATAATATTGCCAGATCCCTATAACCGATAAATAACCTTACAAATTGTATACGATTGAACTAACTTTTTGAGTGATAAGCTAACAATTATATTTATACTGAAAAATTATCCGGTGATTACTTGCTAAAAAAAGACACGGGGCACGTTATTAGAAAAAATTGAACGTGCACAAAAAGCTGAAATTCTACAGGACCAACCCTTTATTCTGAGTGGTGACGGCGAATTTAGAAAGAATATTTAAGCTTCGTGAAAACAAAAATTGCCCAAAATGAGGTTGTCGCCGGGTTGACAACTTTCATAACGACAACATTCTTAATTTTTATTACATCTAAGGTTCTAGGTAGCACGGGAATAGATTTCGGGACCTTTATGGTTATGACCTGATTCTCAGCTCTTTGAGTAAGCCCCGGAGTTTAGAAGAAGGCACAGGCAAAAAAGGATAAAAACACAGGTAAAAGACGGCATGGATCACTTTGCCCTCCCTGTTTTTACGGAGGGCAAAAAACCTTGTCCGAACCTTTGATGCGGACGTTTCCAGGGAGGAAACGCTTGAAAAAAAATATATATTGATTTCGCAAACTATTTTTTGCAGTAATATTCGTATATATAAATTATCCTAAAAGGATATTTGAAATATTGTACTCGAAATCTTCAACCTTCAAAGGCAGAGACTTTCCACCACATCTTCACCCTTGTACTCCAGCCCTTTTGCACTAGAGCACCATTCTCATTCTCAAGTACTTCCTGAAGGTAGGAACTGAGAATCTCCTCCTTCTCAGGTGAAAATGCAGCGTATTGAGGCTTAAAGTGCTCAAGAGCCTCTTTGATGTTTTCAAAGCGGTTTTTGTGCTCAAAAGGAAACACCTTCACGTCTGGATAGATTCCCATATCGTAGAGTACGTTGTAAAGGACATCTGCCTTTGGGCCCTGCCTGTACTCGCACCCGTGCAGGATAGGCCAGAGGTTTCGAGAGTGTATGTCCCAGGAAGTATCTCCTGCAAACCAGTAAAGGTAAACATATCCCGAAGATACCTCAACCATTTTTTGGATTGAATCCCGGATATCTTTCATGCCCAGGGAATAAGATGCAAACACGACATCATAGGGGGGGCAGAGGTCAGATCCCGCATCAACAGTTTCCCAGTCTTTATAGACACAGTCGATATTCCTGGTTCCATAAGCCTTGATATTTTGTTTCAGAACCTCCATCATCCCTTCTGCAGGCTCGACTGCTGTTACATGCGCAACCCTCTCAGCAAGAGGAATTGCCAGGCTTCCGGGGCCTGCTCCAATGTCAAGAACTCTGGATTTCGGGGTAAGGGCCATCCCAGTTAGGGTTTTTTCAATCCTATCTTTATTTTCCAGAGACATTTCCCAGAACCTTTTAGCGTTCTCTTTCCTTTTCCACATGTTTGTGCAATCAGTATTCATCTGCGTTTTACTCTGCAACTCAATTCTTTCTTTCCAGAGTTCATTCCAGTCAATTTTGATATCCATCCTGCATCCTCGTTAATTTGCCTGGTTTTGATTTATGTAATACAAAAAAATACATGTGTATTAATAAATAAGTATTTTACTAAAAATTCATATGAACACTTGAAAACCACTACTCTATGTCAAAAAGAGATCTAAACTAAAGTGGCAGATACAAAAATAGGCAAAAAATATACGAAAAAATAGACGATATAAACAGCTAATAAATAGATATAATCAACAAAAAATAGCTAATAAAATAGCTGATAAAATAGCTGATAAAATAGCTGATAAAATAGCTGATAAAATAGCTGATAAAATATATGATAAAAATAAATGGAGAAAAATATATAAAAAATCGGGCTTATGAGCCCGAAAACGAATTTATTAACTTTCAAACGCTTTTTTAGAGAGGAACTATCTTTTTTCCGTATGACTCGTTCAGTACCTGACCAAGGGCCGTGTAGATTGCGGAAAGTCCTGTAAGGATTCCTTCATAACCAGCGATTTTGAGTATTGCTGCACTGCCAAGGGCGTTTCCTGCGGCCAGCAAGAAGAACAGGATTGTAAGAGTCAGGAATACAACAGATAGGGCCTTTGAGCCTTTCAATGTACCTATGAACATGAAAAGGGTGAAGACTCCCCACATGAAGAGGTATGCAGCAAACGGGAATGACTCAGTGGCCAATCCTGAGTAGCTTCCAGACTTCGGAAGCAGGACAATTCCTACCAGAGTGAGCCAGAAAAATCCGTATGAGGTAAAAGCCGTGGTTCCGAAGGTGTTCCCTTTTTTCCATTCCATCATCCCGGCAACGACCTGAGCTAACCCACCATAGAAAAAGCCCATC
The DNA here is from genome assembly GCF_028693135.1 of Methanosarcina sp. Taxonomy (GTDB): domain Archaea; phylum Halobacteriota; class Methanosarcinia; order Methanosarcinales; family Methanosarcinaceae; genus Methanosarcina. The sequence goes on from NZ_JAQUVZ010000012.1 coordinate 80,423, forward strand.
GAAAGGATCATCGCGTTCATAGGATAGAAGCCTGCATTGTGTATATTCAAAAGCACAGTTGTCATTCCGAAAGCCATCAAACCCAGGGGAGCTGGGTTCGCCGTATAGTCCTGGATTTTTACGTGCGTAAGATTCATAATGTCTTGAATGTCCTCACTCATAATAATCATCCTCCTAACAATCCTAAAGGTCAATCCACCTACCTGTTACCGGAGACCTAGCCAGACTTTTCTATAGATATTAACAGAGACACGGGTCGTTTTTATGTTCTCGTTTTTACCTTTTGGATACGTATGTAATTATTAATACTTATATTTACGGACAGTAGATATATTTTCAATACATCATAAATATATAATATATAATTTCATAATAAGCTATAGGATAATCTTATGGCCGGATATTATGGAGGTTCATAACAAGCTATTTATGAACAGGTGTGGAATTCCCTTCATATGACTCAGGTAAGAAGACCTCTTATGCTCATGATCCTTGATGGATGGGGCTACAGGGAAGCCGAAGAAGGAAATGCTATTCTGGCAGCCAGAACTCCAAACCTCGATCGCCTGTTGAAAGAATACCCATGGTGCTTTTTAGAATCCTCAGGAGAAGCCGTAGGTCTGCCAGAAGGTCAGATGGGGAACTCTGAAGTCGGCCATCTGAATATAGGGGCAGGAAGAATTGTTTATCAGGACCTTACAAGAATAAACCTCTCTGTCAGGAACGGTGACTTTTTCAAAAATCCTGTTTTTCTGGATGCAATTTCGAACGCAAAGCTCAATGATTCAAGCCTGCACCTCATGGGGCTTGTCTCTTACGGAGGCGTTCACAGTTATATGACCCACCTTTATGCCCTTATCAAACTTGCACAGGAAAAAGGGCTAAAAAAAGTATATATACATGCTTTTCTGGACGGGAGAGACGTACCCCCTAAAGCTGCTCTTGCAGATATTAAAGAACTTGATGCTTTTTGTAAGAAGAGTGGGAGTGCTAGGATTGCGACAGTATCAGGGCGCTACTACGCAATGGACAGGGATAAGCGCTGGGAGAGGACACAGCTTGCCTATGATGCCCTGACTCTCGGGGTTGCTCCTTATAAAGCTCCTAATGCTGAAACTGCAGTTTCTGAAGCCTATGGTAGGGGGGAAAATGACGAATTTGTAAAACCCACTATAGTCACTGGTCCTGAAGGGAATCCTGAGGCAGTCATACAGGACAATGATTCAATAATTTTCTTTAATTTCAGGCCCGATAGGGCAAGGCAGCTTACCTGGGCTTTTGTAAATGAGGACTTTGAAGGTTTCGCCAGGGAAAAACGCCCGAAGGTTCACTATGTTTGCATGGCACAGTATGATGAAACCCTGGATTTGCCTATTGCCTTCCCACCTGAAAAACTGGAAAATGTGCTTGGAGAAGTACTTAGCAAGCAAGGGCTTGTCCAGCTTCGCATTGCAGAAACCGAGAAATATGCCCATGTGACTTTTTTCCTGAACGGCGGGCAGGAAAAATGCTATGAGGGAGAAGACCGCTGTATGATTCCTTCACCAAAAATTGCCACTTATGACCTCAAACCCGAGATGAGTGCATATGAAGTTACGGATGAGGTGGTCAGGAGAATTCAGTCCGGAAAGTATGATGTAATTATACTCAATTTTGCAAATATGGATATGGTCGGACACACCGGAATTTTTGAAGCCGCAGTACAGGCAGTAGAAACCGTGGATGACTGCGTGGGCAGGGTTACGGAGGCTCTGAAGAAAGCAGGAGGTGTAGCACTTATCACTGCAGACCACGGAAATGCCGAACAGATGGAAGATCCACACACCGGAGAGCCGCATACAGCTCATACCTCAAATCCTGTCAGATGCATTTACGCAGGAAACGGTGAAGTAAAAGCCCTTGAGGATGGGAAGCTTTCTGACCTTACTCCCACCCTCCTGGAGCTTCTTGGGGTCCCTAAACCTGAAGAGATGAAAGGCAAATCGTTAGTTGTAAAAGAGTGACGGTAAAGGAGAAGTTAAGGGCAATAAAGAAAAGGAAGCATTAACGAAAAAATCAGTGTTTTTTAATTTTTCATTCAATTTTCTTTTTGCTTCTTTTACTCTCTTTTACTCTCTTTTTAGATTTCGGTTGTCCCCTGCACATGGTTGATATTTTGGTATTAGAGCTTCCAGCATGGCTATGAGTTTGTTTATATCTACGTACACAGGCGGGTTCAAGCGGAGTGCGGCGCGTGAAAAGAAATAGTGATAAGCAATAACGTGAGATGCCAGTTGGGGCCTTTTCGGAATACTGCCAACCAATTAACCAGGGATCACCTGGATTTTCGTTCCCATTTTCTTTTCTTCCTGTTTGCACCCTTACGTTTTTTCTGCAGTATTTAATATTTGTTATTTTTTGGTTTATTTCTATTTTTTAGAGAGTTTTCTGGCTCGGTTTTCATAAATAATACTGGCTTTCCAGGCAGGATTTTTTTAAAAAGATTAAATATCAGCAGCTACAATAAAAAATGCAGATAATGATGATATTATAATATCTTTAGATGTTCTTCGAGGTTGTACGACACATGATCAAAATAACTACTCCCTCTCGGCTTCACATAACCCTTATCGATATGAACGGTGAGATTGGAAGAGTGGACGGGGGAGCAGGGCTGACCCTTTCCACCCCGAACATAAAAGTTACCGCAGCAGAAGCTGATGGAATCCAGATCGAGGGGTTGCAGGGATTTGCCGACCGCATGAGAAAAGCCGCAGAAGCCCTGCTTCCTGAAGGAAAAGGAGTCCGGATTAATGTAGAAGAACTGATTCCTCCTCATGTGGGCTTTGGATCAGGTACCCAGGCTGCTCTGGCTGCGGCAGCAGCTGTGAATGAACTGTACGGGCTTGGAAAAAGCGTTAGAGAACTTGCATTTGCAGTAAAAAGGGGAGGAACCTCGGGCATAGGAGTAACTGCTTTTGAGAAGGGTGGATTCATAGTTGATGGAGGGCACAGGTTCAAAGACAAAGGAGCTTTCATGCCTTCGGCCGCCAGCAGGGTGCCGCCGGGACCTGTACTTTTCAGAGAAGATTTTCCGGATTGGGATGTAGTTATTGCAGTTCCTGATGATACGGGCATGCACGACCAGGAAGAGATCAATGTGTTTCAGAAATTCTGCCCCCTCCCGATAGAGGAAGTCAGGGAGGTTGCACATATGGTACTCATGAAGATGATGCCTGCAGTAATAGAGGGCGACATCGAAAGTTTCGGGGCTGCTGTAAACCATGTCCAGACAGTGGGTTTTAACAAGATGGAGAGTCTTATCTGGCCCGAATTCGTAAAGAACATTGCCTCTTTTATGCGCAGCCGAAGTTACGGAGCCGGAGTAAGCTCTTTTGGGCCTGTAGTTTATGCTTTTGTGGATAACAGGGAAGAAGGCAGGCAGCTCCAGGCAGAAGTCCAGAAAATGCTTGACGAATCGGCAGGTGGAATCACAATGATGACTCGAGCAAAGAACAGTGGGGCAGAGATCTTTAAAGTCTGATATTAAAGCCTTAACTAAAGCTCGGGTTAAAGAATTTTGATGTCGTTTAAAGTCCGGAATCCTCCGGGTTCATTGAGAATTAGAGGGCGGAATAGGGTCGTGTCCCGGAAGCAGATGAAAAGCCTCCCCGGACGCATCCAGAGGGTCTACGTGTACAACTGCGTTTGACAGGTAATTCAGGCCGTGCAGCATTCTGTGCCTCACATTTACCGCGATTTCATGCCCTTCCTTAACAGAGAGTCCGGATTCTACTGCGATATTAACTTCAGCATGAAGCCTGTGCCCTAACCAGCGCACTCTTATTTCCGTAATATCCTCTACATCTTTTACCTGGCTTACTACTTGCCGGATATCGTCAACAATTCGAGGGTCAACCCCATCCATCATGCGGGAAAATACGGATTTGCCTGCTTCCCATACTATGCGGAGGATTGCAACTGTGATCAGGAGTCCGATTATCGGGTCTGCGAGAGGATAACCCAGCCAGATGCCCAGGGCTCCGAAAAGCACGGCAATGCTGGTAAACCCGTCTGCACGTGCATGGTATCCGTCAGCAATAAGGGCAGCACTTCCTATTTCTTTTCCTACCCTTATCCTGAACTTTGCCACCAGTTCATTTCCCAGAAATCCAATAATTGAGGCTGCAGCCACAGCCCATAGAAACCCAACAGGCTGTGGGGAGAGAAGCCGGGAAATCGATTCATAAGCTGCAACTGCAGCACTGAGGGAGATAAGGAAAACAATTAACAGACCTGCGAGATCTTCTGCCCTACCGTAGCCGTAAGTAAAACTTTTGTTGGGTTTTTTTCTGGAGAGCAGGAAGGCAAAACCCAGGGGGATTGCAGTTGCGGCATCCCCAAAGTTATGGATGGTATCGGCAAGAAGGGCTACACTGCCCGAAACCCATACGACCAGAATTTGAAAGAGCGCAGTTATCATCAAGCCGACAAAGGCCCATTTGACAGCATAGAGCCCTCTATCCGTGGAAAGAAGTTCGGGGTCCACAACTCCATGGGCATGGGAATATGAGTGTTCTTTTCCTGAATGCTCTGGTTCAGATTTTGTCAGTCTCAGACCTCCCTGGTTTCAGACCTCCCTGCCTGTATATCTCTGACGAAGATACTTTCACAGGGAATGAATTCAATTTATAGAAAATGTAAGGAAAATGTAAGGAAAATGTAAGGAAAATGTAAAGAAGGAATCTTAAATGGAAATACCTCTTGAGCCCTTAAAACTCTTTAAAACCACTGGTCAAGGGTTTTCTGCCTGGCTCCTGAAGCCGCTTTAAGGCGTTCTACAGCTTTTTCCATCCTGTCTACGGAGAAGCCATTCTCCTCGCAGAGGAATTTGATGAGTTTTTCGGAATCCGGTTTGCTCCATTTGATTTCGTAGTCGTCCGTAACATCAGGATGGGTAAAAAGTTCTTTTATATTGTCCAGGCCTTCGATTTCCACTCCCTTTTCCCGGAGCACGGCATGGATATCTCCATGCTTTTTAATCAATTTAAGGGCTGTTTTTGGGCCTACTTTTTCCAATCCTTTGTTATAATCCGTACCCACACAGATTGCAATATCGATAAGCTGGTCCCGGTTGATCCCCAGGGCCCCGAGGGTTTCATCGAGTTCGATCATTTCAAGTTCAGCATCAACGTATACATTCTTTCCAGGGAGCTTTCGTTTTCCAGTGACCGTCATGTTACGGACAACACTCGGGGCTCCGAAAAGGAACGAATCATAGTCCTGGGAAGCAACACAATCTGCATCCTTTTTAATAACCATATGAGCAGCCTGCGCCTCTCCTTCACAGGGGGCCTGTGTCCAGGGAATACCCATTATTCCGAGAAGGTATTTGGAATCTTCAACAATGGTCTGGTCAACCTTTGAAGACGCCTGAGCATACTTATGAGCAGCTTCAAGGTCCCCTTCTGCCTTTGCATTTTCCCATTTTTCCAGTGAAGTTTCCCTTACTTCTTTTCTTCGGCTAAGGGTTTCGGATTTAAGGTCAGGGGGCTTGCCGTCAAAAACGAATACAGGTTTGATTCCGGCTTCAATCAGGCTTGCTGTCCTGTAGAGCAGGCCAGAGAGGTGGGAGGTCACTTTCCCGCTTGAATTAACCAGAGGACTTCCATCCCTCTGGCGGATAATGCTCAAAAACTGGTGAAGGGTGTTAAATGCATCAATTGCAACCACCCGGTTTGAGAGGTCAGTAAGCTCTATTTTTCTTTTCTGAAGCAGATCTCCTATGTCCGTGCCCATATTTTTTCCTTCTGGTATATGAAACTCTTTTTAGCCTCAGGCTTCTTTACTTTTACTCTTATCTTTAACTCTTTTACTGCTTCCGGGCAGTTACTATTCTCAGGCGGGTTTATCAGGTGATGCCTGTTGCTACCTACCTGTATCTCGTTCCCAGTATCTCGTTCCCAGTATCTCCATTTTCTGGACAATAGGCTTTATGTGTACTGAAGTTTTATGCTTGTTGCCAAATTAACGGCCTTTTGAGATAGAGGGAAATTAAAAAAGGGGTTTTAAAGAAATTATTCCAGGATAATCTCCGCAGGTTCGCTCATATTGAAGTTCAGGCGGTAATCTTCTGCATAGAGTGCGGTATAATAGGTCCCTTCAGGCAGAAAGTCATAGATAAAAGCCGTATTTTCATCCATCTTAAGTGTGCCAAGTGCTGTCCAGTCCTTAATGCCGGATTCTCCGTAGACCGGTGCGTATGCAGTGACTATATCCCCGGGTTCCGGTTCAAGCACTTCTTTTGAGAATAGGATGTTTCCATCATCCAGGGCTTCGTAGGGATTCATGTAAGCTTTGACAGTCCCATTGAGCGGATCCAGGTAAAGCTGGGCAAGACAGGATCTGGACTCTCCATCTCTTTGAAGTCCCAGTTCGGTAGTAAGTATCCTGTTTCCATTCTCGCTTTCTCCTCCACAGGCTGCATAAATAAGAGAGTTTTTCCCTGTTTCAGAGTCCTCTATAAAGATCCATTCTCCTCCCCAGGCAGGAAGGCTGTAGTTTGTGCCCCCCGCGCAGGCAAGGGGCATTCTTCCTATGAGAACAGGTCCTTCCGGAGAGGTAATAAAGTAAACCTGGTCTACTGAAGCCAGCCCGGAATCATCTACTACTGAAAAGGAATCTCCGGATTTAGAGATGCCGGGTTCTGTAAAGTCCGCACAGGTCCTCGCAGAATATCCATCAAGGAAGTCCATCCATACTTCTGAAATGGAAACCCTGCCGTAATACGTAGAGTAATTATCCGGAGTCTGGGGAGAATATACGGATACCCCATATGCATCAGGCATTGTGCCGTCTTGCCTTGAGTAAATAACAAAATCTTCAAGCGATTTAATGAGCGCGTCAGAACTGCCTGAAAGTTCCGGCATTTCCTCTCCGATTCTCAGGGCAAAACTCTTCAGGTCCATTGAGATTTCAGAGCCTTTCTTTGGTTCGACCCCGAACTTCCGGGCTTTCGTAATAGATGCCCCAAGTCCGCAATACCCTTTTGTGTTTGAGACGCTTGTACCCATATCCTCTGCAAGCCCATCTACATTCTGCAGTACTTCATCGGTTTTGGAGAGGTCAAGAAGAGAAAGAGTTCTGGGAGGCACATGAGAGGGATTCTCAAGGTAGCTGTCAATGATAACCCTGCCTATTTCTTCTGTAGAGGCGTTTGGATTCTTTGAGACATGCCCTATGAAAGCAACATAGTCCCAGCCGTGGGTAGGCTCGATTGACTCGGAGGCAAGCATGTAATCTGCTGACGGCTTAATTGCTCTCGCAAGCTCAAGGGTGGACATGAGGCAGGCATCAAAACCGATAAGGTCAAAATGCATTCCTGAGGTCTCAAGGACATTGCTCAGTTCAGGCAGCTCCAGTCTGTCATAACCATAATTTTCGTCAAAGCAAACCCCTCTGTAAGCATCTCCATGGTCCCAGAAAATAAGCAGGACCCTTTCACTCTCATAGTTTTCTCGGATATACGAAAGAAATGTTTCAAGCCCTGCGGCATCTCCCATGTTTGCATGGGGATATGTCTTCTGGTGGATGCCCTCATTGCCTATGACCTCATCCTTTCCGTCCTTTCTGAGGTCATCAAGCGCTGCGATTGTCATGCCCTCCCATCCATCCACAGAAGCTCCTCCATAAGCTATCAGAATTTCAGTATCTTCCCCGTTCAGCATGGAGGCCCCATCAATAATTTCGATGATGTCCTTGCTGGCATATCTATTTGAAGACTCAAGGTCACTTCCAACCATATAGACAGCAACAACAGTAGATAGCTGTTGTTTTGGAAAAGCTGCCTCCGGTCCTGCGGAATTATCTATACCTTCTTTTAGACAGCCACTGCTCAGTAGCAAAAAAAGAATGAGAATTAAAATAATTACAGTAAACCCTGTTTTCCGGAATTGCCATCCCAAATTCAGCTCTCCATAAATGCCATCCCGGTTAATCCAGGAGAAAAGGGAAACATCCAGGAACTTTAAAGATTTATCGGCATCTGTCGAAGTATGAGGATGTCAGGCTGCAAGATCAAGTCGGACATCAATCACAGAATCTTCATTTGCCTCTATTTTGGATATTGTCAGTAGATTTCCTTTTCTTTCCAGAAGCGTCGCCTTTGTGACCTGGACCTGGTGCCCATCTATTTGTTTTTTGCTATTATTTTTATGGATTACCAGAAGCTTCTGGCCCATCTCGGCTCCTTCTCCTATTTTAGACACTATATTTCGTATTACCTGTTCAAAATCAGAATAAATCAAAATCTCCGACTTATTTGCAACCTTTTTGATAATGCCAATCGGTTCCAGATTAAGGTGCATATTAGCTTTCCTTCTTTACCTGTTTACACAAGTAATCAATATACTAACTCTGAGTAATAATAACTTACGATACACGATCTCAATTTGAATATATTTATAAATGCCCTGATTCCAGATCTACCCCCTTACTACAGGACATCCGATATATAAACTTTGCTAAATAATGGAGCTTGCGTCCGAAAAGAATGAGGGAATTTGTATTTCTGAATGGTTTCATAGCATCAATTCTTATGTATATGGATAAAAGTATTAATAAAGTTACTTGACCTAAAATATAAGTTAGAATCTCTTCTATAAATCCTATATATTAACTTTTCCTTTTAATTATATATGTCATGTGCTACATTTGTCCCACCTAACAATTAAATTATATGAGTTATCCATATTTTCCAGTCTGAAAAGAGATTTAAATATTAATACATCTGGAAGTTTATACAAAAAAATCGTTGATTAACGATAAAATATATTTAAAAAACATCCTGATTAAAAAAAGAAGGAAATGGAACGTAAGACAGTTTGAAGGTAAAGCGCAGAATGAAATCAAGGGCGTGGAAAGAAAGACAAAGAATAAACTGTGAACAGAAAAAGAATAAACTGTGATGAGAAAAAATAAAATTATAAGCAGAAATCAGTGATATTTTCTGCGGTTGAATTCATATACTGCATTATCAACTTTACTTGAGAGCTCATTCATACTTTCTTCAATTTTTGTTTCCGAACTTTCCATATTAACCCTGAGGGCCCGGTCCTTTGCTTCCATCTTGTCTTCAAAATTCTGAAGCTTGTCATTAATAGAGATGAGCATGAGAGATAATGTTCCGGCCAGAATCATAATCGATAAAATAATTAAAGGGTCAATGAAAGGGTTTGTGGGCTTGTATGTAAATCTTCTAAGCCATTCGAAGGATAGAAGGAAAGATGACAGAATCATCACAACAAGGAATACTGTATCTCTGGTTTCCATTGTATACCTCTAACGTACTTATGGAAATTCTCCTTATGCAGCCATAAACTTCGTGTAAAACCACAAATTCCTAAATACCGGGCTGAAAATTATTGGGTGGAGATAATTCCATTAAAGTATTTACTGTTTTTCTATTTTTACTGCATTTCCATATTTTCTATTTTTTTATTTTTTTATTTTCGCTTATTTTTTATATTTTTACTACTTTTGCTCATTTTTTTATTTTCGCTTATTTTTTATACAGTTATTCTATATAATTTTTTGCATAAACTATTTATGTATCTTTCATCCCTCTTTTAATTTTTCCCCTGATCCTATTAAACAACCAAACAATATCTAAAAGAGAATAACCGGGACTCCTATCGGTAAACTAACAGGAGTGGGGGAATTTTCATAAAATAAAAACTCGGAAAAAATTGTAAGTCCGGAGTAAGATTGCAGAATAAATACGGTAAGGCAGACAATTGGTGAAATTAATAATATATTAAGGAACATAAAAATTGAAGACAGAATATAGAGTAATTATATAAAGGAATAGAAAAGGCATAGTGTCAAGAAATAAGGAGTTTAGTACTTGAGTTCCAGCGAACATTCACTTAAAGATTATTTGCCGATTCTTTCCATGGCAGGGTTAATCCTAATTGTGCAGGTTCTCGCCCTTCTTTTATCAACGCCAATGGAAATCAACGAAATGCAGGCTTTTGAAGATCCGACACAGGTTTCCAATTCGATTTATTATATCGTGATGATCCTGGTTTTTACGCTTCTTGTCCTGATCGCGATAAAGAAAAACATGAAATGGATAATCAGTCTACTCATATACTTCGCCATAGTCAGTACTCTCTACTATGTATTTTTTGCACTGTTCACCTTGATTCCTTCCCTGGCAGGCTTTGAAAATATCGCTTCACTCCTGATTTCTACAGGGTTGACCGTATTGCTTTACAAATACCCGGAGTGGTATGTAATCGATATTCTGGGGGTCTGCATAGCAGGTGGGGTCAGTGCCCTGTTAGGAATCTCCCTTTCCATTATCCCTGTAGTTGTCCTTCTGATATTGCTTGCAGTCTATGATGCCATCTCGGTATATAAGACAAAACATATGATAGTCATGGCTGAAGGTGTAATGGACCTTAAACTTCCTCTTCTTTTTATAATCCCAAAGAACTCGAACTATTCATTCATTAAGGAAAGTTTTAAAGAAGGAGAAAAACGTGAAGCCTTTTTCATGGGCCTTGGAGACGCGGTCATGCCCACCCTTCTGGTAGTTTCCGCAAATGTATTCATCGAAAGCGGAGGATTCTCATATCCTGTACTCGGGGCAATGCTGGGGACTCTTGTAGGGCATGTATTTCTTTCCATCCTGGTAATGAGGGGAAAACCTCAGGCAGGGTTGCCCTTCCTGAATTCCGGGGCAATTCTCGGATTTTTTGCTGGAGTCCTGCTTTCGGGAGCACCAATCATTTAAGAAAATATGTAAATAGAAGTTTAACTTTTTCACTTCATTTATTTTTATATATTTCTGTTTTATACCCACTTTTCCGGGCTTTTACAAAGATTTTTTTATTTATAGATTAATCAATTGACATGGCCAAAAAAATCGCAGTGGTCTTTGACAGTGCTGGAACTCTTCTCCACATGTACAGAGTTGCAAAAGAATCCAGCACAGGGAATATTCTTGAAAACATAGAGAGCACTGCCATTGTCGCAAAGAAAAACGGTTGTGGCCTTGTAGCTCTTAACATTGATAATGAACTAATCCTGAGCTCAAGAAGGGATATGTTTTTATTTGAGTTTATAAAAAAGTACGGAGTTTCAATAGGTATAAGCTGTTCAAAAGGAAAATTTACCCCGGACGTTGCCTGTGAGATCATAAGAGGGGCTTCTCTCTTGATGGGGGATGTACATGATGTGCTTGAGGCAGTTACATCCCACTGCCCTGACAGCATTTATCTTGCGGCAGGTCTGATAGTGGACTCGGAGGAAAGAAAAATACCCTACGTGCTCAGCACGGGAGGGCAGGTATTCGGTAAAACATTGCAGACCATCCAGTTGCTCCATGCCATGGAAGTGGATGTATACATAGCATCCGGAGACAGAATGTCTACTCTTGTGCAACTTGCAGAGTTCGTAAATATCCCGCATGAAAGGATCTTTGCCTTTGCAGACCCCATTATGAAAGAAAAAGTGGTGCTTGAACTTAAAAACAAGTATGAGAAAGTAATTATGGTGGGGGACGGAATTAACGATATTCTGGCTCTCAGGGCAGCAGATGTGGGCATAATGACGACCCAGCAGGGAGACGAAAGACCCGGAGATCTCAGAGAAGCAGCAGATGTGGTGCTCGACGACATTATAAAAGTTGTGGATGTGGTAAAAGGATTGTAACGAGCAAAAATCCAGCAAATTTACCAAATGATGTTGATTCTGGATGTTCACAGTGACATAATAATGCGTTATGTTTATCTAATGTTTACTCTTATCTAATTGTTGCCCATATGTGTGAAATTTATTGGTCATGTTAATGCAATATTCATTTTAAAGTAATTACTTTCCACTCTTGAGCGATATGCCCAGGCAGGCAGGAGAAAGCCACATAAATTTATTTGCAGCTCATAATTTGCGGAGGAAAATGCATGCCAGTATTTATTGAAGTTAAAAACCTAACTGTAGACTTCGACGGTCTCAAAGCCCTGAAAAATGTAAATTTAAGTATCAACGAAGGAGAAGTCGTTGGAGTTCTGGGAAAAAGCGGATCCGGAAAAACAATCCTGATGCATGTGTTGCGCGGGACCGAGTCTTTTGAGAACATCTCAGGTGAAGTAATTTATCACCTCGCCCGCTGTGAGAAATGTGGATATATAGAACGCCCAAGCAAAATAGGCCATAAATGCCCGGTATGCAGTGAGATTCTTGAGGCGTTCGAAGCTGATTTTATAAAACTTTCACTTTACGATCCGATAAGAAAGGATATCACCAAGCGCATTGCAATCATGCTTCAGAGAACCTTTGCCCTCTATGGGGATGAAAGAGTTCTGGTAAACGTCATAAACTCTCTTAATGAAATCGGGTACAAGGGAGAAGACGCCATGAAAAAAGCGGTTTACCTCCTCGAGGAAGTAAATCTGAGCCACCGTATGATGCACGTGGCAAGGGAGCTTTCAGGTGGAGAAAAACAGAGGGTAGTGCTTGCAAGACAGCTTGTAAGAAACCCCCTCCTCCTGTTAGCTGACGAGCCCACAGGTACCCTTGACCCCCTGACTGCAAAACTGGTCCACGATGCCATTATAAAGGCTGTTAAGAGCTACGATATGAGCATGGTCCTTACATCTCACTGGCCCGAAGTAATCGAGGAACTGGCAGATAAGGCAATCCTGCTTGAAAACGGAGAAGTTGTCCAGGAAGGAGATCCACTTGAGGTTTCTGCGATCTTTATGCAAAGTGCCTCCCTGGTAAGACAGGAAAAGAACTCACTGGTAGGAGAGCCTATTATCCGCGTAAGGGACCTGGCAAAACGCTATATTTCAGTAGACCGGGGAGTGGTCAGAGCCGTGGACAAAATCTCTTTTGACGTCAAGGAAGGAGAGATTTTCGGACTTGTCGGGTTAAGCGGAGCAGGCAAGACTACCACCTCGAAAATCCTTATGGGAATTTTGCCCCCAACCTCAGGAGAAGTTGAAGTCCGTGTCGGAGATGAATGGGTGGACATGACAAAACTGGGGGTTGACAAAAAAGGCAGAGCAACGAAATACATGGGATTCCTGCACCAGGAATATGGGCTTTATACCCACAGCTCCGTAATAGACAATCTTACAGAATCCATCAGCCTGGATCTTCCATTCGAACTTGGGGTTAGAAAAGCCATAATCACTCTCAAGGCTGCAGGTTTTGAAGAAAATAAGGCAAAAGCTGTTTTGCCCAAAATGACCAATGAAATGAGTGAAGGAGAGCGGCATAGAATTGCACTTGCGCAGGTCCTTATCAAGGAGCCAAGGATCGTTATTATGGACGAACCAACAGGGACCATGGACCCTATTACCAAGGTATCAGTGACAAACTCCATCCTTAAAGCCAGAGAAGAGATCGGAGAAACCTTTGTAATAGTTTCTCATGATATGGATTTTGTAAACGAGATATGTGACCGTGTAGCACTTATGCGTAACGGAAAGATCATAGCTTTAGGGAAGCCGGAGGATGTACTCTCCCATCTTACTGATGAAGAACGGGTCAAAGCTACAGAAGAAATATAAATATACCGCCACCTCTTAGTATTGAACAATACTAAAATGAGGTGCCGATTACGAGTAATGAGATCAGCGTAGAGGTGAACGGGCAAAAATTCACTTTGCCTGCAGGCTCTACCCTTGGAGACGCTATTAAAGTTTCCAGAGCCCCCTATATAGCCGGTACAGCGGTTGGAATTCTTAAAAAAACTGCTGAGAAGAGAACGGAGAATGTCACTGAATACGCTATCAATACACCTAGAGGGGAACTAAGGATAGAACTCAAAGATCCTGAATCATCCTCCGGAAAACTATGGACTGAACATTATAAAGAGTACGAAGGTCAAAATATCCACTGGGCAAGTCCTGAAGCTCTGGCTTTTGGCCCTTTTGAAGCCGACATAAAGCCTTTACGTGAGGCAGGGAATTTTGAAGCGTTTGATGTTGTGTTCGGGGCAGGAGGATTTGACTCCCGTAATACTCATCTGATCCTGTCACGAAAAAGGCATGCTGCTGAGTACGGATCTCCCGATGATGGCGTTTTTGCAACAATTGTAACCGGGAGAAATCTTATTTTCAGGCTTTCGAGAGAAGACTCCATCCTGAGCATAGAGCCGGTTATAGAATGGGAACAACTTGCAGAAAAAACCTGCACCACCGACCTATCTACCCTTCTTGAAAATGAAGATAGTGTATTTACTTATTTTGAGGTCGAGCTTTCCATAAACGCCCCTAAAGGAGCTGAACACTTCTATGCCCTGACCCGTGAGGGAACTCTTTCCGTAGATGTGATAACTAGCGCATTTGTCTCAGATGATAACCTGAAAGAAGAACCCGTTCCTTATGAAAACTTTGAGCCGAGAAGAGAAGGGTCCATCTCTGTCAGGACAGTCGGATACGGGACAGGCAGGGCATATATTTCAAGAGATGATCGGCCTTCAAGCCTTGTGCATTCGGTCGTAGGGCAGGTAACAAAAGGTCTTGAACTTATCAAACTCGCGGAAAAGGGGCAGAAGCTGTCAGTAGAAAGCCTTCCTCCCCAGATAGTCCTGCTGGGCCATAGCTTTGAAGAGGTCGAGCCCGTACTTTCCTCTATAGGAGTGGAACTGGTAAGAGATGGGTACACAGGAAAAGATGCAGTAATTGTCAGGCAGGACCCGCCAACAACTCTGGAAATTCTCGGAGAAGCGAAAGTGACTGCTTATGCGGTATCCCGGGAAAAACTCATTGAAGTTGAGCTTTACCCGGAGAGTGCCCCAAAATCGGTGGACTTTTTCCGCCGCTCTCTTGAACTCAAAACAAAAACTGTTGGAAAACTTCCTGTTTATATGATCTATGAGAACACTTACCTTTTCAAAACAGAAAAGGAAGTGGTGAAATACATGGAAGTACTTCCTGAAAACACGCCAACTGCCAGAGTACTTGCCGGGGAAATAGGAATCACAAATCAGGCCGCAAAAAGGATGGGGACTATAGGGGTTAGACTTGTAGACGACGACCTCTTCGGTCCTACCGGAGAAAAATTATCCTCAACGAATATTATCGGTCGGATAGTCGAGCCCGAGAGACTCAAGGGTATTGAAGAAGGAGATGCGATATACATAAGTGAAGTTGTACGCAGGAAAACTGATTATCAGGGAAACTGAGAATCCAGAGTATTGATAATTATCTAAATATAAAAAAAGGGAATTAATTTACTTGAATAATGCATAATAAAATATTACATAACCGAATTAATGTACTTGATACTTGAGCGGATTCACATGTTTGGATTTATCACAGGTGAAGTCTCCCGAAGTTGAGGAGAGACAGAAGATGACAGAAATAAAACAAAATGAGATTACAAAGTACATTGTAATCAGTTCGGATATAGTGCTGCCTGCGGATGCAGCCATGAAGATTTATGAATCAGAGTTTCCGGTTATTGTAAAGGAGACCTGCTTTGGACTTATTGTAACAGGACCGGAGGAGGATGTCCTTGCAGTGGTAGAAAAGATCCAGCAGATGGATAAAAACCACATTTTTATAAAAGAGAGGGGATTTCCTGCCGGTGATGAGAGGCGCTGCCGGGCAAGCCGGGGCGGAGGCCCGAGGCCGGGATTCCATTTTCTGAGGGAAGAAGTGAAGATGCTCCCTGCCATAGGGGCTGCACTTGATGAGCTGGAAGCAAATGAGTCCGTAAAAGAAAAGCGCAAAGAGAAAAGCAGGCTTAAGGTTTCTGATTTGGAAAAACTTATTGAAGAAGAGCTTGCGAGGTGAATTTTTTGGCAAAGGTTTTCATTTACCCTGTAAACAGTCTTATTTTGTCTGACCTGGTTGAGCGCTTTGAGCATATACCCCTTACAATGATGAATCAGGTGAAAGAGAAAGTTACAAACATCAGCCTGGATTCTCCCCCTATTAATATTACTCCGGAAGACCCTAAAATCGGGCTTCGATATGCTGCGGTTGAAGTGCCGGCTGGAGTAAGGGGCAGGATGGCTCTAATAGGGCCCCTTATAGAAAAAACCGAAGCTGCAATAATAGTTGAAAACCCACCTGCAAACTTTGGCTGCGTGGGCTGTAACCGCACAAACGAACTGATGAAATATCTGGTGCGCGATAAAGGAGTCCCTATTCTGGAAGTAAAATACCCGGAATCAAACGATGATGCCCGCGACTTCGTGAACCAAATCGCGGCATTTCTAAAATCACTGCCAAAAGAAAACCAAGAATCTGACGGGCTGCCAAAAGAAGATAAAAAGCCAGTAGAGGAAAAACCTGCAGAAAAGGGGGCAGAGGAATGAGTGCCGATGAATCTGGACTTGTAAAGATTGCTCTGGTCTCCTGCGGCTCTGAGTATGCCGGGGTTCAGCCCGAGTTTGAAGCTGCCGCAGCTAAAGTAAATGCAAAATTCATTTATCCTGAAATTGACATTGCATCAATAGATACCATAGGCAAAGAATTCGGGCTTGAAGTTGCAAGTGGAGACCTCAGGCTCATGATGGCACGGGCAAAGGCTGTTGTTGAAGGTACGACAAAAGTAGATGGAGTCTTCATTACTACCTGTTTCCGCTGTGCAGAAGGAGCCATTGTTCGAAACGAGGTCCGAAGGTACATCCATAAGCACTCAGATATCCCTGTAATCAGCTATTCATTTACCGAACGAACAAGTGCAGGCACCCTGCTCACCCGTCTTGAAGCCCTGACCACAATTGCCAGGCGCAGACATCTCCTTGCCCGGGAAGTCCAGACCGGACTGACTGGGGGAATAGATTCGGGATCGACAACCACAAAAGCTGTGGTTATGAGAGATAACAAGATCATAGGGAAAGGCTGGGTGCCCACAACAAAAGTCCTTGAAAGTGCCGAAGAAGCCTACTCTCAGGCCCTTAAAGAAGCCGGAGTTGCCAGAGAAGAAATCCAGGCACTGGGTACTACAGGGTACGGACGTTTCCTTGTAGGGGATCATTTCAAAGCTCAGCTTATCCAGGAAGAAATTACCGTCAACTCAAAGGGAGCTGTCTACCTTGCAGACAGGCAAAAAGGATCTGCAACGGTCATTGATATCGGAGGTATGGACAACAAGGCAATCTCTGTTGAAGACGGAATCCCTGGCATGTTCACAATGGGAGGGATCTGTGCCGGAGCTTCGGGACGTTTCTTTGAAATGATCTCAAAGCGGCTCGGTGTGGATATTACGGAACTCGGGGCCCTTGCAGTTAAGGGTATGCATGAAAATGTAAACATGAACAGTTACTGCATAGTCTTTGGGATACAGTCCCTTGTAAACTCCCTTGCCAGAGGAGCTACCCCGGAAGACGTGGCAGCTGCAGCCTGTTACAGTGTGGTAGAACAGATCTACGAGCAGCAGCTGCAGGAAGTGGACGTAAAAGAGCCGTTGATCCTTGTAGGGGGTTCTTCCCTTATCGAAGGAGTCCCTAAAGCTCTCGGAGACCTTCTCAAGATCGATGTTCTTGTACCGGAAAACTCCCACCTGATAGGGGCGGTAGGGGCAGCACTTCTTGCTTCCGGCTACGTGGGAGAGTGAGGTAAAAATGGAGTCGCTTGAGACCTTTGTTGTCGAGGCAGCAATTGAGTCGGAGCAGGAGTTTTACAGGAAGATTATCGAGGACAACCTTGCAAGTCTCAAGCTTGCCCCTGCAATAGGGCGGATCAAGGTAGTGCTGAGACCTGAAGATTCTCTCTTCCAGATGGCAATCATTCTCAGGGATGTAGGCACCAGGGTTACGACAATCGACATTGCTGACGTGGAAGCAAAACCTCTCGCCAGTGAAGTAATGATTTCGATCAAAAAAGAGCAGTACATTCCGGAACTGCTCGGGAAACTCTGGGAGCGCTACGGAAAAGCGAACATCAGCCAGCCGGACCGGTGGACTGTAGCCATAACCACGGATAAACCAGCAGAAGAGGCGGCTTTTCTTAAAGAAATGATGGTTGCAGACCCGAGGCACAGGCTTCACGAAAACCTCGTAGATTTTGCGATTCGTGCCACTCCCGAGGGGTTCAGGGTTCGCTATCATCTATATAAAGGTAATCGCTTTGTTTTTGTGGCATCTGAGGAAGCACTGAAACAGGAGTGGATCGAAGAAGCAGGAGTAATGCTCAAAGAACTGACGGAAGGAGGGAAGAATTAAGATGGTTGTACTCTTACCCTATCTTTACACCGGCGGGGTCCATAAGCACGGGCTTTTAATCGAACTGATGGAAGACCTCGGAGGCTACATAATTCAGAAAGTAGTTACCGGGATCGAAGTCAATCTTATAATGCTTATACCTGAAAAAGATATTGATCTTGTAAAAAAACTCTCAGCCGAACTGCTCGGGGTTCTGTTGGAAGCCCCTCTTACAGGGGTAGAGATCGCAGTTGTCTCCCCTACGCTTGCCTCACACCACCTCCCACATTCGGCTTGCGATATAGCAGAATACCTCCGCCATCCCGGAGCCAATACAAATATGATAGGGCTCGCAAGGGGAATGGGGCGCAGGGTATCCCTGTCCATGGACTATGAAAGAAAGCTTATCAACGAGCATGATATTGCGGTTTTCACCTTCGGGTCTTTCAGTGACTGTATTACGAAAAAGAAGCCGAAACTCTTTGAAGGCATTGAGATCCCTATTGTGGTTACCGGAGGGCCTGTTGAACTGAAAACCGAAGATGTCCCCGGGGCAGACCTGTACATTGGAAATATCGGAAGGGTTTCTCACAGGTTAAGAAGAACAGAGGAAATTAATGCCCTCGACAATCTTAACGAAGGGGTTTCAAAGATTGCTTCTGAGATTCGCCAACAGCAGGCAAAAGACCCTCTTGCAGTGCTTCCTGCGCGAGTCATGAAGGAGATCGAAAACCAGGTTCCGGAAATCCACAGGGTGCTCTCTCCTGCCCCCCTCACTCTTCAGCTTAATGGGATCAGGGTCAAACTGCCATATGATGAATTCCACGAGAAAATTGAAAAGCTGGAGTTTGATGAAGGAGTCATCCTTTCCGAGCTGGCGAATATCTCCAGATCAAAAATGAAAAATTATATATTGATAAAAATCAAATCTAAGTCTGACGTTGGTTTTGCAATTTGATCCGGATTCTGTTGGGTTAAAATATATCCACTTTACATTTTTACTGGGTTTGTGCCTTTTCACTAATCCTTTAAACTGTAAATCCTTATCCAAAAAACGGCGTCTGACCAGGTTTTGATGTTAATGTGTGCTGGTGGTTTCTTATGGAACTTGAGGATATTGTAGAAATTTTAAAAAAGGATCCCGAGAAAGTCATTCCGGAACTCCTCGAGGATGCCCGGAAGCAGTATGGGGAAGTCCCTTACATTATGAACTTTATGAAAGATCTCCCTGAGATCTTCATCCCGAAAACTCTTTATGATAATTCCATTATGCGAGAGTTCAAAAATCTCGACCAGGAAACTGTGGAACTTATCTCTATAGGGGTAGCTTCTGCCCTCCGCTGTGAGCATTGCCTGAAAATGCATATAAGAATCGCAAAAAGAAAAGGAATCCCAAAAGAAAAAATATTTTCTGCAATAATGATAGGGGCATCCCTGTCCAACGCCGCAGTACTTGCAGAAAGTACAAGGGCTCTTGCATCAGAATTCCCTAGCAAAGAAGGGGAAAATGACGAAAAAGAACAATGCTGTGATCCTGATTGCGAAGTATGCAATATCGCCGGAGCTAATATTAAGTAACCAGTAAGCAAAATTCTAGTAATTTTATTTCTTCAAGCTCACTTTAAAAGTTCAATTTTAGATTTAATTTTAAAAAATGATTTTTGAAGATCGGTTTAAATTAAAAATCGGTTTACAAATCAAATTCTCGTTTAACTTTTGGGATAAACATTGCGAAGTTAAGTTCTTATAATCTTAAAGCTTATTTTTTAACAGATCTTTCAGGTCTTTAATTAACGTAATTTATATACTTTGTCGAGATTTCCTGAGAACTTCTCAGGTATGCCTGTTCAACAGGTTCACCTGGTATTAATATTTATAATAATATCTATAAACCATTTATAATAATATTTATAAATCATTTGTAATAATATTTATAATAATGATCACAATTGAAATTAAATGTATTGCCGATACGGAGGCTCATTTGTATTAATCAAAACAACATTTTTAGAATAATTTTACCCTTTGTCTTATTGCTGATGGTATTGGTTTTACCTGCTGTTTTACCAGTATCCGGGGCTAGTTCTGAGAAGATTCTCGATAATCCCTGGAATCATTCTCCTATCACAGTGTACGTAGACGACAAAAATATACCGCCCCATTACAGCCCTACATATTATGAACAAATAGAAAAGGCTCTTGAATACTGGGAAAATGGAGGAAACGGTAACCTCGAGTACACCCCTGTTTTTGAGATTGTTGACTCTGAAGACGCTGACATAAGAATAATGTGGGTGGAAAACCTGGAACGCGTTGCAGGTGCTCCTTCGGGTGTAGCAGGCTATGCAAAACCCAGTATCTCCGGAGACCGTTTCGTTGAAGTGGATATAGTCCTTGAGGTTGGAAACTATCAGGGCAGGGGCTGGCGGCAGTATGGGGACGCAACCATGCTTACCATTGCAAAACATGAGCTCGGGCATGCCCTTGGTCTCGGGCACAGCAATGATCGGGGGGATATAATGTATCCTGAGTACGAACTCAGGGATAATGTGAACCCCATTCTACTGGACAAGTACGGAACCCTGCTGCGTGCAGCAGGTTTTATAGCTCTTGCAATTCTCCTGTTCCTTGGTGTAAGCTGGCAGTACAGTCGGAAAAAAAGAAAAAAACTTGAAGATGAGTACTTCAAATGAGAACGGACATACAGGCAAATTTTCGGATCAAACAGGAGGTTCGTAAGGTTTTTTGTTTTCAAGGATAAACCTTTTGAAAAAATTCCTGAAATAAGCAGGGAGTGTCTCCATTCCGAGAATACGTTCAAGGGAAGTCCAGGCGTATTCAATATGCTCGTAACTCAATTTAACCTCAGATATAACATACCCCCCATTAAATACAATAGCAATAACCCTTTTTTCTGGAAGTTCAAAGTTTGCCTCTCCTGCAATTTCCCCTGGATAAATTGAAATTCCGGTTTCCTCCTCTACCTCACGCACAACTGCTTCTTTTAGAGTCTCATCCGGGTTCACTTTCCCGCCTGGCAGGTCCCATTTTCCAGGGTTAGTGTGGGAGTTTTCCGAACGCCTGAGCAGCAAGAATTCTCCTTTCTCATTAAGGACAAGGGCGTATACAGAAATAATATACGGTTTCTCCAGATTCATACAATAATATGTGAGATTTCCCGGTCTTAAAGGCTGGCTCTTTCAAGATCTTCACAGTATAGGTCCTGATTATAACTTACCTCTCAATAGGAAGGCTTTAAGGCAAATATTTCTATAGAGCAATTATAAGACTTAAAGGAAAATATAGAATCCCCCGAATGATTGAAAAAGGAATTATAACTTGAAATCTGGTTGAAAAAAACATCAGAACCAGGCCCAAAAGAAGGCCTAAATAACAGAGGCATAAAAAAGGGATTGAGATGGCTGGCTGGACAGAAAAAACAGTATATGTAGACCTTAGCTCCGAAGAAGTTATCGTCACCAGTACCGATGAAAAATTAATCCGCATGTACCTGGGCGGCAGGGGGCTTGGAGTAAAGTTGCTTTCCGAACTTGCAGATGCTGATATTGATCCACTTAGCCCTGAAAACCCCCTTATTTTCACTGTTGGACCGCTTACAGGCCTTGCTCCAATGGCTTCAGGGTCAGTCTTTACATCGAAATCACCCCTTACAGGCACAATATTTAGCTGGAATATGGGTGGGGGCTTCGGGAGAGAACTGAAAAAAGCCGGAATCGATGCTCTGGTCATTACAGGAAAGGCAAAAAGACCTTCTTACGTGGAAGTTAGAGACGAAAACGCTGAAATTGTGCCGGCAGAAGAGCTCTGGGGAAAAAACACCGACGTATGCACCAAGGCCCTGAAAAGCAAAGGAAGTGTAGCCTGTATAGGCAGGGCAGGAGAAAAAGAAGTTCTTATTTCTTCTTTTGTCATTGATTCCATCCACAGCGGAAGGGGGGGGCTGGGGGCGGTCGCGGGCTCAAAGCTGCTAAAAGCAGTGGTTGTAAAAGGGGAAAAAGAGCGTTTACCAGCCAGTCCTGAAAAGTTCAAAGATCTCGAAACAAAGATGCTAAAGCTTTTTGAAGCAAACCCCGTGCTCTCCAAAGGGCTTGCCAACTATGGCACGCCTGCACTTGTAAAGCTTCTGGATTATATGGACCTCGTCCCCTGCAGAAACTTTTCCGGAAGGGGAACTGCTTTTGCGGACCTGTTTTCAGGGGAGTATATCAAAACCAGCTTCGAGCTTGAGAAAGAAAGCTGCCCTGCCTGTCCTCTGGGCTGTAAACGAAGGATAAAGAAAACCGGGCAGGTTCTTCCTGACTACGATTCCCTCTGGGCTTTCGGGTTCAACCTTGAAAACCAGGACTTTGATTCGGTGCTCCTGGCAGATAGAATCTGTAAGGATTACGGACTGGACCCTGTTTCCGCCGGGTCCGTGCTTGGCGCCTGCGCAGAACTCCAATCCGGGAAAATAAATGCCAGGGAACTTGAAACCCTGCTTGCAGGAATCGGGGAAGGAAGCGAACCCGGAAAAGGCGCCAGAAAGTACCTCTCGACCCGGAAAAGGAGAGACCTCAGTATGGATGTAAAGGGGCTAGAACTCGGAGGTTTTGACCCCCGGGGTATCAGAGGGCAGTCCCTTGCTTACGCAACTTCCTGTCACGGGGGAGATTACCTCACAGCCTTTATGGTCGGGCCCGAAGTGCTTGGAAAGCCTCTGCTCCTTGACCGTTTCAGCCTCAAAGGAAAAGCCGGAATTCTGCAGGTCTTTGAAAACCTGACTGCTGTGCTGGATTCCCTTGTGTTCTGCCCGTTTTCTATTTTTGCTATCAATGAGGAACTCTGTTCAGCCCTTCTACATTCGGGGGCCGGGATGGAAGTATCTCCTGCGGAACTCCTGAAAGCAGGAGAAATAATCTGGAATCTGGAGAGGATTTATAACCTGAAAGCGGGTTTTACACGAAAAGATGATGCTCTTCCGGAAAGGCTGTTCGAAGCCGGCAGCGAAGAAAGAGGAGATGGAATTCCCAGGCAGGAGTTTGAAGCTGCTCTTCAGGATTATTACCGGTATCGTGGTTGGAATAAGGATGGGGTGCCCTCTCAGGGAAAACTGAGAGAACTTGGACTTGGATGATAAAGAAAAAACGAAAATAGGCTGCGGACTTTTGCATGTACCTCAAATTCCGCAGGAACAGGGTTCATCCGGAGTTCATTCGAACAGCCAAATTTTACCTATAATCTCGAATATTTCGTTCAAATTAGTGGAATAATCCGATTATTTAGGACGTTTTCTCTAATATTGTGCCCGGAACTACTGAATCTCGCATAAGCATTATATACTCTAGGATAATTAATCGTATTAGTTCTCTACCTGTGAGCTTGTACATGTATTCAGGTAGTAATTACTTTCCAGTTTTTCTATACAGAGCAAGTAAGCAAAGTATGGATAAAAGGGTAGACAGGCTTAAAAATTAGAACAGCCATCTTATACCACTTCACCGGAATTGGCACTGGATAAATTTTCCGCAAATCCGGTATGGCGCTTACAACTTATTGAGATAAAAGGGTAGACAGGCCTAAAAATTATAAAAGCCTTCTTATCCCACTTCACTGGAATCGGCACTGGAATATTTTCCGGCAAATCCGGTATGGCGCTTACAACTTATTGATACACATATCTAAAACGTAAGGGAGAATTGTTATGAAACAGCAGGTTGAAGTTAAGGAGCTTAAAGAAGGGAAGTACATGATCGTCGACGACGAAGCATGTGTCATAAAGAGCATTACAAAATCCAAACCCGGGAAACACGGATCCGCAAAGGCAAGAATAGAGACAATTGGCCTTTTTGACGGCCAGAAGCGTTCCTATATCGGCTCCGTTGCAAACAAAGTATATATCCCGATTGTGGAACGGAAGAATGCACAGGTAATCTCAATCGTCGGCGAAATCGCCCAGCTCATGGATATGGGGGATTTCTCAACATTTGAGATTCTAATCCCTGAGGAATACAAGGAAAAGGTGAAAGAGGGCGAAGAGATTTCTTATATCACAGCCCTTGGAAAAGTCAAACTCGATATAAGGACATAAACCCTGAAAAGCAGGAGAAATCTCAGGTTAACAACCTGAAATCCTTTTTTAAGTAAACAATTTACCTCAGGTAAGAGTATGTTTTTACCCACTTCCTTTATAGATGCTCTTGCAGACTATGAGTCTGCACGTTATGTTATTTTCGGCGTACCCTTTGACAACACCTCCTCGTACCGCGCAGGCAGCCGCTGGGCTCCAGATGCTATGAGGCAAGTCTCTGCAAATTTTGAGAGTTATAACCATACTTTTGACATCGACCTTGTGGATCTTCCTATTTATGATGCCGGAAACCTGGAAACTTCAGCTTCAGTTGACGAGACCCTGCGGGACCTTTACGAAGATGTAAAGGGTTTATTGAATGACGGAAAGCTTCCAATAATGCTTGGAGGAGAACATTCCCTGACTTATTCTACGGTTAAGGCGTGTGCCGAGTTCGCAGGAGATGACTTCGGAGTTCTTGTCCTTGACGCCCACTTCGACCTCAGGCAGGAGTACAGGGGATTCAAGCATAACCATGCATGTGTATCCCGGAATATTCTCGATCAGGTCACGAAGAATCTTGTTTCTATAGGCATAAGGAGCGGTCCGGAAGATGAATGGGTTTTTGCCAGGGAAAATAACCTGAAATACTACACTGCAGATGATGTTGAATCCATAGGCATGGTCGAAGTTCTCAAAGAAGCAATTGAATGTCTGGACTGCAGTCAGCTCTATCTTTCTCTTGATATGGATGCAATAGACCCTGCTTATGCCCCAGGTCTCGGTACACCTGAGCCTTTTGGCCTCAGTGCCCGGGATGTCAGGACTGCAATAAGGACCCTTGCTCCCTTCTCAATGGCTTTCGACATTGTTGAAATTGCCCCTGAATACGATTCAGGACAGACAGCCATGCTCGGAGCGAAACTCATGAGGGAATTCATTGCCTCCCATGCAAAAAGCTGCATCTAAATCTAAGTTGCATCAAAATATAAGCTGCAAAGAAAGAATGGGCTTTAAAGCATAAGCTACGAAAATCAAATTGCGTGCGGCCACCCCACCCTAAAGGATGGGGTATGCTGATGGGCCGCACGCCCGGTTATTCTGGCACTTAGAAATCGTTAATTTTCTGTTGCCCAGATTTCTTTAATCTATGTGA
>NZ_JAQUVZ010000047.1:0-136 GCF_028693135.1 Methanosarcina sp.
TCTGAAATAAAGGTATCTGAAATAAAGGTATCTGAAATAAAGGTATCTGAAATAAAGGTATCTGAAATAAAGGTATCTGAAATAAAGGTATCTGAAATAAAGGTATCTGAAATAAAGGTATCTGAAATAAAGGTAT
>NZ_JAQUVZ010000047.1:236-26424 GCF_028693135.1 Methanosarcina sp.
CTGAAAATGATGCCTGAAATCCATATTTTGCATTTCTACAGGACCGTGTCCCTATTGAAACGGACAAGATTATATAGGTACTAACTTCTATACATATTTTATACTTATACATTTCTAAATCTATTTTATACTCACGTACTTCTAATTACTAAAAGGATGATGAAATTCCATTCATTTGATTTCTATTTTTATATATTTTTCTCGTCGACGGTCTGCCCTGATCTCCTGCAAACACGTTTGAAAAAATCGAGAAACCTAAAACCCATAATTTTTACAGATTTAGAAGAAGCACTTTGCAGGCTTGATAAGTTTTACTTTATCGATAATCAAGCCAGAAGTAGAATTTCAGGCACTTTTATCTCCTTCACAATCCCTGGCTGCAAAGCGTTCCCCTATTTGAGAGAGTGAACTCCCATTTTCAGACCATTTTCATAGGTATATTTATATATTATAAGTGCCAGGTATGTGTGTTGATAAATAAAGAGACGTATAATAACCTGTTATTAAAAACCAATTTTTGTTTTTAATCAAAGAGTTCTATACAATCTTGTTTTAAAACAATTTACTAACAACTAAAACCAAAGGTGAAACAAATATGGCTTTTAATGACAGAAACTTCAGAGGAAATTCCAATTCTAATTTCGGCGCACCCAGAGAAATGCACAAGACAACCTGTTCAGACTGTAAAGCTGAGACAGAAGTGCCTTTCAAACCTGACCCGGAAAGACCAGTTTACTGCAGGGATTGTCTTCCTAACCACAGGACACCCAGAGAAAACAACAGATATTAAGTGTTATTTGTGTAACTGAGTTTACATCAACACTTAACTGGGTTACATAAACACTTATTTCTTTTTCACTTTTTTAAATGCACGTTAGACTTGGAATATACTTTTTTCTTAAACCAGAGCTTTTACAGATTGAGAATTAACTTTTTACAGTCCAATCAGTTTTACTTTTATCGATAGATTTTCCTCAAGGCTATTTTCAAGAGTTCTCAATATCTTTTTTGACCAGGGTGGTTGTTTTCGAATTAAAGTGAAAACCTACTAACTGAATTTTATTTTCGTTGGATCTATCCAAAATTGGACCGCCGAATACGAAATGAAAATCTCCCCCTAACCAATTCAGTTTAAATATATTTTTTCTGCCGGCGGTCTGCTAAAATCTTCCCTGGAGACGTTTGTGAACCAAAGTGAATTTAAAAACCCGCGATTTTTGCAGCTTTAGAATGAACACTTTCAAGGCCCGATTATTTTGCTTTATCGGATAATAGTCGGCATTAGAATTTCAGGCATTTTATCCCTCCCATTCCCCCTGATCACAGAGTTTTTTTTGTGTAAAAGAATATATCTTTTGTATTATGGAACATTTATATATTTTAAATGCAATGTATAGGTATTGAAAATAAAGAGACATATGACAATCTGTTGTTAAAAACCAATTTTTGTTTTTAACCAAAGAGTCGTATACTATCTTATTTTTCAGCAATAACTAACAACTAAAACCAGGGTGAAATAAAATGGCTTTTAATGACAGAGGAAGCAGGGGAAGAGACAGCAACCGCGGAGACTTCGGAGCTCCCAGGGAAATGCACAAGACAAAATGTTCTGATTGTGGTGTTGAAACCGAAGTGCCTTTCAAACCTGACCCGGAAAGACCCGTTTACTGCAGAGAATGTCTTCCTAAGCACAGGAAACCCAGAGAAGACAGATACTAAATGTTATTTGTTTAACTGAGTTTATATCAACACTTATTTTTTTTCACTTTTTTAAAAATAGACCGAACTCGGAATATATTTTTTCTTAGCCCGTGGTTTTTTGCAGCTTTAGAAGGATCACTTTTACAATCTAATTTTTGCGGTTTTGTAGAAACCCATCTATACCAGCTTCAAAAGGCCAAAAATAGATAAAAATATACATAAAAAAATCCCGGGACATTACGTTAAAATTAATGGAGACCGGTGTCTTGTCAATCCTCAAAGATTGAACTATTCTGACTCATTGTAACTGATTTTATACGACATTTTACTGCTGACGCTGCAACTAGTCATTTCTGAGGATTTCAACAGAGCCCTTATTATAAACTTTTGGATAAAAACAAAACTTAGAGGATTTCTACAGAGCCTTTATTATAAACTTTTGGATAAAAATAAAGCTTAGAGGATTTCTACAAAGCCAATAAAAGAAAGATTATTATCTTTGAGTTTATATTATTTATTACAATTCGGTGAAACCTTCTTTTAGTCATTTTTATGGTCGCACTTATGGTTGCACTCGGTTGTGATAACCAGCTTAACCCGAAAAAACTCTGACTTCAATGAATTGCTATATTGTCCGTAATAAAAAACGGTCAAATTTAAAGATTTTTCAAAATTCTCAACAAATTTAATAATTCATATATCAAGGGGGTCTAAAATGGGAGGAACGAAATATGATAGCATATTTAGGGGGCAAACCTTCTATAAAACTTTGGGGACAACAGCACTTGCTTTTTTGATGTTGGTGAGTATCGCAGGCTCCTCGCCATTTGCATACATTACAAATGCAGAGAGTAACAATGTCTCTGTAATTGACACAACCACAAACAAAGTTACAGCTACGATACCTGTAGGATCAAATCCTATGGGAGTTGCAATTAGTCCGGATGGAACAAAGGTATACGTGGTAAATGCTCATAGCAACGATGTATCTGTAATTGACACGGCAACAAATATTGTTATAGCCACAGTGCCTGCAGGAAGTTCTCCTAAAGGAGCTGCAGTCAGCCCGAATGGAAAAAAGGTGTACGTGGTAAATGTCCATAGCAACGACATATCTATAATTGGCACGGTAAACAATACTGTTTCAGCCACAGTAAATGTAGGAAAATCTCCTGTGGGAGTCGCAGTTAGTCCAAATGGGAAAAAGGTATATGTAACAAACGAAGGCGACAACACCGTCTCTGTAGTTGACACTGCCACAAAAGCTGTTACAGCCACGGTGCCTGTAGGAAACGGTCCTAAGGAAGTTGCTGTTACACCAGATGGAACTAAGGTATACGTAGTGAACTATGGTAGCGGGAGCGTCTCTGTAATTGACACGACAACAAACAGTGTTACAGAAACGGTGAAGATAGGGCGAGTGCCCTGGGGAATTGCAGTCAATCCGAATGGAACAAAAGTATATGTGACGAATAATGATGAATATGTTAGCACTGTCTCTGTAATTGACACTGCGACCAACACTGTAACAGCCAGGGTGCCTGTAGGAACCAATCCTTTGGGGATTGCAGTCACACCGGATGGAACAAAAGTATATGTAGCAATCAATCTCTACAACGCTGTCTCTGTAATTGACACTGCGACCAATACTGTAACAGCCACGATGCTTGTAGGAAACAGTCCTTATGCTTCAGGCCAGTTTATAGGTTCTATTCCGGTACAACCAGTTTATCCTTTAGCAAACTTCAGCAGCAACATCACATCAGATTATGTTTTTCTTTCTGTACCTGTGCAGTTTACAGATTTGTCAAAGAATGCAACCGGGTGGAACTGGAACTTTGGAGATGGAAATAATTCTACAAAGCAGAACCCCACGCATACCTATTCTGCAGCAGGAATCTATACCGTTAGCCTGACAGTAAGCAATTCAAAAGGCACGGATTCAAAACTAGCTACAATAAATGTTGTACCAAAAGGTTCTCCTGCACCTTCATATGCATATATTACGAACTTCAACAGCAACACTATTTCTGTAATTAACACAGCAAACAACACTGTTGCAGCAACTGTGAATGTCAGAAAAAATCCTTACGGAATTGCCGTCAGCCCTGATGGAACAAGGATATATGTGACAAACGTCAACTACGGCTACAGTGGTACTGTATCTGTAATTGACACAGCCATAAACGAGGTAACAGCCACTGTGGATTTGGGAAAGAAATACAGTCCTTGTGGAGTTGCAGTCAAACCGGACGGAACAAAAGTATATGTGGCGGATCGCGATATCAACGGCGTCTCTGTAATTGACACAGCCACAAACACTGTTACAGCCAGGGTACCTGTAGGAACCAATCCTTTGGGGGTTACAGTCACACCGGACGGAACAAAAGTATATGTGACGAACCGCTACAGTAACAATGTTTCTGTAATTGACACCAGCACAAACACTGTTACAGCGACTGTGAAAGTTGGACTTGGTCCCTGTGAAGTTACATTCAACCCGGCGGGAACAAACCTATACGTGGCTAATTCCGAAAGTAATGCTATTTCTGTAATTGACACGGGCTCAAACATTGTTACAGCCACAGTGCCTGTAGGAAAATGGCCTATGGGAATTGCAGTCAACCCGGATGGAACAAAAGTATATGTGGCTAACTCAGGCAGCAATAATGTCTCTGTGATTGATACAGCAAACAACACTGTTGTAGCAACTGTTAATGTCAGAAAAAATCCTTATGGAATTGCAGTCACACCGGATGGAACAAAGGTATATGTAGCGAACTCCGGCAACGATGATAAGCTCGGAAAGACTGTCTCTGTAATTGACGTAGCCACAAATAAGGTTACAGACACTGTACAAACAGGTTCCAGTCCTATTGCTTTCGGTCAGTTTATGAGTCCTCTCCCGGCACAACCGGTATTTCCTGTTGCAAACTTCAGCTGCAACCTCACATCCGGTTATGCTCCTCTTTCTATCCAGTTTACGGATTTCTCGAAGAATGTGGATGGGTGGAACTGGAACTTTGGAGATGGTTCCAGTTCAACACACCAAAATAAAGCACATACTTACTCCAGAGCAGGGAATTACAATGTAACGCTTACAGTAAACAATACAAACGGTACCGATTTGAAATTTGCCACAGTAACTGTTCTGGCACAGCCAGTATTTTCTGCAGCCCCAACTTCTGGAAAAACGCCGTTTAATGTTAGTTTTACTGACCAGAGCACAGGATCGCCAACGGCATGGAACTGGACTTTTGGAGATGAAAATTATTCAACGGAAAAGAATCCTGTGCACATTTATAGAAAACCAGGAACATATTCCGTTACGTTGACATTAAACGAAACTGGGGACAGGAGTGCGGTAACAAAATCCAGCTATATTATTGTTTCAAACGGTTTTGAAGCTCCTATTGCTGCTTTTTCTGCATTTCCAGCTTCTGGAAAAGCGCCTCTTATTGTTAGTTTTACTGATCAGGGTACAGGATCTCTAACCTCAAGGAAGTGGACTTTTGGAGACGGTACTCATTCAACCGGGGAGAACCCTGTGCATACATACAGCAAAGCAGGATTATACTCTGTTACATTAACAGCAAGTAATGCAGATGGCAGCAATAAGTTAACAAAATCCAGCTATATTGTTGTTTCAAACGCTTTAAATTGTCCTGTCACCAACTTCTCTGCGTCTCTTACTTCAGGAAATGCCCCTCTTACTGTTGATTTTACAGGTCAGGGTAACGGATCTCCAACATCATGGAAATGGTCTTTCGGAGATGGGAATACTTCTACAGATAAAAATCCTATATACACATTCAATAAATCAGGACTTTATTCTGTTAGATTGACAGCAAGTAATGAAAAAGGCAGTAATGCATTGACAAAATCCGGCTATATTGCTGTCTCAAGCGTTTTAGATCCTCCTATTACCAGCTTCTCTGCATCCCCTACTTCAGGAAACGCACCTCTTACTGTTGGTTTTACTGACCAGAGCATAGGGTCACCAAATACATGGAAATGGATTTTCGGAGATGGAAGTAATTCAACAGAAAAGAATCCTGTACACACATACAATAAATCAGGATTATACTCTGTTAGATTGACAGCAAGTAATGCAAACGGCAGTAATGCGTTGACAAAAACCGGCTTTATTGCTGTCTCAAGCGTCTTAGATACTCCTGTTACCAGCTTCTCTGTGTCTCAGACTTCAGAAAATACGCCTTTTATTATTCGTTTTACTGACCAGAGCACAGGGTCGCCAACGGCATGGAAATGGACTTTCGGAGATGGTAGTGCTTCAACAGATAAAAATCCTGTACATACATACAATAAATCAGGAAATTATACTGTTTCTTTGACGACAACTAATGATGGAGGCAGTAGTAAGGTGCAAAAATCAAGCTATATAAATGTAGTTTCTGAAAGCGGGACTGTGACGTCGAATCCAGGCTATATTGTCCCCGTCACCACCTTTTTAGCAACCCCAACTGTGGGAAGTATGCCTCTTACTGTTAGTTTTACTGACCAGAGCACAGGATCGCTAACTGCGTGGAGATGGACCTTTGGAGATGGAAGTAATTCAACAGAAAAGAATCCTGTACACACATACAATAAATCAGGACAATACACTGTTACATTGACAGCAAGTAATGCAAACGGAAGTAATGCGTTAACAAAATCCAGTTATATTTCTGTCTCAAGCGTTTTAGATGCTCCTGTTTCCAAATTTTTTGCATCGCCTACTTCAGGAAACATGCCTCTTACAGTTCATTTTACTGACGAGAGCACAGGGTCACCAACGGCATGGAAATGGATTTTCGGAGATGGAAGTAGTTCAATAGAAAAGAATCCTGTACATACATACAATAAATCAGGGCGATACACTGTTACATTGACAGCAAGTAATGCAGATGGCAGTAATGCGTTGACAAAATCCAGTTATATTTCTGTTTCAAACGCTTTAAATGGTCCTGTCGCCAGTTTCTGTGCGTCTCCGACTTCAGGAAAAGTGCCTCTTACTATTAGTTTTACTGACGAGAGCACAGGATCGCCAACTGCATGGAAATGGTCTTTCGGAGATGGAAGTAGTTCAATAGAAAAGAATCCTGTACATACATACAACAAATCAGGACTTTATTCTGTTACATTGACAGCAGGTAATGCAGATGGCAGTAATGCGTTGACAAAATCCAGCTATATTGCTGTCTCAAGCGTTTTAAATACTCCTGTTTCCAAATTATCTGCATCCCCTACTTCAGGAAGCATGCCTCTTACAGTTCATTTTACTGATGAGAGCACAGGGTCGCCAACTGCCTGGAAATGGATTTTCGGAGATGGAAGTAATTCAACAGAAATGAATCCTGTACATACATACAATAAATCTGGAATATACTCTGTTACATTGACAACAAGTAATGCAAACGGCAGTAATGTGCTGACAAAAACCGGCTATATTGCGGTTTCCAGCTCCCTTGTCGCTGCTTTTTCTGCATCTCCAACTTCAGGGGCTGCACCGCTTGGTGTCATATTTACTGACAACAGCACCGGATCACCAGCTTCATGGACATGGGCTTTTGGAGATGGAAATACTTCAACAGAAAAGAATCCTGTACACGTATACAATAAAACAGGACAATACACTGTTAGTTTAACAGTAAATAATTCAGGAAGCATTAGTACTGAAACCAGGTCTAGATATATTGCAATTAGTAAGTAAACAGCTTGGATCAAAAAAAAGGCTTTGTAGAAACTTATCTATACCAGCTTCAAGAGGCTAAAAAGAATTGAGTAAAAAGATTTATGACATTCAGTTTAAGCTAATGAGGATCAGTCATTTCGGAGGATTTCTACAGAGCCAAATTTTTTCATTTTTTTATTTCTTTTTTATCAGAGTATAATTTTTTTATAGAGCTGTTGCGTTTATATGATTTTAGCTTCATAAATTTTTTTATCAGAGTATAATTTTTTTATAGAGTTGTTGCGTTTATATGATTTTAGCTTCATGAATTTTTTTTATCAGAGTATAATTTTTTTATAGAGCTGTTGCGTTTATATGATTTTAGCTTCATGAATTCCTTGAGACAAACTTGCCTTCTTCCCCATCACCAATTCAATATAAATATATTTATCCTGTCATCGGTCTGCTTGAATCTCTTCCTAATACATTTGTTAAGAACACAGAAATTTTCCATGATGGGAATGCCTCATTAAAACCTGAAACTGAAATAATTTATGAATTGAAATAGTTAAGTCAGTATTTAGAATAAAATTTGGTATGAAATAGAGTAAAATTAGAAGGAAAACGAGAAAATATAATTTGTAATAACCGTTTTTATTTCATTTATAGCTTTTTAGATCAATTTAGTAGATCTGGTATGACGGTAATTCCCTGTAATACTATTCAAATAATATTAGTCCAATGAGATAACTATTTATAATAAGTATATGTAATATATTTATCAAAGTACAATCAAAAAATAACTTATCATTTGGGGAGGAAAACATGAAACTGACACCTGGATAAGGTGGTTAGTTCCAGGGAAGAGATCTTTACACTCAATCTGAATGAGCACCCTTTTCACCTGGCTTTTAGACCTTCAAGTAAGGATATCTTTGGACTGGTAGAAACCTGCCCGAAGATTGAGGTAATTCAGTTACCTAAATCTTATGCGAATACAGTCAAAACAAATTTAAAAACAAGTGGGTGGTATTTTATGGAGTATGTAAGAAAGACATGTCCAGTTTGTGGGAATGAGTTTATAGTCCTGAAAAAAGTGGAGGAAAAGGCAATTTACTGTACACTTGAATGCCTTTCAACTGCTCAGAGAAGGATGAAGAAAGAGAACGTTTCTTCGTTCATGTCTGCATAAATTATTCCGTTTCATCGTAAACAGGATAATTACTTTACATTTTCCTTTAACCTGAAGTAATTAAAAACTAAAGTCAACTTAAAACAAAAAAATATATAGTGGGGAGAAAAACATGAGAATAAGAGTAGTTAGTTCCAGGGAAGAGATCTTTACACTTAATTCGAACGAGCGTATTGTTCACCTGGCTTTCAGACCTTCAAATAAGGACCTCTTTGGACTGGTTGAAACCTGCCCGAAGATTGAGGTAATCCAGTTGCCTAAATCTTACATGCGTACAGTTTCAAAGTCTATAGAAATGTTCCTTCAGATGCAGAGAATCCAGCTTATCAAAGGAGATGTCTGGGGACACCGGAAAGATATCAACGAATACTATGCAATTCCCTCTTCAGTAGTTGAAAAGATTAAGGAGATGAAAATTGAAGGTAAAACCACTGAGGAGATTGAGAAAAAGGTTTCAAGGGAAAACAAACTGAACCCTGAAATGGTCGGTTATATTCTGGAGAAGGAAACTACTGCCTGAATTCAAACAGAATAAAACATTTTGGCAGATGTTTTGCTGGAGATTAGATCGGATAGAAAGGGGTTGAATCTTCCGGTCCCTGATCTCCAACTTAACATAGAGGAAAATCTGGAAAATTATTGCTGAAAGGGTTTCAACTTTTAGATCAAGAAATTGAGGTTGTTAACAGCATCATTAGACATAAATAATGTCTCTAATATTGATCTTGCTGAAAAATCCTTTACCATTTCTTAAGGAGTTTGAGTCACATTTCTTACTTTAAACCTTTTTTATTAAGTCATTTGAAATATATTTTTTCCTGCAGTCGGTCTGATAGAATCTTCCCTGAATCCCTTTGTTAAGAAAAGATAATTAAAAACCCGTGATTTTTGCAGCTTTAGAAGGGGCACTTTGCAGGACCGATAAGTTTTACTTCATAGATCGTAGCCAGGTACCGCAGGTACTCCCTGTTTAGGTCAGACTTCTTTTATGAAGTCTTTAACTATGGTTTCTCCTCCGTCAAAGCCCATTTCCTTGATTTCACGAAAGAGGCGAGCGGCGGAATAGGAGCTTTCATTAAGCCTCTTGAGTATGTGAGGTTTGTAAGGGTCAAGCTTGCTCTTTCTTCCTGGACGTTTCTGAGGTTCAGGTGCTGTCTTTTGGTTAAGATATTTCCTCACCGTTTTCCTATCATGACCCGTTTGTCTGGCAATTTCACTGACGTTAAAGCCTTTTGAATGCAAATCTTGTATCAACAGCCATTCTTCCTTTTTCAGCATGATTCGCAATCCTCAAACTTTCTTTAAGGATTGGAACCTGGGGTATTTTAAACCGTCGAAAATGTGGAATTCTTAACCGCCGTTGACAATTACAAAGAGCAAAATATTGGGGACTTCCTAAAATGAACATACAAGCAATAATAAGTGCAATTGTAGTCAATGTAAAAAGATTGGTGGTTCCTTATTAATCGGTTGATATTATTCAGAATATCCTGAGATTAAATCATTTTTTCTCTCTTCTGCGGCTTACAAGGCTGAAACCGTCTCGTCTGCCAGCAAAAACAACTAACAGGCAAATTCTTGCTGGTATTAAGAGAATACGAGAATTATAGTGAAATACTTCCAGGTCCGAAGAATACTTCCCTGGACCCCGGAAACCGCTTTTTAATTCACAGGTAAATATCGGACGCATCCGCCAGCTTGTCTGGCGGCCCTGCAAAAAAAGTAGAAAAAAGAAGAAAGATAATAGAAAAGGAAGAAACAAGAGGTTGAAATCTCCAGTATAAATCAATAAAAACAGACGTGGAAAAGAGTATTTTTCAGGTATATTTTTATCCGGTTCTGACCGTATCCTCCTCTTTTTACTCCACTTTTACTTTATGGCTTTTCCTTTGGTCTTTTGTCTCATTTTTTGTCTGAAAGCCGCTCTCCTGCGTCGAGCGTGACAAAAACGACATGATAAAGCGAATGACGTTGTACGGGTCATAAATCTTTTTAAGTAGTCCTCTTGAGCGTAGCGAAAAGGACCGCAGGCTGTTGCACTTGCAGTGCAACTCCCAGAAAATCTCCGATTTCCTGAGATCCCGAATCGCAACTCGGGTTTTTCAAAAATATCAACCATGTAACAGTGGACGACTAAAAGAAACATACAAGCAATAATAAGTGCAATTGTGGGCAATGTAAAAAGATTAGGTATATTGAGTAGCCGAGGCTATTGATAAACTCCTAAAAATAGGTCTGAAGAATGAAAAGTTGAAAGAAAAGGATGAAAGGAATGAGTCCTTTTAGTGAAAACTCCTCTCAAAATTGGAGACTATTAATGAAGTTCAAAATTTGGCGCTGAAAATTTTACGATGGCTAACCATTAGCTACTTTTACGATTCTATCCTGTCTATCCGATCAATCCTATCCCATAAGGCGAGAATACCCCTTCCTCAAAACTCTGAGCTTTGCGAAGAGTTTAGGGAGGGGGAGTTGACTCGCTTATTCATCCAGAAGAACAACAGGTTTGATCAGATCTCTTGGTTTATCTTTCATGAGCATGAGGGCCTCTTCCATTTTGTCAAATCCTTCGAATACGTGGGTGGCCATTTTTTCTGGTTTTATTCTTCCATAGGTACATAGGTCGGCCATTCTTTCCATTCTTAGACGACCTCCGGTTGTCAGGCCACCACGTATGTCTTTGTGAGCCATACCCGACCCCCATTCAATACGTGGAATAGGGAGTATGTCTCCGGTTCCATAGTAGTTGACGTTTGATACCGTGCCCCCAGGTTTTACAATTTTGACTGCATCTGAAATTGTGTTTTCATTTCCTCCTGCTATGATTACAGAGTCCACACCTTTTCCCTTCGTCTTTTCAAGAATCTGTTCAACTAGTCCACGGTTTCTGTAATCAACAATTTCAGATGCTCCGTATTCCAGAGCAAGATCGACACAGACTTTCCGACTTCCTACTGCAATGAGCCTACCTGCACCAAGAATAGATGCACCTGCCACTGCCATCAGACCAACAGGGCCAATGCCTATGACTGCAACTGTAGAGCCCGTTTTAATATTTGCCATTTCTGCACCCTGTATTCCAGTAGTTGCCATATCTGAGAGCATGACAGCCTGTTCGAGGGGCATTCCTTTTGGAAGTAGAGCTAAATTCATATCTGCATCATTTACATGGAAAAATTCTGCAAAGACTCCACTTTTGAAGTTTGAAAACTTCCATCCGGAAAGCATTCCATTTGAGTGCATAGGCATTCCATCCTGTGCCTCCATGGATCGCCAGTCAGGTGTAATTGCAGGAACAATTACTTTATCGCCCGGTTTGAAGTCTTTGACCTCTGATCCGACTTCTTCTATAACACCTACAGCTTCGTGTCCTAAAACCATGTTTTTGCGGTCTCCAAGCGCACCTTCCCAGACAGTATGAATATCTGATGTACACGGCGCGACCGCAAGAGGCCTCACGATTGCATCATATGGGCCTGCTGAAGGTCTTTCAGTATCAATCCAACCTACTTTCCCAATTTCAAGCATTGCAAATCCTTTCATATTATTACACCAACCTTTTCAAAATAATTATTTTTCAATGTTTTTCATAGTAACCCGTGATATTAATCTGCTGTAGTGGTATTTATAATTACTAAGGATGGAAACTTGAATTATATTTTCAATATAATTCAATTTAGTTGAAATATATTTTTTCTTGCCGGCGGTCTGCTGGAATCTTCCCCGAATACGTTTGTAGAAATCAAGAACTCGAAAACCTGAGAGTCTTTACATGCAGGAGAAGGAGCTATTTCCAACCCGATCAGTTTTGCACTTCATTGATCGGTTCCTCTCAGGATTGTTTTTTAGATCATCAATCCGATTTTTGGTATGGGATAACTGTTTTTTAATATAGTGGTGGGTTTTTCGGGTGAAGCCTATTTTCAGGAGCTATCAGAAAATAGGCTGTTATCTCCCCTGCAAACCATATCTGGAAATTGTTCTCATTTGAGAGAGGGTGTCTCAGATTTTATAGGTATATTTATATATTATAGATGCAATGTATGTGTGTTGATAAATAAAGAGACGTATAATCATCTGTTATTAAAAACCAATTTTTGTTTTTAATCAAAGAGTTCTATACAATCTTATTTTAAAACAATTAATTAACAACTAAAACCAAAGGTGAAACAAATATGGCTTTTAATGACAGAAACTTCAGAGGAAATTCCAATTCTAATTTCGGCGCTCCCAGAGAAATGCACAAAACAACCTGTTCAGACTGTAAAGCTGAGACAGAAGTGCCTTTCAAACCTGATCCGGAAAGACCGGTTTACTGCAGGGATTGTCTTCCTAACCACAGGACACCCAGAGAAAACAACAGATATTAAGTGTTATTTGTGTAACTGAGTTTACATCAACACTTAACTGGGTTACATCAACACTTATTTCTTTTTCACTTTTTTAAATACACGTTAGACTTGGAATATACTTTTTTCTTAACTTGTGAATATTTGCAGCTTTAGAAGGAGCACTTTGCAGGGCTTCTTTAGATTAAGCGATTCTTTCCCTCTGGGGAGGGTTTTTCTGATTCACATTTCATCCAGTATGCGTTTGATATCCGGTTTTGCTTCGGGGATACCTTCTTTAACAGATAACCACACCACCTTCAAGTTCACTCCGAAGTAAGCGTGGATCAACTTGTCCCGTATGCCTGCCAGGTCTTTCCAGGGTACGAATGGGTATTTTTCGCGTACTTCATAGGGGATATTCTTTGTTGCTTCTCCAATAATTTCCAGAGCCCTGATTACTGCAAACTGGGTCTTACGGTCGGCAGCAAAATCTTCGAATGTCCAGCCGCTAATAAATTCTTCTGCTGCTTCCATTGCATCATAGATGTCCTGGACATAGTCTTTTGCTTCGCGAATCTCAATCCCTCTTCAGACGGCTTCAACTTCGTTCAGGATATGTTTACCTATGTTCGGTTTTAACGCATCTTTCATAACCAGGTCTACCTTAACGCCCAGAGCCTCCGAAAGGTAGTTTTCGAGGTTGACAAATTTAAAAATAGTAGGGGTTCTGGAAAACTCAACGAGTATATCCAGGTCGCTCTCGGGTTTCTGTTCTCCCCGAATGTAGGACCCAAAAACTCCCAGGTAACTAATGTGGTATTTCTCTTTAAGTTCCGGGAGCATTTCATGGAGTTTACGGATGTAGATTCCAGCATCTTTTCGGTTTTCCGGCATTTTTTCAGGCTCTATCTGGTCCCTTTTGATATGTTATAGTATTCTGCAGTTGTAGTATTTATATTTACTAAAGAAGGCGGCTGAAGTTTCCGGTCTTTACTTCCAATTCAGTTGAAATATAGTTTTCTTGCGGATGGTCTGCTTAAATCTTCCCCAAATACGTTTGTAGAAATCAAGAACTCGAAAACCTGAGAGCCTTTACATGCAGGAAAAGGAGCTATTTCCAACCCGATCAGTTTTGCACTTCATTGATCGGTTCCTCTCAGAATTGTTTTTTAGATCTTCAATCCGATTTTTGGTATGGGAGAACCGTTTTTTAATTATAGTGGTGGGTTTTCCAGGCGAAGCCTATTTTCAGGAGCTATCAGAAAATGGGCTGTTGTCTTCTATTAAGCCTTATCTGGAAATTGTTCTTTGATTTGAGAGGGTATGTTTCATTTTTTATAGGTATATTTATATATTATAGGTGCCATGTATGTGTGTTGATAAATAAAGAGATGTATAACCATCTGTTATTAAAAACCAATTTTTGTTTTTAATCAAAGAGTTCTATACAATCTTATTTTAAAACAATTAATTAACAACTAAAACCAAAGGTGAAACAAATATGGCTTTTAATGACAGAAACTTCAGTGGAAATTCCAATTCTAATTTCGGCGCTCCCAGAGAAATGCACAAGACAATCTGTTCAGACTGTAAAGCTGAGACAGAAGTACCTTTCAAACCTGACCCGGAAAGACCCGTTTACTGCAGGGATTGTCTTCCTAACCACAGGACACCCAGAGAAAACAACAGATATTAAGTGTTATTTGTGTAACTGAGGTTACATCAACACTTATTTCTTTTCCACTTTTTTAAATAAACGTTAGACTCGGAATATACTTTTTTCTTAAATTGTGATCTTTTGCATCTTGTGAATATTTGCAGCTTTAGAAGGATCACTTTGCAGGGCTTCTTTAGATTAATCGATTCTTTCCCTCTGGGGAGGGATTTTTATGATTAAAGTGAAAACCTGTCAACTGAATTATATTCTCATTTTTTCTCATTATATCTATCCGACCCTTAAACCCTTTCACCCATACAAATTTAAGCAAAAACTTCATAATCGACATTATGAGGTTCAAAATTATCC
This sequence comes from Methanosarcina sp., assembly GCF_028693135.1. Taxonomy (GTDB): domain Archaea; phylum Halobacteriota; class Methanosarcinia; order Methanosarcinales; family Methanosarcinaceae; genus Methanosarcina. Next base: position 15,161 of record NZ_JAQUVZ010000047.1, read on the forward strand.
TTGAGGAAGACGAAGAAGTCGGAGGATTTATTGCCAGCTGCCCAGGCTTACCGGGCTGTTTTTCACAGGGAGATACTGTAGAAGAAGCAATTGAAAACATTAAAGAAGCAATTCAGGCTTGCCTGGAATCCCTGGCAGAAGATGAACTGCAGGAATGTATTGGGAAATCCTCCTGCAGAGTGGTTGATGTGGTTGCTTAAATCCGAACTTCCTGTAATTTCCGGAATGCAGGCAATTAAAGCCTTTTCTAAAGCTGCGTGTCTCCCTCACAGACAGGTAGGCAGTCATGTTGTTCTTAGAAAGGAAGGTTCAAAAGTTACGTTGACCGTCCCGAAGCACAAAGGACTGAAACCGGGCCTTTTAAGAAATTTGATTAAAGCTTCAGGACTCACGGTAGAAGAATTTGAAGCTCTTTTGAAGTAATTTTTTTGGTTTGGGTACTTTACCGGTGAGACTTATTTGTCAAGATATGTTTTTTTCCATACTCAATTCAATTAAAATATATTTTTCTTGCCGGCGGTCTGCTTAAATCTCTTCTTAATGCATTTGTTAAAAACACAGAAATCAAACATCTTTTTTGCCATGCTCGGATAGATATTGCTCAACTGCACGTTTTGGACTATGCCAGGTTTTTCCTATTTTTACTGCATCCAGGAGCCCCTGTCTAGCCCGCAGGCTGAGATATTCCTGAGAATAAGGCGTTTCCGCGGAAAGTTCTTTTAGAGGCAGTAGTTCGTCATTTCCTCCTGAGATAGAGAGATACAGGGTCAGGCTTTCATCCACGGCTTTTGCAATGAAATTGGTAAATGGTCCGAGGTTTCCTGCATCTGCGGCTTTAAGAGATTTGTAATATTTTCCTCTATCTTCTTTTTTGAGCACAACAGGAGGATAATCCCTTGCAATCAAATACAGGTTTGTGAGGAGTCGGGCTACCATGTCGTTTCCGTCACTGAAAGGATGAATCGCAACAAATCTGTGATGCAGGAAGGAAGCTGTTTCAATGGGATGCTCCTGGCTTTCAGATACCTTTTCGATCAGTTCATCCATCAGTTCCACGACCTGCGACCAATCGGGCGGAGTCTTTACTGAACCTTTTATCCTCATATTTCTGGTGCGGTATCTTCCGGCATCCTCAAGTATACCTCTGGTTACAATTTCATGGATTTCCTGAATTGTAACATGGTCTACAGCGTGTTTTTTCTTTGCTAGCTCTTCCACCCGGTCAAAAGCTTTTGCGTTATTGCTCACCTCAAGATGTCCTCTGAGTGATTTTCCGCCAATTGTCAGCCCTTCGTCCAGTATGAGTTTTGTTTCATGGAGTGTTAGTGTATTCCCTTCTATTGCATTGGATTGATAGGTATAAATCAACCTCATCTCTTCATGCAGCCTTCCTAAAGCATCTGCCGGAATTGGCCTCATGGAGTTTAGACGCTTCATTTTTTCATCTATTCGTGCAAGAAGTTCTTCTTTAATCAGGGGTGTATCGGTATCGTCCATAATTTTACATATCCGATATATACTCCGGGATATATATCGGTATCGGCAAATTTTAGAGTTATCCGATAGTGAGATCTTTTTTCCTGACCAATTCAATTGAAATATATTTTTCCTGTCGGCGGTCTGCTAAATTTTCCCCGAATCCTTTTGTAGAAATCAAGAACTCGAAAACCTGAGAGTTTTTACATGTTGGAGAAATAGCATTTTCCAGCCCAATCAATTTTGCCCTTCATCGATCGGTTCCCCTCAGGATTGTTTTTTAGATCATCAATCCGATTTTTGGTATGGATAACTGTTTTTTAATTCTAGTGGTGGGTTTTTCAGGCGAAGCCTATTTTCAGGAGTTATCAGAAAATGGGTTGTTGTCTCCTATTAAGCCATATCTGGAAATTGTTCTTTCATTTAAGAGAGTGTGTCTCAGTTTTTATAGATATATTTATATATTATAGGTGCCATGTATGTGTGTTGATAAATAAAGAGACGTATAATCATCTGTTATTAAAAACCAATTTTTGTTTTTAATCAAAGAGTTCTATACAATCTTATTTTAAAACAATTAATTAACAACTAAAACCAAAGGTGAAACAAATATGGCTTTTAATGACAGAAACTTCAGAGGAAATTCCAATTCTAATTTCGGCGCTCCTAGAGAAATGCACAAAACAACCTGTTCAGACTGTAAAGCTGAGACAGAAGTGCCTTTCAAACCTGACCCGGAAAGACCGGTTTACTGCAGGGATTGTCTTCCTAACCACAGGACACCCAGAGAAAACAACAGATATTAAGTGTTATTTGTGTAACTGAGGTTACATCAACACTTATTTCTTTTTCACTTTTTTAAATAAACGTTAGACTCGGAATATACTTTTTTCTTAACTTGTGATCTTTTGCATCTTGTGAATATTTGCAGCTTTATAAGGGGCACTTTGCAGGGCTTCTTTAGATTAAAGTGATTCTTTTTCCTCTGGGAGATTTTTCAGATTCAAGTGACGTTTTTCTTCACATTAAATTTAGTTGAAATATATTTTTCTTGCCGGTGCCTGCTTAAATCTTATTGGATATTTTTTTCGGATACTGAAATACCAAAAAATCTTTAACTTCAGTTAGATTCTCGAAAATGCATCACTTCTGTTTCCTTACAAATTTATAGTTTTTTTTGCAGAACAGGATAAGAAAAGTTAATATGTATTACAATACATTATTTATTGATGCTAGATGGTTAACTGTGGTTGTTGTGGCAAGAAAATAAATTATCTTCCTTTTAAATGTAAATTTTGTGGGGCCTATTATTGTGAGGATTGCAGATTACCAGAAGCACATAACTGTTTAGGCTTGCAAATCTATAATATTGAACAGGAGAGAAAGTTTCAGGAAAAAGTTTTGTTTGTTGCAAAAAACTATGGAAAAACAGATGACAGAGGATATGAGGTTATAGTTAAAAATCCCAGCCCAGCAAAATATACAGAGAAATTCGCTTCTTCAAACACTAAAGATAACGAGCAGAAGAATCCTATTTCTCCCTTTATCGACGAAAACAAATCTAAGAATAATAAATCCGAAAAACCAAAAAGAACTACCAGAAGATCAAAAAGCTCAAACACCATTTCAAGAAACAAAACTAAAGCACGAAGCTCAAAAAACATAATCCTATATTTAAGTTTGCTGTGTATTGGAGTTCTGGTCACTTTTTTCTTTACGAATAATTATGAACTAAATGATACAGTTTCGGTGAAACAAGATCTGGATAATTATCTGGATAATGGGATTAACAAAAAAGAACTTCCGATAGCTAAAGCATCTGGAGAAGCTGTCCAGTTGGTTAACTACAAAAATGCTACTGACCCTACATGGGATAAGTTAATTTTTTTCCTGCGAAGTGATCCTACAGATGAATTTCTCTATAATAGCAGCTTTGTTTGTGCTGACTTTGCCGAAATGCTTCACAACAACGCTGAAAATGAAGGGATTAAGGCAGGATATGTCGGTGTAGATTTTCTGGATATGGAATCTCATGCCCTCAATGTTTTTAACACTACGGATAAAGGCATTGTCTTTGTAGATTGTACAGGCGATACTGAGCAATTAGGATCTCTAGACAATAAAGATAAAATTGCTTATGTACAAATAGGTAAGGAGTATGGTCTTGTATCAACCTATAAGACAAACTCTCCAGATTACGAATTTTATGAGATTCACAAAAGAAAAAGGGCTCAGGGAGTACCGGGAGTCTACTTTAATCCGTTAGGTACCGTAAAAGATATTGAAATCTATTGGTAAGATTTCGAGAAAGATGAGAAATATATTGGTGTCAGCAATATTTTGAGTGATCCAATATCGCGTTTTTTAATTCCTTTAAAATATATATTTCCTGCCGGCGGTCTGCTGGAATCTCCCCAGAATCCGGTTAACGAAATATGAGAAATAGAAAACCCAAAAACTTTAATTCTCCGGCTCACAGAATCTATATAAGATTTAGACCGCATAAAATTAGATATATCATGTTCGGAAAGATGTGATCATACTTATCCAGTATAACCACGCAGCTCTTGAAAAGGGCAAAATACGAAATAATCGATAACGAAGAACCTTATTATGGAGAAGATCCCGAACTTGAGGGTGTGTGGGCTACCGGCAAAACCCTTGAGGAATGCCGCAGAAACCTGGAAGAAGTTTTTGATGAATGGACAATTATCAAATTGAATAATGGATCGCCTCTGCCTGGATTCTGCAAATTTTCGAATTACATTTAAATATCCATGAAGATAGATTAAAATGAAAGTACGTGAGGTCATAAAACTTCTTGAAGTCGATGGTTGATATCTGGTTGCAACAAAAGGCAGCCACCGGCAATACAAGCATCCTGCTAAACCAGGTAGGGTAAAAATTGCGGGCCATAGTGGAGATGATCTTGCTCCAGGGACATTGAACAGCATCTTAAAACAAGCACAATTAAAAGTGGAGGACTAATCATGCATCGTTTCCTAGTTGTGATCGAAAAAGCAAACAACAACTATTCAGCGTATTCACCTGATCTGCCGGGCTGTGTAGCCACAGGCTCTACCCGAGAGGAGGCAGAGAAAAATATCTATGAAGCCATTGAAATGCACGTTCAGGGACTGCTGGAGGACAATTTACCAATTCCAGAATCAGAATCCTTTGCCGAGTATGTGGCTATTGCTGAAAAGCCCTCTACAGGTTCTGAAGTTGTGTAAGTTATATTATTTCCTTTAAACCTCATTCTAATTCATTTGAAATATATTTATCATGCCGGCGGTCTGCTGAAATCTTCCTCGAATCCTTTTGCAAATGTGGCGGAAAAGAGAGGTGCCAGGAGCATACATAATACATTTAAGGTTGGAGAGATAAAATGGTAGTTAGGTGATACTATTGGGAGATGCTATTGAGTACGTGAAAATTTCCCGGAAAATCTTTGAACCTATCAGTGACATGGTGAAAGCAGGCCTGTATAAAGACGAACAGGAGGCCTTAAAGGGGCTTGTGCATGACCAGGCTGAACAAAAGATAGATTACTACGACAAAAAGGTAGCTGAAATGGAGCAGAAATACGGCATGGACTTTTCTGCTTTTGAGAAAAGAATCCATTCGAGAGTCGGGGAAGAAGATTTTGAAGAATGGGATGATTTCATAATCTGGGAAAGCTATGTCACAGCATCACGGTACTGGGAACAGTTCCTATGACAATAAGCAAAACTTTTTCTACTCTTTCTTCCAGTGATCTTGTACTTGAATTAAACGTTATCAAAGCAATAGTTGAACCACCTGTCCAGGCCCTGAAAGCAAGAATAACTCTTAAAGGGGGTTACACGTTGCAGATAAATGAAAGCTCAGGGTCAGATTTTAGACGATATTCCTATCACCTGCAAAAAGGGGATGAAATGGTAAAGCGTTGGGATAATTCCCCACACTGGAAAGACCTGAAAACATTCCCCTATCATGTCCATCACGGAAATGAAGCAGAACCCGGAGAATCTCCTGAAGTTTTTATAGAAGACATTCTCCGTGAGGTGGATAAACTGCTGAGTCTAAATCCCTGATTATCAACGATTTTTGATTAGTGCATGCCAGGAATCCATTTTTTGCCCGATCCGATTTCATCTTCTTCTTTTCATCGTCTTTGTGAGCAAATCCACTCATTTATCTAATTCAGTTGAAATATATTTTTCCTGCCGGCGGTCTGCTAAAATCTCCCCCGAATCCGGTTAACGAAATATGAGAAGTAGAAAACCCAAAAACTTTAATTCTCCGGCTCACAGAATCTATATAAGATTTAGACCGCATAAAATTAGATATACCATGTTCGGACAGGTGTAATCATGCTTATCCAGTATATCCAGGCAGCCCTTGAAAAGGCAAAATACGAAATAATAGATGATGAAGAACCATATTATGGAGAGGTTCACGAACTTGAAGGCCTGAATATTTGAAAGAACTCTTTTTCCTGGAAAAGCGCCAGCTATTTTTATATATTCGTCCTAATGTTATACAGACAGGGCTCTCGATATCCGGCCGAAATTCCCTAAGGCAAAGTACTTCATACAGTGTATTTAATTTTTAGAATTTTTAGAATTTTTAGAATTTTCAGGATTTTTAAAACATTTGACCTGGCTTCTGGAGTGTGCCAAAAATGGCTAAAAGAAAATCAATAAAAAATAAAGGAAACAGAGAAGAACTGGCTAAAGAAAAATTCTTTAAACTAACAAATAAATTCGATGAGAGCGACCCGAGCGTCTGGTTCAAACGGGGCATGGATGCCAGTGACCCGGAGAAAAAACTTGAGTGTTTCAAACGGGCTTACAAACTTAATCCTGAATTTGAAAATCTCTTGCTTCAAATGGCTGAAGTTTTATTCCAGGCAGGGAAGAAAGATGAAGCTTTCGAATTATTTGACATGATCTTTGCCATTAACCCGGACTCTGAGAATGCTTTTCTGAATAAAGGAGCCTTTCTATTCGAAGATGGAAGGGATGAAGAAGCCCTTGAACTCTACGCCCGGGCCGTTATCCTTTACCCGGAAAATGATTGGATGTGGGTTAATAGAGGAAATTCGTTTTCGAGGCTGGAAAACTATGAAAAAGCTCTTGAATGCTATACCAGAGCTCTTGAAATTGACCCTGAAGCTGCAGAAACCTGGTTTTCCAAAGCCGGGGTATTGAACACACTGGACAGGAATGAGGAAGCCATAGAAGCCTATGATAGAGGCCTGGCCCTCAACAAAAAAATCTTTGAAGGCTGGACGGGGAAAGGGGCAGCTTTACAGAAACTTGAAAGGTACGAAGAAGCTCTCGAGGCCTATGAAAAGGCCCTTAAATTGAATCCAAAATGTGCAGACATCTGGATTTCAAAAGCAGATATGCTGCAGATACTTAAAAGGGATCCTGAATCCCTTAAAGCTTATTACAAAGCCCTTGAAATAGAGCCTGATAACTTTTATTCCCTGCTATCCAGCGCCCGAATACTAATGAGATATTCTAAGTTTCAGGACGCACTTAATTATGCCGACACTGCCCTGAAGGGCTCTCCGAAGTCCCTTGAGGCTCTCAAGATAAAAGGAGATGCCAACTATTTCCTTGGCAGGCACAGGCGAGCTCTTCAGGCCTTCAACAAAATTCTGGCCATCAGCCCGAAAGACCCGAAAATCTGGATTTTGAAAGGGTGTGCGGCCAATTATTCAGGAAGCTTTGAAGAGGCAATAGAATCTTTCGACATGGCTTTTGCCCTTGGTTCCGAAACTTCCAGTGCCCGGGCTCATCGTGCATATTCCCTGCGGAAACTTGGAAAATATGAGGATGCATTTGAAAACTATGATCGTGCCCTTACTTTAGATCCTGAAAATCTGAATATATGGGACGCAAAAGGTGTTACTTACTCGCATCTCAAAGAATACGAGCGAGCACTCGAATGTTTTGATAAGCTTCTGGCCATACGTCCTGATGATCTTTCTGCCCTGAACAACAAGGGAACAGTTTTGTATGATCTGGAAAGGTATGAGGAAGCTCTCGAATACTTTAACAGAGCTTTTGAAATAAACCCCAATTTCCAAGAAGCAAAAAAGAATAGGCAGATTACAGCCAGAATCCTGAACGAAAAAAAGACTTCCTGATCGGAGGTCAATTACCCATCACTAAACAGGCTTTGTAGTTACTGGCTCCACCCGGATCAAGGTAGAGACAAATATCCATGAGGCTATTGAAATGCATTTCCAGGGACTGCTGGAAGACAATTTGCCAATTCCGGAATCGGAATCCTTTGCCGAGTATGTGGCTATTGCTGAAAAGCCCTCTACAGGTTCAGAAGTTGTGTAAGTTATATTATTTCCTTTAAACCTCATTATAATTCAGTTTAAATATATTTTCCCTGCCGACTGTCTGCTCCAATTTTCCCCGAATACGTTTGTTAAGAAAAGTGAAATTGAAAAACCCGTGATTTTTGCAGCTTTAGAAGGAGCACTTTGCAGGACCGATAAGTTTTACTTTAGAGATCATAGCCGAGTACCGCAGGTAATCCCTGTTTAGGTCGGACTTCTTTTATGAAGTCTTTAACTATGGTTTCTCCTCCATCAAAGCCCATTTTTTGGATTTCACGAAAGAGGCGAGCGGCGGAATAGGGACCTTCATTGAGTTTCTCAAGAATGTAAGGTTTGTAAGGATCAAGCTTGCTTTTTCTTCCTGGACGTTTCTGAGGTTCAGGCGCTGTCTTCAGGTTAAGATATTTCCTCACCGTTTTCCTGGCGTAACCTGTTCTTCTAGAGATTTCACTGACGCTAAAGCCTTTTGAATGTAAATCTTGTATCAACAGCCATTCTTCCTTTTTCAGCATGATTCGCAATCCTCAAACTTTCTTTAAGGATTGGAACTTGGGGTATTTTAAACCGCCGAATATGTGAAATTATTCCCCTCCGTTGATAGTTGAGAGTTTTCCCCTCATTCCAATTCAGTTTAAATATATTTTTCCTACCGGGGGTCTGCTTAAATCTTCCCCGAATACGTTTGTTAAGAAAAGTGAAATTGAAAAACCCGTGATTTTTGCATCTTTAGAAGGGGCACTCTGCAGGGCTTCTTTAGATTAAGCGATTCTTTTCCTCTGGGGGAGGTTTTCTGATTAAAGCGACATTTTTCAGGAGAATATGGTTTAAGAAAATCATCAGAAAACTGGAACGCTGAATACGAAATGAAAATCTTCCCCTCATAACCAATTCAATTGAAATATATTTTTTCTGCCGGCGGTCTGCTAAAATCTTCCCCGAATACGTTTGTTAAGATAATGATAAGAAAAGTGAAATTGAAAAACCAGTGGTTTTTGCATCTTTATAAGGGGCACTTTGCAGGGCTTCTTTAGATTAAGCGATTCTTTTTCCTCTGGGGAGGGGTTTTTCTGATTCAAGCTAAATCCATTAGCTGAACTTTGTTTTCATTGGATCTATCCGAAACTGGACCGCCGAATACGAAATGAAAATCTACCACCATAACCAATTCAGTTGAAATATATTTTTCCTGCCGACGGTCTGCTGAAATCTTCCCCGAATACGTTTTTTAAGAAAAGTGAAATTGAAAAACCGGTGATTTTTGCAGCTTTAAAAGGAGCACTTTTCGGGTCGATCAGCTTTGCTTTGATAGGAAATCTTTATCGTAGTCAAGGGGTTGGATTAAAGACGGACATTTTTTCATTTCCTCTAATCTGAGAGACGGGATCATCTTGAGATTCGGGGTGCAAAGAGAAAAATAAAATTCTACAAGTGGTTGAGTGGATTGGATCTTTATTTCAACGTCTTTACTACGTATGTATTCGATAGAAGGATACAGTAAGATGAAAATAAATGTTATCACGATTACAAAATATAGTGCCCAATCAATAGATGAGAAATTTTGTGAAGAGATTATTCCGTAAGAAGTTAAATTTAAAGAAACATCTGTGAAATTAGAAAAAATTCTAAAAATAATTGGATATATTAGTGGATGTAATAAGGTGAGAGCAAAAACAAAAATGGCGAGTACAAAAAATAAAATACTTTTTCTTCCGCCGTGTACGGGCGAACAAAGCCACCACTGCCACCATGGGGGTTTTATTTGGTACTTCATAATTATTTCCAGAAAATTTCTTGATGATTTTTGTAATTTGCCCCCAGGCTTCAACTTATAGCATTTTTCAAACTCATCCATTGAAGAAAAAAAATCGTTTATTTTATAATAAAAACAACCCAGAAAATAATGAGTATTTGCTCTTAATAGCAGTTCTTCTTCCCTGTTTTTTTTCTTATAAAAATCTTCTAATAAATGCATTTTTGTCGAAATCGGTAATTTTGAATAGAGCGAAGGAAAGTTTTCCTGTATTTTTAAAAAAAAGTCACTTATTTTTACCTTCAATTTATCAATGAATTTTTCAGGTGTTAATTCATCTGATAAAGATAATGTGCTCTCTAGACCTCTTATTATGGAAACGATTCCTTGCTGATATTTACTCTTTTGATTATAAGAAAACTCAATATTCAGATATCGGGCATAAGCGTTCCAGAGAACAAATTTTCTTTGAGAGGGATCCTTATAAAGTGCCTTTTGAAAAGACGCCATGGCATCTTTATATTCTGAATTTTCAATTTCTAGTTTCCCTTCTAAATAGTTAAGTAAGCTTTTTAAATTGGAGGGCAAGTCTTGCGATTTGTCAGCAAAGTACTTTGCTAAACTTATTTCCTTAGAAGCACTTTCAGTAATGCCAGCATTAAAATAAAGTTTTCCCAACGCTAGATGTGAAAGAACACTGTTGATTTGGAATATTTTTCTGAATCGTTCATCAAAATTTATATTGAGTCTTTTTTCAAGTATATTAATCGCCTTTTCAAGGTTGGTTTTTGTATCTGTGTACCTTGAATAGTTCCAAGAAGCTATCCCTTTACATAGATAGCATGTAGAACTTGGGCTTAATGATAGGGCTTTATCAAAAACATCGATTGACTTTTTATAAAGCGTTGCGTATAGCAACAAAAAACCTATATTTACCAAAGTTTCATGACTATTTTTATTTAGTTCAATCGCTTTGTTAAAGTGCTTGTAAGCTTCACCTATTTTTCCCTGAGAAAAACAAAGCATGCCAAGGTTGTTGTATGCTTCAAAGTTCATTGGATCCAGTTCGATGGCCTTTTTGAAAGATTTCTCCGACTCTATATAATTTTTAATTTCTAATAAAACTAGTCCTCTGTTATTCCATGCATCATAATTCTTTTTATCTGGAAAGAACGTTATAGCGTTATCAAAAGCTTGCAAGGCTTCAGCATACTTTTCGAGCTTATAAAGTGCCAGGCCCTTGTTATTCCATGCATCTATAGATTCTGGATTAATTATTATCACTTCATCAAAAGCCTCGATTGCTTTTTCGAATTCTTCAAGGTTATAGAAAACCAGACCTATATGGTACCATGTATCAGGCGCTCTCTTATTCACAAGCAGGTTAACTTCAAGTATATCTATTGCCTTACCGAAGGCTTTGATGGATTCATCAATATCCAAGAGTTGATCCAGAATAAGCCCTTTGTTTATATGCGATTCAATAAATTCAGGGCAAATATTGAGAGATATTTCGAAGGATTCCTGGGCTTCACCATATTTTCTGAATTTTTTTAGTAAAAGACTGTCAATGGCGGTTAAGAATCTTCCAATTTCGGCGGTTTAAAACCTTCCAATTCACAATCCTTGAGAAAAGTTCGAGGATTGTAGATAATGTTGAAAATGGAGGAATGGCTATTGATACGAGATTTG
>NZ_JAQUVZ010000048.1 GCF_028693135.1 Methanosarcina sp.
GGAGCTTTGCACCTAAACATTACTGTAAAAGCACATCCTGATAGGATTACTCCAAATGGAAAGAGTAGCACATAGGCAATTCATGAAACAGCTTCTTGTCGCACTACAGCAAATTCGCAACACTGCCTATCGGGATGGATTAACATTAAAATTTAAAGAGTTAAATAAGTACAATTTGGAGGGTTAAATCTAATTGAGAACTTCAGCAAAGGAGAGACCCAAAGAAAGTTTTTCACAAAATCCCAGGTTTCATCTTGATTTTATCGCGCTACAGAACAAAATATTAAAAATGCCCTGACCCGTGACAAAACAAATATTGTTTGATAATATTCTGATTTTTTGTTGATTTTGTTCCTCATGCTTTTCTGAATGTTTAACTGTATATTTATTGGGGTGTGACATGAGAAGGTGCGATACATGCTGTTTTTTATTATTTGATAATATAATATACGAAAATAAAAGAAAGAATGTAAATACTAGTTCTTTCTAAATAAATCCTGTAGTTATAGATAAATATTTAATGAAGAATTTTTTACTATCAAATGAAAAAAAATCAATAGATAGGGAGGACAAACTTTGAAAATAAGGGTTGTGAGTTCTAGAGAAGAAATCTTTACATTAAATCCAAACGAAAGAATCGTTCACCTGGCTTTCAGGCCTTCGAACAAGGACATTTTTTCCCTTGTCGAGAACTGCCCGAAGATTGAGGTAATACAGCTTCCTAAATCATACAGGCGCACGGTCTCAAAGTCCATAGAAATGTTCCTTGAAATGCAGCGTATCCAGCTCATAGAAGGAGATGTCTGGGGCCACAGAAAGGACATAAACGAATATTACCGTATTCCTACCTCTATAATTGAGGAGATAAAGGAACTGAAGATTGAAGGCAAATCCACTGAGGCAATTGAAGAAAAAGTCTCAAGGGAAAGCAAACTGAATCCTGAAATGGTTGCGTACATCCTCAGAAAAGATGTTATTGCATGAGCCTCTGAAACATATTTTCAGGCTCTTCCCATTTTATTTTCTTCTAACTTTTATTGCTTCATAATTTTAATTATTTTTTTATTTGTATTACTTCTTAAGTCTGACGTTTTTCAGTTTTATTACTTTTCAAGTTTTGTTGCATTTTTATTTATATTACCTTATATTTTTAATTATTGTTTTATTTTTATTTTTTTTGTATCTTTACACAATAGTGCTTTTTTTAATTTGTAGCCCCTCAAAACTATCACTAAAACGTAATTGTGTGATGCTTTCGGCTTGATATGGTCTCTAACATGGAAGTGTACAATTTTTTCAAAGCTGATATCGTAAATTTCATTAAAAGAAAACCCTGATAAAAATCTCTTTAAAACCTTCTGACACTTTATGATTCTATCTTTGTGGATCTTTGAGATGTTATTCCACAATATTTATTCTCACTTCTATTTTCTGGTGTAACTCGTCTAAGGGTAATATAGAGCTTTAATTTTATAACTGCATTTTTATAACCTACCGTAGCCCGGGAGGGTCGTTTTTGTAAATTCCAGCTTACCTTTTCCGGCTTACCCTTCCAGCTTACCTTTTCCTGCTTGAATAGACTGCTTTCCTCCACTCCTACGGATCTCCGGCAGTTTAACATGTAACAAAACCTCACAACTTTCGACAGCCACGCGGCTTATATGGCTAATTACATCCCAATTTTGACAGTCAAATGTAATATCAGTGAGGACAGGAACAAATACCCTGTCTGGCTTTAATCCTGGGTCAGCCCATGGTCTTTCGGATCAAGGGGGAGCACAAATATGAAAATACTGCCCTCTCCAACTTTGCTTTCAACCCGGATTTTGCCCCTGTGCATCTCAACAAACTTCTTGACAAGGGCAAGACCCAATCCGGTTCCTTCGTACTCGCGAGTGATGTATCGATTCAGTTGTTTAAATGGCTGGAAGAGTTTATCCATGTCATTCTTTGAAATCCCTATGCCTGTATCTATTATACTGACCTGGACAAAATTACCGGAACGCCGTGCTTCGATTGTCACATTCCCTTTTTCTGGGGTGAACTTGATGGCATTACTTGCAAGGTTGTAGAGGATCTGTTCGAATTTGGTTTTATCTGCATCGATCATCCCAAGCTGCGGCTCAACTTTGACATCCAGATTAATGTTCTTTTTTATTGCAAGAGGAGATATTACCGTTTTAATTTCCTCAATGGCAAGAGAAACACAGAACTGTTCATAGTTAAGTTCCATCTTGCCGGCTTCAACCTTTGAGAGATCAAGGATGTCATTAATGAGAGTTAGCAGATGTTTACCCCCCTTTGAAATATTATTTATGTATGCCTTCTGTTTTTCATTCAGGCTGCCCCCCATTCCATCGAGCAGGACGTCAGAAAAACCTATGATCGAGTTCAGCGGGGTCCGGAGCTCATGGCTCATGGTAGCCAAAAACTCACCTTTACTCTGGTTAGCAGCCTCAGCAGCCAGTTTAGTATTCAGAAGTTCTTCTTCAGCCCGTTTACGTTCGGTAATGTCCCTGCACACGCAAAAACTCAGTTTTTTCTTTCCAAATATGGCTGCATTTGCATTGATTTCCACATCAATGAGAGTGCCATCCTTGCGTCGCTGGCTTGTTTCGTGAAGGATCCCTTTATTGTCAGCAAGCCGAAGCATTTCCAGTAATTGTTCACGTGTATAGTGAATATCCCAATCCCACATGTGTAATGTCTGTATTTCCTCGTGGGAATAGCCAAGCATCTCGGCATATCGTGGGTTCGCATCGAAAACCTTGCCATCCTGGTCGATGATAACTATCCCGTCTCTGGACTGTTCCATGAGGATGCGCCGCCAGCTAACCTCTTTCTCCAGGGCCTCTTCGGATTGTTTGCGTTCGGTAATGTCCTGGATCGTCCCTATGACTACATCTCTTTCAGAATAGTATTCAGCCACGGAGTGTATAATGCGGATATTGCCGTCTTCGTTTCTTCTGATCCTGAATTGCACATCATAGGGCAAATTTTGTTCCACAAGGTTCCTTAGTGCTTTGTCCAGTGCTGGGCGGTATTCCGGCAATGATGCTTTTTGTATCATTTCGATGGTAAGTTGTTCGTTTCCAAAGCCGTATATTCTTCTAGCTTCATCCGAAGCATCTGCTTTGCCGGAATTAAAGTCCATCTCCCAGCTTCCGATGTGTCCGACTTTTTGCGCAGTACGAAACTGCATTTCTTTCCTTCGCAATTCCTCTTCTGCTAACCTGCGTTCAGTGATGTCATGAACCCTGTAATAAAGTAAATTTTGAGAGTTGAGGGCCATTGGGCTGCTGTAAACTTCGACATCCCGTATCTCACCATTTGCCAGACGGTGCTTGAAAACAAAATAATTCCTTTTTTCATCCGAAGCTCTCTCTGTCTCAGCTTTGACCTCTTCAGTTGACAAAGTATTTACATGGTCAATTTTCTTGCTAGTTATCTCTTCGAACGTCCAGCCATAATATTTACATGCCGCCGTGTTTGCATCAACAATCTCGGAGTTTTCAGGATCGATGAGGAGGATGACTGCATTTTTTTCCTTAAAAAAGGACCTATAAATGTCCTCATTTGTCGAAAAGATATCTTTTGCCCTGCTATACCTGATGATCTCTTCAAGATTATGAGAATGGTCGATCAAAGAACCTTCGTCTCCGAAGGAGGATAACCTATCTGCATTTTGATCGAGTTGAAGCTGTTTTTTATTCATGAGAGGTCTCCTGTCCTGGTTTTATGCAGGAATTCCATATGATTCTCCTGGGATCTTAACATGTAAATAGGGCATCCTGAAACGCTACAGAAAATGCCATGTAAGTCAGGAGCGGGGGTGCATTTCCTAAGCACTCCTATTTTTTTATTTTGATTATAAAATAACTTCTTATGTATATAACTTTGTTATAGAGAAAAATGAGCAACCCAATTATTTGCTAGCAGAATAAATAAGAATCTTTAGAGTTGCAGAGTTTGAAGAAGAGCTCTCTTGGTCACAGTTATGTTCTTGGGTATGGCAGGAAAGAGATTCAATTTTCGATGGGTATGAAGTAACGAACATGCCTGTGCTGGGAATTCAATCTTCAAGCAAATATTGTTTTACTCCTTTCCATAGGTATCCTTTTGCCAGGTCATCTACCGAGGCTGGGGTAATGCTGTCGATTCTCTTTTCGATAGCTTTGAGATCTTACCCTTCCTTCAGGATGATGAATTTGAATGTTCCCGCCTCAAGGGCCTTACTGGGACATTCGTAGATACACTTCAAACAAAGAATACACTTCCTGCCAAAGACCGGGCTGCTATCCAGCATGCTGATGTTGTTTGCCGGGCATTTCTTTTCACACCAGCCGCAGCCATTTCAGTTCTCGTTTACCCTGATCCTCTCTCCAAAGAATTTTGTTCCTATTTTTTCCAGTTCACCAAATTTGGAGAGATATGGTCTATGAACTTTGGTCTGATCCTGTGTACAACCCCTGCAAGCAGGTCGTTAACAATAAGCTCAACCTTTGAAGGCAGGACCCAGAGCAACCGAATAGCCAGTCTATCGTCGGTTTTCACGACCCGGTTTGAATGCATCACGACCATCTTTTCATAAACAATCCTGTAGTTCTTTTTTCCAGTTTGCATATAGAGCTTAAGCAGCAGGCTGTATTTGGTGTCATTTCCCCGCCTCCGGAAACGGATATCACGGCAGCTGGAACGATTTCGTTATTGTTGCCGGGAAAGCTGTCAATCCACTGGTATACAATTCCTGGGGCATTAAACGCATGAACAGCAAATAACAGTATCAGGAGATCCTCCCCATCACTGGAAGGGCGATTCCCTGCCCTGATCTCTGATTTTATAACAGATATCTCACGCCCTATTAACTTCCTTTCAAGGGTATCGGCAACCAGGGCTGTACCTCCTGTCCCGGAAAAATAGGCTATTTTTACTTTACTGATTTTCCGCGGCATTTCCATGATGGGCTTTCCTTGCATGTCAGAGGGACAGAAGATTAATCGGTATATAGTGAACTGGTTTCAAAAGTATAAAATCTCTTCATGCAACAAGTAGTAGGGGGATTTTCTTGTTGTTAGAATGAGGAATTCGACAGCCCTTTTTTTCAACTTTATCAAAATAAAGCTGAATCTTCAAAGCAATGGTTTGTCAGGACGGAAATACATTTCAAAACACAATGTTGACTAATCTTTCAGTAAAACAGTGAGTATAAAATCTGGGGTCAACTTCTTATTTACATCTAAAATCGGCAGGCTATTTAACGATTAGTGAAAGTAGGCTTTGAACCTGAGTATAAAAAGAAAAACAAAAAAAAGATAAAAGCCTCGGGCGGGATTTGAACCCGCGACCTCGTCCTTACCAAGGACGCGCTATACCCCTAAGCCACCAAGGCACTGTTGATGTAAGAGCATCTCCAAAATATCACACCAGACATATAAAGGTTTCGACTGAACCTGCTCCATTCCGGTAATTATCTGGCACAAGCTAAAAATTTGGAGATTTGTTTTGAAAAATATGGGGAACTTCCCTGAAAAAATACTTGCTCTTTAGCATTTTTTCCGGGATTTCAGGTATTTAGAGGTTCCAGCGCTCATCGATGGGGAAGCGTTCATTGATCCACATCAGGACATAGTTGTTATGGACGATTTTATAGGAGCGGGAAAGGACCGGAATGCCGTCGAAAGTGGGTTCCCCTTCCAGGACTTCGAGTTCTCCCATGTCGCGCCTGGTCTCGAGGTTATGACTTCGCAGGATCCTGCCGATGGGGATGTCTGCGCGCATTAACTGTTCCTTCATAGTTGTAGGCATGCGTTCCAGAGGAGAGAGCGATCTTGCCTGGACGAATACCGTGTCCCCTGCATATAGCCGAACTGTCCTGTTATTTACCTCACTGCCTTCTTCCACGCCAAGAAGGGCAGCCATCTCCTTATCGGCTTTGATTATATACTGGGACTCGGTTTTTACATTAACCGATTTTCTGGTCATTATCTCAAGGAGAAAGGTTACGGAACCATCAGTCCCACAGCAGACCCGGAGGCAGGTGGGAATTTCGAGGCATTTCAGTTTTTCAAGGAAATCTACTTCCAGAACGATACCTCCAGGTAAGGGCTGCCGGATGTTATCGATAATGTGAAATTAGAATGAGAGGTGCGGAGTTTATTCCTCTCCGACTTCTTTTTTTGCATTTTTCAACCGCTCTTTTGCCGTGTATCCGGTAGCTTTTAAGAGAAAATCCCGGTAGACCCTGTTGGTCTGCAGGATTATTCCATCATCTTTGACAGTAACATCGGAAACCGTATCTACAAAGAGCATTTTGTTTTCTATCCAGACCGTTATCTTTGACATTGCTCCAAAGGACGTTTCAACATGGCCGTCGTTCTGGGAGATTTCAGTCGGAAAACATTCCTGCATTACCGAGTAGATTCTATCAATTTCAGGTTTAAAACCGCGCTTCAATTTATACTTCTGCATTGCTTATCCTCTTATAAGATATTTTCATCTCAGATAAAGTTTGCTTATAATCGATTTGCCTGGAACGTGCAGTGATAATCCGAAACAGTAGGGATATATGTTCCTGATCGGTGGATCTATCTCCAGAAATTGATCTTCATGTATTTTTGCTTCAGTGTATCCACTAATTATCTATTACTAACGCTGGGTTCCTGTTTATTGCCATTGATTCCAGATCATACCAACACTTTCTATTATTTTTAATATTAGCCTTAATCATTATTAAAGTAATTATAAATATGTATTTGCCCTACTTTTAAAGTAATTATAAATATGTATTTGCCCTACTTTATAATACTTTAATTTAATTCAGCTGTAATTAACTTGGTGCAGCTTTTATAAGGAGTTTAAGTTTGTAAACACGATCGCCGGTTCAAAAACAGGCGTATTTGGAGTAAAAACAGGGCAACGGATTAAAATAAATCGATCTCTGACTTAAAAGTATGTCGTAATAAGGTAATTATTGGAGATCTTACTGATTTCTAACATATTGGACTGAAAATTAAAGGGGAAACTGGAAATGGTAAAACTTCCTGATAATGTAAAAGAAGCGCTTGCAAATCAGCAGGTTGCCTCCCTGGTAACCGCAGATAAAAACGGCGTTCCAAACGTATGCCTGATGGGTTTTGTGAAAGTAAGAGACGACGAGACTCTTATCATGGCAAACGTTTTTTGGAAAAAGACCGAAGCAAACCTGAAAGAAAACCCAAAAGCTGCCCTCAGCGCTTACATGCCGCCAATGAAAGCCTACCAGATAAAAGGCAGTGTAGAGCTGATCGACAAAGGCCCTCTTCTGGACGAGGTTGCTGACTGGGTTGCCTCGAAGATGGCAAACCTTAAACCCAAAGGAGCTGCCCTTTTCCATGTAGAGGAGATCTACAGTGTCTCCCCAGGCCCCAGTGCAGGGGAAAGGATTTCATAAGAGTTTTTCAAGCAGGCATCTCAAACTTTTTTCTTTTTCATTTTTCCTGAAAGGAAGCTTTTTCTTTCTAGTTCAGACACTTTTAGATGATGCTGTCGTTTCTGATTATAAGAATAGGCTATTTTATATTTCATGATCTCTAAGGTAGGATGCCCGTCATTTCAATGGCTGGGAGTTCATGTATCTTACCTTTGTAATTGATCTTTATTAATGCAGATACAACTCGTAAGAAACAACCATAAATATGATTATACGCATCATAGTTCATGCAAAAAGAGATATGAATGGACAGCCCTCCTCCAGATCATACAAAAGAGATTTTGACATTACTTTGAAATCATTCTTATATACCTTATCAATTGCTTTAATATATATAGACAAAAATTAATTCAATTTAACCCAATCTGAATTAGCTTACTATCTGGCAAATAAGATCCAACAATTGCAATAAGTGAAAGAAGGTGACCCCAGGATGCACAAAACACTCAACCTTGATGATTTAATCGCCAAAAAGCAGAAAGAGAATATTGAGAGTAACCCCGATCTGGAGTATGAAGAACTCTACGACCTGATTATCCCCCCTGGAACGGTTGTGTCCATTATTTATGATCTAGTGGAAGAATTTGGTCTTGAACCCATAACTCGGAAGATGCCTGTTGGTATTGTAAATAGTGAGGAAAGGGAAGTTCTTGTTCTTCGTGGTCCTCTTGAAAAGGTTCAGGCCGCAGAAGAATTTCTCTATAAGGAAATGAAGGCCTGGGTTGAAGATAAGTAATCCTGCACAGGCCCCGTCGAATGGGGATAAAAACAATAAAAATCGGTGCTGGATAAGTCAAATAACAACTTTTCAGCAAACGAATATTTTTTTCTCTTGAAATAAGTACAGGATATAAAGAAGGGTTCCGATTATTCGGAACCGATACCTGTGATACTGTCTTTTGAGAAGTCAAAAACAGTTGCTCTGCCTGTTTTATCGTATATATCGAGTTTTGAGCCCTCTTCAATTTTTCCTATAATTGCAGCTGTGAGCCCTGCCTTTTCAAACACATCTACGCACTCTTCTGCTTTTTTCGGGTCTGCAGTAAATACATAGCCTGTCCCGGGATGCACTTTCAGCCACTGTTCAAAGTCCACATCTGCCGGCCTGGGAACTTTTTCCAGATCCACTGTGGCTCCCATTTTGCTAGTCTCGCAAAGCATCCCGAGTGTTCCTATTAACCCCGGATTGCTTATGTCCTTGCCAGCGGTTGCAAGCTTTTTCGTTGCTATTTCCTGGGTTACAAGATAACTTTTCCTTACCACTGAAGGCTCTTTGAAAGATGTAGTATCCCAGCTGTAAGGGGAGTTCGGGCCGATTTTTCCGTCCATATCATAGGCTGCAATAACCAGGTCCCCGGGGTTTGCAGTATCACTCCTGATTACGCAGTCTCTTTTGACAATCCCTATGATAGCAACGGAAAGGGAATTGTACTGTGTATCGGGATGGACATGCCCTCCTACTACAGGAACTCCGAATTTTCTTACTCCTTCAGCCAGCCCTTCCATCAGTTCCCTGCAGGCCTTCGGCGAATTTGCAGAGGCGATATCCACCATTGCAAGAGGTTTTCCGCCCATTGCTGCAATGTCATTTATGTTAACAACTACGGCTCCATACCCTGCCCACCAGGGGCTTGCATCCAGAAGCCGCCCCCAGATGCCATCGGCTGCAAAGAGGATAACGTCATCTCCTCCAATATCGATCACTGCAGCATCGTCTCCAAAATCAACGATGGCATTCCCATATTCCGGGCGGACGGCTTCGAAGATGGAAACTATATCTTCAATCTGTCTTTTTCGGGTAACCCCTTCGAAACTCTTTATACTTTCTGCTAGCTCTTCCAGATTCAATCAAAGGCTTCCTGTTTGTTTTTTAATTGTATCAATGATAGTTAAAATCAACAATAAGATTACAATAAACATAAGATTACAATAAACATAAGATTACAATAAACATAAGATTACAATAAACATAAGATTACAATAAACATAAGATTACAATAAACATAAGATTGCAATAAACATAAGATTACAATAAACATAAGATTACAATAAATATAAAATTGCAATATATATATAAAATTGCAATAAACTAATGATAAATTAATGGCAAGGTCGCGATAAATCACAGAAACTAATGGTAAGGTTGCGATAAATCACAGAAACTAATGGTTATTTAATTCTGAGCGAATGGTAATCAATGCCATATTTATATGCTTGGCCTCTCAATTTTTCCTTAATAACCAGGCAATTCGAGGTATTATGGTCAGTACATAATTCAAGTTATCCTTTATCTGTTTTTGTCTTTGTTTCGGGGAATAGAAGCGACAGCTTTTTATTAAATTATTATATCCTAATATTTCAACCTAATATTATTCCGACTCTATAATAGTCTCAAATTGATGAAATAAGGAGTGAAAAACATGGTAGCTAAAATCGATGCAGACGCTTGCACAGGCTGTGGAAGCTGTATAGATGAATGTCCTGCCGCTGCAATCTCCCTCAGTGATGATGATATTGCAGTTGTAGACGAAGATGAATGTCTTGACTGTGGTGCATGTGAAGATGCCTGCCCGAATGGGGCAATCACCCTCGAGTAACGCTTTAAAATCAGTCAAAGAAGCGGAGTTCTTGAACTCCGCCTTTTCGGCTCCAGGTTTCAGGGTTTTTTTGATCCGGGACTGAATATTCTCGAGTTTTTCAGGCTTCTTCTTTTCCGTTCTTCTCAAGAATTTCTCTTGCTTTTTCCATATCTTCTTTTGTCTGGATTTTTATAATATTTCTGCGCTCCTCGCTCATCTGGGTCATGTCCTGGTCAATGTAGCCATAGGCATCAGCCCTACACTGCCTGCAGTGGCGCATCTGCCTTACATAGGGTTCACAGGCGTCCTGGGCCGCCTGCCGTTCTTCCGGGGTAGGGGCTCTTATGTGGGCGAAGGCTCCCTGGGGGATCAGGGGCATGATATTCATTATATATACCTCTCTTTCCCGGATCGTTTTTGCAATTTCCACCATGTGCCGGTCATTGATCCCCGGTACAAATACAGTGTTGACCTTGACAACGAGTCCTGCCTTTGCAGCGGCCTCAATACCTTCAAGCTGGTTTTTTATCTGGATTTTTGCCCCGTCTATTCCTTTGTAGGTCTTGCCGTGGTAATTGATGTGGTCACAGATCTGGCCCTGGATTTCGGGGTCAACGGCGTTGATGGTCACGGTCAGGGTCGCAACTCCAAGCTTTACGAGTTCCGGGAGTTTTTCGGAAAGCATGAGTCCGTTTGTACTCATGCAAAACGTAATGTCCGGGAACTCCTCCCTTACAAGCCGAAGGGTTTCGAAAGTCTCTTCGTTTGCCAGTGGGTCCCCGGGCCCCGCAACGCCTATCACTTTGATAAAGGGGTAATCGGAAAGGGATTGCTTTACTTTTTCAAGGGCTGCGGCTGGTGTTAAAACCTCCATGGTCACCCCCGGTCTGTTTTCGTTTACGCAGGCAAAGTCTCGGACACAGAAGTTGCACTGGATGTTGCACTTCGGGGCCACAGCAAGGTGCATTCTCCCAAACCTGTGCCTGGCCTTTTCGCTGTAGCAGGGGTGTTCGGCTATGATTCTATAACGTTCTCTTTCAAAAGGTATGTTTTTTTCTTCGGGCAAATTTTTTCCTCCGGCAGTTAAAGGTCCTGGCGCAAAGGTTCGGATGCGCCCGGGAAGAGTAAAGAATACGTGCTTTCTTTCTAATTATGCATAATTATGCATAATATATAAAGCATCCTTTTTCTTCGGCTTCAAAACTTTTTCCGGTTTAAGCCTGTTTCTACTTAAGAACCTCAATCCTTTCACCGGTAATTTTGCTGAAATAAGGGGCCGGGGCAGAAAATCTTAAATAAGCTATTTATGGCTCTTTTTCCGGGTGCCGGTTTTTCAGAACGTTTGCTTATGCGGTTCTTCTAGAGAAAAGTTGAATTTATCCTGCTCAATAATGTCAAAGGCTGAGCCGGAGAATTAAATGTACCGGAAAAAATATGCACTTTATAAAAATTAGGATTCCTTAATCTGAATAATTCCTGTGTGAACCTTCAGATTGAAGATTTTAGATTTCAGTCTAAAATCTTCAATCTTATTTTCTCAGTCTTTTTCTTCTTTTTCTTCTTTTCCGTTCTTCTCAAGAATCTCTCTTGCTTTTTCCATATCTTCTTTTGTCTGGATTTTTATAATATTTCTGCGCTCTTCGCTCATCTGCGACATGTCCTGGGCAAGGAGTCCGTAAGCATCGGCTCTGCACTGTCTGCAGTGGCGCATCTGCATAACGTAAGGCTCGCAAGCTGCCTGAACGTCTTTCCGCTCTTCGGCTGTGGGGGGTTCAAGGTCTGCAAAGGCTCCCTGGTTGATCAGGGGCATGACGTTCATAATGTAAACCCCAAGTTCATTGAGTTTTTTGGCGATCTCGACTACGTGTTTGTCATTGATGCCCGGGGTGAGCACGGTGTTGACCTTTACAACAATTCCTGCATCTACAGCGGCTTTTATCCCCTGAAGCTGGTTTTTAATCTGAATCTCTGCAGCTTCAACTCCCCTGTAGACCTTACCATGGTAGACTATATGGTTTACGATCTTTGCCTGGATTTCTGGATCGATTGCATTTACCGTAACCGTTAGTGTGGAAACTCCCACACGCAGCATGTCCTGCAGTTTTTCGGGAAGCATGAGTCCATTTGTGCTCATACAGAGGGTTATTTCAGGGAACTCTTTTCTTATAAGCTCAAAGGTCTCAAAGGTCTCATCATTAGCCAGAGGATCGCCCGGCCCTGCAATTGCAACGACCTTGATGAACGGATATTCTGCCAGGATCTGCTTTGTCTTTTCAAGGGCTTCTTCCGGAGTCAGGACTTTACTCGTGACCCCTGGTCGGCTCTCGTTTACGCAGTCGAATTCCCGAACACAGAAGTTGCACTGGATATTGCACTTGGGGGCCACAGCCAGGTGAATTCTCCCGTATTTATGCTGGGCGTTCTTGTCGTAACAGGGGTGCTCTGAAATCTTTCTCCGGAGCTCTTCTCCGAGTATGGGGCCGTTATTGGGCTCGTCTATAGATTGGGTTTTTTCTGGCAAGTTATTCTCCTCCGTTCGGAATTTAAAAGTGAAGTAAGATCTCAGTAAATGGGAATTTTTGGATGCCTAAGGCATTTATGATGCAGACCCTTGATATACATTTTGGAATCATTTAGGGGTATCTTTAAACCTTTTTTTGTAATCTCTTTAAAACTATTTCTTAACTATTGTAGAATCCGATACGAGTTATTATGCCTGATCTATTCGAATATGCCTATTCAATTCGAAAAATTGTCCATCTCGCACCACTTCCCTTCTCCTTCCCAGACTCTTACCAGAATGGGAAAGCCGAATCTTTCCAGAAGTTTGGAGTGGATATGCTGGCAGAGATGTTCAGCACTGGGGAACTCTATGATGTCGTTTAACAGGGTATGGTCATATCCCTGGAGGGTTTCCTTTATGCCTTTTTTCAGGTCATAAAAATCAATTACCATCCCGTTTTCCCCTACTTCTCCTTCTACCACTACCTCTATTTTGTATGTATGGCCATGTACTCTTCCGCACTTTCCGTTCCCTGGAAGGTAATGGGCGCTGTCGATATAATCAATAATTCCCAATCTCATATTTGTCATTTTATTATAACCCCTTTTTGATTTAATTACTCCTGCCATTTAACTGCTTGCTGTCTATTGATTCTTATTTTTCTTTTCGATTGTTATTCTACGTTTTATCTGATATTCTTTTATGGTTATAAGCACCCCCACATCCTGTGGGTCTGGGGAATGATGCGCGTATCGGTCAGTTCAAGCAGGGTTTTCTGCAGTTCTATAATGGTCTGCACAGACGTCTGTGTAAACCGTGGGGTCCTTACTGCACTGCCAACTGGTGTTTCGGGCTGGAGTATTATACAGGATACATAGGGAGCTATTGCTTCTGCAGCCAGAACCACAGTTTCGGGTTTTGTGTCCCTGCCGATAACAATCTTACAAAAACAGTCTCTTGAACTGTTTTTTCTCAGAAGCCTGAAGCACTCGATCGTATTTTCCATATGCACCTCACGGTTTTCAGAGGAAATTTTCCTGATGGCTTCCGGGAGTTTAAAATCCCCTGCAACATATGAGATCTTTTCACGCAGCTTCCTCGCTTGCTCCGGCAGAGTCATATTGGATTCCAGGTACAGAGGCGCGGAAAGGTTCAGTTTTTCTATAAACTCTGCATGCAGGAGAGGCTCTCCTCCCGTAAGGGATGCCGAATGGAGTTTATTGAAAGGCTGTAGCATGGACTCCAGCTTTTCTACACTTACAGGGTTTGGAACCTTTTCGAAAATGCCGCTTCCCTCGACTTTTTCATAATCGCAGGTCTCCTGACTTTCAAAATTCGTATCACAATAGTTGCAATTAAGGTTACAGCCTGAAAACCGGACAAAAGCCTGCCTTGTGCCAACGTACGGACCTTCCCCCTGTACAGAGCAGAAAATCTCCTTTATGTGAGCAAACTCCCTGTCTGAAGAGGGCATTTATACTACCCCTAAAGGTCGGGATTTTCGGAGGTCCTTTTCTATGTCTTCAAATTCCTTTACGTAAGCTTCCCCGATTTCCTGCATGAACCGCACAATACCTTCATCGTCTCCTATTCCGGCTTCTCTCAGGTTTCCATATACTTCGTGGGAAACGTTGATCCCGAAGTGGATCTTCTGGGAAACAGCAGAGGTGCTGGCAATTGATACGGTCAACTTTTTTTCTTTTAGGAAAAGGTCATCTCCTCCCCTTGTGGTGTGGATTCCCAACCCAGCAAGGTGTTCCCTTACAAGGGCGGTAAAAAAGCGCTGCCGTGCATAGACCAATTTAAGGTCAGTAGAATCGAAATGTTCTATAATGAAACTAACCATGTCTTCGGACCAGATAGACTCGTTTTCCCTCCGGTCTTCGAGGTCAATCATGTGCTCGATTTTTACGTCACATGCGCCTCTGAAAACAATAATCGAGTCTTCATTTACTCCGAAGCTGTTGTATGCCCAGAGGGACGAAATCTGGCTCCCGTCGTAGTCAAATTTTTCGGGTAGGATAATGCACTTCATGGAATTCTCCCTGTAACTCTTTCTTTAACTTATTCTATTCAGCATCGTGTCTGTTCAGCATCGTATCTGTTCAGCATCGTATCTGTTCAGCATCGTATCTGTTCAGCATCCTTCTCCGGATGATTTTTCAGATTTAGACTCCAGTCTTTTTCAGAAGTGGGTCTTTTGCACCTGCATTTTTGAATGCTCTAGCTCTTCGCACACAGCTTTCGCACTCCCCGCAGGGAGTTTCCCCCCCGTGATAACAACTCCAGCTATATTTCAGGGGAGCCTTTACTTCAAGAGCTCTTCTTAAGATTTCTGTTTTTCCGAGTTCGATCAGAGGAGCCAGTACCTGGACTCCGTTCTGAGTAGAATAAGAAAAGGCGTGGTCCATTGCCTGTATATAGTCCAGGGAATTATCAGGGAAGGTCCCGGCTTCTTCTCCGTTGAAGCCCACCACCAGGTAGTCACATCCCCTGCTCTCGGCAAAGCTTCCTGCAATATTCAACATGGCCCCATTCCTGTTCGGGACCCAGACAGCCTTTGCGGAAGCTTCGGTAATTGCGGCAGGAGCAGCTTCATCAATGTCTTCAAAGGACAGAGCAGGAACTTCCTCGTCCCTGTTTACGAGGGATGTATGTGTTATTTCTGCAAGCCAGTCCAACTTGATTACTCTGTGTTCGATTCCATAATGTTCGCAGACCTTTTGAGAATACTCGATTTCCCGCTCACAGGCCCGCTGCCCATAATCAAAGGTAAGTGCCATCTCAATTTCCAGGCTCTCTGCTGCAATTGCAAGAGCTGCAACCGAATCAAGCCCGCTGCTCAGAAGGGTTATAGCTTTCATTTCTAACTCACTAACTCGAATTTTATGGAAAATTTCCCTGTATTTACTACTCGATCAGGGGTCTCCCAGTATTCTTCAGGGATTACCTCGATAATACCTCTTACTTATATTTAAAAATAGTTGCCTTTCTGGCTGGAGAATCTCCCTTTCTGAGAAATCTGGGGCATGTATTAAATATTCAGGACGTCTAATATTAAAGGAGGTGGAATTACTTGATCGGAATTATGTCGGATTCGCACGATAACTTGACAGCTATCCGGAAAGCTGTGGAGTTTTTCAACAAAAAACAGGTAAAAGCTGTTCTGCACGCGGGGGATATTATTTCTCCTTTCACGGTAAGGGCCTTTAAAGAACTAAGTCCAAAACTCTATTTTGTCTTCGGGAATAATGACGGGGATAAAGTAACCCTTACAAAATGGTTTGAAGAAATTGGAGCCGTCTCCTGTGGGGAGTTTGGGGACCTGACAATTGATGGGCTGCATATCGCCCTCCTGCATGGTACAAATGAGGTGCTGGTCAAAGCCCTTGCCAGTTCAGGGGATTTTGACGTGGTGGTCCGGGGCCATACCCACGACCCGGGTGTTAGAATGATCGACGGGACTCCGGTGATAAATCCAGGGGAATGCTCAGGGGTGCTTTCAGGAAAAACCACGGTTGCAACCCTTGAGATTGCAAACCTGAACGTTGAGATCACGGAACTTTAGATTGACTGATTGTTCTTCACTCTTTTATATTTTTTAAATTTATTCCGGGTGGCAAACATGCCCAATTGACCGGCAATAACAGAGTTTCCGTCAGCTTCCCCGACGGCTCGTCAAAAGAAGAAAAGATTATTGTTTTCATCCTTACTGGCGGTTTATTTTGGCAGCCTTTACTTTCTGGCTTTTATTTTTGATCTTTCCTCTTTTTCCTCTCTTCTTAATTTTCCTTCTTGAAAAGCCCGCTCTCCTGTGTTGAGCGTGATAGGCAGAGCCGCAACTATGCCAAAAAGGATCACAGTCGGTTGTACTTTCAGTGCAACTCCCTGAAAATGTTTCATTTTTTGTAATCCCAAATCGCAATTCGGGTGAGTTACATACGTTGTTTTTTCATTCAAAAACATTAGCCATATAAAGGTGGATGATCTATTTTTTATTTCAATATATTTTGAAACAATTTTTCTGTTAAAGGTTGTAACAACAATGGAATCGAAAGGAAATGATCAAAAAGAACCCTTGTCAGGCAGGATTCACGAAACGGATAATCCTTCCGGAAAAAGGAGACGCACCCTCATTTTTGCCTGTTCAGGCCTATCGAACACCGGAAAGCTCACCATGCAGGCAGCTTCTGCTCTCGCTTTCAGGAGGCCGGATATGTACCGGGCTGCGGCTGCTCACAAAGGAGTTGATGCGGCAGAAGATGCAGTTTCTGAAGGCTTCCGAATTCTTGCTCTTAACGGCTGCACGGACCGCTGTGCTACAAAAAAACTCGATGAAGCCGGCTTGAAGGCAGATGTCTACATGCTTGTTACGGAACTCGGAATTGAAAAAACCAGGCCTACGGATGTGAAGCCTGAATATGTGGAAAAAATTATACGTGCAATAAAAGAAGCCTGAATTCAATCCATGCGTCTTCGGTTAATTGAGGAATCGTGACAAATTGCGTTCATTTCCACAACACTTGTCTAAAATTTAAATATGTTGAGGGATGGAGCAAAGTATCGCTTTCATGCAATAAAATTCCTTAACCGATGACCAATTGATTTCAATCAATTATCTGAATTTTTACTCCATCTTAGTTTTTTCTTTCAACCTTCTTTCAACCGGGATTTTTTACTTTCAGTATCCCCGCCTGAGAATACCTGTCAGTTCCTCTGCATGAGGCATCCTTTCTTCTATTTTTGCGCAGACTGCATCAATATCATAATCCAGGCGTAAGAATTCTATCTCTCCTGTTTCTGTCTCGAAAACCGCACAGCTTGCCCGGATGTCCCTGTCTCTTGGCTGGCCCACTGAACCAGGGTTTATAATTGTCAGGTCTCCGAGTTTCCGGTTCATGGGGATATGGGAGTGTCCGACTACGAGGAATTTGGAATCAACAGGTTCCATCGGGTCTGCAAGCATTTCCATGATAGCTTCGTCCGGAGTCTCGGGCTTTATGTACTCAAACATGGAGCGAGGGCTTGCGTGGGTTAAATAAAGCTTCTTTCCATCGATTTCCTCTTTTAGGACAAGAGGGAGTTTTTGCAGGTATCCTATTCGTGAGGCGTCAAGGACTCCCCAGGTGTATTCTCGAGTTGCAATTGAGAGATGTTTATACTTGTATCCGCACTGGCAGTCTGCTTTAAAAGCAACTGCATTGTCATGGTTGCCCCTGATGGTGGGGATGTTCTTTTTTTGCAGGAGATCTATGCATTTGTCCGGGTCAGGCCCATAGTCCACTATGTCTCCCAGGCAGATAGCCCTGTCATGCGGAACATCAAGGACTGTCTGGAAGGCTTCAAGGTTTGCGTGGATATCGGCTATCAGCAGGATTTTCATGTTTTTCTCTTTTAGAATAATAGGTTCTATTTTCTATATGGTTAAAGGTATTATACCATATATTTCTATAGCTCTATTATTTAAAAATTGAAATGCCCTGGGCCAAAAAAGGCGCAGGCCTACTGATTTTTGTCTACTGATCCTTGTCTGCTGATTTTTTTCTGCCGGGCTTCAAAATAAGAATTAAAAAAGCCTGAAATCCGAAGGATTTGTTTCAGTCAGGCAGCCCCCGCATTCCTACTCCCATTACCAGTAGATTTGTCTCCATTGGGGGATGGGTCCAGCCGTCAGGTGAGATAGTCTTTTTCTCAATGGAAATTTCAACCTGTTTTCCGCTGAGGCCGCAGTCTTTCATATAGTCTGCAACAATCTTTTTTCCGAGTTCTGTTGCTGCGTTCAGGGCTTCTACGTATAAATCGAACCTCAGCCTTTTGCCTGGTGCAAAGACCAAAAAATCTGCTTCAGGAGTCACCAGGCTAGCAGGCCTGATCAGAATTTCCACTCTTTTGATGCCTTTTCCTGCAAGAGCTCCTACTGCATTTCCTACTTCGGCATGTTCGGGAACGAGAATGTCAGCATCTATGAATTCTTCGAGTTCTTTCCTGTGCGCTCGCACAGGACCTCCGAGCAGGACAATAGGGATTCCAAGTTTGAACTTTGCGGGGTAGTTCCCATCCAGGATTTTTTCAATGGATGTGTATGGCACGCCCTGCAAGATATATGAGAGGAGATGAAGCGCCATGTTCCTTGCAACCCTTTTTTTTACGGAAATGCAGAAATCCCCGGGTGTCATGCGCATGAGTCTTGCAAGCCTTTCAGCCCCTATTCTGGAGGCTTCTTCGTTCCAGGCTGTATAGTCACCGAGCACATGTAAAGCATCAGTTGGCGTAAATCCAATTGCCTGGACAAGGCGCTTTTGAATAAGGGAATCCAGGGTCTGAGGAAGAAGATCTTTTCTGATAAGAGCTGTGATTTCATGCACGGAAACAGGTTCTTCTCCTATTGCTCCCAGCACTTCGGCTTCGGCTTTGCTCAGGTCGCATGTCGGGTAGTCTGACCTGACAAAAAACTTTGTGGGCTGGATATTTTCGCCGAGGTCTTCTCTGGCAGGCATGGGTGTCCTTTTGAGGTTATTCAGGAAATCCGGGTACTGCACTGCAGCCACTGCGAGGGGTGTGACTCTCCTTGGCCCGAGGAAAAGTTCCCTGTCCACGGTCCAGATATGACTGTCTCCGCCTGTGGCTGTTGTCTCCATCCGGATTGCTCGGACTCGCGTCTTCCAGCCGCCAACAACCGCCCCTTCATCGCTCAGGTCAGGGACTCCCATACAGATTGAAGAGATATCTGTACTTGTCCCTCCCACATCCACAACTGCACAGGTCTTCAGCCCCGAAAGGTAAGATGCGCCTACGAGGCTTGCTGCAGGGCCTGAAAAGATAGTTTCGATTGGTTTTTCCAGGGCATCTTTTATCCCGACAACCGAACCGTCGCATTTGAGCATGAGGAGCTGGGCATTAATTCCCCTTTTCCTGATATCTGTAATAATGGACTGTACAAACTGCCGGGTTATGGGGATCAGTTGTGCGTTCAGAAAAGCTGTAACTGCCCTTTCGTAGGCTCCCAGTTCCTGTGACAGTTCGTGCCCGCAAACAGCAGGCAGCCCTGTAAGCTTAAGTATGGAGTCTCTTGCTTTAAGCTCGTGTTCAGGGTTACGTGTGCTGAAATAGGAAGAGATGGCAAAGGCTGATACTTTATCCTTCACTGATAGCGCAAATTTCCCAATGGCTTCCAGATCCAGAGGGAACACCTCTTCCCCATTGTGGTTATGCCCCCCTCTAGCAAAGAGCACGTGTCCTGTTGGCAGTTCTTTCTCAAGAGGATGGTCCCCTATGAGAATCAGGGCTACGGGAAAACCTGTCCCTTCAAGTATGGTATTAGTGGAAAGGGTAGTTGATACCGATACAAGTTTTACGTTTTTAAGATACTCCGGATTAAGGCCGTCAATTACATTTTTGATGCCTTCGAGGGGATCGGGATAGGTTGTAAGTGCTTTGTTTGAGCTTGCAATTTCTCCGTTTGAGTCCCTTACGAGCACTGCATCGGTGTAAGTGCCCCCTGCATCAATCCCAAGGCTGTAATGCATAATGAAAATAACTCCTTTTTACACTTGTTTTTGTTTTTTGGTTGTTTTTTAGTTTATTGCAATCTGATACTTCATTGCAATAACCCGACGATGTTAAAACTGATCTGGGTTAGGTATACCGAACATCAGATAAAAGTCATTGCTTATCACTGTGAACATTAAATTCAAGGATTAAAAACGAGTTTTTAGTTCTACCCTGCGAAATTTGGAGAACCCCTGGTTTAAATTGGAGTACCGGATAAAATTGATTTGAATAAAAAATTGGATGTACTTTGTAAAGGAAAAAACATTAACTACCTTAGTTTCAGAAAAGTAGATAAATAATCTTCAATTAGACCTTGAGTGAAAGAGGACCCTGCTGTTATGAAGCCTTCAAAACCCACCCAGAACGCTACTCCTCATCTTCCGGAGGATTACGATGTCCGGATATCCGGAGTGCTCCCTTACTACTCTTCTTTTCATCAGGAGACTATCAATTTCGTCAAGTCGCTGCCTTCCAGCCCGAAGGTATGGATGGATACCGGGTGCGGAACAGGGTCCCTGGTTAGTAAGGCAATTGAAGAATTTCCCGATACAAAATTCCTTTTACTTGACCCTTCGGAAGGCATGCTGGACCAGGCAAAGACAAAATTCTCTTCCTGCGCTACCGGAAAGTTGGAGTTCCTGAAAGCATCCTCTACACAGGAATTTTATCAGGAATTAGAGGAAAAGCCGGATGTTATCACTGCTATACAGTGCCATCACTACCTTAGCCGCGAAGCCAGGGCAGTAGCCATTAAAGTGTGTTATAATCTGCTTAAGGAAGGCGGGATTTACATCACCTTCGAAAACATCAGGCCGCTAACAGAAGAGGGCATAAACATAGGAAAACGATACTGGGGCAACTTTCAGTTAACCCACGGCAGGAGTGAGAAAGAAATTGATACTCATCTGGAGCGTTTTGATACTGAGTATTTCCCCATAACTGTCGAAGAACATCTGGAACTGCTGAGAAAAACAGGATTTAGGACTGTAGAGTTGTTCTGGTACTCTTACATGCAGGCTGGTTTTTATTGCATTAAATAATACATTTGGGCTCTTCTTTGTTTTGTGTGGATATCCTCATAAAAATCAGCGAGGCCTTGAATAGAAAACCATCTTATCCATAGGGAATGACGAAGAGCCAAAAAGCGAAAGAAAAAATAAATTTGGGTAGTTTGTTTATACATCCACTTTATTGAACCTCCAGAGTGACGTGGCGAGCATTGTGAGGGCGAAGAACAGAAGGCCCAGGAAAGAAATGGCGATATCGGCTGATGTATACATATAGTGAATACCCATTACAGAGAAGTTGTTCCCTAAAGCAAAGTAGCGGATTCCGTCTGCCAGAAGTGTCAGCGGGTTAAACATTGAGAGAAACCTGAGGACAGCAGGGAAGGCATCAACGGGATATAATGCATTGCTTACGAAGAACAGGGGCATACTGAGCAGGGTAAGAATAGACTGCATTCCTTCCGGGTTCTCAAGTGTGATGGCAATAGAACCTGAGAGGAAAAGGAACCCCAATGTGAAAATTCCTACAAGTAAAAAGATGCCTATGATTGCAATAAGAGTTTCAGTAAATGTATATCCCATAAAGAAATCCATTCCTATCAGTTTTCCGAATCCTATTATCATGGAAGTTTGAATAAATGCTTTTGTTACGCCGGAAAGTCCGACACCCAGAATGATGTGATATCTGGGGACCGGGCTTGCGAGAGTTTCCCTTAGCAGGCTATATTTTTTGTCAAACATAAGAGAAGTCCCACCAAAAAGGCTGCTGAACAGCACATCCATAGCAATTATTCCTGCGCCCATATAGGAAAGGTAATCCACATTCTGGACCCCAGCGATGGGCGGAATAACAGAGGTAAGTTTGTCAAAACTCTCTGACATTGCAAGCCCGAAAAATGCCAGCCACATCACAGGCTGGATTAATGAACTGATGAGCATTGATTTGAATCTGAAAAACTTCAGCATATCTCTCCAGTATATGGCACGAAATTCAAAATTCATTCCATGACCCCCGCGATTTCTATTCCTTCCTCTTTCTCCTTTGGTTCTCCTTCCCTCAAACCGTGTCCGGTGTAGTGAACAAAAACATCATCCATTGAAGGCTTTTTGATGTTTACGGTTGTAATCTCTATTCCTGCCTGTCTTATTTTCTCCATAATCAGAGGAAGTACGTGAGTAACATCTACCCCTAGCAGAACTCTCAGAGATTTCGTATCTTCAGTTACGGCTTTTACCGATTCTATTGCCCTTAAAATCTCTGCAACAGTCTTGTTATCGCTGGTTTCCAGATAAATAAGGTCTTTGCCGAGTTTATTCTTTAATTCATCTGCAGTTCCGGTTACGATTATTTTTCCGTGGTCAATTATGCTAATCCTGTCACTAAGCTGATCAGCTTCTTCCATATAGTGGGTGGTAAGGAATATCGTAGTGCCTTCTCTCTTAATCTCTCTCAAATACTCCCACATCCTCATTCTTGTCTGTATGTCAAAACCTATTGTTGGCTCGTCAAGGAAAAGGACTGCAGGTTTTGTCATCAATCCCCTTGCAAGTTCAAGCCTCCTCTTCATACCACCACTCAGATCTTTTGCCAGGGTGTCTCTTTTACCCTCCAGCTCTGTTAGCTTTAAGAGCTCTTCAATGCGCTCTTTTCTTTCTTTTTTTGGCATTGAATAGATCTTACCGTGGTATTCTAGATTCTCACATACAGTCATTTCGTGATCAAGGCAAAGCATCTGAAAAACAATACCTATTGATTTTCTTACCGATTTTGAATCCTTTGCCACATCATACCCGTTAACTCTGGCTTCTCCTTTCTGGATCTTCCGAAGTGTTGTAAGAATATTAATCACAGTACTTTTGCCCGCTCCATTCGGACCCAAAAATGAAAATATTTCCCCCTCTTTTACATTAAAACTGATATCATCAACGGCTTTTACAGAACCATATGAGTGCTCAAGCCTATTTACTTCTATGACATTTGCGGTCATCTCTAAATCAACCCCTTCTCCCTTCCGTATTAAATGTCCTCCATCGCTCTCAATGATCCCCAATTTCGAGTGATAAGAGATTCAGGATATTTGTTGAAACAATTAAGTTCGGATAAATATCGAGATAGTTTTACACAGTAGTTGTGTTTCAGAAGGCTTATATAATTAGGAAACACAGATTCTAAACTAACTTCCCATTAGCTCTTTGTTTTCTGTTTTCACTGCCCGGGAAATATCTAAGATCCTGCTTAATCGTCCTTTTTTTAGTGGAGTGAATGCCCAATAACTTCTCCGATTTTGTTTTTTCAAAAATATTTTATTCATAACAATTTTTATTCAATTAGGAATATAAATAAGGAATAGATATCTTTATATAAGATCATGTTTGGTAAAAGCCGATACATGACAATTACTTCAATAACTATAATAATTGTAACTGTCCTGCCCAGGTAAAACAACGTCAATATCCATCGTCATTAAGATTCAATGGGCAAATCTCAGTAAGTTAATCTTTTGATCGGTGGCGATATATCTTATTTTTCTTTTTTCATCTATTTGTTATCATACGTGTTTATTGCGTCAAAATCGATATCAAATGACATCTTTCTGTTGGGCTGGATAGTTGTCTAATTCTAAATTAAACGCTAAAACGAAATCTATAAATACTATTAAGTAGACAAGCACTTACCGGTTGCCGATCAAAAATGAAGGAGGCAAAAGAGCAGTATGTTAAAAAATGTACAACAAATAGGGAAATTATTGATAATTATTTGTATGGTACTTATAGCGTTGTCTTCACCGGCGCTTGCTGTAACGCCTGAGGAAAATGCAGCGTCCATTGAAGGGGTGCAGACCGCACTGACTTTCGTATGGCTGCTTATAGCAAGTGGACTGGTATTCTTTATGCATGCAGGCTTCTCCCTCGTGGAAGTGGGGCTTACAAGGAGCAAAAACACTGCAAACATCCTGATGAAGAACTTCATGACGGTTGTCATCGGTATCCTGGTTTACTGGGCTGTAGGCTGGGGTGTAATGTATGGGGCCGATGCGGCGGGACTTATAGGAACTAACCAGTTCTTCCTGGCAGGTGCGGACAACGCGCTCTGGAATGGCTGGTTCTTCCAGATGGTATTCGCTGCCACCGGAGCAACGATCGTTTCGGGAGCAATGGCTGAGAGGACCAATTTCAAGGCTTACCTTGTTTACTGTGTCCTGATGGTTGCAGTTATTTACCCTATATACGGACACTGGGTCTGGAGCGGGGCTGACGCGGCTCTCCTGACCGGAGCCGAAAGCCCGATTGTAAAAGCTATTGGAGTCGCAAGCCATGACTTTGCAGGTTCTGGAGTCGTGCACTCAATCGGAGGATATTCCGCTCTTGCAGGTGTGCTCCTTGTGGGCGCAAGGATAGGGAAATTCAAGGATGGAAAAGCCATACCTATTCCGGGTCACAACCTGACCTTTGCCTTCCTGGGAACCCTGATCCTGGCTCTTGGATGGTTGGGGTTCAATGGAGGGAGTACCCTTGACGGAAACGACCCTTACATGAACCTGGTCATAGTCAACACCTTCCTGGCAGGAGCTGCCGGAGCTGTTACTACCATGCTTATCACCTGGATGAAAACCGGAAAGCCTGATCCGTCACTCAGTGCAAACGGGCTTCTAGGTGGGCTTGTAGCAGTCACCGCCCCATGTGGTTCTATATCAAACTGGGCAGCCATTGTAATAGGGATCGTAGCCGGTATCATCATCTACGCCGGTGTAATGTTCAATGAAAACACACTGAAACTGGATGATCCTGTAGGTGCAATCGCCGTACACGGATACTGCGGAAGCTGGGGCCTGATCTCTGTGGGGCTCTTCTCCATAGGAATCGGAAATGGAATCCTTGCGGATGCAGCATACGCTGCTGAAGTGCCAGGGCTCTTCTATGGAGGAGGAATCAGCCTGCTGCTGATCCAGCTCGTGGCAGTACTGTGTACCATTGTCTGGGCCTTTGGGCTCTCATTCGTAATCTTCAAAATCCTGGATGCTGTAATAGGACTCAGGGTATCTGCAGAA
This sequence comes from Methanosarcina sp., assembly GCF_028693135.1. GTDB lineage: Archaea > Halobacteriota > Methanosarcinia > Methanosarcinales > Methanosarcinaceae > Methanosarcina. The sequence goes on from NZ_JAQUVZ010000048.1 coordinate 25,158, forward strand.
GAAGAAATCATGGGTCTGGACATTTCTGAACACGGAATCAGAGCGTACCCCGAATACCTGATGAGGGAGGACTAAAAATGGCTAAAATGTTCAAGGTAGAAGCGATAATAAAACCCCTGAAACTGCATCAGGTAAAGGATGCTCTGGACGAAGCCGGGTTTCCAAGCCTGACAATTATCGATGTTAAAGGGCGTGGCCTGCAAAAAGGGATCGTGCAGCAATGGAGAGGTAAAGAATACTGTGTGGACCTTCTTCCAAAAACCAAAGTCGAAGTAGTTGTGACGGAAGATAAGGTCGAAGAAATCATACAGTTGATCCAGAGCACGGCCTATACTGGAGAAATAGGAGATGGAAAAATCTTCGTAATACCTATTGAAACCGTAGTCCGGATAAGAACCGGAGAAAGGAATGGAGAGGCCCTTTAACCAGGCACCTCTTTTTTCCATTTTTACCTTATAATTCTCAAATACTGAAACGATTCAAGGAATAAGGCAAGATACCATGATGAATGAACTGAAATCAGAGACCCATACCTTTGAGATTCCCCACGGATACGGCATGTCTGTAATTAATTTATACTTCTGGGTAGGACTGGTTTCCGCAATCCTGCTAAGAGGTATAATCATAGTTGACCATTACAGTGTTTTCTGGGGAAAGGCAATATGGTATCTTGGAGTCGCAGGTTATCTCTGGTTCTTTACACACAGATACCATATTGCAAAGCGAAGGTGTAGCGTAGTTCAAGACCTGGGTCTGCTTGAAAAGGTGAGGACCAGACAGAAACTTTCAGAAAAAGACCTTGAAGGAATGGAATATCTGCTCTGGAGCCTTTCTGTGTCAAAAGAGCGTGCAAATTATCTTGTAATCTCAGTGTTCTCAATAATAGCACTTGCTTTATCCCTGGGGCTTGACCTGGGAATCTTGAAATTCTGATAAAGATTCTCCGATCTCTGAAATAGAGTTTCCTTATACGGAACCTTTCAATACTTTTTTCCTTTATTTGGCATGAAAGTACCTCTGATTTCGCACTCCGGACCCTCATTCTGAATTTATGATTATGTTGGAAGCAAATATAGCATTTTTGTCCTGTTAAATTGAAGTCAGGGTCCGGAATGTGGACGT
>NZ_JAQUVZ010000049.1 GCF_028693135.1 Methanosarcina sp.
TTTTGACTAGCTTTTGAATAGCTTTTGAATAGCTTTTGACTAGCTTTTGAATAGCTTTTGACTAGCTTTTGAATAGCTTTTGACTAGCTTTTGAATAGCTTTTGACTAGCTTTTGAATAGCTTTTGAATAGCTTTTGAACAGCCCCCGATCAGAAATTGAGCACGTAAATTACCTGCTGGCCCATTTTCCCATTTTGTTTCAGGAGTTTTTTGTCAAGCATGTCCTGGATGTCACGATTTGCAGTGGGCTGACTGACATCACAGATTTCCTGATACTCATTGCTTGTGATCTTGCCATTTTCTTTTAAATATTCAATCGCTTTTATCTGCCGGCTGCTCAACCCTATCTGTCCGAATTTATCTTTTATCGAACGGTCGCTGCTCAGCTTCAGGACCGTTTTTTCGACTCTTGAGATTTCCACGGCAATGCCGAAAAGGAAATATTCGAGCCATTCGGTCAAATCCCTGTCCCCGGCATCCGCACTTGAAAGGGCGGAGTAATAAGAGGTGCGTTCTTTGTTGTAGTGCTCCTCAAGAGCGAAAAATCGTTTGGTGTCAAAGCCTCTCTTTGTCAGGACCAGGGTGGCAAGGGCTCTGGCAGTTCTCCCGTTTCCGTCAACGAAGGGGTGGATTCTGGCAAGTTCATGGTGAGCAACTCCTGCCTGCACGGCGGGCATGAGGTCAAGGGCATCTTCGCTGTTAAGCCACTCGACAAGGGCTTTAGCTAGGGCAGGGACTTCAGCAGGTCCCGGAGGGGTGTAGGTGACTTTCCCGGTTTTAGGGTCTCCGACAACGACCCGCACTTTCCGGTAGTTTCCGGCAGAATCATCAGGAAGGATACTTTTTGCCGTAAGCCTGTGGATTTCCAGGAGAAACTCTTCGGTTATGGGTCCGTTTTCAGGTAAGGAATCGATATATTTCAGTACATCTACATAATTCCGGACTTCCTTTTTGTCCTTTTCGTGGGCAAGGACTTCTTTTCCCTCTATAATAAGCTCAACTTCCTCAAGAGTCAGGGGGTTTCCCTCGATACTTGTCGTGTGGTGGGTCTGCTTTATCAGGGCTTCTCGCTGGAGCTGTTTTTCCCATGCCGGAATCAGAGGGCTGTTTATGATGACTTCCCGGGCAGCCTGGATCCTTGCAAGCAGGCGCACGATTTTGTTTGTGTACTTGAAATTTGGCTGAAACATCCATTTATCCGCCTTTCCATCCCTATTAAAAGAGTTACTCCTTTTGTTATTAACTTAGCGGGAATTTGTTTCCGCACCCATTGTGGATATTTCCCTAAAATTGCTGCAAAAGATGAAACTCAATCCGATACCCGGGAACCGTGAGTTCCATTTCAAGGGGTGTTGCTATGTTAGTATTCAAAAACAGCTTCAATCGACAGCTCTGCCAGCTTCAGCACATCTTCTTTAAAGGCCAACAGATCCTCAAAAACAGCTGAATTTTGTCCTTTCAGAAGTTCCTGCTTAACTCTCTTACCCACGATATCATCGCTTCCCTCTATCAGCCTGAGAACAACCGAGCCGGGAAAGATTTTAGTTTCACAGGTGACATTATCACAGTCCCCGTCTGTGATTCCAATTATCGGGATTCCAAGCCTGTAGAGGATATCTCCTGCTATGGCTGTGGTGTCGTCTCCAATTGTAACTGCAAGTTCAGCCCCGGAAGCCAGTTCATAGGAATTTTCGGCGGCGTGGTCTATAAGCACAACTTTTCCTGTCCCTGCCCCTGCCCAGGAAATAGAACCTGATTTTCGGGCACTGGCATTTTCTTTTCTGGCATCCGAGAATAAGGAATTGCCTCTTCGAATCTCCCCGCTTTTTACCCAGGCTCCGGCAAGGTCAACAGGGTCTCTGTTTTCATAATTATGGAGCTTTTCGAGCCCATGTTCCTTTATTTCTCCGCCTTCGATTGCGGTAATGAACCCGCTTTCAGAGACTATTCTTATTTCGGAAGACAGGGCTTTTCCGATCACGAGCCCGTTTACAAGGATATTTTCTCCGGGAAAAACCCCTGAAAGCTCGCGGATAACTCTGGTTTTGCCGGTTTTCGGGCAGTTTTCCAGACAAACCGAATCTTGAAAAGGCAGAGGGCTTTCGACAGGCAGCCCGAAGATTTCTGAGAGTTTTTCAATGTAGCTACCGGCTTTTTTATTAAGGGGGATCAATTTCCCGCCGGTGCAGCCCGGGCTTTCGATCTGGATCAGGGGTTTCTTCTCAGGGTCCTTCAGGCGAGAAGTAACCTTTGCTCCAAAAATCATGCCGGTTTCGGGCGTTTTCCCCCTGTTCAGGAGGCAAACAAGGTCTGAGGTTTCAAAAAAGGATTCAATGCAGGCGCTCGGCTTAAGGTGCCGGCTTATGTCTATAACATTTTCAAGCCCTGCGTCAAGGACAGCTGTCTTTCCCATGGTTCCGCCAAGCTGAGCTTCGACTTCACCTATGCAGGAAAGCTTTTCCATAACTATTTCCGCTTCTCCCGAATCGATTACTTCGGGCCCGTGGATTACCAGGCTGATCTTCATTCTTATTTGATTACTTTCAAGCATTCTTACTTGATTTACACTTAAGGGCACATATTAATATTATCCTGTATTCATCCCGCTGTGTTTTCCTGATTCCCGCCTGAATAATGTATTATATACTAATTATCCGGTTATTATCGAAAATTACATTACGCATTGTTACGTTCTGACAAAAGCATAAGTGGACACGAGGCAGAGAAATGGCTGATATAAAGATTACATGGCTTGGGCATGCTGCTTTTTTGCTCGAAGCCGAAAAGAAATTGCTGGTCGACCCTTTTATTTCCGGAAACCCGAAAGCTCCCTGCAACCCTGAGGATCTGGACCCGGACATTATAGCCGTAACCCACGGTCACCAAGACCACCTGGGAGATACTATTGAGATCGGTGCCAGGACCGGCTGCCGGATCATATCGATCCATGAGGTTGCAAACTATATCAAATCAAAAGGGGTCTTTGCCGAAGGTATGAATAAAGGAGGCACAATGGAAGTGGAAGGTATGACCCTTACCATGACTCATGCGCTTCATTCCTCCTCAATTGATGATTCCGGCTTCAGTTTCGACGGAGGCAGCCCGGCAGGGTTTGTGATAGGTATTGGCGGGCATTCCTTTTATCATGCCGGAGATACGAGTGTTTTCGGGGACATGCAGCTTATCGGAGAACTCTACGAACCTGAAATTGCCTTTTTGCCTATAGGAGACAAGTTCACCATGGGTATAAAAGAAGCCGTAAAAGCCGTGGAACTCATCCAGCCCAAAATCGTTGTGCCAATGCACTATAACACCTTTGATGTCATCAAGCAGGACCCTGAAAAGTTCAAAAGAGCCGTGGAGGCAAAAGTTAATACGAAAGTAATTATCATGGAACCCGGGGAATCGATAGAGCTTTGATTTAATCGAGATCTGATTTAATCGAGATCTGATTTAATCGAGATCTGATTTAATCGAGATCTGATTTGATCGAGATCTGATTTCAAGGGATTTTTTACTCACTAAAAATGAAGTGAAAAAAAAGTAGAAATCCGGGATTTCAGATCCCCAGCTTCTTTCTCTTTTCCATGATATGCTGTTCTATCCCATCAACTGCTTTTCCTGCATCCGTTTCCACGTTCATGATCCCGCCTGTAACTTCCCGGCAATCCTCAGTCAGCAGTTTGACAAGGTTCGGGCCTCCTGTGATGGTCGGAACAGGGTTTACATAGGTGTAGAGCCCGAAGGCCAGGGCAAAGATGGCGTCGATTGTGGCTTTCTGCTCCATGTATTCGGGGGCTGCTGCAGCAACCGGAAGGTCAGGGACAGGAGCACCCAGGGCTCCGGATATGGCTCCAAGGAGGTCGGCAAGCCTGCCTGTGTCGGTGCAGGTCCCATAGCTGAGTACGGGCGGAACTCCGAGGGCTTCGCATACCGCCTTTAAGCTGTCCCCGGCAAATTCCCGGGCTTCGGGGGAGCAGAGGCCTGCAACCTGCATGGCTCCGTTCCCACAGCCCATAGACAGGACCAGGATGTTCCTCTTGATCAGCTCTTTTACCACTGCAACGCTGTGCACGTCCTGCCCGGTGTCCCTTAATGTAGTGCATGAGACCATTCCGACCACTCCTTTAATTGCGCCGCTTTTTATGGCATCAAGGAGAGGGTCGAGGGTACCTCCGAGGGCGTCAAGGATGCTTTCGGTTGAAAAGCCGACAACTGCCTCTTTCATCGGGAGTTTCAGAGAGGGTCCAACCGATCCTTTCCGGGTTTTGAAGTTTTCAATTGCCATATCCAGGAGTTTTGCTGCCTGCTTATCGGCTTCTACCGGGTTGTAGTTCAGGCGCTCGTTAATACCTTCAAAGGCCACGAGTCCGCTTACGGGCATGAGTTTGAACCCGTATTTTGCGGCGTAAAGGGGGGCTACCGGAAGCGAGCAGTTCATGTCTGCGGCAAAAAGGTCCACAGTCCCGCTTGCGAACACCGCTTCCTGGGTAATCCAGTTTCCGGTAAAACCGTAGAAGACATCGTCTTCCTCCCACCTCTGGATCATTTCCTGCCCGGTTTCTATGCTGGCAATGATCCTCAAGCCCTTTGCTCCTGCTGCTTTTGCTTTCTCCTGCCACTCGGGTTTTCTGGCAAGCTGGACCATGGCAAAGCCGATGAAAGGTTCATGCCCATTCGGAAGCACGTTCACATACTCAGGTTCAAGGACCCCGAGGTCAACCCTCATCATGTGAGGCCTTGGGATTCCAAAAAGGATGTCCTGACAGTACTCATTTACTATCTGGCTCTGGTATGCCATCGCAACTCCCAGGCGCATGGCTTTTAAAGCCAGGCTCACGTAGTACCCGTCCACGTTTGTCAGGCAGGAGCTTGTTGAATACATCATCTCTCCATAGATCCCACCTGGGAATATGTCCAGCTCTTCCCACCTTTTCTTTCTTTCAGGAGGGGAAAGGAGCTCCACAATCTGGCTCTGTTCGTAAGCAGGCCTGTTAAAGTCCTTTTCTACAAACTCGCACAGGCGGAGGGCAACTTCTGAGTCCGTTCCGCCGGTTTCTAGCCCCAGCCTGCCTGCAAATGTCCTCAACTTTTCAGGTTCACTTATTTTGTAAGGGGTGTTACCCTTTGCGGTTTCCCGAAGTGTCCGGATGGTCTGGTCCGTGTGATATTGATAAGTCGAAGCCCCCATTACGTTCCTGAGCAGCATCATCCGCATTGCCATCCCGTCGGCAGTGATCCCGCATACCCCTCTCTTGTCCTTTGAAGCGTCCGAACGACAGGGACCGTTGGAACACAGGTCACAACGGGCTCCTGCCATACAGAAATTGCATCTCCTGTCCGGAACTCCACCTATTCCCTGAGCCTCATAACGGTCCCAGACATTTGTCATATTATCTTCCTTTATCCGCTCATACATCTTTTGAACGGACTCGTGATAGGAAATCCTTTCTTTGTCCATGGTTATTACTCCCCAGTTAACTGCCGCCCCCTTTCCTTTCTTACCTCAAAGATCAGGAAACCTCCACCAGACATTACATTGTCGGAATATTTTCTTATGAAGTAAATATACATCAGTAAGCCTGTTTGCAGTTATCAGTATATCTGCGCAGGAGATATTTACAATTAATTAAAACACGATATCTTTTAGAGAAGTACGTGGACTGTTAAAATTAGAAGGGTGTTGACTTTTAGAATTAGAAATGTGTTGACTGCTATACTGCATTATACCGAATTTGAGAAAACGTAACTAAAAAAAGGCTAACCTGTAAGGTATATAAAAAAAGCTAATAACGGAAGGTGCCGAAAAAAAAGGCTAACAACGGAAGGTACAGACATACACGAAAAAGTTGTACATTCGTTCGTTTTTGTGCCTTCCGTGGTTGTGGAATTTATACCTGACTCAAAGTGATACATTATTCGACACTGTTTAAATCTATCTTATAAGTATGGTTGTCCTCGACCTGGAAAGTAATTGATTTATCCTGTTCGGTTTCATAATCAAGGTCCTTTTCGAGGGTAGTATCGTAGACCTGTGTGTCGTTTCCTGCAGTTATGTTTACGTTTACAAGAGCGCTGTCACCGTTTGTATGTGCGTCGAATGCAAGCAGTTTCTCGTTGTATTGCAGGTTGTCAAAACTTGCATCATATGTATTGCGGCTTATCTGGTTGTATTCATAAAATGATACTACGGTCATGTTATTTGAGTAATAGTTATCCACCCAGTTCCGGAAATATGAGCGACTTATTGAGTATTTTATTGCAGGTTCCAGGTCAAGTTGATGGGTGAATACCGGATAGGACATGCCTGCATTTGACGCGGTATCCCACCATCCCCATGTATCATCGTACAGGTTTCCTACATCCCTTTCTGCGTGAATTACTGCGTCTCCATTTCTCCAGGTCATGCCAAGGTTTTCATATGCATAAATTGCGTGTGTAAGGTTATCATGGTTTCTCAGGCAGCAGCAGCTTGTTGGTTTTCTACCTATTTTCTCATACACGTACTGGTATTCTTCATCCATTAACCTGTATGCTTCTTCAAGCGGAAGGCTGTTTAATTCTTTTGTATAGTGTATGCCGACTTCCCAGGAATCGTTAGCAACCAGGCTGCGCAGGTAATTAATGTGTGTTTCATTGGATTTCTCAATCAGTCCCTTATCAAACCACATCGTACCTCTATACCCTTTACTCTTCAGGTAGTCAATTCCTTCTTCGGTACCATTCATCGGTCCATCAAGTCCGAACGGGATTATCCTGCTATCCCCGATTGCGGTTATGAGTTTTCTTTCCGCTGTCTGGTTTATACTGTATATATCAACGTCAAGGTAAGTCCCTTCTCCAAGGATAAAACCTGTGAATTTGATATACCCGCTTGAAAAATCGAGATAAGGTAGGTTTTGCCTATCAAGATTATAGAATGGGGTGACTATGGAATTGCCATCTTCTGCGTAAATTGTGTTTGTTTTGTTATAACCGTCAAATATTATATTGAAATTTGCTTTTTCTGACGCGTTACCAAGAATAACTTTTTCGTATCTGGTCTCTCCAGAAGAGTCTTTATAATAACTTTTAAGTAAAGTCTGCCCCTCGTTTTCCTGAATTATAATTCTTGAACCCGGACTATTAAGTTCAACAAAACTCTGCGGGTCATCCGCATTTATGTCCATTGAGATTTCATAGTCACATTTAACCATTGGTGTAAGGCTACATATGTACAGGGCTCCTGCATGCCTTGGTTCCTCGAGGTAGTGAATTATCGGGACAGAGGTACATTTACAAAAAGTAAAAATATCCAGGTTGCTTCTAAAGTGCTCCAGGTATTCATTTATTCCAAAACAAGAGATAAGATCCATACCTGGAAGTAAACTGCATGGAATTAGAGGAGAATCTCTTATGTTCGCATACTTAAGCCCTTCTGAAGTGTTATTGAAAAATACTTTTGATTCTTGCGTTGCATATATACTTGAATATAGTTTATCGTAAGCTTTTTCTCTCTGAATCTTTGCGATAAAAACATTAGCTGGAAGATTATTTGTTTCAGAGTAGTTCTGTGAAAACAGGATGATGCTGCCCTGATTAATATTATCAACCATTTTTGAGCTATCTGTATCCGGGGATGCATATGCTTCTCCAATCCACAGGTAACTTAACATAAGCAGTATGAAAATGGACATTTTTAGATGACTATCATTCCTCACTAAATCACCAAAATTAATTTATAATTCTCTCTACACTCACCTGGAATTATTATATCTTTTGACTCAATCCTCTTATTATATATATTCTGAAAGTCATTTATTTGAATTTTTTAAATATCTATTTGTACTATATAGTTATAATGGTTGAGTCTTTCTGATGTATGTAAATTTTTTCATTATCCAAAATTTCTATTTTCCAGTAAAAATTTCATTCTATTACTATCTCCTGTAAATTAATGTTTTCTTTTGTATTTTATTCTGGAAAAGACTCAATTTTACTGCTTAAACTTATAACGACTATTAATTTCGTTAAAACAACCATGTTCTCCAGAACAATTCTTCCTATTTTTATTGGAGAAGTAATGGGGGTCCGAGGGTTGCCGGGAACATCTCCTGGAAATCTTAAGGACAAAATTTCTCTACATTTTCTCAATAACGGCCTGAATTTGGGGTTTAAAGAGCAGATTTAAACTATATTTAAAGCATAGCTTCACTATTGTTTACCTATACGGTTTTATATTATCAATACGAACTCACCGGCATGAACATGATGACAAATATAAAAAAGATTCCACTCGCTTTCGGAAGCGGGATTTTTGAGCTGGATATCCCTGAAAAAAACATTTCCAGCTTAATTCTTCCTTCGGAACCTGTAAAAAAGGAGGATGGAGCTCTTTTAATTCGAAAAGCGCTCGAAAATCCCATAAAAAGCAAGAGACTTTCCGAGATTGTAAACCCGGAAACCAGAATTGCAATTATTGTAAGCGATGTCACGAGACCCACTCCCACCGCAAAAATTCTTCCTCCTCTGCTTGAAGAACTTTATTCAGGAGGAGCAAGGGATGAGAACATCACAATTATCTTTGCTCTCGGGCTTCACCGTCAGCAGACAGAAGAAGAATGCAGAAAGCTTCTGGGCGATGAAATTTTCAAAAGTATCCGGGTTGTCCAGCACGACAGGGAAAGATGCAGGCATATAGGGGAGACGAGTTTTGGGACCCCGGTTGAGGTCTTTGAAGAAGTTCTGGACGCAGACCTGATTATTGGCACCGGGACGGTAGAATTTCATTATTATGCGGGCTATGGGGGGGGAGGGAAGGTTGTCCTTCCAGGAGTCAGTTCGGAAAAAGCTGTACTTTCATTCCACAGCCATTATAGCAAATTCTTTGAAGGTGAACCTCTTTCGGGTAGAGTTGACAGCCCTGCGAGGAAGGATATCGAAGAAGCCGCCGGAATTACAGGCCTCAACTTTATCCTGAACGTGGTAATCAACAGCAAAAAAGAAATTGTTGCTGCCGTTGCCGGGGATTTTGTCCAAGCTCACAGGGAAGGAGCAAGGTATGTAGATGCCATGTACAAAGTGCAGGTAGAGCCTGCAGATGCTGTGATCGTTTCCTGCGGGGGCTATCCTAAGGATATCAACCTCTACCAGGCAACAAAGGCTCTGGAAAATGCCATCCCTGCCGTAAAAGCAGGGGGATCAATAGTACTCGTGGCCGAATGCGCGGAAGGAATCGGGAACCAGGTCTATGAGTGCTGGAACAGGGATTGCAGGAGTCCGGATGACGCTATAGAACGCTTCAAACAATTCTTCGAGTTTGGGGGACATAAAAGCGCAATAGTTGCAAAAGTCGCAAAGCAGTTCAAGCTCTATATCGTTTCAAAACTTTCCGATGAGGAAAGCAGAAGTGCGTTTTTCATCCCCGCAAAAAGTGTACAGGAAGCCTTTGAAACGATTCTTGCCGAAAACCCTGAGGCAAAAGTTCATATAATGCCTGAGGGGGGGTGGACTTTGCCTGTCCGGAAATAAGAGCTTATATAAGTGAAGCCAGTAAGCTTGAATTGTTGGTTTGACTTAAAAGTTTAAAAGCTCAGTTAAAAGCTCAGTTTTAATTTTGACATCGATTGTTTACCTATGATATTTTATAACATCAATACGAAATCACCGGCCATGAACCTGATGACTAATATGAAACAGATTCCCCTCGCATTTGGAAATGGGACATCTGAGCTGGATATCCCTGAAAAGAATCTCTCCAGCATAATCATGCCCTCTGAACCTGAAAAAAGGGAAAGCGGGGCTTTTCTAATCAAAAAGGCGCTTGAAAACCCCATAAAAAGCAGGCGCCTTTCCGAGATTGTAAACCAGAACTCCAGGATTGTAATCATTGTAAGTGATATCACCCGTCCCACTCCCACTGAACAGATCCTTCCTCCTCTCTTTGAAGAGCTTTATTCAGGGGGAGCAAGGGATGAGAACATCACAATTATCTTTGCTCTCGGGCTTCACCGCCAGCAGACCGAAGAGGAGTCTAAAAAACTGGTTGGGGAGGAGATCTACAAAAAAATCCGCTGTATCCAGCATGATACCGGCAGGTGTAGACGGATCGGTGTAACTTCTCGCGGGACCCCGGTTGAGATCTTTGAAGAAGTTCTGAACGCCGATGTGGTTGTGGGGACAGGGGGAATTGAGTTCCACTACTATGCAGGGTACAGTGGTGGGGCAAAATCCGTACTTCCCGGCGTAAGCTCTGAGGAGGCTGTGCTGACCAACCATAAAATGATGATAGAGGAAAAGGCGGTTTCCGGAAGGGTGGATAGTCCTGTCAGGCAGGATATGGAAGAAGCTGCAAAGATCTTTGGCCTTAAATTTATTCTTAACGTTGTGCTTGACAGCAAAAAAGGGATAGTTGCTGCTGTTGCCGGGGATTTTGTCGAGGCCCACAGGAAGGGGGTCGAGACTGTGGACACTATGTATAAAGTGCCCGTAGAACCTGCAGATGCTGTGATCGTTTCCTGCGGAGGCTATCCTAAGGACATCAACCTTTATCAGGCAAGCAAATCCCTGGACAATGCAACCCAGGCTGTAAAAGACGGCGGCTCGATCATCCTTGTAGCGGAATGTGCCGAAGGAATAGGAAACCAGATCTATGAATGCTGGAACATGGAGTGCAAAACTCCGGAAGATGCAATAGAGCGCTTCAAACACTGCTTCGAGTTTGGAGGGCACAAGAGTGCAATCGTTGCAAAAGCCGCAAAGAAGTTCAAGCTTTATCTTGTCTCGAAGCTTCCGGAAGATAAAGTCAGAACCGCATTCTTTACTCCGATGGCAAGTGTGCAGGAAGCCCTGTCTGCAATCCTGTCAGAAAATCCTGATGCAAAGGTTCACCTGATGCCTCATGGGGGACAGACCCTGCCTGTAAGAAAAGAAAATTGAAGGCTTCTAAAGAGAACACAACAGGCCAAAGCAGCATAAATTTCGGTCTTATTTCTCTTTCAAATCTGTATTTCTTTCTTTTTTTGCAGGACCTCTAGGCAAGCTGGCGGAAGTGCTTATATTTACCTGTGAATTAAAGTGGCTTCCGGAGTAAAGAAAGTATTCTCTCATTTCAGGGGGCATTTCTTTTATGTTATTGTCTCTCGGAATTAAATACTGGATTGTAAGTTGTTTTTTATCTAACTGGCAGGCCGGACCCAGTTTCGTGCGGTGAGGAGAGAGAAAAACGAAAGATCTTCTCCCAGGCTCTGGAATAGATCAGCCAATTAATCAGGGACACCAACTAGTCTTATAAAAATAATCTGCTTGCTTGATGTTGAAATTGTTATTTTTGTACTCTGCTCACGCGAAGGAAAAGGATATATCGAAGATCATGTATGTAATTTGAATGTTGATGCTTTTACCAATTTAGCAATCTTTTTTTAGCTCTGGTTCTAGTTTTTCTAGCCTTTGCTTTAGTTTTTTCTCTTTTTCTTTTTTTCGATCTTTCTTTTCTTCCCATATACTTTTATCTTTGCCCTTTGTATTTTTCTGATTTTTTATATCTGTTTCTTCTTTCTCACGAAAACCAATAATGTCTATTATTTTCGCTATCGTGTATGTACAATCTGTTAAGCCACCATCTACTTTAACGGTTTTAAGTTCCTTTTGTTTCTTATCCAAACAGTCCTTTTTTTTATGATAGAATTTATAAATGTACTTTAACGATTTTTGATCTAACTTGGGTACTGGTTCTAACGTTGAACTGAAGTAACTATCATAAGCAGGTACACAACCAAAAACTACCATCATTATTTTTGTAGCCAGAGTATCCGTTACCAAGACACCATGTTGTCCAAGTGACATCTGTATTTCTTTTTTAAAACAGCAGATAGCCTTCCATGTCTCTGAGTTTATTTCGTCCTTTTTGACGCAATAGTCCTTTACATCAATTTTCCAGAGATCTTCCTCTTCAAAGATCTTTTTAATTAAAGGTTCATAAATTCTAAAGCTGCATTTTTGTAAATCACTGTTACGAAACATGCCCCACGTACCTAAAAATAATCCTAATTGCAAACAAAGGATATTCATCTCATGGGTTAATATTTCACGTTTTTCGCGCTTAAGAAAATTTTCATGAAAATCTCTGAAGTGGTTATAACAATAATCGTAAGCTGAATATCGACTATATCTATCGTTACCCTTTCCTGTAAAACTCAGGCGTTTTTCTAGGAGTCTTTCAATGTCTTTATCTGTAAGCTCACACAATTTCTTGCATTTTTCTGTGTTCTTTTTGATGTCTTTATCTGTTGGATTATGTGATGCCATAAATAATGTAAAAGTACATCAAGATTTAATAATACCTATTTTGTCACACTGAGGTGTGTAGAAAATTAATAGCCTTTTTTATGCAGTTGAAACTCTATTATTCAGAACTTTCTGTAAAAGGATCTGGTTTAACAAAACGAAAACTACTGCTTCAATTCCAAAATAAGTCCATTGTTTAGCGGGAAATTCATTAATCCATAGATCTATTCAAAAGACAAGTTTTGTGAACATACTTCGGAATCGCAGTATGAGAGGAAATTGAAAAAGAAGTGGCGCATAAAAAGTGCGCCTGACTTTTAAAAAAAGGAACAGGTTTAAACGCCTGTTGATTCAACTGCCTTGTGTGATGCTGGCTCCGACAGTTCCTCTTCTTCGTCTTCAAACCTGAGTCTGTAAGCCCTTTTCAGGAATTCGGCTGAAGGTGGGACTGTCATAAGGCTTACCACAATCAGGGTAAGGAAAGAGAGCGGGGTTGCAACCAGAATCGGGTCCACAAGGGGCCAGGTACCGGAAAGTAAAGTTTCCTTCCCGAAGATTGCCAGGCAGATCTTGAGAGGCACTGCTTCTTTTGCGTGTACAAAGACCAACCAGAAGAGGCTGCTTAATGACCCTACAACAAGACTTGCAGTTGCTCCGGCTCTTGTTGTGCGCTTCCAGAACAGTGCTCCCATGTAGAGGGGCAGGAACGCGGATGTGCACAGGCCCATAAACATAGCAGTAGCCCTCGCGATGATGCTTACCGGGAGGATGTAAGCCAGAGCGACCGAGACCAGGATGGTAAAGGCAATTCCTAACTTCGTAGCGTGGACGGCTGTTCCCCTGGACTTGCCGTTCATAAGGCCCTGCTGGTAGAAGTCGTGCCCTATGGATGTGCCCATTGTGTGGAACTGGGCAGCTGCAGTAGACATTGCAGCTGCAAGCAGGCTGAGCATGAAGAGTGCTACAAAGGTCTCAGGCATGGCCTGGTTCAGGAATTGGGGCATTATAAGATCAGTGTTTCCGCCTGCAACCTGAAGGGAAATCATGCCTGTAGTCCTGTAAAAGTAGACGTTGGAAAGAGCTCCCACGACGTAAGCGACTCCTGCCATCATCAGGATAAAAGGTCCTCCAACAAGGACTGCTCTTTTCAGGGAGCGGTCGTCTTTTACCGTCATGAACCTGACTGCGAGCTGTGGCTGGGCAAGCACCCCTATCCCAACTCCCAGGGTGATTGTGGAAATCATTGTCCACCAGATCGGAGAATTGAAAGCCGGCATTGCAGTCCAGCCCCGGTGCCCCTGGTCAACAAGGGCCTGAGGGACAAGGCTTGCCATGTCAGTAAGAGCCTGGTGGGCTCCTACAACTCCTCCCAATTTGCTGTAGGTGAACACCAGCAGAAAAGCCATTCCCAGTAACATGAGGGTTCCCTGCATGGCATCCACGTACATCACTGATAAGAGGCCACCTTTAATCACATATGAAGCGATGATTATAGTAAAGATCAGGAGAGCGAGGTTGTAGTCGATTCCAAGAGTGGTTTCAAGGAACCTTCCGGCTCCGATGAGCACGCTTGCAGCGTAAAGAGGCATAAAAACTGCTATTAGAAGCCCGGAAAAGCCCTGGATGAACCTGGACTGGAAGCGTTTTCCTATAAACTCAGGGTAAGTTATGGACCCCAGGTTCAGCCCCATGCGCCGGGTTGGAGGGCCAAAGACCACGAAGGCGATGAAGATGCCGAAAAAGATGTTCATAAATACTAGCCATAGAAGCCCCATTCCCAGTGAAGCGGCTACTCCTCCAAACCCTATTATTGCGGAAGTGCTGATGAATGCAGCTCCGTAGGAGAGAGCCATAATTGCCGGGTGCACCTGCCGGCCGGCGAGCATATACCCATCGGTCTGGGAATTCTTCTTATACCCCAGGCGGGCAACGTAGAACGTGCACGCAAGATAAACGACAACAAACAGGATAAGAGTTGAAGTATTGACTGCCATAAAAATCATTCCTGAAGAATTCAAGCTGCTGTTTTTTCGCAGGTGTTGTTAAAAAAGTCTGATTGAAAAGACACTTTGAGTTTTGGTTTCCGGTACAGCTTACTGGTCCTTACTGGTCCTGAACCGTTGCTTTTGGAGTGTTGCTTTTTACTGTCTGCTCTTCGTCCTCGCCTTTCCAGTTCAATGCTCCGTAAACCATACATCCGAGAGCACTTAATACACAAAAAACATATGCAAGCCAGATTTGTGGATCATCGATTCCTAACATCTACTACACCTTCAAATATTATCTTCCGCCACTGGTTAACATGACACTTGTTAACATAGTACATAAGAGCTTTTTGTTATTTAAGTATATTGTCCAAGGAAATTCAAGATCGGAGTAATTATAAGGTGTAATCATAAGGTGTAATCATAAGGTGTAATTATAAGGTGTAATGTAAAGTAATGTAATTTCATACCACACTCTTATATGGTGGTCTCCCTCCAGCCATAAATAATGCCCCAGAGGTGGCAGAATAAAAAAAGTGCTGACTGTGCAGAATTGCCAGTTTTTGAAGCCTGCTGCGGGGCTGGATACAGGTGTAAGAAAAGACTCCGGGGAAGAGGAGATTGCAGGTGAACCCCTTAAGGGGCTCTTTTTCCTCTCTTCGGAATTCCCAAATAAGACTTTTCAGTCTTCAGAATTGTTTCTCGGGATTTTTTATTATTCTGTTTATTTTTATTTTTTTACTTCAGTGTGCACTCAGTAATTTCCCCGCTGAGGTCTTCCCTGAGCATACCAACAGCTTTTTCAAAGTCATCTGTCTGGCCACATACCCACATAAGCTTGACAAGGGCCGTCTCGGGAAGAGTGTCTTCTCCTTCGATTGCACCAGCTTTCAGCATATCACGGCCCGTGTCATAAACGCGGTCGCAGATTCTGCCGTTAAGGCACTGGGATGTAACTATTACAGGCATTTTTGCGTCCACAGCCTTCTGGAGCAGGGGAATCCATTTTGTGGAAACGTGACCCAGACCTGTGCCCTCAATAACAAGCCCTCTGTAGCCGTTACTTATATAATAATCAAGGACTGTAGGATCTGCCCCTGGAGTGAACTTCACAATGGCACACTTCGGTTCCATTCCCGGCTTGAATTTGAGGGACTTTTCTCCACGTCTGGTATAGTCAATAAAAGTCTTTATTTCTCCTGTAATGTAGTCTACAGTCCCTACCGGAAGGGAGCTTACGGATTTGAAAGCGTCCCTGCGGGAGGTGTGCATCTTCCTGACTTTCGTTCCACGGTGGATTTCACAGAAATCATCAGAGGTTGTGCCGTGCATAACAACCACGATTTCAGCAATATCACTTATCGCAACACGGGCTGCACAGATAGCGTTCATGGCGTTGTCGCTGCTCGGACGGTCTGCGCTTCTCTGGGAACCCACGAAAACGATAGGTACGGGGGTTTCGATCATAAAGGACAGGGCTGCTGCAGAGTACATCATTGTGTCTGTCCCATGAGTGATGATTACTCCTTCAGCTCCGGCTTCTATTTCTTCGACAACGGCTTTCGCAAGGTTTTGCCAGGAGTCGGAGTCCATGTTTTCGGAGAGGATACTTGAGATTACCCTTCCTTTAAAATCCGCAATTTCCTTCAGTTCCGGGATTGCGGCGAGAATATCGTCAGCAGTAAACTGGGATGTGACTGCTCCTGTACGATAGTCGATCTTGCTGGCAATTGTTCCGCCCGTAGATAGGATTGCGACTTTTGGGAGCTTTTTCCCCGGCTCGGGAATTTTTTCTCCGTCTGGTTTACATTCTTTTACGCCGGTTCCGCTTCCGTTTACAGTTTCTTCCTTCTTTTCCTGAAGAGTTACCTTTACCTTATCAGTGGAAAAACCGGCGTTATACCCGCTGTTCATTTTTATTGCGATATATCCTTCCATGGAAGGCATTACTTTGCCTTCATAGACAGTACCGTTCCTTTCAATGCTTACCCGATCGCCCTGTTTGAATTCCATGAATGATCCCTTTTCTGCTGAGTTTTTGAGGTGTTGTATAATTTGTATGATACTAAGAGGTCTAAATAATATTAAAGTTAAATGTGTTATTGAAATTAAATGTGTTATCAAATTAAATGTGTTATTGAATTTGCTTTTTACTTTTAGCTGCTCAGTTTTTCCTGTATTCATCGACGACTTCAAGCAAGGTTTCAAAAGCCGAGTCGATTGAATCTTTGAGAGTTGCAATCTCCTGTTCGTTCAGTTCAAGTTCAGTCTGCCGCTTTCCAAGATAATGCTGCATTTCTTCCGGAGCAGGCCCTCCCGCAACCTTTCTTCTTTTTATGTTGGAGACAGGGTTAAGAGCTTCCGTTACCATATTTTCTGTCAATCCCCTGCTTGAAAGCGACTCCCCAAGCACAACTTCAGCCACGGAGTCGATTTTTTCCATAGTGGGTTTTTCCATTTCCTTTGCAAGTATCCCGACAATCTGGTGGGCAGTTCTGAAAGGAATTCCGGTTTCTCTTACAAAGGTATCTGCAAGTTCGGTAGCCGTTGTAAAACCGGTAGTAGACTGGGCTGCAAGCACATCCGTATGGATTTTCATGGTTCTTACCATTCCTTCCATTACCCTGACCGATGCCCTGGTAGTTTCTACCGAACGCCAGATATTGGGGGTTGCTTCCTGCAGGTCGCGGTTATAACTCAGAGGCAGGCCTTTGCAGATTGTAAGCAGGGATATAAGCGCTCCCACAGTCACTCCGGTTTTCCCGCGCATTAATTCTGCAGTATCCGGGTTTTTTTTCTGGGGCATAATCGAAGAAGTGGAGGCGTATGTGTCATCCAGTTCGATAAAATTGAACTCGGAAGAAGACCAGATTACAAGTTCTTCCGACATCCTGCTCAGGTTTATCATGAGGTTTGAAAACACCGAGGCGCACTCAATAAGAAAATCCCTGCTGCTAACCGCATCCATTGAGTTTTCCAGCAGTCCATCAAAGCCCAGGAGTTCCTGAGTCCGTTTCCTGTTCAGGTCAAAGCCCGTAGAAGCAAATGCAGCAGCCCCGAGTGGGCAGAGGTTAACCCTGGAAAAGGCGTCCAAAACCCGGTCAAAGTCCCTGCCTAGAGCTGATTCGTGGGCACAGAGGTGATGGGCAAGGGTGGTCGGCTGGGCATGCTGAAGGTGAGTAAAGCCAGGCATGAGGGTTTCAGTGTGTTTTCCTGCAAGGGTGACAAGAGTTTTTCTGAGGACAAAGAGCTCTTCGAGCAGTCCGGTAAGTTCTTCTCTCAGGGTCAGCCGGATGCAGGTTGCAACCTCATCGTTTCTCGAGCGCCCGGAATGCATCCTGCCTCCTACGTCCTCTCCTACCATATCGATGAGCCTGGACTCAAGAGAGATGTGTATATCCTCGTAGCTGAAGTCGAGCTTTTCCATCCCTTCTTCCCTTATCTTCAAAAGCCCGCTAAGGATTTTGCTGCAGTCTTCCTCCTTTATAATCCCCTGTTCTCTCAGCATTACCGTATGGGCGAGGTCCACTGCTATATCCGCATTAAAAATCCACCTGTCAGCCTCCATAGAGGAGGTGTAACGTAAAATCTCCTCGTCCTGGGCAGCTTCAAGCCTGCCTCTGCGTAAAATATTGCTCATCGGTTTTCCTCTGTATAATTATGAAGTGAATCTATATTGTGAGATTCCTTATGTAATAATGATTCTATGGAACATTCTGAAGTAAATCTATATTGTGAAAGTCTTTCTGTAATAAAGGGTTCTGTGGGATAAATGATATTGTGAGCTTGTATGGAGTATCTATCACATTTTTAATTTGCAGGCATACAAAACGTATAAAATCCGCAGCGTGGTATTATTTCCAAATACTTAAATATGAATCGGTTTTCAGGAAGTTTCCTGTAAGGTAAGTGAATAATGTAGATTTTTGCTATTGAAAAATGTCCGAATCAGTACTTCGCTATTTTTTCTTCTTCCTAAACTATGTCTCTAGATAACGTTATATGAGGCGAAAAAACTTGAAGTAAATTTCTACTTGGCTCCACATTGAGAGTGCTTAAATACCTGGTGGATAACTCATTGATAAGGATAATAATCTGGAAAGGAGTGGTGAGAATATGAACTATAAACTAATTATTATATTGTTGGTAGCAGTGGTAGCTTTGATGGGGGCATCCACGGCATCAGCTAAATCCAATTATTTGACTTCTTTCAATCAGCACTATGAAACTGCAGGCACAAGGCTTGATTCATGCACTACCTGTCATAATGGGGGAGCCGTAAATCCTTATGGTAGAGCATATTTAGGAAGTGGAAGAAATTTTGCATCAATCGAAAATCTTGATTCGGATAAGGACGGATTTACGAATCTGGCTGAGATTAGTGCTTTGAATTTTCCTGGAAAACCTGATGATCATCCACAAAACACATCAGAAATTATACCTGAAACAACCGTAAACGTAACTGAGCCATCAGTCAACGAAACTCCGGAACAACCATCTACTGAAGTGCCAGTAAGCAATGCAACTTCGGAACAGCCGACTGAAGTACCAGACAACACAACTGGAGACAACACAACCGGGGAACAGGAGTCTCCGGGATTTGAAGTTATTCCTGTGGTTGTCGGATTATTAGCAGTAGCGTGCCTGAAGAGAAGGGATATCCGGAAATAATTCCATTATGCATCCCTAACTGAGGATACTTATCCTGATGTATAAGCTTCCTGCATACCGATGTATAAGCTTCCTACATATCCAAAAAATCTAATCCTCAAGAAAGCATAAACGTAGGTGGTATCCATGGCAGAAATGCCTGCAGGTGAAAAGTCAGTAGCTGATAAGTACGACAGGCTCTCATCTATCTACGATT
Source organism: Methanosarcina sp. (assembly GCF_028693135.1). GTDB lineage: Archaea > Halobacteriota > Methanosarcinia > Methanosarcinales > Methanosarcinaceae > Methanosarcina. Next base: position 19,117 of record NZ_JAQUVZ010000049.1, read on the forward strand.
TGATGGAGTGGCCCATGGAATTTCTCTTTTACAGCAGGTGGAGAAAGGAAGTGCTTTCAGGTCTCAAAGGCAGGGTTCTGGAAGTAGGGGTTGGGACCGGAAAGAAACTGAAATACTACCCTCCGGACTGTTTGGTAATAGGAATCGATAACAGTGGAGGGATGCTTGAAAAAGCCCGGAAAAAAGCCGAAGGCATGAACAACGTGACCCTGCTCCTGATGGATGCTGAAAACCTGAAATTTCCGGATAGCAGTTTCGATTATGTGGTCACGACCTTTGTCCTCTGCTCAATCCCGGACCCCGTAAAAGCCCTTAAGGAAATGAGACGGGTCCTTAAACCGTCAGGGGAGATGATCAATCTCGAACACATGCGCAGCAGCAACCGTTTTATTGCCTGGTATGAAGACCTCATCAATCCGATAATAGTCTCAATGACAGGAATCCATGTTAACCGGAAGACCGTGGAGAATGTTGGAAAAGCCGGGTTCACAATCAAGGACGTTAAAAACCTGCTTCTGAAAGATGTTTTCAGGAAGATCAGGTCGAAACCGTAAAGAGTTTTTTTCACGGAGATTTGAATTCGGAATAATTTTCTCCGATTTTATTCCTTGTTTTCCATGCTTTCAGTGGTTCACATATTTTTTTGAGATTAAACCCCGGAATTCTGGTACTTGATTATAATGTCCGCAGCCTCAAAGTATAATCGAATCTCAACCGTCTATGAGCTGATAGATTTGCCTCTGGAACTTCTCTTTTTCCGGAGGTGGAGAAAAGAGGCACTTTCAGGCCTGAGCGGCAAAGTTCTGGAAGTCGGGGTGGGGACAGGAAGGAACCTGAAATACTACCCGGTGGATGTTCAGGTGACAGGAATCGACAACAGTGAAGGGATGCTTGAAAAAGCCCGTGAGAAAGCCGAAGGCATGCAAAATATTACCTTTCTCCTTATGGACGCCGAGCACCTGGAATTTCCTGACAAGAGCTTCGATTATGTGGTCACTACTTTTGTCCTCTGCACGATCCCTGATCCTGTGCAAGCTCTTAAGGAAATGAGGCGCATCCTGAAACCAGCAGGGGAGTTGATAGCCCTTGAGCACATGCACAGCAGTAACTCTTTTATTGCCCTGTTTGAGGACTTAATCAATCCGGTTCTACTTTTTCTGCTCGGAGACCATACGACCAGGCATACCCTGAAGAATATAGAAGACGCCGGCTTCATCGTACTGGAGGCAGAAAAACTGGCATTTAAAGATGTTTTCAGGAAGATCAGGGCAAAGCCATAGTCTTAAATTCAGCAAGTTTCGGCTCCGTAAGATAGGAGTATCACGAAATCCAAAAAAGACTAAAATAGCTATATAAATTAACAGGTTTCTATTACCTTTAATGCTGGGGAAAACAAAGCGTTATCTGGAAGTTACAAGGGTCCTTTTAGAGTACAACCTTATTCCGGAACTCTACCGGGATCTACATACCAATTATATTTCAAATCCTGATTGTACCTGTGATTTTGATGTTGAGAACAGGCAGACGGCGGTAAAACTCAGGCAGGCTTTCGAAGAGCTCGGACCTACTTTTATCAAAATGGGGCAGACCATGAGCAAGAGGCCTGACCTCGTGCCCCAGCCTTATGTTATTGAGATGTCGAATTTACAGGACAAGGTTAAGCCTGTGCCTTTTGAGGAAATGGCTGAATCTCTTGACCTTGCTTGCGTATGTGAGTACCAGACTCGCGAAGACCGGAACCGGAAAAAAAGTGAAGAAGAACTGAAGGCGGAAAGAGGAAGAAGAGCAAAAGCCTTTATTGAGATTTTTGACAGCTTTGACCCTGAACCAATTGCCTGCGGGTCCATTGCTCAGGTCTATAAAGGGGTACTTGATAGCAAGCCCGTGGCTGTAAAGATTCTGCGCCCGAATCTCATTGATACTATTAATGTCGACCTTTCTATCCTGGACGATTTCAAGCCTGTAATGAAAAAAGTACTCAGGGTAGGAAAGAAATTCGATATTGATGCTTTTTTGCTGGAGATCCGGGAGATGCTTACCCGGGAAGTTGACCTCAGAATCGAAGCCGTTAACATGCGGCGTTTTGATGATAATTTTAAGAATGTGAAAAATGTTGCTGTACCTAAAATTTATCCGGATTACTGTTCTGCCAATATCCTTACAATGGAATTTATTCAGGGTACCCAGGTCAAGGACATCATTGATTTGCCTGTGCCCCAGAGCAAGAAATCGGAATATACGCGCACTATTACCAAGAGCTACCTGAAACAGGTCTATATCGACGGTTTTTACCATGCAGACCCCCACGGGGGAAATATGCTGGTCGAGGAGAACGATACTGTTGCCTTCATTGATTTTGGGGCTGTGGGCAGTATCGATGATGAACTTCAAAAGAACATGCTTGAGTTTTACTACTCTATCAATAACAGGGACGTGGAAGGGGCAACCCAGGCTTTCCTGAAAATCGGGGGTGCGGATGCAAGAGACGTGGATGTCCGTAGGCTCAGGAAAGACATGGACGATCTTATTGCAAACCAGAATTACGGGCTTGAAGGCAGGCAGAGTGACAACTACGCAAAACTGGGCCTTAAGTATGATATCCGGCTTCCCGGGGAATTTTCAACCCTGCAGAGGGCGATCCTGCTTATCGAAGGAGTCTGCCTTGAACTTGACCCGCGGTACAATATTAAAACCATTGCAATTCCGGTCCTTATGGATGCCTACAAGAAACTCAACACTCCAAAGGGAGCTGCCCTTCATATTGAATTTTCCGCAGAGCCCCCGGATGAAAAAGCTGAGTTAAGAGCTGCTATCAGGGAGGTTGCCGAAAAAATGGAATACATGGGGGACAGGTTCCTTGAAGGAAAGCAAAAAGAAAACAAGAGAAGTATTTTTTCAAAGGAATTTTTCCTTGCTGTCCTGCTTGTTGTCTCGACTTATATCCTGTTATATGGAGATGCTTTCTCGTGGGTTGGATTGGTTGGGTTTGGAGGTGCGATCCTGATAGCTCTTCTTTCTGTAATTCGAGGAAATTGAGACGGCCCTTAATTGGTAAAAAAGTTCTAATAAATGAAAATATAAAATAATGTAATAAAAATAAGTAAAATAAATGTAAAAATTAAAAATTCAGGATTCACCAATGGGGGGTTAGTTTCTGGTAGAGGAAACCTTAAAAATCGAAGGAATGGCATGCAATCACTGCGTAGTAAGAGTGGGGAGAGCTATTGCTTCCGTGGAGGGCGTAGTAGAAGTGGATGTAAACCTGGAGAAAAAAGAAGCAGTTGTGAACTTTGAAGAGTCCGTGACAGACCTGGAAACAATTAAGGCTGCTGTCCGGGAAGCAGGGTACGAGCCCCTTTGAAAATCGGTATTTCTTTTCCCGACTTTCATTTCATTCGCTTACGCAGACTCTAATTTACAAGTACAGGTACTACTTTTCCCTGCCGATCCGGTTCTGCGGACAGCAAAGAATTTGCAGCAGACCGGACATATATCTGTGCAATCATGCAGTATTCCATAAAATTATTATGTTAACTCGTTCAGTAAAAATTAGACGGAGGTAGAAATCATAACTCAAGAAACCATAAAAGTTGAAGGCATGTCCTGCGGACACTGCGTTATGAGGGTTAAAAAGGCAATTGAAGGTTTGGAAGGCGTAAAGAAAGTAGATGTGAGCCTCGAGAACAAACAGGCTGTTGTCGAATTCGATGAAGGAAAGACAGATGTGGAGAAAATAAAGGCTGTGGTGAAGGAAACCGGGTATGAGCCTGTCTGAATTGGAATAATGTGTTTAATGATTTTCAGAATTCTTAATTTATTGGGGGTTTCAGGATACTTAATTTATTCGTTTCGAGGAATTAATTATATAGTAAAAGGTACAGATTTTTAATATGGGTGGAGCACCTGTTTAAAAGCAGCTGATGATCTGGGGGTGAAGACATCAGGGAGACAACACTTGTAGTAGATGATATGATTTGCAGGTACTGTAAAGACACAGTTACAATGCTCATTACCTCTATTAATGGGGTTTCTAATGTAAACGTAAACGTACCTGAAAGGACGGTAAATGTGACCTATGACAGCCGGATAACCGATGCACATGTCATAAGGATGACTCTGCTCGAAGCGGGTTATAAAAATATAAGAGAGTCTTTAAACGCTTTTTAAGTGGTCAGGTAGTCTGAAAAATCTGGATAGGCGACATATCCGATGGAAAGTACGATAGAAGTTTATGGCATGACCTGTGGTCATTGCCAGAAAAGCGTAGCGGATGCTATTTCTTCTCTTGAGGGCGTGGAGTCTGTAGATGTCAATCTTGAAGCTGAAAGTGCAACTGTTATTTTTGATCCTGAAAAGTTAAGCCTTGACGATATAAGGGGGGCTATCCTGAAGGCCGGCTACTCAACCGAAAAGGAAGGAGAGGCTGAAGTGGAGGTTCAGGAAGAAACTTCCGAAAGCCCCGGAAAGATAGCAGAAGCTTCGGAAGTTGCTGGGGGAGAAGCTGAATCAAAGGTTTCGGGAACTGTTGAGAGTGAGGAGGCAGCGGGAGTTTCCTGCACCCTTGATGAAACGTGCAAACTGGCGGAAAAAGAAGTAACCCGGCTTTCCGGGCAAAAAGCAGGCCCCAAAGAAATCACCCTCGGAGTTTCCGGGATGACCTGCTCGGCATGTGCCCTGAATATCGAGAAGATCTTGAAGAAAAAGGAGGGTGTGGCCTCCGTAGCCGTTAATCTGGAACTTGGGAAGGCAAAGGTTAGCTTTGAGCCTTCCCTGACCTCTCCTCAGGAAATTGGAGAGGCTATTGAATCCATAGGGTATAAAGTCGAGAAAGATAAAGTAACCCTGAACCTTCAGGGCATGAGCTGCGCATCCTGTGCTGCAAATATTGAGAAGATCCTCAATAAAACCGATGGTGTAATCTCGGTTTCCGTAAATTTTCCGCTTGAAAAAGCCGTTGTGGAATTTAACTCCTCCCTCATTTCTGTCAGAGAAATTATTGCTGCAGTTCAGGGTATCGGGTATGGGGCCTCGGTCCCTGTTGAAACTGTTGAGTATGAAGATAGAGAACAGATGTCAAGGGACTCTGAGATCCGCAAGCAGAGAAATAACCTTATTATTGCCCTTTTGCTGGGCATTCCCATATCCCTCGGAAACATGAGCATGATGTTTCCTTTCTTATCGTTTGTGCCCTCAATCTTTACTAATCACATTGTACTTTTCATAATGTCTACTCTTGTCCTTCTCTTTCCGGGGAGGCAGTTTTTTGTAGGGACTTTCAAAGGCTTCAAGCACGGTGTAACCGATATGAACCTACTGATTGCTGCAGGAACCGGATCAGCTTATCTTATAAGTGTAGCAGCAACTTTCCTTGACCTGGGTCCGGGATACGATGTCCTCTACTATGACACTGTAGCTTTTTTGATAATTTTCATTGTTTTTGGCAGGTACCTCGAAGCAAGAGCTCGGGGCAAAACTTCGGAAGCCATCCGGAAATTGATGGGGTTGAGGGCTAAAACCTCAAGGATCCTTGTAGACGGCGTGGAAAAAGAGGTCCCTGTAGAAGAGGTAGTTGTTGGAGACATTGTTGTGGTCCGTCCGGGTGAAAAGATACCTGTTGACGGGGTTGTGGTTGAAGGCAGCTCTGCAATAGACGAATCCATGATTACCGGCGAGAGCATCCCTGTTGAAAAAGGTGCAGGGGACACGGTTATCGGGGCTACCCTTAACAAGACGGGTTCTTTCAGGTTCAGAGCTACAAAGGTCGGAGCTGATACTGCCCTTGCCCAGATAATCAGGCTTGTAGAATCAGCCCAGACAAACAAGGCTCCCATCCAGAGGGTCGCAGATGTTTTTGCTGGCAACTTCATTGTAGCCGTACATATAGTTGCTCTTCTGGCTTTCCTCTTCTGGTTTTTCATCGGCTACTGGCGTTACGGAGTTGGGGAATCAGTGGCTCTTGTAGGGATAAGCCCCTTCCTTTTTTCCCTGCTTATAGCTATCACCGTCCTTGTAATCTCATGTCCGTGTGCAGTTGGGCTTGCAACTCCTGCAGCCATTATGGTCGGGACCGGCAAAGGGGCTGAAAACGGAATTCTGATCAAAGGCGGAGAAGCCCTTGAAAGGGCGCATAAACTTGATACTATCGTGTTTGACAAAACGGGGACCTTGACTGAAGGGACTCCGAAACTTACAGATGTGTTTGCAGTCTCTGGCCGTGAGGAACGCGAAGTGCTTTTTATTGCGGCAACGGCTGAAAAAGGATCTGAACATCCATTGGGAGAAGCCATTGTAAGGGGTGCGGATGAAAGGAAAATCAGCCTTGCAGAGGCAAAAAATTTCCGTTCCATTCCCGGAAAAGGCATTGAGGCATACATTGAAGAAAAGAAAATTCTGCTCGGTACGCGCAAACTCATGGAAGAAAACAGGATTTCTTTTGAGGGGCTGGAAGTTAAAATGCGCGAATTTGAGGAAAACGGGAAAACTGCAATGCTTGTAGCTCTTGGGAGTGAAATCATAGGCCTTGTTGCTGTTGCCGATACTCTAAAGGAGAACTCTAAAGAGGCAATTGAGGCCCTGATAAAAATGGGCATCGAAGTAGTTATGATAACCGGAGACAATGCAATTACAGCCGGGGCAATTGCAGCAGAGGTGGGGATCTCGAGAGTGCTTGCTGAAGTGCTGCCCGAAGACAAAGCAAACGAAATCAAAAAGCTCCAGAAGGAAGGCAAACTCGTTGGCATGGTAGGCGACGGCATTAATGATGCCCCTGCTCTTATTCAGTCTGATGTGGGAATCGCTATGGGTGCAGGTACGGATGTAGCAATGGAATCTGCAAAAATAGTGCTTATAAAAAATGACCTGAGAGATGTGGTCGCAGCGCTTAAACTGAGCCGGCTTACCATTAATAAGATCAAGCAAAATCTGGCCTGGGCATT
>NZ_JAQUVZ010000050.1 GCF_028693135.1 Methanosarcina sp.
TCGAAGAGCCAAATAAAAAACAACCTTCCTGTCCCAAGGTAATGATGGAGTTAATATCAAAAAAAGGTAAGTGAAAAGGACTTTCATTGTTTGGGCATGTTATTCGAAGAATTTCATGTGCGTTTTTATTGTTATTGGATTGGTAACATTTCCTGTGTTCTGGGCATATGGTATTTATGATGCGTATAAAACAGCAGAGAAGATCAACAATAATGGTGTATAATTTTTCCTAAGGACACTGCAGACATCACTTGTTCTGGCTGCATGTTGAGCCTTAAGAACTCGTTACGAAATAACCCAGGTAATGCATAATTATTTTGGGGTTTAGTCGATGAGTTTAATTGTGAAAATGGGGGAGTACAATCTAAAAAATTGCATAATTGCATATATTATTTAGTGGTGGATTCGAAGTAAAAATAAAAACAGCAGAAATTCGGTTCACTTTAAAAACAGAAAAAAAGATTAAGAAATACATATCAAACATCAAAAACGCTAAGTTATACTCCTCCGACTTTAGAATAGCTAATTTTCGATTCAGGATTCAGGGCCATATGGCTGAGATAATTTAAAATAACAAATCTGGATGATTATAACATTAAGCCACTGCAAGAAAATACTTATTACCTTGCAAAACATAGGCAGAAGTAACTGCTTTATAAGATGTTGCATTATACCCACATCTTCGAAAACTTAGATTACGTATCAAACTTTTGCTGCGTGGATGTCAACAATGGCTGATTCTGTGAAAAATAACCCGCGAAATAGGCCACCTGGTAATAATTGGCGAAATACATTATATACAATAATATTTGAGGCAGACACCCCCGCTGGAAAAATGTATGATGAAGTTCTGATTCTTACCATCCTGCTGAGCATTATTGTGGTTATGCTCGATAGTGTAAGTAATATCGCGGCTTTGTATGGTGGTTTATTACATTCTCTGGAATGGATTTTCACAATACTATTCACGGCAGAGTATCTTTTGCGCTTGACCTGTGTTGGTCGGCCCACCCGGTACGCCACAAGTTTTTTTGGTATCATAGATTTGATGGCAATTCTTCCGACATATATTAGCCTGATGTTGCCAGGCAGCCAGTATCTGCTGGTGATCCGGGGTTTGCGGTTACTCAGGGTTTTCAGGGTACTCAAATTTGTTCAGTATCTTGGTGAAGCTGATTTATTGATAAGAGCTTTACGTGCAAGCCAGCGAAAAATAATCCTGTTCCAATTTACGGTTTTGAATCTGGTAGTGATATTGGGCTCCCTGATGTACGTTATTGAAGGGGCAGAAAGCGGGTTTACCAGCATACCCCGCAGCATCTACTGGGCAATTATAACAATTACAACCGTAGGATACGGGGACATAGTCCCTGAGACAAATCTCGGACAGGCACTGGCATCAGTTATCATGCTAATAGGTTACAGCATTATAGCGGTCCCAACCGGTATTGTCACATCCGAGCTAACCTTTGCAAGCAGATCCTTTAAAGGAAGGGTATGTCAAAATTGCAGTTTTGAAGGGCATGACAGCGACGCTAAATTCTGCAAGCGTTGTGGAGCAGAATTGTGAACTCCCCCTGAACTAAAGACTCAGAGACTTCCTGTTTCATCCTTCAGACTATTATCCTCAAGTAAAACAGGCTCTACCCCGTGTCCGGTGAAAATATGTACTTGAGCTTCCTTTCGGATTCCAGTTTTCGCTGGCACAGTCTCTAGCCCTTAGAGAATGAGTATGATAGTGAAGTTTGCCCTGTTAACCAACTTGCGAGAAGTGCATTGTGGTGACAGCAAAATACCTATATCCTGTGCCTGGTTATCGCTTTAGGATTTCAGCATGGGATTTCAGCACAGGGTAATAGACTCCAAAATAGGAATAAGTTTGCAGAATCAGTAATATAAGAACGTGAGGAAATTAACGATTATATTCCACAAAGCTGAAGACTTGGGTTTTTACGCTTCTTCATATAATGCGCTTCTATTAAAAATATTTAAATATGTTCCGGTCATTTATCTTAAGGGAAGCAACATGTTTGGTCAACAAAAAGAAATTGAGTGCGAACTATTTGGAACATATAATAAAAATCTAGATAGATTTTTTTCACTAATAAAATTTACATTTGTAATATTTGGAATATATATTTTAACATTATCTAACTTATACAGTAACCTCAATATACACGCATTCGACAACGTACCAATCATTTCAACTTATTCTCTTCTTGCGTGTTTGCTCTTCATAAGCATAGCACTTATTATTCCATTTTCACAGCTGGTGTTACCAAAGGAACGCAAGTTTAAACAACTTGAGAGCTCGATTCAATTTAGAGAGGAAGACGAACTTAAAATACATAATAAAAAATTATATTTAGTAGTTCAACAACAGGACCATTATTATATAAGTTCATTTTTGCTAATTTTGCTTTCTCTTATATTCTTCTGTGGTTATTTCATACAGTTTGCAATTTGTGTTTCCATTCCGGTTTTCATAATCACCATTTTATACTCTCTTACATTTTCAGAATGGATAAAAAGAGAAAATAAAAGCATCAAAATTGTACAATCTAACGAAGGATAAAATAATTTTCCTTCGAATCTTATATTTTTTCACTTCCCCTCTATCTATGCTTTTCTTAACTCAGTTGTTCTATATCATGTATACAGAAAATATGGCCAATTACTGTATTGAGTGAACACAAAAAAAGATCAATAAATACATATCAAACAAAAAAAGCTAAGGTGAACTAATTTTTATTGACATCTAAAAGGCATCAAAAAACCGAAAAAAAGGAACAGGTCAAAAATATGGGTATGAAAATCAGTAACAATAGAAACTAAAGTAATCATATGATATTATCAAATAGAGAAGTACAAATAAAATCAATACCAATCATATATTGTGAAAGCTGGAGACGTCTTAAGAGTCTTGCACATCTCAAGACCTACATTATACAGATATGCTAACAACGGTTACATAAAAAGACTTAAACTTCCGAGTGGGAAATACAATTATGACGATGAATCCGTTTACGCATTTCTTAACAAAGATGTGGAACGCAAACATGTAATTTATTGCAGGGTTTCAACTGCAAAGCAGAAAATTGATCTAAACAACCAGGTTGAATTCCTTAAAAGCTGGTCTTTCAATTCTGGAATAAAAATAGATGCAGTGTATAAAGATATTGCTTCGGGCATTTCATTTGAGAAAAGGAAAGAATTCTTTGAGATGCTTGATGAAATACTTGCTTTCAGGGTTGAAACTGTAATAGTTGCATACAAAGACCGTTTAAGCAGAATTGGATTTGAATTATTTTCAAACTTGTTTGCAAAATTCGGGACAAAAATAATAGTGGTTTCAGAAGCAGGAAACAAGAAACTTGATTCAGAAGAAATTTTTGAAGAGATAATTTCCTTACTGCATTGCTACAGCATTAAACACTACAGCAAACGAAAAAACAACAAATCATTAGAAATAGAAGTGGAATAACATGGCACTTGTGACTAGAACTGAACAAATACAATTTAAATCCGAAACAATCTCAGCTCTAGCTCACGCATCCAAAAACCTGTTTAATAGTGCAAACTACATAATACGACAAAGATTCTTTGAAAATGATAAGCTATACCAGGAAACTGGTGAAAAGGGTGAAGGTATCTGGTATAAACAGCTTTACTCAATGCTAAAAAATACAGAGCAGTACAGGGCATTGCCAGCACAAACAGCTCAACAGGTACTTAAACTACTGGATAAAAGCTGGAAATCGTTCTTCAAAGCATTAAAAGTATACGCAAAGTCCCCAGAATTGTTTATGGGTCGACCTAAACCACCCAAATACAAACACAAAGATGGAGAACATATCCTGGTATTCACAAACCAGCAGTGTAAAATCGTAGATGGATTACTCAAATTCCCAAAAGCGGTAAACCTGGAATTGAAAACCAGACTGGTTGCTGTAGATCTCAGAGAAGTACGGGTAATCCCAAACGCAAATAAGTATACGTGTGAAATCGTGTACGACAAAACAGTTTCTGATAATGAAATTAACTCCAGTCGGGTTTTAGGAATTGATCCTGGCGTTCGCAATATTGCAACTATCGCAAACAACTTTGGTGCAAAACCAATTGTTGTTAAGGGTAATACTGCAAACAACATTAATCAGTTCTATAACATGAAAAAAGCCATACTTCAACATGTATACGATCTGGCTAAAATTAAATGGGGTAGCAAATTAGCAAAACTCGACTTCAAACGAAATAACATGATAAAGGATTATTTCCACAAACTTAGCCGTAGAATCGTTAATTACGCTATCAAAAACAATGTCAAATCAATCATAATTGGCAAAAACGAAAACTGGAAGCAAGAAGTTAACATGGGACGAAAAAACAACCAGAAGTTCGTTCAGCTTCCCCTGGCCAGGTTAATTGAGATGATCCAGTACAAAGCTCAGGAAGTCAACATAGAAGTTATTCTTCAAGAAGAGAGCCATACATCAAAATGTAGTTTCCTTGATAACGAACCTGTAGAACACAGAGCTGAATATGTCGGCAGACGAATCAAACGGGGTTTATTCAAATCTGCAACTGGGATAATCATCAACGCCGACGTCAACGGAGCTCTGAATATAATCAGGAAAGCAACTCCAAAAGCATTTGCAGACGGAGGGGAGGGTGTAGGGTTACACCCAACGAGATGTTTGATAACATCTTTTGAAGATATTTGATCACATTTTGATCATTTATGATAACCTAGACCAATTGTCAAAGAAAAACAGGAATTCTTATTTTTTCGCCGTGTTGATCCCTAAAATAACATAGGGAGTGCAGTGCCTTATTATCGAAGTGAAAAGGCCCGTGAAAGCTATCAAGGCAATGATCCATTTCAAAGGAGAACTTTTAACAAGATTCATTGCCAGAGCAGTAATTCCAAGTACTCCAAGCAAGGTTCGGAGAATCAGATCAAATCCCCCTACGTTTTCTTCAAGAAACAATTTTTTGAGATCCATCGGACAAAAACCCCTTATAAACCCTCTTACATACTTATAGATCCCTTCAATATATAGCGTTATTCTGTTTGTATTCTGTTTGTATTCTAATTGTATTCTATTCATATTCATTTGTCAAAAAAATCCTGTACAGGAAAACTGTAAAAGCCCCTGTAAAAAGTCCGTAAATTCCCGAAAAAACACAAAATATATAACACAAAATGAGAAGGTTTCTAACTATGCCCGAGATAAAAATTGACAGGTCTCTCTCATACATCGAAGGCACACAGCGTGTGTATGATGAAGCCACTACCCTTGAAAACACCAAAGCCCAGATAAAAAAGATAGGTGTCACCCGTATTGCAGATATCACAAACCTGGACAGGCTCGGAATTCCAATCTTCTCGGCAATCCGCCCCAGTGCCGCTCCGGGAGCTATCAGTATCTACTCAGGCAAGGGCTCGACCGATCAAAGGGCCCGGATTTCAGCAATGATGGAGAGTTTTGAGCGCTGCCTGGCAGAAAGACCCGGTGTGAATGCAAACATTGAGGGTGGTATTTCTGCCCCGGCACTCGTGGACTCCTATGCCTCTGCCATAGAAAACTACAGCGTGCTTGACCCAAACGCCCTGCTCCTATCCCAGCCCTTTACCCCCAGCTCCCTTATGGAATGGGTAGGAACATATGATTTGATGAACGGGGAAGAGACATTCATAAGCGCCAATGCGGTTTACCATCCCTACGACGCACCCGGGCAGTGCCAGAAACTTTTCCTGAGCAATACCAACGGGCTGGCTTCAGGAAATGTCCTTGAGGAAGCTATCCTGCACGGAATGCTTGAAGTTATAGAAAGAGATGCCATCAGCACAGCCCAGTTTACCCGTAATCTTGGAAAGGAGATCGTGCTGACAGAAGAAGACGGGTATCTTTACGAGCTTGCCCAAAAATTCAAAGATGCAGAAGTTGAACTCAAGGTCTGGCTTGTCCCCACAGATACAGGAATTCCGACAGTTATTGCAGCAACTGATGACGTAAAATTGAAAGACCCGGCTCTTCTGGTCATGGGAGCAGGTTCCCACCTTAAACCTGAGATCGCAGTTGCAAGAGCAATAACTGAAGCTGCGCAGTCGAGGGTTGTCCAGATTCAGGGTGCAAGGGAAGACACGGACAGGGAGGGCTTTATCAGGAGTGTAGGTCATGACCGCATGAAGCGCCTGAACTGGTTCTGGTTCGAAGAAGGAGAAAAAATATCCCTTTCCGAAGTGCAGGACATCTCCAGAAAAACCCCTGCGGAAAGCATCGACGTAATACTTGAAAACCTAAAGGGCCTTGCCGAAAAGGTGCTTGTCGTGGACCTCTCAAGAGAGGAAATCGCAGTGCCTGTAGTCAGGGTAATCATTCCGGGCTTTGAACTTTTCACAATCGACCGCGACCGCACAGGAAAAAGAATTGCTGCCGGGAAGAAGAAAGAATTTACCAGAAACAAAAACGAAAAGCCGTGGAAAAGAAGATGAAAGCAAGAGCAGTTATCTTTACCGGTAACAGCATCAGCCATGAGGATGCAAAAAAAATCCTCAGGGCAAAATACCAGCCCCCGGTACGCAGGTTCCAGCTTGAAAAGTTTGTCCAGCAGGGATATACGGTCATGGGAATCATAGATGGAATTTTCTTTGACCGGGCTGCAGTAGGGCACAGAGAAATCCTATCTGCCCTTAATGCAGGAGTAAAAGTAGTGGGCGGCGCCAGCATGGGAGCTCTCAGGGCTTCGGAACTGGACACACACGGCATGATCGGCGTAGGGAAGGTTTACGAATGGTACAGGGACGGGGTTCTTGAGTCTGACGACGAGGTAGCTGTAACCACCAACCCTGATACTTTTGAGCCCATCTCCGTGCCCCTTGTAAATATCCGGGAAACCCTGAAAGCCGCTCTCACTACCGGACTTGTAAGTGAAAAAGAGCACGATAGCCTCCTGGACCTTGCGATCAACACTTACTACCCTGACAGGAGCTATCTCGGGCTTACAAAAGAAGGGGCTAAAAAAGGCCTGATCCCGGAAGAAAAAAGGAAGATCCTTCTTGATTTTTGCATTAACAGCGAAGTTGACGTAAAAAGGCAGGACGCAGTTATTGTGCTTGAAACCGTAAAAAAACTTATTGAAGAGGCCTGATGCTAAGGTCTCCTCAAATCAACTATTTCGGCTCTCTAAACCTGTTTTTTCAGATATCTTCAATGAATTTCCTTTTATATTCTCGTCTTCCTTTGATATTTTTGTCTTCCTTTTTATTTCAGGGCTGTTTTCAGCTTTTCAGGCAAATCTCAGCTTTTCAGGCAAATCTCAGCGCTTTACGATATACAGCCTGATGATGTACAGGCTTACGAGCAGGACAATGAGATTATACACAGCCTTGAAAATAGGGATATACTGATACTCGAACCAGATATCGATTACTCGTGTTAAGGAGAAATAGAGCTGAAAGGTTGCCACAAGCAGGAGCAGCATGGCAATCACAAAAACTCCTTTCTTGAAGTTATCCCCGAGGTCTGACCCCTTTGCCCCTTTTGTCTCTGAGTTGAGTTCTTCTGTTTCACTCATCCAAACCGCCTCCTTAGAACTGCTGCCGAACAGAGCAGGACTGCTGCCAGAAACAGACTGAATCCTGGAGTTGCTCCTTCTTCTGCATAGTCCTCTTCAGGAACCATTCGAGGTTCATCCGCATTTTCAAATTCACTGGTCTGAATCTTCCTGGTTTCCGTGGAAGTCTTATCTTTAATCTTAATTTCCGGGTTGAGCTGGATATAATCGTCTCCGCGCCTGACAATAGTATCATTGTTCCAGATCAGCACTTCGACAACGTAGTTGTACTGGTCCGGCATGGTAAGGTTGACACTCCGGATAACTGTTGTTTCGGGCTTGATTTCCCCGGTCTGCATCCAGACCTTATCCGCAAGGAGACCCGCATCCATTTCCCGGACCTTGACAAGCATACGGAGATCCTGACTGGTGACCTTGCCCTCGTTTGTCAGATAGAGATCACTTTCAATGAGTACTTTTTTGTCTTCTACCTTCCTGACCCTGAAATCCATGTCGGAAATTTCAAGCCCTATGTCCTGCACGTCGGCAGGCAGAAAATCCAGGTTATAGACGTTGATTTCTCCGGTGTTCTTCTGAATATTTTCTTCGAAGAGAACTGAACGTATATTGTATCCTCCAGTCTTAGGCAGGCTCAAGCTCTGGCTTACGGCTTTTGTTTCCCCTTTTTTCAGCTTCCCAAGCTTTATTTCCTCCTGTACCTCAAGCAGCCCACTCTCCTTACTGTAAACTTTCAGAAGAAGAGAAGTATTTTTCTCTGTATCCCCCTGGTATTTTTCTACGTATGTCGTGACATTGAGGTCTACAAAAGAGGTCCCTGCACGATCTGCAGAAATGTCCATATCCCTGATGTTGTAGTAGCTTTCCTCTTCAAAACTCCGGATGCAGCCGCTTCCGGAGGCAAAAAGGAGGATAATGGACATCAAAATTAATATTTGGGTTAGTTTAATTCCCTGTTTTCCCAAGGTCGATCCTCCTCTTTATTAATTGTATTAAGAAGTATATGCTCTTTGTCTTCATCGACATCTCTTCCTATCCCCGGAAATTATTTGATGAAAATTATTTGATGAAAATTATTTGATGAAAATTATTAATATGAACGCACTTATATTCAGAGAGGGGATAAAATTATGGGGTATGAATCATGGGGAGCAAATTCTATAGAAAAATTCTGATTGCAACCGATGGCTCTGAAAGTGCCAGAAAAGCTGCAGATGCCGCAATTGAGCTCGCTCGCCTGAGCGGAGCAAAAATACATGCTGTATACGTTATCGACAGATCGATTTATTCTTCGGTTCCTGAAGATCTGGAGTGGAAAGAGGCAATGTATGCCCAGTTCAGGGAACTTGGAGGAGAAGCCGTTTCTTACGTGGAAAAAACTGCAAAAAACGCAGGTCTTGAAGTAGAGTCTGCCCTTCTTGAAGGGCATCCAGCAGAAGAAATTGTCAATTTTGCAGAAAAGAACGGAGTAGACCTGATTATCGTTGGCTCTCTTGGAAAAAGCGGAATCGAACGTTTCCTGATAGGTAGTGTGTCCGAAAAAGTAGTCAGGAACGCAAAAGTCCCGGTACTTGTTGTACGCGGAAAGAACAGTGAAAAAGGACTCAAAGTCAAGGGAGTTGCACCGGGAGGAGACTTATGAAACGAAAACCCTACAGGAAAATTCTGCTTGCAACCGACGGCTCGGAAAACGCAAAAAGCGCAGCTTGCTCAGGACTTGAAATTGCAAGGAGTGCCGGAGCTGAGGTCTATGCCGTATACGTCGCCGGCATTTCCTGCTGTTCTCCTATTATGCCCGAAAGTTATGACTGGGAGATAGGAAAAGAAGGCAGTGAAGCTGTTGCTGAGATAGAGAAAATGGGAAAGGAAACAGGCGTTACGGTGAATTCCGTCCTGCTGCAGGGGAACCCTGCTCAGGAAATTCTGGATTTTGCGGAAAAGAACGACATTGATATGATTGTGCTGGGAACACAGGGAAAAGCCGGAATTGACCGGTTCCTGCTTGGAGGAGTTACGGAAAAAGTAGTAAGGCATGCAAAAGCCGAGGTGCTGGTCGTGCGTGCGTCCTGCCTCTAAAAGAAAGATAGGCACAATGTAGCACAATATGGAACAATAAATAATCAAATTGATTCAACAAATTGAGGGGGAAATAATGCTGAACGAAAAGATGGAAGAAGCGCTGAATGAACAGATTAACAGGGAACTGTACTCGTCTTACCTTTACCTTGCCATGTCGGCATACAGTTCATCCATTGGACTTCCCGGATTTGCCCACTGGTTCAAGGTACAGGTCAAGGAAGAGACCATCCACGGGATGAAACTCTTTGACTACATTAACAGGCAGAGAGGAAAGGCGAAGTTAAAGGAAATCAAGGAGCCACCTATGGAATTCGGCACACCGATAGAGATGTTCAGAAAGACCTTGCAGCACGAACAGTTCATTACCCGCTCAATCAACGACCTGGTGGACCTTGCTCGTTCGGAAAAAGATGAAACTACAGCTTCTTTCCTCCAGTGGTATGTCGAAGAGCAGGTCGAAGAGGAAGAAAACGACAACGAGATTATTGATAAACTGAAAATTGCCGGGGAAAACAAAGAGGCTCTGTCAGCACTTGATGTTGAACTGGCAAAGAGGCTCCCTCCCAAGGATGAGGACGAAAGTATCTGAAAGCAAAAATTGGAGTAAAAAAGCAGAAGAAAAACTTAAGAAAATCTGAAAGATATCAGAGGTTAAATCAAATATTCTGAGACATTCCTCATCCTCAGAGAACCTTGACAACGGTTCAGATTCCGATGGCTGTGATCACTTTTCCCGCAGCCAATCGCATTCCTTTTATCCACACTTCCATATTCCGCTTTACCCGTAACTTATTGTATTCTGCAAATTATTGTATTCTGCAAATTATTGTATTCTGCAAATTACTGTATTCAGTAAATTATTTTGCCCTGTAATACTCTCCGGTTTCAGAGGCTATTTTCTCTATTTTGCCTTCACCAAGCAATTTTTCGAGGACAGGAGAAAGGCGTCCAGGACCCATACTTAGACCCTGCCATGTCTGTTCGAAGGTACAGGGTCTTCTAAGAAGAAGTGCATAAACCTCCTCCTCCGGGTCTCGGTGTAAAACCTTTCCCCTCTTATTTTTCCCCTTTAAAACCAGCCTTACTTTTTCGTCTCCAAACTCCGAAACGAAACGCTTCGCAATTTCCCTCAACCTCTCCTCAGAGACTGGCTTCACCCATTTTTCTGCAGGGGGACGGCTGACTGTCAGAACCTCGATCTCATCAGGACATATATACCTGATTGTTTGTACCAGTTTTTCGACCTCTTCATCAGTACTATTCAAAGGTTCACCTGTTTCACTTTCAAGAAACATAACCTCTAGTGCCAGCCTTTTTCCGGCACCGGCTTTTGCAAGTTCCCGCAGACCTTCGATTATTTCCTGCAGGGCTATGCCAGGGGCAGGCCTGTGTATCCTTCTCCAGGTATTTTCATTTCCGGAAACCAGGGTTGCAACAACCAGATCCGCCTGAGCCAGGTTCTTCCGGACATCCTCTTTTCCCACAAGAGAAGAATTAGTTATTACGCAGACAGGGACTCCACTTATTTTCTTGATACCCTGGATCATCTCCCCCAGGGAGAGGTTCAGAGAAGGTTCACACGTCCCGGAAAATGTGACATAGTCCAGGTTCTCGATATCTTTATTGAACTTCTGGAAGCTCTCGGAGACTTCTTCCGGAGTCACTGCTTCCCTCACATCTTCAGGACTTTTGAGTTTTGACTCAACGTGCCCTAGCTGGCAGTAGATACAGTCGTAGTTGCAGTTCTTTTTAGATCCTGCATTCTTTATTACATCTACTCCCAGAGATCTCCCAAGCCTTCTTGAAAGAAGTGGTCCGTAAACGATTCTTGATTTCATTTTTTAACTCTTCCTTTTTGCAAAATAAGGGAAGAAAAAAGTGAAAAATCCACCAGATTCTATCCTTAAAATTATTTTTCTACATTGCTTCCCTGAGGCAGAAGGGCCTTAAATTTCCAGGAAAGGGTTTTAAGTTCCTCTTTCAGTAGATTTCTCTTATTTTCAAGGAAATCTGTTTCAGACCAGGTCTGTGGCTGAGAAGGTGCGGAGTAATAGTATCCAGGAGATGTATCCCGAACAGCAGACTCCTCGGAATTCACAAACGCGGGGGCACTCCTGCACCTGAACCCCCTGTCCTTCCTGGCACACCCCATCCCACGGCCACCTCCGGATCCGGATTTGCGTCCTCCGGAATTATGTTCTCCAAATCTCCTTCCTGTCTTTGACCCGGGGCCCATTGGCCCTGTCCTATTTCCATTTGGCATTTACCTTCAACTCCTTTATATTGAGAGTGTCGGAAAAGTCGGAAGTTTAAGTCGAAAGTTTACACATAAATTCACACAGTGCCAAAAAATCCAATCAAAAGATATGGATCATAAGGCCTTTTGGAATTTATTGCCAATGCTTAAATGTGCCAAAATTTTGGCAATTATCGACTTTTCCAACGCTATCTATTACATTCTCATTCTTCTACACTGCTTTCCTGCAGCCTGACAGTTTTAAGTTTCCCATCAAGGGTTTCAAGTTCCTGCTTCAGGAGCTTTATCCGGTTTTCAAGGGAATCAGCTTCAGACCCGGTCTGTGACTGAGAAGGTGCGGGGTAGTAATACCCAGGGTACTCACCCCGGGCAACAAATCCTCCACCTCTTCCGAAACCGGGGGTTCTCCTGCACCTGAAACCCCTACATGCTCCGCGGCCTGCACCTCGGCCCATACCGCGCCCGGCTCCACCGCCAGCGCCCCGGCCTGCACCCGCAGGACCTCCGGTCATATAACCCGGGCTGTCACTGCCCGCGCAGTAACCCATAGTCCGTCCTGTCTTTGATCCCTGGCCCATCGGACCTGTTCTGTCTCCATATGGCATTGTTTCCAACTCCCTTCATTGTATCTTTTAAATTAAAATGAATTTTTTTATTCAGTCGTGATGGTCAGGTAAAAATCTTTAAACAACCCTGATAAGACAAATTGAAATGGAGTAGCAAAGGAGCACTGATTGTACCTTACTCCCACTCTTTTTTTCGAGCATCCTTTAACTCACTTCCTGACCATAGGGCTTCCGCATTTCTCGCACTTCACCTGGCTGCAGGAGACTCCCGGAATATGGGGAGTTTCATGCCCGCAGGCAGTACATACACAGTTCCCTTCAGGTCCGCCGAACCGTCCGCCCTGGCCTCTACCCTGGCCGCGGCTTCTTCCGCCGCCAACCGGACCCTGGCCTGAAGGACCTGTTCCGTCTCCTCTTGGCATCCTGTAATCCCCTCCTTCAATTCTGATTGCT
Organism: Methanosarcina sp.; assembly: GCF_028693135.1. Classification (GTDB taxonomy): domain Archaea; phylum Halobacteriota; class Methanosarcinia; order Methanosarcinales; family Methanosarcinaceae; genus Methanosarcina. Next base: position 12,931 of record NZ_JAQUVZ010000050.1, read on the forward strand.
TTTCCATAGACAAGCGCGTCAGTTACTTTTTCAAGTGCTTTTTTCAGAGCCCTCTGAAAAGTGGACTGATGGACCTCCATACGGACCGCAGCCTCGCCCTGGGAAAGGTTTTCCAGAAAGCTGAGCCTCATGGCCTCGAGTTCGTCGATTGTCAGAAGGACTTCTTCGGAAATTTGACCTTCGGGAGTCAAAGGCCTGAACTGCCTTGCCGAATGTTCGAAATCCACCATCCTTCTTTTTCTAGGACGCATAATTATGCATAATGATGCAAAACATATATAGTTTTGCATTCATATAGGCTCTTGCCCTAAAATAACACTCAAATAAAAAGAGAAGAGACGTGCGAATCAAGTTTTTATAGATGGGGTCCGAAAAACACGGCGAAATGTCAAGCAACCTGAACTCTATACCATAAAAAATGGCTTCGAATGGCTTTCTACCCAGCAAATTGAATCGAGAAAGGAACTTGCAAGTATAGTATCGGCTCACGCTTCATGGGGGCTTCCGAATCCACATTGTCTGGGATTATCCAGCTCTTTTCCAATAGCGATCAGCAATTGCTAGCTCCACGCTTATGTTCTGTAATCCGGAGTTCTGGATACTGTTCTTGGAAATTATCCGGGTTAGCAGTCACTTCCTGACCATTGGAATCCCGCACTTTTCACATTTCACCTCAATGCAGGGCACTCCTGGCTTGTGGGGCACCTCGTATCCGCACTCAGGGCATATACATGTCCCTTCCGGGCCACCGGTTCCTCCTCTACTCCTGCATTGCCCTCTGCCTTCCCGGCTTCTACCCACCGGACCGCTACCATTTCCTCCTGGCATCCTGTAATCTCCTCCTTCAATTTTGACTGATTTCCCATAAACAAATGCTTCAGTCACTTTCTCAAGTGCTCTTTTAAGCATCCTCCGAAAAGTAGATTGGTGAACATCCATACAGGACGCGGCATCAATCCGGGATAAATTTTCCAGGAAACTGAGCCTCATGGCTTCAAGTTCATCAACTGTCAAGACTATTTCCGCAAAGGAACCCTCTTCTAAATTTCCAGGTTTGAAATGCCTTAAGTGATGTTCAAAATTAACCATTATTCATTTCCTTGGGCGCACCATTATGCATTATTATGCAAAACGTAATACATATAATTTGCCATTACCATGCTCTTCAGAAAAAACAGGTCAAGAACAGGATAAATCAAGAACAGGATAAAAACTCGTCCGGTCAGGTATTAATACATGAAGCCTGAAAAGCACCGTTAAATGTTAAGCAACCTGGAATTAGATATCATGAAAAAAGGCTTCAAGTGGCTCTCTTCCCAGCAAATTCAGTCCGTAAAGGAACTTGCAAGTACAGTGTCGGCTCATGCTTTATGGGGACTCCCGAACCCCTATATTACCCGTCTAATCCGTAAAAAAGAAGGTGACTGCTGGGACTCCTCAATTAGAGATACGGCAAGAGCCTGTTCAGCCCTTTCGGCTGAAGGAATTATATTAAGAGCACCGGAAAAGTGGCTGTTATCCATGAAAAAAGGAGGCTCATGGAACGAAGACGTCTATGATACTGCCTATAGTCTTGGGGCTCTTGCTGATATGGAAGTTTCTGACAGGGAAGGATGTAACTGGTTATATGAAAACTACGGTCCTGCCTGGGAGCAAGTTGGTACTACTTCCCTTATAATCACAGCCCTCAAAAAACAGGAAAACCGGACAGGAAACAGGGATTTTGAGGTTTTTATCCGGGAAAGGGCTGAGTGGGTCCTTTCAAAAAAAGGAAAGGACGGAGGCTGGGAGCATATTTCCACAAGCAACCTGGCAATCCAGGCTCTTCTCCTTGCAGGATTCAAAAAAGAAGTGGGAGATTCTATAGACTGGCTCCTTGGAAAAGCCCGTGAAAGCGGAGCCTGGGGAAACAAAGTAGACGACATAAATGCAACTGCTCTGGCTCTGAGCACACTCGGGATATACGAACGGCCCTGAACAGGAAAACTGGATTTATTCCTTTGTCAATTTTCCTTTTTATTCGGAGATTTTTATCCGTCTCCTTCATTCGGATTTTTATATAGAACTTCTTTTCTTCTCAGTTTTTTGTCAGAACATGCCTACAAGAAGCTATTTTCCAAAAAATATAAATAAGAACTCGAATATAGTCAGGGATTCACCAATAAACATATATATTAAATAATATTATTTTATTTATTAATTAAGATTGATATAGAAAAAAACAAAAATAAAATTTTAATCTATTTTGTCTAGGAGGAAACCTGATCATGTAGATCGAATGGACTCTAAATCCGTTCAGCCGGGTTAGATTCCCGGGGTTTCCGCCACGTTTCTGAATCCCGGAATGGCACTTGCATAACATTCCACTGAAATTTTTTATAGAATCAGGAAACGCTTTCCAGAGTCTATAAACTATTCTATTGCCTGGGATTATCGATCTCTTTTCCGGGGTAGCTGTCAGCAATTGCTGGCTCCACGCTTATGTTCTGTAAGCCGGGGTTCTGAATACTGTTCTTGGAAATTATCCGGGTTTTAGTTCACCGAGGGTAACACTATGGATAAAAAACCACTAAACACTCTGATATCTGCTACAGGACTCTGGATGTCCAGGACCGGAAGGCTTCACAAAATCAGGCATCATGAGGTCTCAAAAAGGAAAATCTACATCGAAATGGAATGTGGAGAACGGCTTGTTGTGAACAATTCCCGGAGCTGCAGGACAGCACGGGCCCTGAGGCACCATAAGTACAGGAAGATCTGCAAACACTGCAGGGTTTCGGATGAGGACCTGAACAAGTTTCTCACAAGAACAAACGAAGACAAAAGCAACGTGAAAGTCACGGTAGTTTCTGCTCCAAAAATAAGGAAAGTGATGCCAAAATCAGTTGCAAGAACCCCAAAATCTCTTGAAAACATGGTACCGGAACAGGCTCTGCCTTCTGAGTCTCAACCTGCACCCGCTACACCAGTTTCAGCATTAACAACAGCACCTGCACCAGCTTCCGCACCAGAACCAGCACTAGCTTCTACACCAGCACTAGCTTCTACACCAGCACTAGCTTCTACACCAGCACCAGCTTCTGCACCAGCACCAGTTTCTGCACCAACACCAGCTTCTGCACCAGCACCAGTTTCTGCACCAACACCAGCTTCTGCACCAGCACAAGCTTCTGCACCAGCACCAGTTTCTGCACCAACACCAGCTTCTGCACCAGCTTCTGCACCAACACCAGCACCAGCTTCTGCACCAACACCAGTTTCCGCACCAGCACCAGCTTCCGCATCAACAACAATCTCCGCTTCGGCAATGCCTGCATCTACATCAGCACAGGGAATAACAAAATCAACTACGTCCCCGGCTGTTTCCCAGACCATCCCTGTTCAGGCGAGTGCTCCTGCACTTACAAAGAGCCAGATTGACAGGCTTGAAGGTCTGTTAAGCCCAAAGGATGAGATTTCCCTGGATTCCGGAACGCCTTTCAGAAAGCTTGAGTCCGAACTGCTGTCCCGAAGAAGAAAAGACCTGCAGCAGATCTATGCTGAAGAAAGGGAACATTACCTGGGAAAACTCGAACGCGAGATTACGAAATTCTTTGTTGAGAGGGGTTTTCTGGAGATAAAGTCCCCGATTCTGATCCCTATGGAGTATATTGAAAGGATGGGGATTGACAACGATAAGGAGCTTTCAAAGCAGATCTTCAGAGTTGATAAGAACTTCTGCTTAAGGCCCATGCTTGCTCCGAATCTCTACAACTACCTGCGCAAGCTTAATAGAGCCCTGCCTGACCCGATAAAAATCTTCGAGATAGGACCCTGTTACAGGAAAGAGTCTGACGGCAAAGAACACCTGGAAGAGTTTACCATGCTGAATTTCTGCCAGATGGGATCGGGCTGTACCCGCGAAAACCTTGAAGCCATTATTAAAGATTTCCTGGACTACCTGGGGATCGACTTCGAAATTGTAGGGGACTCCTGTATGGTCTATGGCGACACCCTTGATGTCATGCACGGGGACATGGAACTTTCCTCTGCAGTTGTTGGGCCCATACCCATGGACCGGGACTGGGGAATTAACAAGCCCTGGATAGGCGCAGGCTTCGGGCTCGAACGCCTGCTGAAGGTTATGCACGATTTCAAAAACATTAAGAGGGCTTCAAGGTCCGAATCCTACTACAATGGGATTTCCACCAACCTTTGACCTGCGATTCCATAAAAATCGCAGATAAAGATCCGGAAAATGTCGGAGAAGATATCAGAGAAGTAAATGAAACTCAAAACGGAAAACAGATCTTAAAATGGCAAACTGGTCTGAAAGGACCTGAAATAAAAAAGATCTGAAAGAATATCCGCAAACCTATGAGAGGGTGAAATTTTGATCCAAAAAATGGCAACCAACGAACTTGACAGTTTCGGGGAGAAAATCATTGACGGCTTTAACTTATCTGACGACGACCTGAGGGCTCTGCTCTCCCTTGAATCCGATGAAGAGCTGGAAAAGCTGTACTATGTAGCCCGAAAGGTCAGAAACTATTATTTCGGCAACAGGGTGTTTCTGAACTGCTTTATCTATTTCTCCACTTACTGTAAGAATCAGTGCGCTTTTTGTTACTATAACTGTAAAAACGAAATCAACCGCTACCGCCTGACCAGAGAAGAAATCAAAGAGACCTGCAAAACCTTAAAAGGGGCAGGTTTCCACATGATTGACCTGACAATGGGAGAAGACCCGTATTACTATGATGAGCCTGACCGCTTCGTTGAGCTTGTCCAGATAGTAAAAAAGGAACTTGGACTTCCCATTATGATTTCTCCGGGAGTGATGGATAACACCACTCTTCTCAAAGCCCGGGAAGAAGGAGCAAACTTCTTCGCCCTTTACCAGGAAACCTATGATCGAGAACTATACGACAAACTCCGGGTAGGGCAGTCCTTCGAAGGACGGTTTAACGCCCGCCGCTTTGCAAAGGAACAGGGGTACTGTGTAGAAGACGGGATTCTCACGGGAGTTGGAAACGATATTGAGTCGACAATTAAGTCCTTGAGGGGAATGAAAGCAAACGACCCTGATATGGTCAGAGTTATGACATTCCTGCCCCAGGAAGGGACTCCTCTTGAAGCTTTCAAAGAGAACTCAAACCTTTCGGAACTAAAAATAATTGCAATTCTCAGGCTCCTATTCCCGAAATGCCTGATCCCGGCTTCCCTTGACCTGGAAGGTATCGACGGCATGGTGCACCGCTTAAATGCGGGTGCAAACATTGTTACTTCCATCCTTCCCTCAGATTCAAAGTTAGAAGGTGTTGCCAACTATGACCGCGGCCTTGAAGAGCGGGACAGAGATATAAAAAGCGTAATCAAACGGCTTGAAAGTATGGGAATGGAACCTGCGCCACAGGCGGAGTTTGAGGCTGTCCTGGGGTTCTAGAATGAAAACGATCTGTCTTGTAGGGGGAAAGCTTCAGGGCTTCGAAGCTGCGTACCTCTCTAAGAAAGCCGGAATGAAAGTAGTTGTGATAGATAAAAACCCACAGGCCCTTATAAGGAATTACGCTGATGAGTTCCACTGTTTTAATATAATAAATGAACCGGAAAAACTCCTCGAGATCTCAAAAAATGTTGACGCCATATTGCCGGTAAATGAAAACCTTGAATGTATAGAGTTTCTGAGTTCCATAAAAGAAAAATTCTTCTGCCCGGTACTCTTCGATTTTGAGGCTTACTGGATCAGCAGGGATAAGAAAAAATCAAAAGAATACTTTGCGTCCATAGGAGTCCCGACTCCACAGGACAAACCATCGGAACCGCCTTATTTTGTAAAGCCCCCCTGTGAAAGCAGCAGTGTGGGAGCCAGGATAATTTATGATGAAGAGGAGCTTGGAGAGCTTGAGCCGGGCATGCTGATAGAAGAGTATGTGGAAGGAGACGTGGTTTCCCTTGAAGTTATAGGAGACGGAACCCATTTTGCTGTGGTAAAGGAAACCCTGGTCCATATTGACGGGACCTATGACTGTCATATGGTAACCCCTCTTCCTCCGGACCCTTCTTTCAGGGAGATATCCTATTCCCTTGCAGCAAACCTGCCCTTAAAAGGGATTATGGATGTGGAAGCAATCTCCGGCCCCCGGGGATTGAAAGTAATTGAAATCGATGCCCGCTTCCCGAGCCAGACTCCAACTGCGGCCTATTATTCGTCAGGGATTAACCTCATAGAACTCCTGTTCCGCGCCTTCGCAGAGGGCATTGAAGAGATCAAAACCCTTCCTGAAGACAGGTACTGCATTTACGAACACCTCATGCTTGCAGAAAATGGAGCCTTTATCCCTGTGGGAGAACAGGTACTTTCCATGGGCAATGATTACGGTAAATATTATGAAGAGCCCGGCATTGAAATTTTCCTGTGCAAAGGAGAGAACCCTGTATTCACCCTGGTCTTCTGGGGCAAAGATAGGGAAGAAGCCGAAACAAAAAAAATAACAGGGCTTTCGATACTGAGAGACCGCTTCGGAGCGGCTGTGTAAAACGTCAAGAATTCGCTCAAAGTAAGAATTTGTTTGGAAACAAAAAAGGGAGATATAAAAATGGCACTTTTAACCCCAGAAGACCTTGAGAACATTAAAAGACAGCTCCAGGAAGCTGATTCTGCTGTCCGGAGAGTTACAGGGCTTGACATAAAAGGAGTCTGCAAAGACTTCTACGGAACAACCTCATGCGGTGAAAAGGTAGGCATTGTGCCTGTGACCTCAGGAAACGGGATTATAGGAAATTTCTCGGCTTCTTTGCACGCAATTACCGAATATTTCGGGTTTGACAGTTTCGTTACAGGCATGCCTGACGTGAGCGGGTACTACGAGGCGGTAAGGAACGGCGCGCAAATTATCCTTATGGCAGATGACAATACCTTCCTTGCACATAATCTCAAAAATGGAAAAATAGCCAACAACCAGCCCTGTACAGGCATAATTTATGCGGAAATAGCCTCCAGATACCTGAAAGCCGATTCAAAGGACGTACTTGCCGTTGGCCTGGGAAAAGTGGGTTTTCCAGGAGTAGCGCACTTCGTACAGAAAGGGTTCAGGGTTTATGGATATGATGCTGACAAAGATCTTCTAGAGAAAACCGTATCCAACCTTGGGATTACTCCTTATGACCCCAAAAACCCCAGAAAATTCTCCATTATTTTCGAGGCAACGCCCTGTGCGGACACAATTCCCGAAGCGGCACTTTCCGAAAACTGCGTAATTTCTACCCCCGGGATTCCCTGCGCAATTTCCAGGGAACTTCAAAAGAAGTACGGAGTTGAACTTGTAATGGAACCTCTCGGGATAGGGACGGCATCCATGTTGTATTCTGTCCTGTGAAAAGCGTTAAAGGAAAAAAATGGCAAGTAAAGGAAAAGAGTGGGAAAATAGATCCCACGAATCTTATTTTGAGCCGGTGATGCGGAGTTTGGTGACGTCGATGGCGTCTTCGGGGCAAATGCTGACACACCCGAATTGCCGCCCGAATTGCGCCTCGGGATCTCAGGAAATCGGAGATTTTCTGGGAGTTGCACTGTAAGTGCAACAGTACGCGGTCCTTTTCGCTGCGCTCAAGAGGACTAAAAGTAAAGGAAAAAAGTGGGATAATAAATCCCACAACTTATTTTGTCCCTTTGATGCGGAGTTTGGTGATGTCGATGGCCTCTTCAGGGCAGACGCTGACACAACGGCGGCAGCTTGTGCCGAGGCATTTCTGGCTGTCGTATTTTGCGATCCTTTTGCCATCGGTTTCGACGATTTCGAGGGCGTCTTCAGGGCATTCTTCTACGCATTTCAGGCAGTAGATGCACTTATCCACAGGGACTTCGAGGATTATGCCTATTTCTTTGAGAATGGCAAGCCCGCCGACTCCGACCTGTTCTATATCCTTGCTGACCCGCTTTTCGATGGTGGCGTGTTCGAGGGTTTTCGGGAGTTTGGGCAGACCGTAGAGTTCAAGCATCTGGTCGTACATTTCGAGGGGCATACCCATGGTCCAGTAGGAGAGTTCGCAGAGATAGAAGTTATTGAAGGTCTCACTGGTAGCCATCATGAGATGGTCGGCAGTAATTCTTTTTGCAATCTCGATAACATCATCAAGCCTGGACCTGTTCAAAACAAGTTCCCGTGCAAGGGCAAGGGAGGTGTTTCCGAACTGTACGATTTTTTTGGCATAACCCGGTGCGGCTCCGAGCCTGCGGGCAGCTTCAGCGTCTACATAGGCTCCGGACGCCCCTGACATGTATGCATACTCAAGGTCTTCATACTTTATTCCGGACTCCACTATAAGGGTCATGTGAGCTGCACGAATCGCCCCTATGGCTTTTCCGGCTTCTTCGACATCCTTTTCAGTGATTTTAATTCCAGGGCCAAGAATCAGCTTCCCATTGGGAAGTTTCGGAGATTTTGTTATCAGCCCGCTTCTCATGGCCAGGGAAAAAGCCGAGATGACCCCGGTACCTGTGATGCCCACGGCCTCCCCACCATAGGACTCCTTAATCTCACCTGTGACTGGATGGATAAGGTAAGCGTCCTGCTTTTCCATCTCCTTATCAAGGACTATAATTTTCCAGTATTCGCCCTCGGGTTTCACGTCACAGATTGCCCCTGGGCTTGCAAGCATGCCGGAACTTATGCCCTGCCCTTCAATCGCAGGGCCTGCGGCAGCACTTGCCGTGATAATCCTGTCCCCGACCTTCAGGGCCATTTCGGCATTTGTCCCGTAATCGGTAACAAGTGCAGGTTCGGTCTGGCTAAGGAAATCAGTTTCCAGCATCATGGCAAGGGCATCGGCTCCGATCTCATGCCTGATTGCGGGGGGCACGATGACTTCACAGTTAGGCAGTTCCGTATCTCCGAAAATCTCTGAGGCTGGAAATACACGGGCATCTCTTTTTACATTCTGGACTCCGAGCATTTTCTGTTTGTTTTCCCCGGCGTATGCAAGGTCCCTTATTTCGATATTCTGAAAAAGAGAAAGCTGGATAGGGTTTCCACAAACTGCAAGCCTTTCAACCTTCGAAAGGTCGGCATTGAATTTCAGGAACATCCTCCTGATGGTTTCGATAATTACTCCGTGAGCTACATCCTCACCTGTTGTGATTGCAAAATCCAGGTGGTCCATGACATTTCCTCCGGGGAGAGGATGACCCATGGTTATGACTGTTTTTAAGGTTTCATTCGTTTCAAGATCAATAAGCTGGGCTCTAAAACCGCTGGTACCCAGATCAAGTGCTATTCCATACATTTTGTAGATCCTCCGGGAGTATGTTTTATCCGGGGTATCCTGGCACCATGGACAACCCCGTAAAAGAATGGGATATGATGAGTAACTTGTTCTAATCCGATACAGGAAAGAGGAGAATACAATGTTTTGATAACTTATTCAATATATAAGCTATTCCTGGCCCTCCCGAGTTGCGACTCGCCCGAATTGCGCTTTGGGATCTCAGGAAATCGAAGATTTTCTGGGAGTTGCGATGTAATCGCAACAGTACGCGGTCCTTTTCGCTGCGCTCAAGAGGACTGATTATGGCTAAATAATTTTAGTATGGCTAAATAATGTTAGTTATTCAACTTATATTCAACTTAAGAGGACTAATCGAAAAGGATACTTGTAAAGCTTTTCCATGCTTTACATGCTTTCCGTGGGTCACCTTTTAGGTTGAGATTGGTGAAGGAATTTTAAACCTGGCTATACTTTAGAGAAGTTAACCTTAATTAAATCCACGAGCCTCTATAATACATTAAAGTTTCCCCAAGGAGAGGGGAATAAAACAAATTTAGTTGTTTTGAGGAAATTTCCATCTAGTCGTAACGTTTTAATTGATAACCTTTTATAATATAATATTTAATTAAAGGATAATAATACATATTTATATATAGTAGGCTTTTTGATAATTAACGCTGTCTATATAACTTAGAGAGGGATTATAGATGACAGAATATACACCAAAAGAAAGATTATACCGTGCATTAAGGAAACAGCCAGTGGACAGAATGCCCGCTGTTTGTTTCACCCAGACCGCAACTGTTGAACAGATGGAAGCCTGTGGAGCCTTTTGGCCCGAAGCCCATGCAGACGCAACAAAAATGGCAACCCTTGCAGAAGCAGGACACACATTAATTGGTTTTGAAGCCGTGAGAGTCCCCTTTGACATCACAGCCGAAGCAGAACTTTTTGGCTGCGGAATAAAGGCTGGCGACCTTAAGCAGCAGCCATCTGTGATCAAGCACGTTGTCAAGAACCTGGAAGACCTGGACAAGCTCAGGGAATACAACCTGAATGAAGGCAGAATTAGTCAGGTACTCGAAGCCGTGAAGATCCTTTCGGAAAAATACGGAAAAGAACTCCCGATTATAGGCTCCATGATTGGTCCCTTCTCCCTTGCCCAGCACCTCAATGGAGACGCCTGGTTCGGAAACCTTTTCACCGGCGAAGAAGTTGTTCCTGCACTCCTTGACTTCTGCTCGGACTTCAATATAGCATACGCGAAAGCTATGGCTGAAAACGGAATGGACACCCTGGCAATCATCGACCCCACAGCAAGCTACGAACTCATCGGCGGGGAATTCTACGAAAAGTATGCCCTCCCCTACCAGAAGAAGATCGTTGATGCAATGAAGGAACTCGACATAGCTACAGTCCTCCATATCTGCGGAAACACCACCAAAGGTCTTTCGATCATGGAAAAGACCGGTGTGGAAGGTATCAGTGTTGACCAGAGGGTTGACATCGCAACCGCAAAAGGTAATGTGGAAAACGCACTCATCATCGGAAACCTCGACCCGGTAGCCGTACTCTGGAACGGAACCCCTGAGGACGTCGCAGCAGCATCAAAGAAGATACTCGATGCCGGAGTCGGACTACTCTCCCCAGGATGCGGGATTGTAAGCATGACCCCTACTGCCTGCCTCCAGAAAATGGTTGAGTGTGCCAAAAACCACAAGTACTGAACTAGCTGAACTTAAGTAGTACTGAACTTAAGTACATAACTAAAAAGAACAATCAGAAATAGAAATGCCGGCCCCAAAGCCGGCTTCACTTTTTTAGCTTCACTTTTTTATAATTTGCCTGTCTTCGGCCTGAAAAAAGTTGTATTTTGCTTATTCAACCCTCAAATGTTCCGGAAGATTGCTCCAATTACGCTCCAGTTCACACGTGCTGAGCCAGAGTCAATATTTAAGGATTTCTTTTCAAACAATATACAGCTGAAAGTATTTGAGAACCAGAAACCCCATTTATTGAGGCAGATCTTGAGGCTCATAAATACATCATATATATAATTTTCGATTGTTAATCCCGCTGTAGGCATTTCAGGAAAGAAAGAGACGCGAAATACAAATTTTGGGCGCTACAATCTGAAAATTCCTTATTTAAAATATTCTATTGTAATATATAATAAAGAAATATACTACTCGTTTATATATCATAATTTCCATTGTTATTTTAGGATATTGTATCTGAATAATCAGGACAATTCCAGCAGTTCCAGCAGGTATACTGTTGGGAAAATTTGGGATATGAGTAGCTAATTTAATTCGACTGGGAAAAGAAACAAATTTGCAGTCTCCACCAAATAAATTCCCAGGTTACAATGTAAGGAGAAAAGAAATTATTCACAACGGATCCCGAACTCTATTCGGGTAAAATGGCAAATGGTAGTGAATAATTCCAGTGATAGACAATTCAGAAAATAACGCAAAGGCACCCCTTGCGCCCAATGGCAAAATAAGAGGCAGCAGGGACTTGCGATATAGTGAGAACCCCACGCATACGCTTATTTTGGCTAGCGGAGCTTGGATTCAGGCTAAAACCTTTACGAAATTCTTGTCTATTATTGTCAAAAAACATTGTACCCCCCAACGATACCGCATAGAACAGCGAGCTCAATGGAGGTTTAAACAAAAATGGCAAACCAAGAGATTTTTGATAAGTTACGCGACGCGATCGTAAACCAGAACGTCGCAGGCATTGCACAGTTGACCCAGGAAGCCCTGGCTGCAGGAATTGCACCCATTGACATTATCACAAAGGGCCTTTCCCTCGGGATGAAGATTATCGGTGACAAGTTTGAAGCTGCCGAGATTTACCTGCCCCAGATCATGATGTCTGCAAAAGCAATGAGCGTTGCAATGGAAATCCTTACTCCTGAACTTGAAAAGACCAAAGTGGAAGGAGAAGAAACAGGACTTGCAATCACCTTTGTTGCAGAAGGAGACATCCACGATATCGGACACCGCCTTGTCACCACCATGCTCGGAGCAAACGGGTTTGAGATCCTTGACCTCGGAACCGATGTCCTCAATGAAACCGTTGTTGAAGAAGCTGCTAAGCACAAAGGACAAAAGGTTCTCCTTGTCGGCTCAGCCCTCATGACAACCTCGATGCTCGGCCAGAAAGACCTCATGGACAGACTCAAGGAAGAAAACCTCAAGGACAGCGTAAAGTGCATGTTCGGAGGAGCCCCCGTATCCAAAAAGTGGATCGAGGAAATCGGAGCAGACGCAACTGCAGAAAATGCTGCAGAAGCTGCAAAGGTAGCCCTTGAAGTTATGAAATAATCCTGAGGAGGCCGAAGAATATGACATTCACAAAATCATTTGACTGCTACGAATTTTACAACAGAGCAAAAGTAGGAGAAAAGTGCACCCAGGACGACTGGGACCTTATGAAGATCCCCATGAAGGCAATGGAGCTCAAGCAGAAGTACGGGCTTGACTTCAAGGGAGAGTTTGTCCCGACAGACAAGGACATGATGGGAAACC
>NZ_JAQUVZ010000013.1 GCF_028693135.1 Methanosarcina sp.
AGGCAATAAAAGGATAACTGTCGCCCAATACATAAAGGGTTTGAAAATGCTTGAGCGGTATGACATGAAAATGTCATGTACCGTTCTTAGAAGAGAAAGGGAGAGTAATCTCCCTGACTTATTCGACCAAGATGGAACCGGAATTTTTGTTTTCTGTTTCTCCGGGTCCATCTTTAATCAGTTGATATTATTCCAGAGTGCCCGAAAATGGAATCTTTTAGTATTCTCCCTTCCGCGCAGGACTTAGCCGACCCACCATCAACTAAGAAATAACAACAAGCAAACCTGCCCTACCATTTAGAGAAACCAAATTCTATGGATAAATACCCTCACTTAACCTGTAAAATGCGTCTCATGACCACGAAAACTATATTTCAATCAACAAGCTATAAAGTGCCACCGTAAGCTTTTCTGGATGCCCTTCTTTTAAGTAGTCCTCTTGAGCGCAGCGAAAAGGACCGCAGGCTGTTGCACTTGCAGTGCAACTCCCAGAAAATCTCCGATTTCCTGAGATCCCGAATCGCAATTCGGGTGGCGAAACTCGGGTGGCACAATTCAGGCGATCATTTAAATATCGAGGATGATATGTATAACAGGATAGGATGATCGACGAAGTGCTAAAGGTTTTCAAAAAGATCGATGCAAAAGATTTCAGGATACTTACAGGCATCGAGACAGGGATGAAACATTTTGAGTGGGTGCCAATAGAAGAATTGAATAAGTACACTAAAATGCCTTTTGATAAGCTGGAATACAGACTAAGAAAGCTTGTTCGGGATAAGCTTGTGGTCGGAACCACCCAGCCTTATGAAGGTTACCAGATTTATTTTGAGGGCTATGATGCCCTTGCTCTCAATACCTTTGTGAAAAGAAAAACCATCAGCGCCATAGGGGATGAAGTAGGGGTAGGCAAAGAGTCCGTCATTTTGGAGGCGATCCGGCAGCCTGAGCTTGCAATAGGGAAGCCTTCTCCGGTCATTATCAAATTCCACAGGGAAGGCAGGACCAGCTTCAAGCAAATAAAAAGAGTACGTGAACACATTGGGGAAAGAGAGCACTTTTCATGGATTTATGCTGCTCGGCTTGCCGCCCAGAGGGAGTATGAGATCATGACAAAGGTATATCCGCAAGTGTCGATCCCAAAACCCCTGGATCAGAACAGGCATGCAATTGTTATGGAGATTGCAAAAGGCAGCCTGCTCTCAAAAACAAAGCTCCTTAACGCTGAGTGGTATCTCGATGAGATTCTCAGGCAGGTAAAGATAACCTACTCGCTTGGAATCATCCACGCCGATTTAAGTGAATATAACATCTTTGTATCCGAAGACGGCGTCCAGCTCATCGACTGGCCTCAGTATATCACTCCCGCCCATCCCCAGGCTGACGAAATTCTCGAAAGGGATGTTTCAAATGTACTGGTTCATTTTAATAGGAAGTATGGGGTTAAAAGGGATCTGGAAGAAGTAATTGGTGAAATTAAAAGTGCAGCAAACCTGAGCGAAGCAAGTAAAGAAGAAGCAATCATAGACGAAGAAAGCAGAGACGAAGAAAGCAGAGACGAAGAAGGTAATGAAGAAGCAATCATGGACGAAGCAATCATGGACGAAGCACTTATAGAAGGAACAGGTAAAGGAGGGAAGGTCTAAATGAGAGGATCAGCGAAGAAAATAAAGATAAAGAAAATGATAGCGAAGAAAAAGAATTCGGAGAAGAGAGGAATTAAAAGAAACAGATGAAAGATAAGTGAACTCAGATCGGATAAAGAAAATAAAAGTTCTTTATCGTAAAAATTTTTTATTGCGATAAATATTAGTATTTTAGAACTTGATTCTCCTCTGAACGAGCTACAATAATGTCACGGTTTATAAGGAAGGAAGCCCCTGTGCTTTACAGGCTGTCCGATAATTACTATTAGTAAGAATTAAATCCCTTCTTTTTTGATTTAAAGGCTTTAACCACCTTTTTTACACGTTTTTACCCTGAAATTGAATTGTCGGACAGCCTCTTAAGGGTGGGGTGGATGCACGCAATTTGAGATTCCCAATTGAATATAATTAAACAGTATACACGCTCTCAAAAATGATTCTAAAATCTATTGGGGCCGGTTTTCGAGATATATTCCTTAAATAGACTCTATTTAAAGTTTTTAGTTGCAATTTCACCTCAATGAAAAGGTTAATTGTGGGAAACGGCTAATTGAAGGGTATATTTTTTCCAGGGAAAATTCAAATACGGATTAAAATTTTGAAAATTGAAGTTAGTTGAGGCGAAAGAGCAGGACCTTATAGACTATGTCAATTTTGCAAAATAAAAGTAGAAATCAGTTAAATATATATTCAACCAGAGATAAAATATAGGTGTTCATGCAAAACAGAATCATCTATGGAATTGATATCGCCCGGGGTTCTCCAAGGGCAAAGGAACTTCCTCGCTATGCTCTGGCTATCCTGAAGGACGGAGAAGTTTCCCATCAGAGTATGCTCCGCCGCCAGAAGATCTTTAATCTGATCCAGAGGGAGAAGCCGGAGATAATAGCCGTTGACAACATTTTCGAGCTTGCGGCTGATAGAAACGAGCTCCTTTCTCTTATGGAACGCCTGCCTGATGAGGTAAAACTCGTTCAGGTCACTGGCGGGCTTCACCAGGAACCTCTGGTCAGGATTGCACGGAAGCACGGGTTTTTCTTTGACCCCAAAAACCCTAATGATGAAGCTGAAGCCTGTGCCCGGCTTGCAGACCTGGGGGTCGGGCATGAGGTTTCTCTTTTTGAAGATATTACTAGAATTAAGGTCAGCAGAGCCCGTTCCCTTGGACGGGGAGGCTGGAGCCAGAACCGGTACAGAAGAAAAGTGCACGGAGCCGTGCTTCAGAAGAGTCGGGAGATTGAAAATACCCTCAGGGACCTTTCACGGGAAAAAGGAATCAGGTTCGAAACCATAAATGTAAAGGGGTTCGGGGGCTATGTGAGGTCCGAATTTACAGTCTATGCAAAGCGCGGAGAGATTCCAATACATTCTATGACAAGCAGCGATGCGCAGGTAAATGTGAGAAGTGTCGAACGTGATAAAATCCGTTATGTCCCTCTGAAACCAAAGAACCCCAGGCGTAAATTCACAATAGTGGGGCTCGATCCCGGAACAAACGTGGGCATAGCTATTCTTTCTCTCGATGGAGACCTCCTCTATTTGAAAAGCTTCAGGGGAATAGCTCCTGATGAAGTTGTCAAGCTTATTGCCGAATATGGAAAACCTGCAGTAATTGCAAGCGATGTCACTCCAATGCCAGGCTCGGTTGAAAAAATCCGGAGGAGCTTTAACGCAGTCCCTGCAAGCCCTGGAATTGAGGTCTCTGCCGAAGAAAAAATTGCGCTTGGAAAAACCTTCGGCTATTCCAATGACCACGAAAGGGATGCATTAACTGCAGCTCTTCTCACCTACAGGAGCTACAAGAACGTCTTTATACGGATTGAAAAGAAAGCTCCGGAAAATGCGGATCTTGAACTGATAAAGCTTCATGTAATCCGCGGAGACTCAATAGAAGCTGCAATCGAAAAAGTAAAGGCTGCATCGAGTGCTCCTGAAAAACCAGGGGCAAGGGCTGCTCCTGAAAAACCCGAGGAAAGGGTAGTTGACGAATCTCTCCTGAAAGTGAGAGAGACTGTCCAGAGGCAGGGAGAACAGATTCAGAACCTGCAGGATTATGTAGAAGAATTAAAACAGTCACTTATTGCAAGAGACAGGAAAATCTCAAAGCTTGAGTCAAGGTTAAAAGGCTTTAAAAAGGAAGCTTACAGCGAAGTCCGGAAATCTAAAGAGGTCCGGATAAGGGACAGCACCATAGAAAACCTGAAAAAAGAGCTCAGCAATAAAAATAAAACCGTAAAAGAACTCAGGCGCAGGAGCAACAAACTGCGTAAAATCCGGAAAATGGAAATTCGCGGAGAAGGTATCCCTGTAAAGGTTATTGCAGCTTTTACAAAGGAATCAATTGCCGAAACACAGGAAAAGTACGGGCTCAAGCCAGGAGATGTGGTTTTTCTGGAAAATCCAAGCGGAGGCGGTGCTGCAACAGCCCAGATCCTTGTAGAAGCCAAAATTAGAGCAGTACTTATTCCTGAGGATATTTCACATGCAGCAGAAGAGACTTTCTTTAAAGGAGACGTGCCGGTATTAAAGGGTCTCCCGCTTGAAAGAGCTGAAGACTTTGCAATGGCTGAGCCGGAAGGGCTTAAAGCTGCAATTGATGCCTGGGAAAAAGAGGCCGGGTCAAAACGCCACAAAGCCAAGGAAGATGAACTTCAGAGCCTTTTTGAAGAGTACAAAAGTGAGAGGAGGAGGGGCCTGGTTTAAGGCTCTTCATATCGATCCTTTATTCCTCTTACCTGTCCTTATCTATCCAGGGCTTATTTCCTGTCAAAGAAGATATTCTTCCCGGTCACACTCAGCGGAATTCCAAAAGCAACATCTACATCCAGCAACCCGGAAACCCTTGCTGCTGCACCGATTGAATACATGACCCTGTTGTCAATACAGAAATCTTTGGCTTTTGCAGCAGCTGCGCCTACAGCAATTCCCAGGTCTACATACTTGAGCATACAGTTTGGACCCTTAAAATCTGCTTCTACCTTCTGCTGGCCCAGCATTTCTGCACAGGTTTTAAACCCGCAGGCTCCGCAATTTAAGCCTGCTACCCCGCTGGTTTTGACTCCTATGAGGACAACAGCCCCTGCGTTTATGAGGTTTCCGGCATCTCTTTTGAGGAAAGAAAAGCCTTCGCCTTTTTCATATGCCAGCTTTTCCATTGCCGAGGCAAGGTTTTCAATATCCTCTTTTTCCACAAGGGCAGTTATTATGTCGTCTACTCCTTTGGTTTTCGGGGCAGTCCGTGCAGCCAGGAGGATGCTCTTTGCAAGTGTCTCAAGAACTTCGGATTCAGGATTGAGGATCATGTTCAGGTAATTGGAACTCGCGAGGCTTAAGCATTTCGCAGGCTTCGTAAGAAACCTTATCCAGGTCTTATCCAGGTCTTATTCAAGCCTTATTCAGATCTTATTCAAGCCTTATTCAGATCTTATTCAAACCTTATTCAGATCTTATTCAAGCCTTATCCATGCCCATGCCTTATCCATGCCTTATAATCTATTTTCTTTTTCCCCTTTAAAAACTGAAAGATTCCCCGTTTGCGGGTGCATAAGCTTCTACGCCGATTTCCTCTGAAATCCACTGTGCAAAGGCTTCTGTTCGTTCTCCGTGCATGGCAAAAACCCTTTCAGTGCCCTTTTTGCAGAAGTCCTTTACGACCTGTTTCAGCTCCTGATCTCCGCAGTGGGCAGAAAAGTCGTACTGCTCGATTTTGGGCTTGAGGGCAAGGACAGATCCATCGGTTTCAATGACTCCGTGTTTTAAGGCCAGCCGGCCGTTTGTACCTTCAACCTGATAGCCTGTGAGCAGAATTTTTGATTTCGGGTCTTTGTAAAGGCGGCTCAGATAATACAGTACCGGTCCCCCGTTCAGCATCCCGGCTGTAGTAACAATGACTGAAGGCTCTTTAAGGATTGACTCCCGCTGTTTGTTTCTTACGGAAATCGCACGTCCGAACGCCCTGTCAAGGAGGTCCGGATCTCTCAGATACTCAGGAAATTTTTTGAGGATTTTGTACACATCTCTGCCCATACCGTCCACGTAAGCCCTTATACCGTGGGCGTCAAGCAGCATGAGTATCTCCTGAGTCCTGCCTATTGCAAAAGCTGGGATAATGGCAGTTCCTCCCCTTTCCTGGGTTTCCAGAACGGATTCAATAAACCTCTCTTCGGTTTCTTTTCGCGGGATATGTTCTTCCCCGAAGTATGTACTTTCAAGAACAAGTGTATCAGCCTCAGGAAACTTTTCTGCACCGGGCACAAGCCTTGTCTCCTGCAGGTTGAGGTCCCCTGTATAAAAAAGGCTCTCTCCGGATTCGGATTCTAGGTGGATTCCCGAAGCGCCCGGGATATGGCCTGCGTTGTAGAAGCAGGCACTGTAGCCGTGAGTTTTGAAAGTTTCCCCGTAGTCTTTTCTCTGGGCCAGCCGGTTAAGCCTTTGAAGGTCATTAGGGTCAAAGGGAGCCACGCCTGAAAGGGTGGTTTCTGCAAGCTTGAGGGTATCTCTTCCTAAAAGGTTGGTAAACTCTGCTGTTGGCGGAGTCATGTAGACTTCCGGGTTCAGGTACATCAGGTTAGGAACCGCTCCGCAGTGGTCCAGATGCCCGTGGGATATCAGTACAGCTTTTGGCTCCATGCCGTTTCCGGGATATTCGGGAATATTTCCAGCCTTTATCCCATAATCGAGCAGAACTTCCCCGTTAACAAGCAAACCCGAACGTCCTACTTCTCTGCATCCGCCTTTAAAACTAAGCTCCAGAACAAACACTCCTTGAAAGTCATTTTTATATTTAATTTCTCGAATAAGCTTTATCAAAAAGCCTTATGAAATAAATCTGGTTTTAAAGCCCTTATAAGTTATGATCCGATAGCTAAAAGTTTAAAGGTACAGGAACTTAAAACTACTGATAAAATATTAATATTCAGTGATGAAAATTGAGTGGATCCTGATCAATTGATTGATATTGTCCAGCAGACTCAAAACTGGCATTTTTTGGTTTTAGACTCCCAAGCCGCGCAGGATTTTAGCAGGCCCGCCATTGGCTAAGAAAAAAACAATAGTAACATGTAACACAACTAAAGGAAACCGAATACTATGGAGAGACTCCCCACCTTGCATAAGAAATAATTTTCTTGACCCCGGAAACCATTTTTTATTTCACAGGGTATATAAGCGCCCCCGCCAGCTTGTCTGGCGGCCTTTTTCAAAAAGAAGAAAGAGGTAGAAGGAAGAACCTTACATATGCAATAAAAAGCAACAAAAAGCAATAAAAGCAGAAGAAAAAAGCAGTAAAAAGCAGACGTAGATTATTATTTGCCTTTTCTATTCTTCTTATTTGTTTGAAAGGCCGCTCTCCTGCGTCGAGCTTTCTTCAAAATCTGACTTTAGGGCCATCTAAGATACTTTTAAAATCTCTCTTATGGGAGATTAATCTGGCTCTGCTTCGAAAATCAATCATGGGAGTTGTGAGTAACTCTGGAAAGAGTCACTCACTTTCCTGCTGTCTAACACACTTATATTTAATGTGAGGTGAATATATTATAGGGCATTTAGAGCTTACACAATTATGTATATAATTTTGTAGAAAAAATAATAGAGTTATAGGCCTTTATAAATGTTTTTAGTCTTTTATGCTTGTATTTTACAGTAATTTTTAATGGGAATTTGATGTGAGTTAAAATCTGTAATGGAGAACAATACATGACAAGCGATTTATACCGAAATATAGTGATTGCAACAGACGGATCTGAGAATACCCGGAGAGCTATTTCTTACGGGATTGAGATGGCAAAACTTAGTGGAGCTACTGTCCACGCTCTTCACGTAGTAAATACACAATCAACAATTTCAGAAAGTTGGACTGCTGGCAAAGAAGAAATCTACAAAATAATGAGGTGTGATGGGGAGAAAGTAGTATCTAAACTTAAGCAGCTTGGAGAGGACTCGGGGGTGGAGATAAGAGAGGTTCTTTTAGATGGGTGCCCGAGTGATGAAATTATCCATTTTGCAGAAAATAACAACGTGGACCTGATAGTTATGGGTACACTCGGAAAAACCGGGCTCGAAAAATTTCTGATGGGAAGTGTTGCAGAAAAAGTAGTAAGAGGTTCAAAAGTCCCTGTCATGGTCGTACGGACTGGTAAACAAAGCTGAAACTTTCTGTCAACTACAACAGCACACGATTTAGGAATTCTTGAAAAATAACTTCACGTTTTTACTTCTGGAATTGCTCTATAATTCCATTTTCCCAAATAATCATTAAAGACAATTTTTATTTTTTCCTTGACGTTTTCAGTTACTTTTCTTCCCGTTGCATAAACTTTATTTTTGATAGTTGATAAAACTTTTAGTCCTGTTGATGTAGAAGTTTTATCAACAAAGCTTTTAACACCTCAATACTGCTGAAAACAGTACCTTTACAGGCACTCGTAACATGGCAGAATAACCTGTGTTCTATTGGATTGTATTTAGAAGTATATGGTGGATAGTGAGCCATTCTGATTTCAATCCCAATTTCATTTGATAGCTTTTGCAGGTCTTCCTTGAAAATATAATGCCTGCTTGAGTTGCTTCCACCGCCATCTGCTAAGACTAAAATACTACTTGCCTGGTGGTAATCTTCCTTACCGTATTTTTCCCACCAGTATTTAATGCAGTCACAACAAAATTCGCTCGTATCCTTACTTATTCCAGGGTGATGTATCCTTCGTTACGTTTCAAGTCGTATATGCCATGTGTAATTACAATACCATCTGAAAATGTATTGAAGTCGTGGTCATATACCGTTACTGCCTGGGTACAATATCCTTTTCCATCCCGGTAGAAATTTCCTATGAATTCTTTTTTTTCACATCTATACTGATAATCGGATTCTCGATTTCAGAGTACTCTTCTTTCAACTCGTTAATCCTCTCAAATTGCTTATTTCTGTCTTCACAATCTTTCATTGCGACGGTTTTTTGCATTTTTCTCTTTACAAAACCATGTTTCTTCAAAAGCTGCTTTACTACATGAGGTGTTACATTCATATCCCTCAATTTAAAAGCATTTGAAATTTCTTTGTGATTCAGGTTTGTCCATTTGATTTTTTCATCCATAGGACTTCCAGCAGTATGGTCTTTTAAGATCTCAAAGAAAATTTCATCGAGATTTTCCACCGTGTCAATGATTTTCTTTTTGCCCCCTCCAGGCTTTCGAATCCTGTCCTCTGGTGTTTCTGTACCATTAGTGAGTTCAGCAATTCCAGCCATGACAGTCTGAAAATGGCAGCCCAGCACATTACTTATGTATTTTTGTCCCCCATGACCTAATTTCATTGCTTCTATAGCTGCATATCTTCTTCTATCTTTCTCGTTCAATGAATCATAAAATGCTTTCATTTGCTTTTCAATTTCTTCCGAATATTTTGTGCGCAGCATCAAATTCAATTTCCATTTTCATTTGTAATCGAGTTGAACCAGAATTATATATTAGGAATAAAAATACTCGGTATTATATATTTATTATCCCTTATCAGTTTTCCAACTACCAACCACTTTAAGAACAGCACTCGCTATACCTGAAAAAACAGCAATAACAATTGCCACCTTAAACCAAAATGTCGCTCCACCTTTAGACATAGTGCAACATATGGTGAACAAATATAAAAAATAAGGTATTATATTATAGGATAGGTAATATAGAAGCAGGAGAAAAAAAGAGAACATGGAGGGGATAAATTTTCTATGTTCTCATCAAATAGTTATTTTTCCAATCATTTAAAAAACTTTTGAAAACACACTTCACATTGTCCTGATACTCCGGAAACTAAAAACATAGCTAAAAAACGAGAAAATTCTTTTTTAGTTAGTCGGGGACTTAAAAATAATACCATAGATTGAAATACACAGGAAACTATTTTTTAATCTTCGGATATTCGATAATGCAAAAAATGGATTATAGATAAGATGAGAAAAGAAAGCCTTATTTAAATATCCTCTTTTTATTTTCCTTTTCCTTTCTTATCTTGTTTCTTATCTTGTTTCTTATCTTGTTTCTTATCTTGATTCTTATCTGGTACTTTTATGTTGTCTTTTGATTCCTTAACTGCCTCAACTGGTGTTTTTATTTTACCGTTCGTTTCCTTATCTATTTTATCGCGTTTTGCTGCCTTTTGCTTCTTTGTTGCCAAATTATAAACCTCTTGAAGTCTTATTTACAAATTAATAATTATAAAACAGTAATGTACTATATAAAGTTCATCTTTTATTCAATTTATTTTCAAAGTTTTCTGTATCCTCTTCAAATTGTATGTAACTATTCAGCCATAGCCTTGAGTAAAAGCAATTATTCCTAGTTCCGAAGAAAAAATAAAAAAATTTGAGGTTTAAGGACTTCTTAAACTTAAACCTCTTCTCGAGCTCCGTATAGAATTCTTTTTTTCGGGATAAGCTCCAGGGTCATTTTTGTTCCCATAATTGAATACCGGGAGAATTCCGAGCTTCAGCCCCAAAGAAGAAGTAATCCTCGTTTTCCCCGGCCATCATCGTTGAAAAGGAAGTCCAGGCTCCATCATTGGACCTTTTTAGGATGATTGTGGAGATATCGATGTTATTTTCTTCAATCCAGGCTTTTGAAACTCTGAATTCTATAACTACCTTATTGATACCCTCAGAGTTTTCAAATTCTTCGCTGCCTGCCAGGAGACTCATACCTTGGTAGACCCCAAAACCCTTGAAGAAATCAGTGTCCTGCTTCCCGTCCAGTTCCCGATCATCATCTGAAGAATCCTCTTTGAGTCCCTCGTCCCCGGAAGCAGCCATTGTAGAATACTTCCAGGGTTCAAAGCTGATTCCGGAAACGCCAGTTTCAGGACTGTTCAAGCTGAACTCGGTTTTTGATTCTGCGGAAACACCCTGTTGCGAGGCTTCAACTGTCCATAAGTTTTCTGTGAACTCTCCCGAAATGTCCGTATGATCCCGGGTGTCCTGCCTTTCAGAAATATTATCTTCAGATAGAGCCAGACAATCGAAAAGACAGATTACTGGCAGATAATCCAGGCTGCCGGTGTAAGAATTAATCTCATAGGGTGTATCTCCTATTCCGTCCCCGTCAGCATCCTGTCCCTCATAATCACTCCAGTAGTTCCCTATTTCGGAACTGTTCCAGGTATTAAGGTCTTCATCTTCAACATTCTTTGTGTTGTTAAAATAATTGTTGTAAATGAGGTTGCCATAACTCCCATCAATCAGGATGCCCGTATCAAAGTTGTTTGAAACGATATTTGACATCAGGGTATTGCCATTTGGCCTTATTTTGTCTCCGCTGCCTTTGCTGTCATCTGTGAGGCAGACACCATATAGATTTTCCAGGACAGTGTTGTTGGTTAAATTGTTGTTTTCAGACATCCATAGTAAAATGCCTATTAAGTTTGAACTGGCATCATTGTAAATAGCTGTGTTGTTTCTGGAAACCCACATCGAAAGCCCGTAATTGTTTAAGTTTGCATTATTGACGTCCAGAGTGTTATTATTTGAAAATGTCAGATCGATGCCGTAAATATTTTCAGAGGCGTTGTTATTAATTAATTTATTATTGTCTGAAGACTCCAGATAGATGCCTTCAAAATTGTAATTTGCCAGGTTTCCTGCAAACGTATTGTTTTCGGACCCATAGGCATAAAGTCCGTTGTAATTGTCTGAGGCACTGTTATTAAGCAGGCTGTTGTGCTCTGAACTGTCCAAACATATGCCGTACCCGTTTCCTGAAAGGATGTTGTCTGCAACTGTGGTATTTTCCGAACTTAAAACAAAAATGCCGGCATCGTTGTACGAGGCACTATTGTTAGCAAGCGTACCGCCCTCGGTACTTTCGAGATAGATCCCATAAAGGTTGTCCGATACGCTGTTATTTTCAAGCCTTGCCTCGCTTGTATTGGAGAGATAAATCCCGCATACGTTATATTCCAGGGAAAGGTCCCTGACCGAAACGTTCTGGCAGGAAACGAAATAAGCGGTGCCTGCATTTGAGCTGGAATCAAGTTCGATTCCGTCGCCATTTACAAAGAAATATATCGGCTTGCCGTCCACAAGGTTGTTTGTTTCTATCTGGTTCGGTTCAAGTACCCCTTCGGCTCCAAAGTTAAGATAATTGTCTGACATCGTATTGTATTTGAGCGTATTCCCCCAGGAACTGATCAGGTAGAGCCCGCAAAGCATATTGGAATCTGCGGTGTTGTTCTCAACGGCATTTCCACAGGCGTTTTCAAACAGAAAACCGAATTCATTGTTTGAAACCACGCTGTTGTTTTCGATTTTCCCGTCCCCGGAATCCAGGAGATACATTCCCACGTCGTTATTTGCAAGTGTGTTGTTTTCAAGCAGGAAATTGCTTGTATTGCATAGGACAACTCCACAATAGTTGTTTTTGAGATCCAGGTCCCGGACAGTAACATTCTGGCAGTTAATACAGAAAACCGTCCCTGCTCTGGATGAAGCATTTATTTCCAGATCGCTTTCCCCAACAACGTGATATACAGGCTTACCGTCAACGGTATTGCTCTTATCGATATCGTTTAAGGAAGTAAAGTCTGTAATTATCAAATTATATTCATTGTTTCCCATCTTATTACCGCAGAGTCTGTTATCCCCCGACGCTCTGAGACAGATCCCGTAACTGTTTGAAATAGCTCTGTTCCGGTAGAGGGTATTGTTAGGGGAATTATACAGATAGATCCCTGTATGGATGTTTGAAATTGCATTGTTTGCCTGCACCGTATTGTTAGACGAGCCGTACATGCAAATCCCGAGCAGATTATCTATGAGAATATTGTTGCTAATGGTGTTTCCCTTGGCATTGTAAAGAAGGATCCCACAATTGGAGAACATACTGTTTGAGTAATCGCCTGTCCCGACTATGGTAAATCCGCTGATATTTACGGAATCTGCGGTAACATAAAATACACAATCTTCCGGGTTATCTGACTGGACCACTGTATTTTGATATCCGCACTCGGAGCAGATTGTCAGCGTTTTGTCAACATTCACAGTTTCACTGTACCAACCCTCGCGGACAATGATCGTTGAACCGGCGGCTGCCCTGTCCACTGCTTCCTGAATAGAAGAATAAGTATCGGGTGCACCGTCTACATTGTCATTGTCAACATAAAGAATCGCAGCCTGCTTACCCACGGAAACACAGTCCTTCCTGGAAGTACTGTTAGCTCCAAATTCGTTTCCCACGGAAAGGGTTACCGTGTAAAGCCCTTGATCAGCGTATGTATGCACAGGGTTTTGTTCGGTTGAACTCGCTCCGTCCCCAAAGTCCCAGACCCAACCTGTCGGGGAATTCCTGCTAGCATCAAAGAAACTAACCGCAAGTGGGGAAGCTCCCGAAGTAACATCTCGTACAAAATAAGCTTCCGGAGCTGCGTCCCTGTCAGTAAACGCTTTTATGCAGGCATTTGAATTCTCAAGGACAGAAGAGAGGTCCACCCAGCTCATGCCGTCAGAACTGACATAGCTTTCCCCGGCATTGGAAGAAGCCTGACTGCTGTAATCCTCCACCGGGCACTCCAGAGCAACGGGATATCCGTATTCAGGAGCACTTAACCTGAGCACCACTGAGAAATTCTGCCCTTCGACAAGGGGAACTCCCTGGTTCAGCCGGACGGTATGATACCCTGCGTAAGTAAATGTCCCGTTTCCGGATGCCTTCAGGCCCTCAGGGTTTACAGGTCCGGAAACCGGATCGGTATAAATATAGACCTCATAATCTGCCCCGGAATCCGTGGTATAGAAACTGACAGCATTGAGCGTCTCATTCTCCCTGGCTGTGAAAAGATTGGCAGCCCAGGCAGATGTTTTTTGGGCATACCCGAAACTGTTGACCCAGCCCAGGGGGTCATACTGGTATATGGAATCATAGTCACTGAGGTTCTCTGCGGTGTAAATGGCATTATCTGTGCCTATTTTCGAATCATAATAGGAGACATAGAAATAACCTTCTTCTCCCCAGTCAGGTCCCCAGGAGTTCTTTACGATAAAGGCGCCATCTCCCGGAGCAGCCGGACGGAATTTGTTTTTATCAAAGGAATCGTCCCAGCCGACAATAGCAATCAGGTGATTGGAGAAATCCTGGCCGGCGTAATAATAACTGTTGTTAACAAGATCAAAAGAGGAAAAATCCACACAGATTGTAGAGGCAACTGCTCCGTATTCCTGCAAAGCCCATTTGATGTTTTCGTTGTCCAGAGGCTCCTGCCGGTTTGGAATAAACAGAACTTCCTGCACATGTTTTGCTGTCGGAAGCCCTTCAGGAGAAACACTGGAATGGGGATCATAGGGATCATCCGTTTCAATGACAGGGCCACTCCAGCGGGCAAGGTAAGCTGCAGACATCAGTGTGAAGCCGCCTTCATAAGAATCAAAACTCTCGGGATAATAGGGTGAGAGCAGGTTTTTCATATTGTTTTCCGAGAAATCCCAGGTTTCTGAGGGAAGCAGATAGGACTCAAGCGAAGAATAGGAACCATAAGCCCAGCAGCTCCCCGAATCTTTCTGGTCTTTTACAGGGCTGACTTTCCCAAGAGCCCGAAGGTCGTAGAAAGATTCAAAAGAGCCTGAATCTTCCCCATTCTCAACCGCTTGAAGATGCGAGAAATCTACAGGAGCAGGCTTCAGTCCTGTAGCATAAGCTTCAGTCTCCGATTCAGCTTCCGATTCAGCTTCAGCCTCCGATTCGGATGTCAACGCATTCCGAGAGGAAAAAAGCAATATTTCAGTGTTTTCTTTTTTCTCCATTTGTTCCTGAAATTTCAAAAAGTCGGGATTAAGAGGAGCAAAAGAATATTCTTCCCCGGAACTTCCTTCGACAACCGGGTCTGAGATCAAAGTCAACTGTGCAATGTTTTCACTTTCATTAGCCACACCTGAACTCACTGCCGCAAGTCCCGAAATAAGGATGACAAAAAGCAATAGCCTAATAATAATTTTCATATTTCTCATGAAAAATCTCCCTCAAGTAGTTAATCGGCTGACATGTTTTCACAATCTACCGGCGTTTTTTACAGGTACCTCTCTGTTAGATGAAATGAAAAGGCTCAGGTGTTTAAGAAAAAAATCACCATATCTGGACACGGGTGCAAAACCTGAGCATACTGGTTTGAAATCAGCTTGAAAATTGAATTTAAGAGACTAACAGACTAACATATAAAATATTTTAAAGAAATACACGATGAGGTGTATAAATATATTCCGAAATTTTTGCGCAGCGTTTCCAGAAAGATCCAGCGAAGAAAAGGCTCCTAAGAAAAGGCTCTAAACTCCAGAAATTATTGGTTGTATGCCGAGGCTCTTGAACTGGCATGGAACGGTCCTTGTGGATTTGTGAATAAAAGAGCGACGAAGCAAAGATGTAAAACATATGAATCCCACATTCCAGAGGATCAATGATGAATCCGACAAAGAGCCGGGACATTCCCCTATATATCTACCATGCCGGGCAGTGTGACCCTAAAAAGTGCACAGGAAAAAAAATGGCACGCTTTGAGCTTGCCCATCTTTACGACAGGATCTCAAGGCTGCCCCACTCAGCGATTTTGCTTGACCCTATGGCAGAAAAAGCCCTCTCACCAGCCGATAACCCTAAGAAAGGAATTATTGTGCTTGACTGTTCCTGGGAAGAAGTGGAAAGGATTTTTCCTGAACTGGAACAGCTGAACCTGGAACACAGGGCCCTTCCTTACATGCTTGCAGGCAATCCTGTGAACTTCGGAAAGCCTTTTAAACTCAACTCTGCAGAGGCGTTTGCAGCAGCCCTGTATATTTTTGGGTATAAAGAGCAGGCTGAAAAAGTCATGTCCAAGTTTAACTGGGGGCACAGCTTCCTTGAACTGAACAGGGAACCGCTTGAAGAATATGCAACCGCAAAAAACAGCACTGAAATTGTGGAAATGCAGAGCCATTACATCTGAAGGCGGCTACATTCAGAGAAAATCAATTATCCAGAGAAAATCAATTGTTTCGGAGCCTCTAGAAGAAAGGGGCGCAACCTGACCGAATCTCTAATAAAAGGTCTGAAGTTCTGAAAAGGCTGAAAGTTCTGAAAAGGCTGAAAGTTCTGAAAAGGCTGAAAGTTCTGAAAGGCTGAAAGAGCTAAAAGGGTAAAGGAGTTATGTACAGTGGAACCGTTATTAAGAAAACAGATTGGGGTTATAGGAGCCGGGACCTGCAGCATTGAGACCAGAGCCCTTGCAGAAGCTGTGGGAAAAGAGATTGCAAAAAAGGGAGCTATTCTTCTCTGTGGAGGCCTGGGAGGAGTAATGGAAGCAGCAGCTTATGGAGCAAAACTTGAAGGAGGAATAACCCTGGGAATTTTACCCGGAGCCCTGCGGGAGGAAGCAAATCCCTGGATAGATATAGCCGTTCTCAGTGGAATGGGGCATGCCAGAAATGCACTTATATCCCAGTCCTCAGATGCTCTTATTGCGGTTTCCGGGGAATATGGGACACTTTCAGAAATAGCTCTTGGGCTGAAGATGGGAAAGCCTGTGGTATTGCTGGAGTCCAGATGGAAAATCGAGGGTACGGAGAGCACAAAAAGCCCGCAGGAGGCTGTAGAGCTTGCTTTCAGACTCATTGAAGACGGGATAAAAAGAAAAATAGAGACGAGGTATAGAGACGAGGTGTTAAAACCTTAAGTAAAATTTCTGAATAAAAAGAGCCATAAAAAAAGGAAAAAACAGGTAAATAAGGAATATCTGAACCTTATTAGAGTTACGGTAGTAAAATATTTTGATATTTGATCCATAAATTTATATTGCAAAAGGCAACTTCAAGAATTAGGAGGTAGGCTTCGACTCAGACTGGCAGGAATTTAGGGGTATGCCAGCATTCCTCCACAAAATGTAATGAAAGCTTTACTTATAAGAAAAATTATACCGGAGTTTTAAATGCACCTTATCGTAACGGAAAAAAATATAGCAGCAAGGAGGATAGCTGCGATTCTGGCTCCAAAAAGTCCTAAGAAGGAAAGAGTCAGCGGAGTAGACGTATACCGGTACGAGATCGGATCCGGCGAAAACAGGCAGGAGACTGCAGTGGTAGGGCTTTCCGGCCATATTGTCGGGATAGATTTTCCAAAAGAGTACAACAACTGGCAGAAGGTTGATGCCAGAGCCCTGGTAGACGCCGAGATTACAACAACTCCAATCAACCGGAAGATAGTGACTGCTTTAAGGAGCCTGGGAAAAGAAGCAGATAGGGTCACGATTGGAACTGACTACGACCGGGAAGGAGAACTGATAGGAGTCGAAGCCCTCAATATCATACAAAAGGTAAACCCGGATATCCCTTTTGATAGAGTCCGCTACAGTGCAATAACCCCTAAAGCAATTGAAGTAGCATTCGCAAATCCCACAAACGTTGACTTTAATCTTGCAGACGCCGGACATTCAAGGCAGGTCATTGACCTGGTATGGGGTGCAGCCCTTACCCGTTATATTTCCCTGTCAGCTGGCAGGCTTGGGAAAATGTTCCTCTCGGTAGGAAGGGTGCAGTCACCGACACTATCACTTATTGTAGACAGGGAAAAGGAAAGGAATCTATTTGTCCCGACCCCTTACTGGGAGATCCATGCTGAACTTGAAACAGCATCAAAAGAAACCTTTTCTGCCCAGCACTCAACTCGCCGCTTCCTGGACAAAGAGGAAGCTGCAAAGGTGTTCAAAAAACTGGGGAAAAAAGCGGAAGTAAAGGAAATAGAAAAGGGGACAAAGAGCGACCAGCCCCCTACCCCATTTAATACTACAGGTTTTATCAACGCGGCAAATTCAATAGGGCTCAGTCCTTCAAATGCCATGCGCTTAGCTGAATCCCTTTATACTAATGGATACATTTCATACCCCAGGACAGATAATACGGTTTATCCTGAGACTCTGGAATTGAAGGCTCAAATTGAGATTTTTAAGGAAGGATATTTTAAGGAATATGCAAACGCCCTGCTTGAGAAAACCGAACTTGTCCCCACTCGCGGGAAAAAAGAAACAACAGACCACCCTCCTATCTATCCGGCTTCCCTTGCAAAGAAGACCGACATGAAAGAAGAGGAATGGAAGGTCTACGAGCTTGTAGTCAGGCGCTTTTTTGCAACCTTTGCCGGGCCTAGCACCTGGGAGACCATGCGCTTGAGACTCGATATCAATGAGGAAGAGTTCAGGGCAAACGGAGCAAGGCTACTGGAACAAGGCTGGCGCTGGTATTATCCCTACAATGCCCCTGAAGACAGGCTATTTCCGGAACTCAGGGAAGGAGATCCCCTTAAAGTAGTAAAGAAAGAGATGCTGGACAAGGAAACCCAGCCTCCGGGACGCTACGGACAGGGAAGGCTGATTAATATTATGGAAGAGCTGGGGCTCGGCACAAAAGCTACCCGCCACGAGATAATCAGCAAGCTCTATTCCAGGGCTTATATCCATGGAAACCCGGTACAGCCCACAAACACTTCTTTTGCCGTAATGGATACCCTTGAGAAGTATTCCCCTACGATTACAAAACCGGACATGACAAAGCTGCTTGAAGAAAATATGGATAAAATTGCAGAAGGCAAAATCCATGAGGATTCCGTACTTGAAGAGTCCCGGGAGATGCTGACCCAGGTCTTCTCGGAACTTGACAAAAACAAGGATAATATCATAGAGTCCCTCCAGGCAGGCCTCAGGGAAGACAAAATCATAGGCACCTGCTCCTTATGTGGAAACGACCTGCTGATCCGCCGTTCGAAGAGGGGAAGCCGTTTCATAGGCTGCAGCAACTACCCTGACTGCACTTTCTCCCTGCCCCTGCCAAAGAGCGGGCAGATCATTGTCACCGACAAGTCCTGTGAGGCGCACGGGCTGCACCATATCCGCATAATCAATCAGGGAAAACGAGCCTGGGACCTTGGCTGCCCTCATTGCAATTTCATCGAATGGCAGAAAACCCAGCAGGAAGAGCAGGCCAAGCAGCCGAAAAAGGAAAGGCCGAAATCCATAAAGGATATCGAAGGCGTTGGAAAAGCCACGGCAGGAAAACTCGAGGATGCAGGAATAAAAAGCATAGAAGCCCTGATGAAAGCCGATGCAATTGAGCTTGCGAAAACCATAAAGGTCACCGTAAAGAAGATTAAAAACTGGCAGATTTCATGCGGCAGTGCAGTTGAGGACTTATAAATACGGTCCTCACGCAGGCTTTTTTAGTTATTTTAGATCTCACTTCTGTCGAATATATGAAAAAAAAAATTGGATATAAAAAGTAAATTAAATTTGCAAGCTTCATAAAATCTCAGCAGGAAACCCGTTAAATCTTTAGATTTAGAGGGTAGCTGACTCTCTTTTTTGTACTTTATTTTGATGAAACAAGCAAAAAACCAAAGAAATAGCAACATTTTTAGGACAAAAAGGTTGCTGTCTGAAAATAAGGTAAAATAAGTTTTACTAAAAACCTATTTTCCTTTTGCTTTCTTTATATTTATTCGATTTTTTCAATTTTCTCTTTCTTGACAAAGGGCTTGCTGATTTTCTCTGGCATCCAGGCAGGCCTATTTTCGGGGGCTTTGACAACCTGTTTCCATGCCTTGAAAACGTGCACCTTCTTTGTCCCGCGTTCCCTGAGGCGGATAATCTCCGGTTTGGATTTTGTCCCTTTGCTCCGGTTTGCAGCTTTCAGAGCCGCCTGACGAGGCTGTTTTCCAGTGAAAACGCCGTGCTCATTTCCTTCTTCGTCTCTCAAAACAAAATTTCTCATGTCTGTTATAAAGATCACCACGCAAATTAGTTGCTAGATATTGATTAAGCGTTTATGTATATAAAATTTTTCTTTGGATGTTGCCTATAGTTATTGGTTTATAAGAAATCCCCATTATTCTATAAAGAGTATATAAACTACATTTTTTTATTTTGTTGAAAATATGGGAAATATTTAAATATTTAGATCTCAGGACCGGGGGTAAAATAACATCGGTAGTACTAACATAGGCAGTATTTAAGAATGTAGTGAACTGCCTAAGAATGTAGTGAACTGCCCCCACCTGCCTTTTGATGAAGACGAGGAAGGGGAATTCTCGCTGTGCCTCCGCGTTCCCCAAGTTAAAGTTTTTGTGTATCCTTCTCTTTTTGTTAAGGTTTTTGCAGAATAAAAAGAATATAAAATCTGCAATTAAAGAGCTTCCAAATCCGTTTCCGGATAGCAACGGAGACCTTAAAAATCTCCCGCCGCATGGAAAGTTTCCCTGCCAACAAAGCTCCTTAAGATATTGGATTACCAGTTGAAGGGGCTTATATTCGATGCCTGAGAACCCGGGGATTCGGATAACTTTTTTGAGTGGTATGCGGTAAAAAGAGACCCAGAAATCCGGGATAAAAGGCTAAAAATTATCTATGGAATTGAGGTGGGAATCTCAAAACCTCAAAATGAAATACAGGCGCAAGCTCGATAATATCCCTGTACCTCGCAAGTTATATATACCATCCCTAACAAATGATAATATTGTATAAAAGTCTCTAAATTGGAGAGTGTTTTTTCAGATAATGTTGCACCCAGGGATCAATTTTAGTGAACCTTCAGATGCATCTGTTGAAGTTTTCAGCTTTTTGTCTTGTTTTAAAAGCTTCAGAGAAGCTAGTTTCCACGCTATAAAACCGGGGAGACTATTTAATTTTTGAGCTGGTTGAAAACCGCCTTCAGTAAAACATAATCAAGTAAAAAACGCAAACCAAAATAAAAACAAACTATATATAAAAAAAAACCTTTAGCACTTTTATTTGCGAGGTCCGAAACAAAATGTCAGAAGAATCAGATGATCCAGACAGTAGTGATAGTAGCAGTCGTCAGAAAATGTTCACAGCAGCCGGAATGATCCTGTGTGTAATACAGTTTGCCTTCTTTATGTACATGATTTTAATGTTCATGGAGATGGACTTTGCCCAGGGCTTTAAGTTCATGCTGCTTGCATACTCTTCAGCGTTCATTTATAAGAACATGGAGAACTCCGGGATAATTCGTCTTGTAGCCCGGAACTGATGACGGTGTAGGTTTAATTTCCAAATCCACACTTTCTACCCCTATCTGTTCTGAATTTTTTTATTTTTTCTTATTCCCCTTCTTTTTATTTTTACTCTTCATTCATTCATTCATTCATTCATTCATTCATTCATTCATTCATTCATTCATTCATTCAATCAATCAATCAATCAATCAAATAATTCTGGCTTTTTTGTTGTCTATTTGCAGGTGGACCTGAATCCTGCACCAATCTAAAAAGAGTATTCTGAAGATTGTGAACCCTGAGACAACGGAAGAAAGTCTGTCTGATAAATTATCAAGTTATGTGATCGCAATAAAATACTTATATATTTGAATCTTAGCCTTATGTTGCCTGTATTTCTGGATTCCAGATGATAAAGCTCATTAATAAATAGAAAAAGAGATATGGGATCAATTTTTAGTACCATAATATTTTTATTACCAATATTTTTATTACCAATATTTTTATTACCATTAACAATTCTTATATGGGATAAACATGGACCACACATTGCAGATTGATACCGATTACTCGCTGCAGGAAGTAAGCGAGGTTATTCGCTCGGCTCTGGAACATGAGAAACATCTTGCAAAATACAAGGTATACCGCTATTCCATGATCTGCGATGAATATGAAGACCAGTACGACCTGATCTCCACGGAGTTTATACAAAAATTCGAAGCCGGCGAATACATAGACGGCGACAAATATTTTGACTGGTATGCCGCAAAAAGAGGGCTTGACCACTGGAAGCAAAAGCTGGCTGTCCTTGATGCTATCAGGTTCTAACTGGCAGAATACCACCAGAGACAAGAACCGTACCCTTTCAGGCAGCCTTTTTTCCGAACCTGTAGAATACTTTTGTCAATTTTCCTTCTTTCATTTTCCTTCTTTCATTTTCCTTCCTTTTTCCATTCGGTTTTTTTGTACAGCCCCCAAGTGTATAAATTTTATGACAATGTTTAAATAGCTGGTCTGCCGTATTTTTATCATCAGTGTTTTTTTCATGGTGTGATGATGAGGGAGCAAGTCAAATTAATAGAACTGGTTTTTCTATCTGATAAAAGGAAGAAACTCCTTCTTTTTCTGAAAGATAAGCCCGGGAGTATGGCTGAGATTCAGGAACACCTTTCAGCAACTCCTGTTTCAATTCTCCCTCAGCTCAAAAAATTGAAAGAAGGTAATCTAGTTGTACAGAAGGGGCATATATATGAACTTTCTCTAATGGGGGGTATAATAACAGACAAAATGCTGCCTTTTCTGGATACCCTGGAAGTCCTGGAAGAAAACTTCGATTACTGGACGAAAAGGAACCTTGAAGGAATCCCTCCTTTTTTACGAAAAAGACTTTTTGAACTGAAGAACTGCAAACTCATTCGTCCAAAGATGAGCTATATGTTCGAACTTAATCCTGAATTTGTAGAAGAACTTAATCTTTCCACGCATGTTCTCGGATTTGCTTCCTATTTCCACCCTTCTTTTACCACACTCTACCCGGAACTTGCAAAAAAAGGGGTGAAAATTTCTTTGATATTTACGGAGCCAGTGCTCCAGAGGTTCAAAAAGGATTACAGAGAAGAACTGTGCACTTTCCTGAATTTTGAAAACGTCAGGGTGTTTATTTTTCCGCACGACCCCAAAATTGCAGACTTGACAGTAACAAATAGGTTTTTTCTGGTCACCCTTTTCCCCAGGGAAAAATTCTTTGAACACGAAAGTCTGCTCAGTTTCGAACCTGAAGCCCTTAAGTGGGGTACCGTCCTTTTCTCACACATGTTAAAAGAAGCAATTCAGGTAAAGGATGTTTGAATTTCATAGGTTTCTATTATCAGTTATTCTCACCAATTTTTCCTTTGCAATTCTCTTTATTAATCCCTGTTGGCGCTCCTTCTCACTTTCCCTTTTCTTTAAGCTATAAATTCACATTAGATGTAAAAAATAAAAATAAATTTAGAAATAGGAAATGAATAAAGCAGTTATGAGAATTAGATC
Source organism: Methanosarcina sp. (assembly GCF_028693135.1). Lineage (GTDB taxonomy): Archaea > Halobacteriota > Methanosarcinia > Methanosarcinales > Methanosarcinaceae > Methanosarcina. The sequence continues at coordinate 22,671 of NZ_JAQUVZ010000013.1, forward strand.
ATAAAATGGAAGGTCTGAAAAAGAGATTTTTTTAAGGTAATAAACCTGTCCAATTGTTTTTTTTCATAATTACTTTATATGAAATAGGTGACTATTCTTTATAGGGATAGACATGAGTGTCACACTTAACATAGAAACTGATTTCTCACCTCAGGATGTATGTGAGGCTATCCGTTCGGCTCTGGAACATGAAAAGCATGTTGCAAAATACAAGGTCAAGCGGTATTCCATAATCTGTGAGGATTTCGAAACAAAGTTCGGGTACAGCTCAAGTGAACTCAGGGCGAAGTTTGAAGCCGGCAACATGGGAGATGAAAGTGATTTCTTCGACTGGTATGCGGCAAAAAGGGGATTAGACCACTGGAACAAAAGGCTTGAGGTTATTTCAGGAATTTCCGTGTGAGAGACAATTTTAAATTCATCAATTTTTTTGGGAAAGTTCTGCATTCCTGTTCCCCGAAAGTTAACTTTGAAATCCGGATCACTCTTCTACGGGATCGTATTTTTATAAAGCCATCCTGTTGCAGGGCAAAGTTTCTCCGGGCAAAATAATTCTATTGGCAAGACTGAGAATTGACAAATTATTTATGTACATTTAAAAAAATTACAGGTTAATTTATTCGATACATATGGAAATTGTCTTATTCTCTACCTCCCCCATTATCTTAACATCATCAAAATATCAATAAATTTCTCTTTTTGGAGAGGAGTTTGGTATGACTTTTCCTTTGTAGAAATAGACTTGAGGTGTTAAACTTGGTAAAAACTGTTTTAAAAAGCATGATAGGAGAAGCTCTCATTGGTTCAGGCCCGGAAATCGCACACATAGACCTTATAATCGGGCCAAGAGGGGGACCTGTAGAGGCAGCATTTATGAATTCCCTTGCGATGCCCAGGCAGGGCCATACCCCGCTCCTCGCTGTCCTTGAACCGAATCTCCAGCCAAAACCTGTTACCCTGCTCGTAAACAAGGTAACGATAAAGAATGTGGCACAGGCTGCCCTGATGTTCGGGCCGGCTCAGGCTGCGGTTGCAAAAGCGGTTATGGACTCGGTAGCTGCAGGAGTGCTCCCTGAAGAGCAAGCAGATGATATTTTTATCATTGTTTCTGTCTTTATCGAATGGGATGCAAAAGACAAAGATAAAGTCTATGAATACAACTATGAAGCTACAAAGCTTGCAATAGCCAGGGCGATGGAGAGCAGTCCAACAGTTAAAGAGGCACTGGCCAAAAAAGACTCAGCAAAACATCCATTTGCGTAAAGCAAGCTGTAGCTACTTCAGGGCATATAAAAATATTTCAAGGATATGCCCGGAATATCATCCGGACATCCCTCTTTTTTCAAGAATAACTCTGCCTGAGTCCATCATTAAACATTTGAAAATTCTTAATAGTTATTTGAATATTATTATTGCTGGAAAATATATTGTCCACCATACCAAACATTATTCCAATAAGACAGAAAATAAAGCTTTGTAATATATCTGATGAGCGCCAGAATTAGCAAGAATTATCTTTAAAAAATTTGGGTTCTGGGAACATTATTGTGATCAATAGGCTCTGTATAGTTTTTTGAAACACATTAATTTCCATAATTTGTGTTGTTAGATGGAAACTTGCTAATTGCGGTCCCGAGATAGTTTCATACGTAACGATTATATACACAATGAACCTATGAAGCCCCATAATAATTTCATAAGTAACGGCATCACAAATAACTTGAATTCCAAAACAGGCATCCATGCTGCATAAAAAAGGAAAATAATATTATGAAAGACCCAAGAGAAATATGTGGCCCTATTGCCCACATATACCGGAGCAATCTGGCATACATGGTAAAGGAACTGGAAACTTACAGGATAGGAAGTGGACAATTTGATTTTTTAATGGTTTTGTACCATAAAGACGGCATCTCTCAGGAAAGCCTTGCAAAGATCCTGAAAGTTAGCAAAGCAACAAGTACCAGAGCACTCCAGAGTCTGGAAAAAGAGGGGTATGTGTACAGACAGAGGGACGAAAATGATCACCGGGCTTACAAAGTTTACCTGACTGAAAAAGGAAAGGAAATAAGAGATGTTGTCCTTGAAAAGCTGATTTCATTTGTCGATACCCTCCTTTCGGATTTCACCCCGGAAGAAAAAGAAATTTTCAGGCAACTGGTCCAGAAGGCTGCATTTAAACTTCTTGAACCCGGGTTCGAACATCCGCGTCCTGACGGGTCGGGGGACATGAAATAAAAAAGAGAAGGCCACTCTTAAGAGAAAGTCCCTCTTATTACCACCCTGTCACATTTATAAGGTATGTTTGGAGTTTGGGTAGCTTTTCCGGTTTCAGACCGTCGGTCATTTCTGCTCCCCATGCTACTGCTTTTCCGAGTATACAGGACTTATAAAGAACGTACAGTGTCTTAAAAAAGTAGGGCAATGTCCGAGATGGCAGATAAGATGTTTCACATATGACAGTTCATTTAAGAATCCTCAGCCCACATCACAAAACCGGGATTATGGGAACGAGGGAAACCATGAACAAAAAGAAGATCGCAATCAAGATCCCTTAAAAAGTTTCAGCTCAGATATGACTAGCTTTTTAGAGGTAATTTATGACACTTACTGAAATTATAGAGACATTTAAAACGAAGTTAAATCCTTCAAAAACTATGGATTCACTCGAAAGAACAGCTAATTTCTACGATGAATCCGAGAATGGTTCAGGGGAAAGTGATTCAGGGGAGGATCTAAAAAGCAACCCTTACAGCAATTCAGCCACCGTGGCTGTCAAAAGCTCTGAAGCTACCAGAATCACTCTGAACGAAAAAGAACCACTTATCAAACTGACTGATGTCTGGAAAATTTACCAGATGGGGGAGGTCGAGTTTGCGGCTCTCAAAGGAATAGATCTGGAGATCTACGAAGGGGAGTTCCTGGTTGTTCTGGGCCCCAGCGGAAGTGGTAAAAGCACACTTATGAACCTGCTGGGATGCCTGGACCTGCCTTCAAAAGGCACGGTTTTCCTGAACTCAAGGGATATCTCAGAACTTGCTGAATCCGAACTTGCCCGCATCCGGGGACAGATGATCGGCTTTATTTTCCAGAGTTTTAACCTTATTCCTACCCTGAACACTATGGGAAATGTCATCCTGCCTCTGGAATTCCAGGAAGAAGAACCTGAAAAAGCAAGGCAAAGGGGGGAATACCTGCTCGAAATCGTGGGGCTCTCGGACAAAAAATTCAACCTTCCTTCTCAGCTTTCAGGCGGACAGAGGCAAAGGGTTGCTATAGCCCGCTCCCTGGCTGTGAACCCACCCATAATCCTGGCAGATGAGCCGACTGGAAACCTGGACACGAAAACTGGAGACTACATTCTGGACTTTCTGTCAAAATTACATGAAAAGGAAGGCAAGACAATTATCATTGTCACCCACGATCTGGACATTGTAAAACATGCGACAAGGGTTGTGTACATCAGAGATGGGGAAATCGAAAAAATAGAAGAACGCACGAAAAACAAATCGGAGAAATAAAAATGAGAAGGTTTTCTTTACTAATGATTTTACTGATATTATTATCAGTTATATCCCTGGGAGCGGGGACAGCCCTTGGTTCAAACGGAAATATAGATTCCTCATCCTTGCGGGTGAACCTGACAAACCAGAACCCTGATGCTGCTCGTCCGGGAGAACCTGTAGAGCTTACTTTAAGTGTGCAAAATGTAGGAAATAAGGATCTAAAAGACATCATTGTTACAGTTGAACCTGAGTACCCCTTTACCGGGATTTCTGGAGAATCACTTAAAAAGACAGTTTCCTATCTGAACGCACGGCAGGATGACAACGATGGAGCTGTCCTTAAATTCAAGCTAATGACAGATTCCAATTCTTCCGAAGGCACATATGATATAGACATCACCACCACTTCAAAAAGCGGGTCCGGGTCCTCAGCAACTACATACACCACTACAAAAACCATCCAGCTCGAGGTCAGGGGTAAAGAATATGCTCAGATCGTGACCATAAACAAGGCGAACATTGACATAGCAAAGGAAGAAACGCTCGAGTTCATCATAACGAATACCGGAACTTCCCCTCTGAAAAATATGGTCGTTTCCTGGAAAGAGCCAAAAGGGGTTATTCTACCGGTATACTCGGATAATACCAGGTACATCAAGTATCTGAAAGCCGATCAATCCGTAAATGTTGCTTACTCAGTAATGGCAGACGTAAACGCAGCCCCTGGACTCTATACTCTGGATGTAAACCTCAGCTTTGAAGACTATGAATCCAATGAAAAAAATATCCAGACCACAGCAGGACTTTTCGTTGGGGGAGAGACTGACTTCGATGTAGCCTTCTCGGAAAGCGATGCAGGAGAGATTTCTCTTTCAGTTGCAAACGTGGGAAACAATATGGCATATTCGGTGAAAGTATCTGTTCCAAAACAGGACGGGTACAGGGTATCAGGAAGTTCGTCAACTATTGTAGGAAACCTTGAGAAAGGAGATTACACAATCGCTTCATTTAATGTTGCGAGTACACAGGCTGCAGGCGGGAGTGCAGAAGCAAAACCAGGCACCGCAAAAACAGGTGCCGGAGAAAATATAGCTTCTGCTTCCATGAATTCTAATCCACTCAAAATCCAGATTGAGTATACGGATGCAAAAGGAGAAAGAATAACTGTAGATAAGGAAGTAGAACTCGAGACGACTTCCGGAAATATGACTGCACAGGGAGCGACAGGCAACAATGGCGGTCTCAGTTCATACCTGCTCTACATCGTGTTAATAGTGCTTGCAGGAGGTGCATTCGTGTACCGCAAGAAAATACAGGAAAAAATACAGGCACGAAAAGAGAAACAATCAGGTAGTAAAAAGCCCGAAAACCGGGATAACTGAAAAGAGCAGCATCAATAGAAAACGGAAGGGTGCAAGATGAGAAACTCAACCTACCTGAAGATGGCCCTGAACATGCTTCTCCACAGCAAACTAAGAAGCTGGTTGACCATTATCGGGATAGTTATAGGAGTTGGGTCTGTAATTGGCATTGTCTCTTTAGGGGATGCTATGCAGGCAAGTGTGCAGAGCAGCCTATCTGATCTGGATCTGACAAAAATAACCATAAGTCCGGGCTATACTCAAGCCTCCTCCAACATGCATGGACCTCCTGGAATGAGGGAGAGTGGTGCATCAACAGATTCGGAACTAACGAAGGACGATATTGCGGCACTCCGAGGATTGGATAGCATACAATATATATCCGGCGAGATTTCCGGCAGTGAAAAGGTAAAATACGCAGGACAAACTGCAACTCTTTCAATCACTGGTGTGGACCCCCAGGTGTGGAAGTACATGACAACGCTGAAGACGCAATCCGGAAGATTGCTCGAGCCAGCTGACAAGTATGTAGCAGTCATTGGGAGCAGCATTGCCAGCGAAACTTATGACCATGACATTGGAGTCAATCAGGTAATAACAATAAACAACAAATCCGTGCGTGTTGTGGGAGTCCTGGAAGAAAAAGGAGAGGGGGATGACTCAAAGATTTACATGCCAATCGATGGAGCATTAAATCTGATTACAGATGCAAAAAAAGATGTTTATGATACTATCACGGTAAAAGCCAGGAGTGAAGATCTGGTGGACTCACTTATGGATGATATCGTAAAGAAGCTCATGGTCTCAAGACACATTATCCAGGAAGATGACAGGGACTTTTCCGTGACAGCCTCAAAGTCCATGGCTGAATCTGTTACCGAAATGCTGAGTTCGATGACCCTCTTCCTTGGAGCGATTGCAGCCGTGTCTCTGCTGGTAGGATCTGTGGGCATTGCTAACACTATGTTTACCTCGGTCCTGGAAAAAACAAAAGAGATAGGGACTATGAAAGCCATTGGGGCGAAAAATAGGGATATCCTTATGATTTTCCTCTTTAATTCCGCAATGGTAGGCTTTGTTGGTGGTATCCTTGGAATTATGCTGGGATGGATTGTTTCATATGGCCTCCAATCTATGATGGGAGGCGATATGACAGCAGGAGGCGGAGTAAGCATTTCTCTGATGATTGAAGGACTCACCCTTGCAATTATTATAGGAGTAATCTCAGGAGTGGTCCCTGCGTACAGGGCTTCGAAATTAAAGCCAGTAGATGCATTAAGGTACGAATAACCGGAAAGAGAGGAACGTAAAATTATGGTAAGAATAACCGGAAAGAGAGGAACGTAAAAGAAAGGATCAAACCTTTCTTAATTTCCTGCTTCATTGGAAGAGAGCAGAGTTGGGATAAAATAAATATCTGATATTGTAAAAGAGTTCTAAAACAATATGTTAACTGTCAGAATAAAGCTCAATTCTCCGGTCTTCAAAAACAGGAATAGCCTTTCGAATCTCTTCTTTTCCTTCAAGGTCAAGGTCACAGACAATCACGCACTCTTTGCTGCCTGCGTCAGCTTTTACCTCACCCCAGGCATCAATAACCATCGAGTTTCCGAAGTAAGTACAGTCAGGAGCAGAGCCTGTCCTGTTGCAGGCTATGTGAGGGATCTGATTTTCGATTGCTCTTGCCTTTGCAAGAGTTTTCCAGTGCTCAGACCGGGGGTTAGGGAAAGCGGCTGTTGTCACAAGCAGGTCAGCCCCCGCAAGGGAAAGTTTTCTTGCAACCTCGGGAAAGCGGAGCTCGTAGCAGATTTCAAAACCGATTTTCAGACTTTGTTTTTTAAGGGAAATGGGCTCTAGCGAACTGCCTTTTGAAAAATAACTGTTTTCGGCTTTGAAGGGATGGGTCTTCCGGTAGGTGCCTGCAAGGGTTCCGGACTCAAAACAGAAGCCAAGGTTGTAGTAGAGAGCAGAACTTTTACTTCCCGTAAGATTCTTACTTCCCGAAATCTCCTTTTCTTTCCCGGAAAAACCCTTTTCTCCTTTCTTAAAAACTTTTTCTCCGCCAGGTCCCCCCTCATTTTCAATACCGCCTTCTCCATACTCTTCTCTATAGTCTTCTCCACTATCCTTTTGAATAATTGAACCCAGCATAATGCAGTCATTTGCTTCGGAAAAGCATGCCAGGTTCTCAAGAGTAGGGGACGGGAGGTTTTCTGCTGCATGGCTAAGGTTTTCATAGCAAAAACCTGTGGAAAAGACCTCCGGAAAAACAATTAACTCGGCTCCTTTCTCAACGGCTTTGAGAGCCATGTAAAGGGCTTTTTCAAGGTTTTCCTGCTTCTTGCAGTGAAGCACGTCCATCTGGATACAGGCTACTTTCATAATTGGACCAACGTATCTGGCTATTTGAGCTCTGGTTGTAATTCAGATTTGCGGAATGGTTTATCAGGAACGGGAATAAAAATTATTTAGGGTAACAGGGTAGTTTGCTTGCTTTTTGCTACCAGCCCTTCGAGGTCCATCCTGTGTTTTATCATCCCTGCAAGCACTTCGTTTGCAAGCCTGGTTACCTCTTCCCTGTTTTCCCGGAGTTCGTATGCGGGGTCATCTGGAGGCAACTCAATTTTTGTAATGTCGGCTCGGGCTTTTTTCAGGGATGAGTCAGAGACTTCACAAACCATTCCGGGTTTTTCCATGTATCGGTCAAGGTGCTTCTGGGTGATTCCTGCAAGTTTTAACTCCCTGCGGAAACAGGGCCTTTCAAACAGCCTGGAAATTACATAAACGCCAACAGGAATCCGGAAGTCCAGATCGATTTTCAGGAGCTGGACCCTGAAAATGAGGTAAATGTCTTCAGAACTGGAAGGATCTGCCGGACTGGGTTCTCTGCCTTTTTCAGGCAAAGAATAGATTTTGGAAGGGGGAACTTCGGTTTCCTCCAGAAGTTCAAGATCCCTGAGTGCCCTGAGGTAGCCGGTCAGAACCAACCGGTGTTCTTCTATACCTCCGGCTTTCAGTTCCCGCGAGAGCCCGCTGATTGAGAGCTGTTTGCCGTCAAGTATTTCCATAACTTTAAGGTTGAGTTTCTCTGCCATTTTCTCTGCCTTTATATCAACATCCGGGTTAATTAATGGTAGTTCAGTCTTCAGGCCTGAAGCCAGAAAAACATACTCTCCTGCTACAATAAAACATATAATCAGGTCCGCATTTCCGAAAGCTTCCGGAATAAACTGAATTTTTTCCTATCATTAAAAGGCTATGGACAGGAAAATTGCAAGGAGTAACACACGATGTAATTATCCTGCATGATATAAAGCTTATGAGAGATTTTGCAAAAGGACCGGTAAATGGAAGAATTTCAGTAAGAGAATGTAAACGTAAAAGAATCATATAAGTAACATATTAATATTTAGGAGAGTATATTATAGAACCAATTGAATAAAAGTAAAAGGAGTTCAGATTGAAAAAATGTAGGTAAAAATCTCCTGAAAAACGTATTTAAATATAAAAGTATAGAGATGAACTTCTACAATCCACCAATGCCTGAAAAAACAGAAATTAAACTTTTTCCAGCAAAATCGAAGGGCAACGCTTAAAAATGATAATTGCTATTTCAATTAAGTTCAAATTGATGACATCTCAAGGATGCAAAGATGATCACGAAGTTAATTCCTAGAAAAGTATTCTTTACAAGTGGAGTTGGTACACACCACGAACAACTTGAATCATTTGAGGTTTCACTCCGGGACGCAGGAATTGAAAAATATAACCTTGTAACTGTAAGTTCGATCCTGCCTCCAAAATGTGAAATTGTGACAAAGGAAGAAGGTTTGAAAGAACTGAGCCCCGGAGAGGTAGTTTTCTGTGTGATGTCCAGAATATCTTCCAATGATCCAGGAAGAACGTTAAGTACTTCCGTCGGATGCGCACTTCCCAGGGATATAAGCAAGCACGGCTATATTTCCGAGTATCATGCTTACGGAGAAAACGCACAGGATGTAGGAGAACATGCCGTAAGACTTGCAGGAAGCATGTACAGCACCTGGGCAAATGAATTACCTCTAAAAACCTTCAGCTTCCCCAGATCATCACTCGTACACGAAAGCGGAGACTGGATGACTGTAATATCCGCAGCAGTTTTTATTATATAAATTTATTATACAAATAAAGAGGAATTTCGTACAGGAACTCAAGTAATACTGTTGCTTCATATACATAATCGTATTATTTACAGACAGTACTCATTTACAGATATTACCTATTTACTAATATTTTCTATTCACAACATCGCCTGTTTATCGATACTGTCCCCCGTACCGCGCACCAGACCGCAATTATCCAGTCCCTGATCATCATTGAAAGCTATTCAGCCATTATTGTCAACTACCCCTGAGCTAAAGAGGCTGTCCGACAATTCAATTTCAGGGCAAAAACATGCAAAAAATAAGGCATATAAAGCCTTTAAATCGAAAAAGAAGGATTTTGTATATTACTGATAGTAATTGTCGGACAGCCTGTAAAGACTCAGGGGTTTCCTGCTGAGGGTTTATGAATTATCTATAAATGATCTATAAACGATCTATAAATTATCTATAAACGATCTATAAATTATCTATAAATGATCTATAAACGATCTATAAACGATCTATTACACACCTTTCACTTCAACTCATAACTCTTAAACAGGGCAAATCGGTCTTCCTTTGGAGAAGCCTGTAAAGAGTCCTCAGGTGAGATAGTCTGCATATATTGATATTTAATAAAAAATATATAATCCTTTAACGTTATTTGCGTCTCTTATAGTCTATTGCCGGGTATCTGCAAGACAGGGTATTAGGGTCACAGGCAAACTATCAGTATCTGCTTATTATGGAGAATGGCATGCATCACAATGTATTTACAAATAACCCAACCGTTCCAATTGATGTGAAAGACAGGTCCGTAAGTGAATTGATGGACGGAATGCTCAAGACCGGCTTTCAGGGCAGGAAGCTGGCTGAGTCAGTCCAGGCCTGGCATAACATGCTCAAAGAAGAGAACACAACAGTGCTTATGGGCTTATCCGGGGCCATGGTCCCTGCCGGAATGCGCAGGGTTCTTTCCTATATGATCCGGGAAAGAATGATTGATTGCCTTGTAAGCACAGGGGCAAACCTGTTCCATGACTGTCACGAAGCTCTCGGCAGAAAACACTATGTGGGCTCACATCTGGCTAATGATGAAAAACTCTTTGAACACGGTGTGGACAGGATTTATGACGTCTTTGCAGTGGAAGAAGAATTCAGGACCGCAGACAACCTGATTGCAGATTTTGCAGAGGAGATCGGAGAAATTACCTGTTCCTCAAGAGAGTTCATGTACCTTCTTGGAAAGGAACTTGTAAAGAGAGGAGCCGCTGAAGACTCGATAGTTGTAAGCGCATACAGGCACAATATCCCTATTTTTGTACCTGCTCTGTCGGACAGTTCCATAGGGATAGGGCTCACCATTGCAAGGAGAAGAGGGCTGAAACTTGAAATCGACCAGATAAAAGACGTTGACGAGATCACACAGATTGTGGAAAAATCAGGACGTACAGGCGTTGTCTATGTAGGAGGTGGAGTCCCGAAGAATTTCATCCAGCAGACCGAGGTAATAGCTTCGATTCTTGGAATGGATATTGGCGGGCATGACTATGCAATCCAGTATACTTCCGATTCTCCTCACTGGGGAGGACTCTCAGGATGCACTTTTGACGAAGCAGTTTCATGGGGAAAGATCGCACCTCAGGCAAAAAAAGTACAGGTTTTTGTGGATGCTACTATCGCCCTTCCAATTGTTATCCATGCTCTGCGTGAAAAAACACGTGATATGAAGCGTGCAGCTCCTGTTTTTAACTGGAATGAGCCCGAAGGGCTTGATATCGTTTATAGCGAATGATCAAATAACAAATCTTTATTATATTGAAAGCCGATAACATAAGGCGAGATGGAGAAGACATAAATGGGCAAACGAACTCGAATAATTAACGATCCTTCCTATTTAGTACCATTACTCAGGACTTTTGGATCAAGAACCCATAAAAAAATATTCGATGCACTTTCTAACAAATGGATGACCAGAACAGAAATCGATGAGTTCATAGGCACAGACTCATCAAAAAACCTTCATATATTGAAAAAGGCAGGACTCCTTGAAAGTCAGTGGAGAATCCCTGAATCAGGACAAAAACCCTCTAAAGAATACCACAGTTCTTATTCAAAGGTTCAGGTAAACTTTCAGTGTTCCTTTGAAGACCTCAGTGACATTATTATGCTTACCTTCAAGCCATATGAAGAGGTGAAGGATGCCATGGAGGAACTGGAAAAACTGGTTGAAGAGGGCAATACATCAATGAGCAACCTTACACGGACTCTTAACAGGAACCCATTTTATATTTGCGCCGTTGCCCGCAGGTCCGAAAGGCTTTCAGTAATGGGGCAGAGGTTAAAAATAATTGAAGATGTTGAGGAGAATTACGATTGATGATTAAGATACTCCAGACAAAGAGTGGAGTCACCAAATTTCAGGTCCTTATTGAGGTTGCTGCCCATCAGCCCAATGTCAGGCAAAAAGAGATTGCCGGAAAGATAGGAATAACCCCCCAGGCTGTTTCCGAATACATCAAGGAGCTTGTAAATGATGGGCTTATTATAACAGAGGGCCGCGTCAGGTACAGGATAACAAAAGAAGGCGTAGAGTGGGTCCTTGAAAACGCAGCCGAAATGAAGCGGTATGCCCGCTTTGTCATGGAGGACATAATCAGCCATGTCTCGACCTGGACAGCCATCACAAAAGAAGAAGTCAAAGAAGGCCAGCAGGTTTACCTGAAAATGGATCATGGGCTCCTCTATGTAAGCAGCACGGAAATGACAGGTGCATCAGGCACTGCCATATCCGATGCCGCCCTGGGGGACGAGGTGGGAGTAACCAACCTCAGGGGCCTTATAGACCTGGAAAACGCAACCATCACGGTCTGCAAGGTTCCCAGGGTTGAGCGCGGAGGTTCAAGAAAAGTGGATCTCGAGCGTCTGAAGACGCTGGCAAACTCAAAACCCTATATAGCAGCAATCGGTGTGGAGTCGTTAATTGCTCTTCGCAAGATCGGCATAAGCCCCAATGTCATGTTCGGGACAAACGAATCCGTTATCGAGGCTGCATACCACGGACTTTCATCCCTGGTAGTTTCAGTGGATGAACAGGTCGCTGCTCTCCTGAACAGGTTAGAAACCGAGAACCTTGAGTACGAACTTGTTGACCTGACAACCGAGTAACTTTCCTGAAATTTAGCTTCCGGTTCGAGGCATTCCTTACTCACAGGTTTGGAATTCGAACCTTTTGTTTTTCCATAACTAGTGCTTCGATTCCCAAATAAATCCATTATTTGGTGAGGGATTTGTTGATCACGAGATGGATTTTGAATTTTAGGTTTATGGATGTAATCTGGAATCGATACACTAGTGTCGCGTCAATCCTCAATGATTGAAAGATTCTGAATAATTGCAATCGAGTTTATAAGACATTTTACTGCTGATGCGACACTAGTATCGGTTTTTTTGTTATTCAGGTTAACTGTAATTTTTCAGGTTTAACTGCAATAACCATCTATAATTATGCTGCACACTTTTATTTTAATACCTTAATATATTAATACTACAGAACCATCTGATAATATGGTGTTTTTCCATGAAACTGATCGTACTTTCCGATACCCATCTTAAAACAGGAGAAATCCCCCCGAAACTTCAAAGCATTCTCGAAGACTGTGACCTGATTGTCCATGCAGGGGACTTCAGTACTGTAGAAGCTTATAAGGCATTCAATGCCAGCGGCAAGCTAAAAGCCGTTTCCGGAAATGACGATACCTTCGAGCTCAGGAAGCTCCTTCCCGAAAGGCTAAAATTTGAAGTTGAAGGAGTGAAAATCGGGGTGATACATGAAGGAGGGCTTTCAGTAATGGATACAACTGCCCAGGGTTACCTCGCAAAAGAAATGGGAGTAGATGTCCTGATTTTCGGGCACCTTCACCGCCCTTTGATTGAACAGAAAGATGTTATGCTTGTCTGTCCGGGTTCTCCGACAAAACCCAGGATGTCAAATCCAAGTGTTGTGGAACTAATAATTGAAAAAGGAAGTATTAAAGGCAGGATACTTACTCTTGAAGGAGATAGTTGTGAGTATATCAAATTCCGGGATACCCTGAAAAAACAAAAACAGGAAGAGAATCAAAAATAAAAGGAGCCTGAGTGCCTGAAACCGACTCACAAATCCTGAAAAAGTTATAAACAGGAACCTGCCAGGGGTTTTATTGCCAGAATTCAGGCAAATGCCTCGCTAAGCGAGGTCTCTGGAACTATGTATTTGGCAAATCCCCGTCAGTTCACGTAGTCTCCAGTTTGAACATTACACCTGTTCCCTGAAGGCTCAGGTAGACTTTGTCTCCAAACTCGAGAATCTTCTCGACACCAACATTGCTGTTCCAGTTATATATAAAATCGTAACTGCCTTGCATGGGTTCGAAACCCAGAGACAAAAGCCTCCGGTTGACTTCAGACGGGCGAACTCCTTCACTACTGAACCAGACCACAAGATAGGTTTTCACAGGATCATCCCATATACCAATTAATTAACTTATTTTAGCGTTGACTCTTATTCAATTACTCATTGCTCATTTTATATCATGTTTCGTTTATTTATCTATATTTTGCCTCTTATTGCCCGAATTCCAGGAAAAAACGAAAAAACGTAGTCAGTGAATGAAAGTTTAGAGTGAACGATCTGGTAAAAAATAAGAAATAAGAACAGACAAAAAGAGAAAAGAAATAAAGAGAACAAACAAAAAGAGAAAAGAAATAAAGAGAACAAACAAAAAGAGAAATAATTAAGAAGCAAAGAGCTTCCTAATTTGATTACGGATACTTTTTACAATTATCAGGCATTATCTTTAAGAGACTCAAGGGCTTTTTTAACCATTTCACGGTAAATCTCAGTATCAGTGGAATAGTGCTCCTTTGCAAGCTTTGAGTTTGGGTCTTCCTGTGCCTCAACTGCCCTTATTCTCTCAAGAGTCTGCTTTGCAGTATCGAGTACCCACAGATTTCTTGTCAGTTCGTCTACCTGCTGGATAGATTCAGGGCGGATAGAGGTCAGGACATTTCCATCGTCTGTGGTATAGGTGCTGGTTTTGCCGACGACCGCTACGAAAGCAGGCAGTTCGCACTCTTCAAGGAACTGAGCGGCTTCGGGCTGGTACTGCCCTGCATAGACAAGGAAGGAACCTGTTGGGTCGGAAACCCTGCCTCTCCAGTATTCGGAGTCAGTACCGATATCCTCCTTTTCTATAAGAGTCCCAACAATGAAGATACGGTTCACCTTCGCCCCTGTTGGAGTAAGGAGATACTGAGGGGCATACTGGTCACTTTCGTCCCTGGATGTGAGGTTTGAGTCTCTCAGTTCCTGGGAAAAAACCCTGCGCGATACTTCTCTAAAGAAGCCTGTCATTTACTCCACCTCCAGTTCAGCAAGCACTTCATCAAGGAGTTCCCTATCCAGGAAAGTCCTTGGAATAATTGAATCCACAAGGATATAGCGGTCAAGCCTGTGTCCGCTAATAGTATAATACCTGCCGACAAGCTCGTGTTTTAATTTATCAAGTACAACTCCGGGATCAAGGGCATCTGCAGCCATTGCAATGGCGCTGTCAAGAGATACTCCGGAAAGCTCTTCGGTAAGCCCCCGGTTAATCAGGGCGTCCTGGGTGGAAGTTCCCGAGTCAAGGACTGCCTTTATCCTGAGGTCATATTCTCCTTTCACTTTCCCGTGCTCTGCACAGGCGCCTTTAACCAGGGCCCGTTTGCACTCAGGGCACCGCTTTATAAGTCCGGAGCCTGTCTGAATGTCAATCATTGCCCCGAAATATGTAAAAGCAGAAGTCCCCACTTCGATATCTTCATCGAGTGTTTCTATGGAGCTTGACCTGTTAAGCTGAATCTGGAACTTGCCGTTCCACTCGTTAACGACCACATTTTTCAGCATGTAACTTTTTCCTTCCTCCATATCAGGAAGTTCGGAGCTTGCCCAGTTAGTGAATTTAATAACACCGGTTTCATCTCCTATAAGCCCTGCCTGTTCTATCGACTCATGGGAGTTTTCCCAAAGCTGGACCACTTTCCCTCTTACCGTAGCCCACTGGCCCCCCACAAGGTCAACAATGTTTCGGAGCTCAGCTTCTCTTGCTGAAGGAACGAAATCGCCGCCACCTACTTCAACGGGCTCGGAGAGCTTCTCTATGGAACTGTTTTTGTTAACCTGGACCTGAAACCTTTCATTGTATTCTCCGACAACGACGCTCCGGAGAAGGTAGCTCTCACCCTGCTCGAGGGGAGGAAGTTCGGCATTTTTCCAGATGGTGAACTTTATGATTCCAGTCTCATCTCCAAGGAGTCCAACCTGAGATATGGATTCATGAGTATTTTCCCAGAGCTGAATAACCTTTGCCTTAAGGTTTGCCCACTGCCCATTCTCCGTAATATCCATAATTTTGGTGAGCTGGGGTTCGGCCTGCCTGACATAAAACTCATTTTTAGGAATGGAATATTTCTTCAAAAAATAGTTTGTTACGCTGCGTTGCGCCTCGTTTGAAGGCACTTTGAACTTCGTAATCAACTCGTCAAGTCTGCTTTCGACGTCCTCAACAGGCACATCGATGCCAAGTTTCATAAACCGGTCTCTAATGGATTCTGCAATCTGTTTCATCTTAATTCTACCTCAAGCCTCATGGTTAGTTATCTTATTGAGAGGCATTCTAAAGTACAACGACAGAGAATATAAAGCTAAGTGAAGCGGGGTGAAAGTATTAAACAAGCAGGAAGCGGCTGCCCCTGAAAGAGCTCTTCCCTGGTGAATTGCAAAGCCCGAAAAAATACTTGCTTCACACCCTCAACCCAATTTTGAGGAACGGATCTATCCTTTTTAAGACAGTCCCACTTCTCCTCAAAGAAAATTCACTTGTATTCCCCTCATCTCTGTTTCGGATTAGCCTCAAATTTTATTATATCTTGTTTGTTAATTGGTTATGTAACCGGATAGTTGTTTTAATTATACAATTATTCATCAGTAGACCTGTTATTTTAGATTACCAATAACCATCCAATAATCTGTCCACAAGGCACTTTGTAATAAGAAGTTTTTGTAGTGTTGATCGAACTATTCATAACACCAGAAACTCCCTATAAAATTTTTCTTAGTAACTTTAGAATAGATTGTTTTTTAATATTGATATATTTTGGGATGTCGAACATCTTCTAATAACTGAAAAAACATATAAAAAGGATTTTATCATATTCAATGTTTGAACCTTCAAAATTAAATGTTTTATATTTATTCGAGTTTTTCCCGGAAGTGGAAGGAAGCATATTGTACGGCTGTCTATACGACGGCTCCTGATCAATCGGGCGGTATTCAGAATGTCCGAAACTGGCATCTTCAGCTTTTTCCCTTTCCGCATAGGCTGTACAACCTTATCAGGAAATGTCATCCACAAAGTACTTAAGTACTTAGTAACTGTCCCAAAATAAATCAGGCCGATTTTTTATAAATTTTATATTCAATTGGTGAAAATGATCTTGAAAATCAAGGCATCCAATCGAAACCTGTGCAAAGTTTGTTCGGCAGTTACCCATTGTAATTATTTGTGGAGTATACTCGCGGTCCGCTTGGCGGCGTCTCCTTCCCCAATAACGGTTACGATATCTTCATATTCAAGCACAAGGCTCCCATTGGCGATAATCGAATCACTTCCCCGCTGGACCATAACCAGAAGGCTCTTTTCAGGGAACTGGATATCCTTAATGGCTTTCCCGATTACCCTGGGGTTCGTGACCTTGACTTCCATCATGTCCCCCTCGCCTCCTACCTCGCACATAGAAAATAGATGAGGCCTTCCGATCATGTTGTCAAGCACCACGGCAGTGGTCGTGGCCGGGCTCATGGCACGGATGCCCATATTCCAGAAAGCCTGAAGGTTTTCTATCTCGTTTACCCTGGCTACCAGCTGGTCACCCCTGAATCCGAAAGAAGCTTTAGCAATCTGACAGAAGAGAAGGTTCGTGTTATCCTGATTGGTTGTTGCAACCACATATTTGGCATTCTCTATTCCTGCCTTTTTCAGGACATTTACATCCCCTCCATCCCCCTGGACAATCCGTATCCCGAGTTCCATGCATTTCTTGCAGTTGTCCTCGGAAATGTCCACAACAACTACATTTTCTCCTCTTTTGTCAAAACGTTCGGCAAGAATCCTGCCTACCTTTCCTCCACCAATAATAAGGATTTCCATAGGGATTACCTCCAGCACCTCTGCCACTTTTTTTGACAAGCTGCCACTCATGAAGACCGTGATGATAACCGTAAGGAAGACAAGCCCCACAAGGGTCTGCCCTCCCGGAATGCCCATCGAATCGAGCTTGATTGCAAAATAGGTCGCAACCGACGTCGGCACAACGCCCCTGGGCCCAACAAAGGAAATGAAAAGTTTCTCATTCCTGCTGATCTGCGAGTTCCACATAGAAACAAAGACCGCCACCGGGCGGATAAGGAATATGAGAAGCAGTACAAGGACTATCCCGCTTACCCCTATTCTCTGGATATCTTCGAATTTAAGCATTGCCGCAAGCAGGATGAAAAGCAAAGAGAGCATCACAATCACAATGTCGCTCTTGAATTCCTTGATAGTATCCTTGTAAGGGAATTCCGAAGTCCCAAGGATGATCCCGAAAACGGCTACCGCCAGAATCCCAGACTCGTTGCCCAGGGATTCTGAAAGGACGAAGCAGGCAAATACTGCAGTCAGGGAAACCAGCCTTGCGGTCCGATTGCTGATCGCTATCCCCCGTGTATAAAACCAGCGGAGAGAAAACCCGCTCAAAGAACCCAGTACAATTCCGATCCCCAATCTGTAAAGGATAAAGATCACAGCATCAATCCCGGAAAGTTCTGCTGCGACCCATTCGAAGACCATGGCTGCAAGGATCACACTGGCAGCGTCATTCAGGACCCCCTCAAGTTCCAGGATCTTGCCAAGCCTGTGGCTAATCTGGATATTCCTTACAATAGGAGTTATCACTGTCGGACCTGTTGCCGTGACAAGGGCTCCGAAAAGGGCGGCTAGTTCGAGAGGGACCCCTATCAAGAGGTTGGTCAGAACCGTGGTCCCCAGGAAGGTTACAAAGACCCCTATTGTTGTCAGCTTCAGAACACTATCCTGAACCATCCTTATATGCTTCAGGTCAATGTGAAGCCCACCGTCAAAAACAATCACGGATATAGAGATTGCCACTATAGCGCTTAACCCCTCGATATAGAGAGCAGGATCCAGCAGGTTAAGGACCTCGGGCCCTACGATGACTCCTTCGATCAACAGGAAAATGATAAAAGGAATCCGGAAATAGCAACTGAGTGCCTGCGCAACAAGGGACATGATAAGTACGGCAACTACCAGCCCAAGTAGAAGTATCGGATCAAGCATGAGATTCCCTGTAATGATGCGTAATCTTACTAAAAATTATTAGTACCCATTCCAGATAAATTGAATTGAAAGATATGTCAAGGTTGTATTGCCAAAAAAGCATTACCCTCTGAAAACGTCCCTCTCGGGAACTCTGATTATATAATATACTTTATACAAATTGGGGCTGTAATTTCAACCCTCTGGCTACATTCTGCACGATTGCTCTCATCATATATAAATGAGAGAGGTAATTCCCAAATAAAGAACGGTTTCTTACTTTTGAAGGTACACCGGAGTAAGCCAGTGTTCTATTTTCGAAAAAGAAAAATCCAGGAAAAGAGCTATGGCTATGACCGGCAGGGTTCCTGCCAGAATTTTAGTAGTATTGAAATTTGTAAGCCCTTCAAAAATCATAGACCCCAGGCCTCCTCCCCCTATAAGAGCCGTCAGGACTGCAATGCTGTTGGCGAGGATGGCGGCAAACTTTATTCCGGCAAATATGGCAGGGTATGCATTCGGGAGCCTCACATACCTGATAACCTGAAATTCTGTCAATCCAATTCCTTTTGCGGACTCGATCAGCGAAGGGTCCACATTAAAAAGTCCTATATAGGTGTTTTTAATAAGCGGAAGCAGTACCCTCAACATTATGGCTATAACCGCAGGTGTAAAGCCAATTCCTATCAGGGGCACAACCACAGCCACAACCGCAAAACTGGGGACTGCCTGAACAAGGTTGGAAAACCTCATGATAAGGGAGGCCAGCTTTGCATTGTACAGGGAAAGGAGTATCAGAGGGATGGAAACAAGAGCCCCGATAAGCAGAGCGGTATAAGCAAGAAAAAGGTGCTCAAGCGTAGCCTCCAGGATTTCCACAGTTATGACCATGTCCCATACCTCGCTTTAAGAGTGCTTTCTATTATACCTGCAATTCCGTCCAGGAGCACAGCAAGAAACCCTACCCAGGCTCCGGTGACAAGAATCGTGCCCATATCATAGAGCTGAATCCCGTTCTGAAGAGCTGCCCCAAGCCCGCCTGCGGCGATCAGCCCCCCGAGGGTTACGACTCCCATTGTAAACACTACTGCAATCCTGATGCCTCCTGCGATCAGGGGAAGGGACAGGGGAAAACGAACCTGGAAGAGAACTTCTCGCTGTGTCAGGCCCAGTGCCTCGGCAATCTCTATGTATACCCTAGGCACGTTTGAAAGGCCGGTGTAGGTATTTCTGGCAATCGGAAGGAGGGAATAAAGGATAGAAGCTACGATTGTTGGCTCTGTGCCTATCCCGAATATGGGAAGCAGAAGGACCAGCAGGGCCACATCGGGAACTGATTCTACTACGTTTAAGCCATTCAGGACAGGAGCTGCAAATTTCGGGTTCCGGTAGGTAAAGATTCCAATAAACACACCTATAAGAATAGAAAAGAAGAGAGCAACTAAAAACATGTAGAGGTGCTCAAATGTGCGCAGAGAGAGCAGCTGAGTGTTCCAGACTCTTAGAATTTCTACAGTGAGCTCATTAAGACTCTCAATTATCAGACAATCACCTTTCGCTAAACCTGAACAGATTCCGGACCAGACTTAATGTAAACTAATGTAAACTAATGAAAACTAATGAAAACTAATGTAAACTAATGTAAACTTAAATCAGGTTCTGGAGCACCCTGTCGGAAAACAGGACTCCGGCAGGTTCGTTATCTTCGAGTACGAGCCCCATAGATTCACCCTCTGACTTGAGCTTTGCAAGGGCTTCAATAAGTGTGGTGTCAGAGGAGAAAAGGGGCAGGGCCCTGGTGACTTCTTTAAGTTCTATTCCTCTGGTTCTGGCTTTCAGTACATCGTTTAAGCAGACGCGCCCTGAAACTTCGGATTTTCCCATCACAAAAGCAAACTCAAGCCCTTTCCTTACCATCAGGTCAAGGGCGCTTTCTGCGGACATGCCAGGGTCCAGAGTGTCCTCTCTGGCAAGAGGCTGCATCATATCCCCGACCTTCAGGGTATCGATGTGCCTGTACTTCCTTTTAGAGTCCACAATCTCGGAGACAAGGTCACTGACTGGCGAGAAAATTAACTCTTCAGGGGTTCCGACCTGGATGAGTTCAGCATTGTTCATAATTGCAATCCGGTCCCCAAGTCGGAAAGCTTCATTGATGTCGTGCGTAATGAAAACAATGGTTCTTCCAAGCTCTTTTTTAATCTTGAAAAACTCGTCCTGCAGCTGAGTCCGAAGGAGAGGGTCAAGCGCCCCGAAGGGTTCATCCATAAGGAAAAGAGGTGGGTCCATTGCCATTGCTCTGGCAAGCCCGACCCTCTGCTGCTGGCCTCCGCTCAGTTCATGAGGGTACCGGTCCATAAAACGCTCGGGGGGGAGAGAGACAAGGGTTAGCAGATCCCTCACCCTCTTCCTGATTTCCTCTTCGTTCCAGCCCTCAAGTTTAAGGAGCAGCCCGACATTTTCCGAAATGCGGAGATGAGGGAGCAGCCCGATATTCTGGATCACGTAGCCAATATTCCGCCTGAGGCGGACAGAGTCAAACTCCCTTACATCAGCCCCGTTTATGGACACCGTGCCCGAATCAGGCTCTATCAGGCGATTTATAGTCCGCAGAGCAGTGGTCTTCCCTGAGCCACTTCTCCCTATAAGGATAAGGAGTTCTCCGCCCTGAATCTCCAGGTTCAGGTTTTTGATGGCAAATTGCTCCCCGTACTTTTTAGTAATATTTTCAAGCCGGACTGAATCTACCCGGTCAAAAAGCTTTTTGATTGTCATGGGCAACCATATTCAGGCAGAAATCAAACCTTCCTCTTTCAGGAAATCCCTGGCAATATCTCTCGCTTCCCTACCCTCTACATCATATTCTCCATTAAGTCTTCTCATAGTGTCCTGGTCAATTCTGCCATTAAGCTGTGCAATTGCCTCCATTGCACCAGGGTTTTCCTGTGAAAAGGTCTCAGTAACAAGAATCACTGCGTCATAGGGAGGGAGAGCATCCTTATCATCTTCAAGCACTTTTAGCCCGTAGACGTCGTTTCGGGTATCCGTGGTATATGCACTTATGGCATCGACTTCATCGTTCTTTATGGCCTCATACATGATACCCGGAGCCATTGAATTGTAGTTTTTGAATGAGAACCTGTAAATACGGGCAATCTGCGGAAGCCCGTCTTCCCTTGTGGCAAATTCCGGGTCCGTACCTATCGACATTTCTGAGGCATACGGTTCAAGCTCACTGATTGTGGACACATTCCGGCTTTCAGCCCATTCCCTGTTAACAGCTATAGCATAGGCATCCTCAAACCCCAGACGGGCTGCAATAACTACCCCATCACTTTCAAGCATGCCCTGTTCGGACTCCTCATATATTACTGCTGGATCCCATTCCTCAAGAGGCGGTTTTTTTAGAATCTGGCTATAAATTGTCCCTGTATATTCGGTATAGGACTGGATATCCCCTTTCTTCAGAGCCTCATAATTTACAAGCGTGCCCCCGAGATTTTTTTTGACCTCGGTTTCATAACCCTGCTCTTCGAGCAAAAGTGAGACCATCTCAGCGGTAATATAGGATTCCTGGAAAAGCTTTGTCCCAATTACAATTTTTTCGGCAGGTTGTGTACCATTCCCTTCATTCGAACTATTCTCCGTGCAGCCGCTGACCAGAAGCGAGGCTACGAGCAGCAAGACTGTAATAAAGCGAAATTTCATTTCAGTTCCCCCCAACACCCTATAGTTTGTTAGGCACCCTTATCCACTTTAATAAATTATTCATTTTAATAAATAAACGGATTTGTTTTGTAAATTTACTGTCAATAGTAGTTATAACTTCGGAGGACCAAAAAAGTTATAAAGTACTGCAAAAAAAGAGCGTTTGAGTTATATTCTTTGTCTTCTTTAAAGGACCCCATGGACTTGCTTTTGATCTTTCTTTTTCTGCTCAGCCTTGCTATGATAAGCAAGGGTTCGGACTGGTTCATTGAAGCTGCGATTGCAATATCAAACAAAAGCGGGATCCCGAAAATGCTTATAGGGGCTACGATTGTGAGTTTTGCAACCACAGCTCCGGAGTTTGCAGTTTCTGCAACAGCGGCTTATATCGGGCATACAGACGTAACAATAGGAAATGCAGTGGGCTCAGTCATATGCAACACCGGGCTTGTACTGGGTTCGATTATAGCTGTAAAAGCGATCCCTATGAAGGATGATACGTTTCCCATTAAAAGCGGGCTTATGCTCCTTTCAGGAATTGTCCTTATCATACTCAGCCGCGACGGAAATGTTAACCGGCTTGATGGGCTTATACTTCTGCTTGTGTTTTTTGCTTTCCTCTTCCACGCTTCAAAGACCCAACGCGTATTGTTTGGAGATAATGAAACAGGTAGACAAAAACTGAAAATCAAAGATATCCGGAAAGATATAGCTTATTTTGTCCTTGGCTCCCTTTCCGTAGTCATAGGAAGCAGGATCCTGGTAGATTCAGGGATAAAAATAGCCGAATGGATGGGCATCCCTGAAGTAATAATAGCCCTGACAGCAGTTGCAATAGGAACATCCCTGCCCGAACTTGCAACTGCAATTACCTCCCTCAAGAAAGGGCACCAGGACCTCTCCATAGGAAACATCCTCGGGGCAAACACAATGGACATTGCCATGATCCTCGGGGCATCATCCCAGATTCGCGTGCTCCCTGTTTCGGAACAGCTTGCAGGATACGATTTTCCATTTATGTTCCTTATATCTCTCGCGCTTATAGTCTTCGGGATCACTGGAAAAAAGCTGGAAAGGTGGGAAGGAGGCGTAATTCTAGGGGCATATCTGGTTTATGTGGCAGGGCTTTTTATCCTCTATGGATAAACCTGCACCCCAACTTCTAAAAAGTTAAAACTTTTTCATTCCCCAAATTCCAGTTTTTTACTTAATATATATATTTTTCTCTTGTTATATACCTTACATTCACTATTATATTTTATAGGATGTTTGTAAATCTTCAGTTTTTATAGAATTGTTTTTATATATTCATTGAATCTCTTCTGAAGGCAATGTATAAATTCTAAAAAAATATTCTTTAACTCTATGAAAGCTATTATCCTCGCAGCAGGAGAAGGACTGCGCTGCAGACCTCTTACTCTTACCCGTTCCAAAGTAATGCTTCCTGTAGCCAACAGGCCCATTCTGGAACATGTCATATCTTCACTTGAAATAAATGGAATCAATGAGATCATCCTGGTTGTCGGGTATGAAAAAGAACGCATAATGAACTATTTTGAAGACGGGCTGAATTTCGGGGTCAATATAAAATATGTCGAGCAAAAAGCCCAGCTAGGGACAGCGCATGCGATTGAACAGGCAAAAAAACTAATAAGTCCCGAGGATTCCGAATTCCTTGTCCTGAACGGAGACAACCTGGTAGAACCAAAAACCATAGCCGATCTTCTTAACAACTATGAGGGAGATGCGAGCCTTTTAACCGTAAGAATGGAGGACACAGCAGGTTATGGAGTGGTACTGAAAGAAAAGAAGAGAGTTATCCAAATTCTGGAAAAAAGACCCGGAGATTTAAGCCATATTGTAAACACGGGAATTTATATTTTTACGCCGCAGGTCTTTGAAACCATTGAAAAAACTCCTATATCCGAAAACGGAGAATATGCGATAACCGATACTCTACAGCTTATGATTGACGAAGGGAAAGTAGTCACTCCAATCTCAACTGAATCCAAGTGGCTGGATGCAGTCCATGCCTGGGATCTCCTGAAAGCAAACTCAATTGTATTAAACTCCTCCAGAAACCTGAAGCAAGAAGGAGAACTTGAAGAAGGAGTAATAATTCGCGGGAAGGTTGCAATCGGGAAAAATACAAGAATCCGTGCCGGAACCTATATTGTAGGTCCGGTGGTAATAGGGGAAAACTGTGATATAGGACCTAATGTAGTAATTCTGCCCTCCACTACTATAGGAGACAATGTGTCCATAAGGTCCTTTACCGAAATCCAGAACAGCATCATAATGAATGATTGCAGGATTTCTTCCCACGGGCAGATCTCCAATTGCATAATTGGAAGCAACAATACCCTTGGCCCGGGTTTTACTGCAGAGGAAAAAGAAAACCTTGAGATAAACATTAACTGCAGGATCCACAAAGCCCCAAAGCTCGGAACTATAATTGGGGACGATAACCGGATAGGAAGCAGGGTACTCGTGAAAGCCGGAGTAATGATTGCTGTCAACTGTCAGGTAGAGTCTGGAAACACCATTTACAGAGACCTTCCCCGTGATTCGGTGGTACTCTGACCTCTTAAGAAGGAGATAAAAAATGTGTGGAATTGTCGGATATGCAGGGCAACGTGCTGCTGCACCAGTTATTATAGAATCTCTTAAAAAACTTGAATATAGAGGATATGACTCCGCAGGGGTCACCGTTCTTGGCAGTGGAATTGAGACATATAAGGCAGTAGGAAAAATTGTAAATCTCGAATCCGAACTCCCGAAGAACCTCGGAGGGGCTGTCGGAATAGGACACACCCGCTGGGCAACCCATGGACGTCCAAATACGGTAAATGCCCACCCTCATAACTCGGGGAGAAACCCGGAAAAAATCTCTATAGTGCATAATGGGATTGTCGAAAATTACATGTCATTGAAAGAGAGGCTTATTGGAGAGGGTTACGAATTCAAATCCGAAACCGATACCGAAGTGATCGCACATCTTCTGCACAAACACATCTATGGGAAACCGGATGGAAAAGAAGCTCAATGCGAACTTCTTGTGGGACTCAGAGAGGCCTTAAAAGAGATTGAAGGGTCCTATGCTCTTGGAATCATCTCTGCTGACGAACCCGGAAAACTCGTGCTTGCCCGCAAGGACAGCCCTCTCGTCATAGGGCTCGGGAAAGGGGAAAATTTTGCTGGATCTGATGTAACTGCTTTTCTGAACTATACCAGGGATGTTATCTTTGTAAACGACTTTGAGACAGCAGTGCTGACTCCAACAAGCGTGGAGATATTTGACAGGGAAGGAAATCTCACGGAAAAGAAGATAGAAAAGATAGAGTGGGACTTTGAGGCTGCAGAAAAAGCAGGTTATGAACATTTCATGCTGAAAGAGATTCATGAACAGGTCAGTGCAATCCACAATACCCTGGCAGGCAAAGTCTCTGAACTTGATGGAGCTATATACTTAAACGAACTGAACCTCAGTGAGGATGAAATAAAGAAACTTTCAAGGGTTCAGATCCTGGCATGCGGAACTTCCTGGCATGCAGGCTTGCTTGGAAAATACCTGTTTGAACAGCTGGCAGGAATCCACTGCGACATTGACATATGTTCGGAATACAGGTACAGAAATCCTGTTATGAATGAAGGGACCCTTGCCATTGCGATTACTCAATCAGGAGAAACTGCAGATACCCTTGCAGCCGTGCGGGAGATTATGTCTTACAACTGTCCCACGCTTGCAATTACGAATGTTGTTGGAAGCACCATTACAAGGGAGGCAAACAGTGTGCTCTATACACGGGCAGGGCCCGAAATAGGAGTTGCTGCCACAAAGACCTTCAGTACCCAACTTACCCTTCTTTATCTCCTCGCCGTAAAGTTTGCTCTTGTAAGGGGCAAGCTCAGCCCTGATTACGTAAAGGGGTTCATCACGGAAATCCGGAAAGTCCCGGGAGAGATCCAGCAGATCCTTAACCAGAAGGAAGCGATAAAGGAATGTGCTGAGAACTTTGCCCGTTCAAAGAGCTACTTCTTCCTTGGCAGGCACCTTAACTACCCTATAGCTCTTGAAGGAGCCCTTAAGCTCAAAGAGATCTCATACGTGCACGCCGAAGGCTTTGCTGCAGGAGAACTGAAACACGGACCTATTGCCCTTCTTGAAGAGGGATCTCCTGTAGTTGCAATTGCCACCAGAGGGCAGACATATGAAAAGATGCTCAGCAATATTAAAGAAGTGAAAGCCAGGGACGCTATTGTGATAGCAGTTGCCGACATTAAGGACACGGAAATAGGAAAGTATGCAGACATTGTCCTCAGAGTCCCCCAGAGCGGCGAACTGCTGGCTCCCCTTCTTAATGTTGTCGTGCTTCAGCTGCTTGCTTATTACACTGCTCTTGCCAGGAAATGCTCTATTGACAAACCCCGCAACCTTGCAAAGAGTGTAACTGTCGAATGATTGTAAAGGCTGAGAATCTCAGAATAATGGCTGAGAATCTCAGAATAATGGCTGAGAATTTCAATCTAACAACAGAATATGAGAATTCAGAACTGAACTGAACTTCATGAAATATGGGGTGGAATTTATGAAACTCTTCGGATCTTCAGGAATTAGAGGCATAGTTAATAAAGAAGTTACACCCGAACTTGCACTGCAGGTAGGGCTTGTGCTGGGAAGCCGGAAAAAGACCGCAGTTATCGGGAGAGACCCCAGAACTTCTGCGCCTATGATAGAGCACGCCCTGGTCGCCGGGCTGACTGCAGCGGGCTGTGATGTTACAAAGGTGGGCATGGTAACTACCCCGACCCTGGCATATGCGGCCAGAAAATATGAGTGCGGAGTAATGGTTACAGCCTCCCATAACCCCTCAGAGTATGTGGGGATAAAGCTGTGGAACCCTGACGGCATGGCTTTTGACTCAGCCCAGCAGGAAGAGGTTGAAGAAGCTATAGAGAAAGAAAACTTTTCGCGGGCTACCTGGGACCTTATGGGGAAAATTGCTGAAGACGGAAACGCCATTCGGGACCACATGGATATGATCGAGGGGCTTGTAGGGAAGTCAAAGCTACGCGTGGTTCTCGACTGTGGATGCGGAGCGGGAAGCACAATCACTCCTTATCTCCTGCAGGAACTTGGCTGTCAGGTAATAACCCTGAATTCCCAGCCTGATGGACACTTCCCGGCAAGGAACCCTGAGCCTAACGACCAGAACCTTTCAATGCTTAAAAAAGCAGTTGTGGCTTTCGAAGCCGACCTCGGAATAGCCCATGACGGAGATGCGGACAGGATGATGGCAGTCGACGAAAAAGGCAACTTCGTATCCGGAGACGACCTGCTTGCAATATTCGGGCGTTTTGAATGCGGGGACCAGAAGGGAGCTGTTGTCGTGCCTGTGGACACCTCCATGATGGTGGGTGATTATCTTGAAGGTTCTGAAATCATAAGGACAAAAGTAGGGGACGTCTATGTTGCAGAGGGCATAAAGCAGTACGGAGCCGTCTACGGTGGAGAGCCTTCAGGCAGCTGGATTTTCCCGAAGATTTCCTACTGCCCTGATGGGATTTATGCAGCTGCTAAGCTTGTTGAGATTGTCAGGGAAAAGAAGTTAAGCGAGCTCAGGGCGGAACTTCCTGTTTATGCCACAAAAAGGGGTGCTCTTCCATGTGCAAACGAAAAGAAAGCCGAGTTCATGGAAAAGGTAAAAACAAAACTTGAACCCCTTGGAAAAGTCCTTGATATTGACGGCATCCGCGTGGAACTTGAAAACGGCTGGGTGCTTGTCCGCCCCTCGGGCACGGAAGCAAAGGTAAGGATTACGGCAGAAGCCCGGAAAAACGTAGATGAGATATACGATATGGCAGAAAAAATAGTGAAGGAGGCGCTTAAATGAAAGCAGTTGTCCTTGTGGCAGGCAAAGGCACAAGGATGGAACCTCTCACCTCCGACTGCCCTAAAGTAATGCTTGAGGTTGCAAACAGACCTATACTTGAACATATCCTGAACGCAGCCGTAGAAGCTGGTATTGAGGGTTTTGTCTTCATTACGGGATACCTGGAAGAGCAAATAAAAGATTACTTCGGGGACGGAAGTAAATGGGGAGTGAGCATTGAGTATGTGCAGCAAAAAGAACAGCTAGGGACTGCAAATGCTATTGGCTATGCCAGGGGACACGTTGAAGGGGCATTCCTTGTACTTAACGGGGACATGCTAATCGGGCAGGAGGACTTAAAATCTCTGGTTTCAAGGAAAGAAGAAGCAGTTATCTGCGTAAAAGAGGTGGAAAACCCCTCGGATTTCGGGGTGCTTGAGACCGATAATAATAAAGTGGTCAGGATAATTGAAAAGCCAAAAAACCCCCCAACCAACCTTGCAAATGCCGGGATTTACCTTTTCAGAGAGTCCCTGTTTGACTTCATTGACAAAACCCAGCTTTCCGTAAGAAGAGAACTTGAGATAACAGACTCCATTCAGATGCTGATCGACAGCGGAGCGCCTGTGGGCTACCACCCCCTCACAGGCCGGTGGATTGACATAGGATATCCCTGGGACCTCCTGAAAGCAAACGAACACCTTTTAAAAGATCTCAAGGGCAGCTGCGAAGGTACCGTGGAGCCAAATGCAACCATAAAAGGGGAAGTTGCAATCGGAAAAGGTACTCTCATCAGAAACGGTTCCTATATTGAAGGGCCTGTAGTAATAGGTGAGAACTGCGATATAGGGCCTAACTGCTTTATCCGCCCTTCAACTGCAATAGGCAACCGTGTAAGGATAGGAAACGCTGTGGAGTTAAAAAACACAATTGTCATGGAAGGCACTCATGTAGGGCACCTGAGTTATGTAGGAGACAGCATCATCGGGCGCCGTTGTAATTTCGGAGCCGGTACGAAGGTTGCAAATCTCCGCCACGATGGGAAAAATATAAAGGTAATACTGAAAGGCAGGATTCTTGACTCAGGCAGAAGAAAACTCGGCGTGATCATGGGGGATGATGTGCATACCGGCATCAATACCAGTATAAATATAGGCGTGATAATGGAAAAAGGAAAAGTCACACTTCCCGGAGAAGTTGTCAAGCACTGAGCCGGTCAGGCGCTGAACCCGGCAATAAAGTCATAAAAAGAAGCAGGGATCCTTTCCTTTATGCGGGGAGACGGAAGGGGGAATCCCTGAATATTTTGTTTGAATCCTTATTTTTTATTTGAATCTATTTTAAAGGGTTCAGGAATACAGCTGCTTTATGCTCCAGAACACTGTGTTTCGGAAGAAACCTTTTACTTCCACATTGAGAGATCCTTCATTCATGTTCTCTACAGCTTTCCTTAAAGGGTCTTCCGAGTCAAGTATCTCTCTTATAGTCTTTTCGTCGGATTTCACAATGATGGAGGGGCCTAACTTTGAATTAGGATCATTGGGGGTGTCATACCTATAAAAATCTCCTACTTCCCCACCCCTCATAAGTACAGTTACGTAGAGCATCTCACCATTTTCGAGTTCAATTTTCCCCGCAACCTCTTCACTTGCCACCAGCCTTTTAACAAGTAAAGGCACGTTATCAAAGTTATCGTTATAAAACTCCATCTGGGCACTTAATTCAGAAAAAAGATCGTTTTCCGGACTGGAATTAATAGGGGTTGTAAAGAGTTCAGCTGCTGTAATGTCACCCACACCAGAAGCCGGCCCTGCTATCGAAGCAAGCAAAAGCAAAACAAGAAAGGAAACCATAACCCTATTTTTGCTATAAACCATAGTTGAAAATAAGAAGTAGAGATATAAAAAGTTATCAATAGAAAGTAAAATTCTCCAAAAAGGGGAGAGAAGTCGGTTAATTGAAATATCCAGGGACTGAATCCCTCTGGTATTATTATAAATTAATAAAAATTAGCAGTATATAATACTGCATGACTTATATAAGCAGGTCAGCAAGCCCTATTTTCATTGCCCATAGCATGAGCCTTTGCAGTAAACCTGCATCTTCAACTGTCACTTTCCCGGATTTCAGGGCTTCATTGAATTCCTGCATCGGGGAAGAAGAGTCAATAATTGAGCGAACTGTTGATTCATCGCTCCGGACTGTTACTGAGGGCTCCTTATCAGATAATGCCTCAAGTTTTTCAAATTCGACAAATTCCGCAGCTTCCGTGATACCCCAGGCGTACAGTTCTCCCCCATTCTCAAGGGTTATGACGAAAAGGATCTGTTCGTCCCCTACGAGACTTTTCAAAATACCGGGGGTAAGGTTGAGGTTCTGGTTGTAAATCCCAATATTATAATTTATCAGGTCGAACAGTTCTGATCCCGGGTCTCCAGTTCCTTGAGGAGAAGTGCTATTTCCATATGTCGAATCTTCAGCAACTGCCGCTAATGGCATCAAAAACAAAGAAAAAATAACAGATAAAATCAAAAACTTTATTGAATTATTTAAAGCCATAGTTGCATATCGGCACTTATATTAAATAAAAATAATGGTTCAGTAGATTTCATGAAATGAGCTATATAAGCCTTTTATTATCTAGTAGAGAGATTTTATCCCCTTGAAATTAATATATCTATCTAATAATATAAACCAACAATTTTCAAGTTCCGGATAAATTATTAAAAAAATAAAGAAAAGGATTAAACCAAAAATCAAAACTAAAAATCAAAACTAAAAATCAAAACTAAAAATCAAAACTAAAAAAGCTCAAAATAAGTCAAAAGCAAAAAATTAAACTCAAAAAAACCAAAAATAAAAAACTTACCGGGATATGTTTTATCCAGCGGCAAGAGTTAAAGTTTAAGAGAGGGTCTGAACACCTCAGTACAGTACATGTCGAAGACCTGGTCTTCAACCTGTTCGTAGATTTTTTTATAATCTTTCGACTTTGGGTCGTGCTTGCTCATAGTCTTTTTGACTTCAGCATTCATCTTATCAAGAGTTTTCTGGTCGAAACCTTCCGTATTCTCCATAGTAAACATATAAATCATACTCTGGAACTAACTTTGTTAAATGCTTAAGATTTTTTGCATTATTTAAATTTTTATATTACATATACAGTATTACCATACAAATAGATTAATCATCATAAAAATTGATTAATCAGGTAACATGCTGGTAATTAATTGCCAGCTCGGAACTATTTTTGAAAGTGGTTTTAATTCAATGAATAATATATTTATATTATTACTCTAATATATTAAATTTCCCTTTTATGACTTTTATTTGTATTTCAAATGAATAGACCTGAGGGTTTGCCAAATGATCCATTATAAAAGCCTCTTTATTCAAAGAAATAATTTCTCAAAGCCTGCATAAATAGTTGTTCAAGTAAATTTTAAACAATAAGCTTTTTAGTTCTTACTCCTATAAATATTTTACATATATAGAATCTCCTTCAGGACATGCACATCTATACATTAGATTAAATATATGAATATATAATGATTACCTGAAGTACATAGGCAGTATTATACAGATAAACGGTAGGGAAATAATATCCTTCATGAATAATTTTCAGTAAACGGGTTTCTGTTTTGCGGAGTCAGGATAAGGCTTTCGCAATCGAATATCCATACTGGTTCAGGGGGTTAATTTTATTAGCTCTTCAGGTTACTATAAGACATAGAAAGATATTAGGTATAGAAAAGTATTCGAGTTGATAACAAAGTGCGACCGATCTCACAAAGAGTGAACGCTAAGAAAATTCACGAGAAAAATACCGAGCTCGGGAAATCCACATCCGAACTTCTTATCCTGAAGGCCGAAGGATATCCCCTGAGCGGCATGATGGAAGAATATCCTGTTATTGAAAACAGGGATGTTTTTGAATTCTATGCACGGGAACAGTGGAACGGGAATGTTGCCCGCAAAGGAGATTATCTCTTTGACAAGAGAATGTTCCCTGACTTTGCATACCGCATTATCGATGTGGAACCTGCAGAATCCATAATAGGAAACTCAACATCCATTATCGTAACTGAAGAGGAAAATGGAATATCTCCCTCTGAAGAGATAAAAAGTGATGTTAAATTTGAAGATGTGATAGGGCAGGAACTTGCAAAACAGAAGTGCAGGCTGATCGAGCGCTTTCTGGAAGAGCCCGAACGTTTCGGGAAATGGGCACCAAGAAACATTCTGTTCTTTGGCCCCTCAGGAACTGGAAAAACCATGCTTGCAAAAGCCCTTGCAAGCAAGACAGATGTGCCGATCATTCCAGTCAAGGCTACCCAGCTAATAGGAGAATATGTCGGGGACGGAGCCCGTCAGATCCACCAGCTCTATGACAAGGCAGAAGAGATGTCCCCCTGTATAATTTTCATTGACGAACTTGATGCCATTGCCCTGGACAGGCGATTTCAGGAGCTCAGAGGAGACGTAAGCGAGATCGTAAATGCCCTTCTTACAGAAATGGACGGGATAGTTGAACGCGACGGAGTCTGTACCATCTGTTCAACAAACCGTGTCAATTCTCTGGACTCTGCTGTGAGAAGCAGGTTCGAAGAAGAGATTGAGTTTGTCCTTCCTGAGGAAGACGAAATTGTTCATATACTGGAATCAAATGTGAAGACTTTCCCTCTGAAGGCAGAGGAATTTGATTTCCAGACACTTGCAAAGAAAGCTAAAGGGCTTTCAGGCAGGGATATTGTAGAAAAAATCCTTAAGACCGCCCTTCATCAAGCAATCATCGAAGATAGGGAAATTGTCAGCGGTAAAGACTTTGAAAAAGCCCTTGCAAGATTGGGAAGGAAAGATTTTGCTCAGGACCCAACCCATCTGTATGTATAAACGTGAACTACCCCTCCCTGTCAGGCTAGCGCCTGCTGAGGAAGGGGCTTCCTTCGAGTATTTACTTCATTTGAAAATCAGATTCTAAGAATCTAATTCTCATCGGTAAACCTGTTTGTCGAAGATTATCTACAAATTGTAGATAGCCTATCCACAAGGCATTCTGTGATAGGAAACGTACCATGATGTTGATAGCACTATTTCTATCCCTATCAATTACATTTCCACAATCGCATTCCATAGTTCGCTTCCATAAAGGCATATCGTGCCGTTTTCCACATAGGTAGCATTCTTTGGAAGTATAGCTTTCATCAATTCTTATTACTCTTTTACCTCTGAGCTCTGCTTTATAGGTCAGGAATTCGATGAAGCGAGATAAATAACCCTGATTTTGAGTTGATCTATTTCTGGATCTTATCCTCTTAGTTTTCTTCTGCTTTTCCCCATTGATTATTTTGGGTTGAGCCATTTTCTTAACTTTAAGATCTCCCACAATAATTGTATTGGCTCTGGTATTTTCTATCATTTTCCTGGATAGTTTATGCTGGAAATCCTTCAGCTGATTGGATTTTTTAGTTTCCATCACCCGATAATTTTTATGTAGTTTAAGGTATTTCCTGCTGTTTTTTATACAGTGATCTTTTTTTGATTTTATACTATCCATTTTCTTTTGCCAATATTTATCAGGTCTGGGAGTTTTGACTTCGTGGATTTTTCCTTTGAGATTGATACAGGTTACTATTTTGGTTATGCCTGCATCAATCGCCTGATAACATCCGTTGTCAGTATACACTTTGGGAAAAACATCATATATTACGGAAAGGTAAAAGTCTCCTCTGCCTTTGTAAGGATCATCATTGTAGATCTCTACCTGTCTTACATTTTCTAATTTGAGGTCAATTTCAAACTCAAGAGACGTTTTATTGACAGAGTGAGCAAATTTAATGTTTTCATTGTTAATTTTATATCCACTCTGATTATAACATAACGTCATGAAATATTTGCTACTTCGGAACTTAGGAGGTCTTGCCTTCAGGTCTCCGTTTTTCCTGAGTGCAAAAAAGGACTTGTAATTAGCATCAAGTTTTTTAAGTACACCCTGGAGAACTTTTGAATAAACCACCTTATATTCAGGATTATTTTCCTTGAATTCAGGCAATTTGTTCTGCTGTTCTATATACCCTACACTACGTTGTTCATTACGCCATGCGTTTTTTCTATCAGCCAGAGCAAGATTATAGATACATCTACATTTATTGGATAATTCCCAGAGAACATTAACCTGTTCATCTGTAGGATATATCTTAATCTTTTTTGTTAGCTGCATGGTTACCCCGACTTTCCATATATTTTTTCAAAGAGTCAACTGGCATAGAATATAATATCAATAAAAAGATGAAACTATGAATATATGTATTTAACTAATCACGATGAATATTAATGGGGAAGTTGACGGCTTTCATCCCCCACCTGTCGCTTCGCTCCGAGGAAGGGGACTTCCCGCCTTCTCGTTAAAAGAGAAAGAACATACAAGAGATAGTGCCTTTTAATCCATTTTCTATGAGATATTTTCAGGCACCTCTCTTATGAATCATTTTGTATGTGTCCCTTTACTTTTGACTGCTCTTATAATTTTTCCTTATAGATTAATTTTCCAGTCAATTGAAACTTTATTTTCAGGCTTTTGAGTTCATAAGAAGCTTTAATAATTATAACACAATAAAAATTTATTTCAGTATATATTTTTTACTCATTTACATATGTACCTGATATTTGTATATTTGGGGAATTATCCACATTGATTTGTAGAATCGGTGTGAACTGCCCCTGAGCCAAAGATTCAAGGGTTTTACGCTTCCTTATATAAAGATTATTCTTAGAATCTGTATTTGAACTCAAAGCCAAATTTATTCAAGAAGAATAATGCCATCATTATAAAAAAGCAAATGAAAGAAACAGATACAAAAGATATTACAAGATTATGAAGAAATCCGGTTTCCTGAAAATTTACTTTCATCAATGGGAATAGGCTTATTTTTTCATTATAGATTGGATAGAAGTAAGTACAATTGGCGCCACAAGCATCATCCAGCAATAGATGAGAAAGGAAAGCAGCTTCGCCAAAAACTCCTAGATATATTGCCTTACCAACCTTCCTATATGCCATGTATCCTGCAAGTGTTCCGAACAGGAGCGCAGAAGAACTGAATAGAAGTAAATGTGTTGGGACAGAGCCAATCCAGCAGTATTCAATAGTGCCGTTTACGAGCAAATTATAAACAACCATGATGTCTGGAAACAGTGCACATAAACTGCTTACAAGTAATAGCAACATTAAGCATTGAACCCTCAAAAGAGGCTTCCCTGTGAAAAATTGATCTGATAGTAGCATACACAACTACTGCACTGATACAGAATACAAAGAACAAAATATGTACAACTGGATAGGATATAACAAACTACTCTTTTAGAATATATTTTCGGCAGAGAACTTGTTTATTACTTAATATTTTACTGACTGTGTTTTATCACCTATTTAGTATACATATCTTAATTAAAAGTAATAATCTCTATAAAACTGTTAGAGAAAATGTATTTAGAAACTGTTGTCACGATTCCATATAATTTGTATTCGACAGCAAATCAAAGAATGTGAGTATTATTAATGATGGGGGTTTTGAAACTAATTTCATAACCTCGAATGTTCAAGGGGTTTGCATATATCCCAAATGTAACAATAAAACGGGAAGTTCCCTTCCTCAAAAATCCGAGTCATCAGGTTAAGAGTTCAGGGAGGAGTAGTTCACGAAATTTGCTGACATTTCGTTCTATAGAATATCAATCAAGTAAGAGAGAATACAAAAATCATATTTCGTTTGTTGTGCAAAACGGATTATAAGCTACTGGTCAACTACGTCCCTATTTTTTATCCGACAAACCGGAATTTCTGAGAAAGAGGCCTGCATATCCTCCCTGTTACAGATCATTTTATGCATATTAATGGTCGACCTGAGAGAACCACTCCTAAATTCTCTTGCGAGAATGGCAACCCAGTTCTATCGAAACGCTTCAAAGGTTACTTTCGGCAGAGTTGTTGCCGACCTTATATCAGATAGAACCGATTCCGATGATAGTAGACTCAACTTAAACTGTTATCTGCTTATTGCAGTACCCTACTCCAATCTGAAAGTGTCAAAACTATCTGGTACAATATACGCAGCCGAGGCATAATAATGTTTAATGATAAAGAAAATCGAGAGTGATTACGCATTCCTCCCCACCTTTCAGCTTCGATATATCCGGCCTGTATAGGAAGGGAAATCCCGCTCAGGCGATTGGATCTAGAAGTTTATTAAGATGTTTTTAAAAGAAAATCCCCAGCCATTCTTTAAATAGTTAAGATTTTTTTAGGACTACCAGACGTAAGTAATATTTATTCTTTAATGTTTTTCTATACTCCTGTAGCTTATATGTTTACTGTGATGTGACTTTGAAGACAACATGTATTCGAGTAAATGTTTACTTAGAATAATTATCATCTCAGGAAGGGAGTTTTGTATTTGACTCTTACAATTGCTGCAATGCCTGCATATAATGAGAGCCATGTGATTGCAGAAGTAATTCTGGGTTGCAAAAAATATGTTGATAAAGTTATCGTGGTGGATGATGGAAGTTCGGATAACACTGCAGAAATTGCAGAATCTCTGGGAGGATATGTAGTAAGACATGAGGTAAATAAAGGATATGGTGCGGCTCTCAAATCCTGTTTCAAATTAGCTCGTGAATTTCATGCAGATGAAATGGTAATAATAGACTCTGATGGACAGCATAATCCGGATGAGATTCCTCAGTTGTTGGAACCGTTAAAACATGGGGTAGACCTCGTAATCGGCTCCCGGTTCATAAACGGTAATGGGAAAAACGTTCCAACCTACAGGAAAATTGGCATGAAAATTCTAGACATTGCCACATACTTTGCAGGTGGTATCCATGTTACGGATTCTCAGAGTGGTTTTCGAGCTTATGGGAAAAAAGCCATTGAGAATATCTGGCTTAAGGGGGACGATATGTCTGCAGGCTCTGAGATTTTGCTCTATACGAGGGATCATAATCTTAAGTTTGTAGAAGTTGAGATTCACTGCAGATATGATCTTGATCAGTGTTCAAGCCAGAATCCGTTTGTACATGGTCTGAATGTGATGCTTCAAATTCTAAAGGATATGGAGTTAAGGAGACCTTTGTATTGTTTCACAGTTCCGGGAATGGTGTCAGTAATAGCGGGATTGTTTATAGGAATGAAGTTTTTACAGGATTTTTATTCTGGAGGGAGTTTGAGATTTGGACCGACTTTATTGCTGATTTTGATAATGTTGGTTGGGATTTTGATGGTGTTTACTGGGATTATACTTCATACAATTTCTAAGATGATTTCTCAGATAGTATCAAATCAAAAAGAAATTGAGTCTCTCGACAAGGTTTTTGAATACAGATTTGAATATAAGTCCGATGAATAGTTTTAGAAGTGGAGATGAATTTTCATTGTTTATTAAATTCATTAAAAAATCGGGAACAGGAATCTGAATGGAATACTTTGAGGACTTTAACACACGAATGGAAGACCCTGAGGAAATTAACCTGAGGGAAGTTATGGAGTATTATGGTTACACAGGCTCATTCGGTGTAATTAAATTTTATTTTCGTTATGCAATTAACTGGATATTGCAGACAATGGCTAAAATTTGTCCTCATTTTGGAATCTCAGTAAAACTCCAGCGGATGAGGGGCGTAAAAATCGGAAAACATGTATTTTTGGGGCCTGGCGTCAATCTCGATGATCTATACCCGGAATTAATTACAATCGAAGATTACGTCGGTATCGGAATGGGAACAATGATCTTTGCACATTCTAATCCCACCTGTTCCCCATATCTAAAAAAAAAGTACTATCCAAGGGAAGTAAAACCTGTAACTATAAAAAGTGGTGCCTGGATTGCGCCTGGTAGTATAATTCTTGCAGGAATTACAATTGGGGAACATAGTGTTGTTGGAGCTGGGAGTGTTGTTATGAAAAACGTAGAACCCTATACAGTTGTAATTGGCTGCCCGGCTAGAGTTTTAAAGAAACTTGAGTGATCAGTGGAAACTAACTTTTGAATTTGCTTTAGCAGCAAGTCGTTATATTTTTGACAGAAATATGTAGAAAAATCATTCTAAGAAAAACCAATTGAATCAAGGTAAGTACATATTAGAAAAACAACTGAGGTAACACATAACTATTTCGGAATTTAATTGACGAACATGTTTGTGAAAATAGGGTAATACAGTGTGAAAAAATGCCAAAGTTATTTCGTGGGGGGGTACTAAGCATGATTAACGCACTAAGTTTCGATTTGGAATATTGGTACACTGCAGAACTAGTTTGTAGATTTGCACCTGATGAAAAAGAAGATCAAGTAATAGAAGCTGTATATCCTTTACTTGACTTACTAGATAAATATGATACGAAAGCCACATTTTTTGTTCTGGGAAAATTAGCAGAAAAATATCCCGAGTTAATCATAGAAATCTCCAAAAAGGGTCACGAAATCGGCTCCCATTCGTATTCCCATAAGACTCTTCATGAGCTTGGAATGAAAAATTTTGAAGATGAGATTGAAAAGACCAACAGCATTTTGAAATCA
The DNA here is from genome assembly GCF_028693135.1 of Methanosarcina sp. Classification (GTDB taxonomy): domain Archaea; phylum Halobacteriota; class Methanosarcinia; order Methanosarcinales; family Methanosarcinaceae; genus Methanosarcina. Next base: position 61,215 of record NZ_JAQUVZ010000013.1, read on the forward strand.
ATTACTGGAAAATCTCCACTTGGATTCAGGGCTCCGACTTTTTCAATCGACAATACGAATAAATGGGCTTTAGATATACTGGTTAAAAATGGTTATAAGTATGATTCCAGTGTTTTTCCAGTGAAGACAAATTTATATGGAGTTCCGGATGCACCAGTATTTTCATACTGTCCTTCTAAAGATGATATTACTGTGCATGATCCAGATGGCCCGATAATAGAGTATCCTTTAAGCGTTATAAAATTTGGAATAAATATCCCTATTGCAGGCGGATTTTATCTTAGACTTCTTCCGATTTCTTTTTTAAAATCTGCTATAAATCGAGTTAATATGAAAAGATCTGTGGTTATCTATATGCATCCCTGGGAAATGTATTCTTATACACAAAAGGTTCCACTTCCTTTAATTTCTCGTTTCATTACTTATTATGGGGTTGATTCAGCCTTTAGTAAACTTGAAAATTTACTCAAAAGTTTCAAATTTTCTCCAGTAAGGGAGGTATTAGGTTTATAAAATAGGATTTACATATACATTCTAAGAATTTTAAGTAGTTACTTATTAAGCCTTAAAATATTCTCAAAATTGCAAAAATTAGGATTGTAAACTAATTTTGGGGTGGCTTGTATTAAAATATGTTTTATATTGTTGATAAATAAAGGTGGAATGGTGCATTATGTATCACAGCTTTGCAATTCTCTAGCTAATAATACAGAATGTAATGTTTATCTAATCACTCCAAAAGGTATCAATGAAAATCTCTTTGACAGGCGTGTAATTTTGAAAAAAATTCCTTCTGTTGACAGACATGGATATCGAATTGATTTGATGATAAAGTATCTTTTGGAAATAAAACCTGATATTATACATACGAGTATGGTACATCCTTTTATAGTTCCTTTATTGCCAATCTTAAAAAAAATAGCTCCTGTTGTAGCTACAGTGCATGACGTTCAGCTGCACTCTGACCAAAAGAATTTCATTTTTGATCTGAGTACATTAATTACTTCCAAATGTGCGGATTTAGATTTTGTTCATGGTGAAAAATTAAAGTTAGAATTAATAAAGAGAGGTGTTTTAAATTCAAAAATATCTGTTATACCCCATGGAGATTATTCATTTTTTAGTAGCGTAAATCAAAAAGAAATTACTGAAGAAGAAAATACAATTTTATTTTTTGGCAGAATACTTGACTACAAAGGAATAGATTATCTAATAAAAACAGAACCTTTGATCTCCTCAAAAGTATCTAATTTTAAAATAATTATTGCTGGTAATGGCGATTTTTCTAAATATGAAAATATGATAGGTAATAAAAATCACTTTGAAATAATTAATGAATATATCCCGGATGAAAAGGTCTCTGAATTATTTCAAAAATGTTCAGTTGTCGTTTTGCCTTATATAGAAGCATCACAAACAGGAATAATTCCAATAGCTTATGCGTTTAAAAAACCAGTAGTTGCAACAGACGTGGGGAGCCTTTCAGAAGTTGTTATAGATGGTGTTACAGGTTTTATCGTACCACCTAAGGATTCACAAAGTCTAGCTGATTCATTATTAAATGTCTTATTAAATAAAAATCTAAAGAATAGTATGGGCAACGCAGCATATGAATTTATGAAAAAAAATATGTCCTGGGAAGGAATAGCACAAAAAACAATAGGAGAATATACAAAACTCATTCCTAATAATTGCTGAGGGATAGAATGAAGACTAAAACCTATTTTGGTATATTTTCAATGATTTTCTATTTTTTTAAAAAAAGAGCTAATGCTTTAATCCTCAAAAATAAACTTATGTTCGAAAAAAATGTGTTTGTTGGTCCGAATGTAGTATTAGATACCGAATATCCCTGGCTAATCTCTATTGGGAAAAATAGCTATTTGACAAAAGGAGTAGTCATTTTAACTCACGATGCAAGCACTAAATTACACACAGGATATTCAAAAGTAGGAAGAGTAGTCATTGGTGAAGACACTTTTATTGGAGTAAATAGCATAATACTTCCACATGTTACTATCGGAAATAATGTAATCATTGGGGCTGGTAGCATAGTAACATCAGATATTCCTGATAATTGTGTTGCGGCTGGAAATCCAGCTAAAGTCATATGTTCTACCTCCGAAATTATAGAAAAACATAAGCAAAAAATGCTCTTATCTCCTATATATGAAAATGGATGGACAAGTAGAACAGGCGTTACGGAAAAAAAGAAAGAAAAGATGAATGAAGATTTGAAACAAACGATGGGGTATATAATTTGAAATGCTGACATTCCTTTCAAAATAGTTAAATCTAAAATTCTTTATTTTAAGGTTACTTTTCATAGAGAAACATTATGATATTATGATATTATGATCCAACTATCCTATAAAATTAATTGTGTACAACCTAGGAATCCATTATGACAGAAGATAACAAAGTGGAAATCAATATTACAGGTATTGCCTTATCAATTCAATTTGCAGCCTTGGGTTTGATATGTGCTGATATTATGGGTATTAGCATTCCAATAATTAGCATTCCAATATTAAGGTATATTGTAGTTTTTGTATATTTGGCCTTTATTCCGGGAATTTTAATTCTCAGTATTTTAAGAATTAATCTAAAATTTATAGATTTGATCTTATTCTCTTTTGGTTTAAGCTTGTCATTTGTTACGATATCAGCCTTATTTGAAAATGTAATCGCATTTATTTTAAACGTTGAAAACCCAATATCTGAAATATATTTGACTGTATTTTATAGCATTATAATAGTATTTCTTATTTTATTGTCAAAATGGAGAGGTTGTACATTTATTGCTTTTGATCGATTAGATAGATTAAATTTAAAGAGTATTGCTATATTATTTATTCCTATATTTTCTATATTTGGTGGTATTAGTCTTAAATATCAAGGCGAAAGTTATTTCTTGCTGTTTGTTCTGATGATTATATCCGGAATCCCATTTTTGAGTTTAAATCTAAAAAATAAATATTACCCATTGATAATTTGGGCGGTTTCTTTTTCATTATTAATACACACTAACCTCTCTTATGCCGGAAAATCATTTTATGAAACCTTCCTCCCAGGAATTGTCTATACAGCAGGTATATGGGATCCGTTATTTCCTTATGAACCAAATAATTCTTTATTAACTACTTCTCTTATGCTTCCTGTTTTTTCCAAATTGATGGGTATAGATATTATTTGGGGAGTTCATATTATTAGTTGGATTGTAATGGCTTTTATACCCGTAGGAATGTATAAACTTCATTCAAAATTTCATGGTTATAAAGTGGCTTTTCTTTCTTCTTTTTTATATATATTTATGCCATTTTATTATACACAAGAATGGGTAATGTATGCTCAAAGAACAGCTTTTGCTTTGTTATTTATAACTCTCTTTTTGTTAGTGGTATATAGTGATATAGAATTAATTAAAAAGAAAATTCTATTTCCTTTTTGTTTATTCCCAATCATTGCTTCACATTACGGTGCAGCCTATTTCTTTTTAATTATTCTTACAGTATATGAATTATTAATAAAGATTTTTAAAATGAAGGAAGGTATCAAATTAAATACATATCTTTTATATACAGCTCTTCTCTTTTTTTGGTATATATGCACCTCTTCAGCAAGTAATGTTATCTGGATAGGAAATCTTATTTTTGATGTGTTCAGTAATTTATCTAAGATTCTACAACCAAATGATAACTATACGCTGAAATTATTATTTTCAACTGACTCATATTCTATCGACGTTGTGAAATATTTCAATGTGTTTATAATAATGTTATTATTTATTGGTGCTTTTTTATATACACAAAAAAAAATACAAATAAATCGGCCAGAATATGGGGTATTATCTGTATCTTCGGTACTCATTTTGGTTACACAAATATTACCCCATTCTATGGGAAATGGTAGATTGCTTTCTATGGTATTGATCTTTGCTTCTCCATTGTGTATATATTCATTTTTATTCTTATTAAAACCAGTAAAGTTGGATCATAATAAAGCATTAACAATTTTTTCGATTTTTTTATTTGTGTTCTTTATTTTTGGTTCGGGGATTTCGTCGAATATTATAAATAAAGCCTCAGGAACAACAGTGGATTATTCCATAAACCGTCAAATGGATAGATTGGCTATTCAAGAAGGGGATGGTAAAGGAAAATGGCTTTTGTACTGGCCTTATCGTCTAGACTCTACTATAGATGCCACTGATTGGTTTGTAATGCATAATTCCGGGAAACCAATATATTTAGATTGGTGTCTCTATTATCATTTCATAACTCATGAAGGAACTTCAGATATACATAAATTTTATAATGTTGAGTATGGGAGAAAAAAAATATTTACGAATATGGTGATGGCTAATAAAATACTTATGTCAGATGTATTAAGTGGAACGAAGCCTGTAAATAGAGGAGAGTATCTATTTTTGGTCCATCATAATACTATAGAAAATTCCATAATTATAGATGAAAAAAATGTAATAAAAACGTCAGATTATGCAGAGCACTTTGCTGAAATGGACTGTATTTACAATGATGGTGGAAACATTTTATTTCAGATGAATAGAAATGAACTATATTTACAATAATAGTGGAAATATTTCTGCATTTTTGTAGGGGTAAAGGGGAGTGTCGAAAGGGGAGTGTCGAAAATAATTGATTCAACTAAATAAGCAGGATTCTTCTTCCTCACCGTTCCGGCTTTGCTAGAAATGGCAGGTGGAGAAGAAACGCGCCAACTTTCACACAGAATGTTCACAGATCTTAAAATTACAGGGACATCTGTGGAAAGTCCGATTCAAGGTATGGATTTATTCAAATTAAGCATAAAAGGGTTTTGACAATGATTTCAAACCTTCAAAATAAAATACATTACATTAACTTTATTCATGATCCGTTATTCAAAAATGCCTTTTTTCTCATGCTTTCATGTATTTCCACTGCAGGTTTTGGATTCATTTTTTGGATGCTGGCAGCAAAATATTATTCGGCAAGTGATGTGGGAATTGCAACTGGAATTATATCCTCGATGACATTAATTGTTTATTTATCAAGACTTGGCCTTGATTATTCAATTATCCGTTTTTTTCCCACACATGATAAGTGTAGGGTTTTTAACACATCTACAGTTATTCCAACATTTGTTGCATTAATCTTTGGTTCAATATTTATAGCAGATGTGCATTTTTTTTCACCAGAACTCCTTTTTTTAAGATCTCCACTATACACACTTTTTTACTTAATATCTCTTACTTCAAGCTCAATGATATTTATGGCGGGTATTGCTTTTGTTGCAATTAGAGAAGCAGAATTTCAACTGTATATGAATCTGATTGTGGGCTCCAGAGTATTATTCTTAATGTTATTCATATCTCTAGGAGCAATAGGAATTTTCTATGCAGTAGGTACCTCATTCTTTTTTGCATTTATTGTTGCTTTAGTGTTAATTACAAAGTCCGGGATAAATCTAAAACTAGAAATAGATCGTAAATTTTTGACTGATAGTTTTAATTTTTCTGCCGGGAACTATCTTACAGGTCTGTTTATGACCGTTCCTACTATGTTATTACCAATCATCATCCTGAATATGCATTTGGTTGAGCAGGCAGCTTATTATTATATTGTATATGGGATTGTGCTTTTATTATTTATGATTCCAGATTCGATCAGTACATCGTTATTTGTTGAAGGAAGTAATGGTCAATCATTAAAGAAAACTGTCATTCGAGCACTGGTCATTATATTTTTGTTTTTAATTCCAATTGCATTATTTCTCTATTTATATGGGGACTGGATACTTGGATTTATTGGGGAGGATTACGTTGCAGGGGGTTTAGGTGTATTAAGACTAATGATTTTTGCGAGTTTTTTTGTGGTAGTGAATAATGTCTACTTTGCGATAAAGAGGATTCAGAAGGATACTAAGGAGATTACAGTACTCAGTGGAATAATTTGTGTTTTATTAATAGGATTTTCATATCTGCTTTTACCCATTCTTGGAATTATAGGGATCGGGTATGCCTGGATAATTAGTTATGGAGTTGGAGCATTGATAATTGCAATTCGAGTATGGGGAAATAAATAACTCTAAAAAGATAAGAAGATTATGCGCTTAAAATGTGGAAACTAAGGTTACAGTTTTTCCGTATTTTCTGTGGCTATGAGGATGTTGCTTATTTTAATCTGATGTGAATTATGTGTGAACATTTACGTGCGAACCTATTAAAAAAGTGATAAAGGTTTTTATATTGCCCTCATAGTCTTAAATTATTAATTATAAAATTATTAATTATAAGAATAATTTATTCTACATGATTTATTTACATCGTGGCTATCTTTATATGTGCTCAGCAGTGAGCAAAATTAAAATTTATTAATCTAAAAATAAAGACGTATAAACAAAATAATTTAGAAAGGTAAATGCGGTGAGTATCATATTACATTCACATTTAGGAATTTTAAACATCACTAATGTGATAGTGGATGATATATATGAAAGAGGATAAAAATCATCATTCTTATAAATATAGTCATTCAAAAAAAAATCATATTAAATATAGGATAAAGCATTTGTGGCATAAAATTGAAAACAGTTTTGTTTTCATGGCTCTTGCAAGCTTTTTCTGGTTAGTATATAAGTCCGGAACAAAACCTTCAAGAATTGTTTATCCTTGTCAACAAGCTGCTGCTGCGAGTCTAAGTACATTTTTAATACTTGCAATAGTATCATCTCCACTTTTTATATATTTGAAGAAAATTCAAACTTTTTTTACCCACGATTTTAAATTAAGTAGATTATTTTTATTTATATCAATTATAGCTGCTATATTTGGAGTCTTTTTAACAATTGACTATTATAATAAAATGCCAATGAATTCTCCAGTTGAATTCGGAGTCAACGGAAAAGTTCTATCCACATCTGAGCAAGTAAACCTGGGAATTCAATGTGAATATGCAACAATTCCCGCTGCATATGATTTACCGTCTCCTCATAGAGTTGTAACGGTTCATGATTCGAATTCTTCTACCTGGGAAGGAAAGGGAAATCCGAATAACTACATGAATCAAACTGAAATCGATAAAATGGTAGATGTTGGAATAATGGAATTGACCGGAACAACATCCCCCCAGGATGGATGGAGAAAGATAATCCCATATGTGAATGGACAATCAGTTGCAATAAAAGTGAATTTTAATAATAATTGGTATTTTTCATCTAGTGGATTTTATTATGATGATGATTCAAATACAAACATGCTTAATTATGCCGCAGTTGTAAATTCGGTAATAAGAGGATTGAAGTCTATTGGTGTTCCTTCAGATAAAATATGGATAACTGATCCATCAAGACCTGTGCATGATCAGTTTAGAGAAAGAATAGATGATAAGGGAGTGCAATATTATATAAATCAAAATTGTGAAGCGTATATTGAAGGAAGACCAAATGTTTTTGTAACCGGTTATGTTCCTGATAATTCGGTATATGCATCAACAAGCACGGCATATGATGAAAAAATAAGACCTGCTCAAGTATTTGCTGATGCAACCTATATAATAAATATGCCGCAATTAAAAGGACATGGATTTACAAGTGTTGGAAGAGTAACTTTGAGCTTAAAAAATAATTTTGGAAGTGTTTTTTATACTGCTGATGCCCTCGGAGATGATCCAGCACATGATGCAGATCCATTTGCAAAACTTTTGGCAGATATTAATAATAATCCAGTGTTTAGAGACAAAACAAGGTTAGTTGTAGGTGACGGGATAATGGGTAATCCCAATATAAATTATGGTTCACCTACTTTGTGGAGTTCATTTGGAAATAAACCACCCAAAACTCTTTTCTTTGGGGTTGATCCAGTAGCAACAGATTCGGTTATGGTAAATTATATAAGACGAGAAGTAGGTCCACAGGCAACAGGTATTGTTCAATTTTATGCAGCTGACCTGGGATTGGGAGTTTCAGAATCCTGGGACGACAACGAAAATTATACCTGCATAGACTATCATCCGATAGATCTTGATTATCAAATGTAAAAAACGGGTTTTCGGAACTAAGAAGATTAGGAACTACAGACCTCTGGGATAGTTTTATGTATAGAAATCATTAATGTATAGAATCATTATTCTCTATCAGAAGTCATATTTAGTAAGATCTCAACTATACCCTAAGCAAGATTTAAAAGGGATTCTCATGAATGAAATACGTGAAGTCGACCGCTTTGAGTGCAGGGTTATAAGCGTAACCCAGAACATGGCCTGGAAAGGTGTGACAGTTGAAGAAAACGATACAAGAGGGAGGGTGTACTTCGGAAGGGTCAAAGGTGAAATTGAAATAAATCCTGGAGACACATTCTATCTCGGTGTCAAGCAAATCTATGAAATAGAAGACAAGAACATGAGAGTTACACTCTACGACGCTGAAAACAAAAACCTGGACTGGACACTTGTCTGAACAAACTGATAATACTGGATAAAGATTCTTTCTACAGGTTTATTTCCTGTAGAGAAATTTAATCCAATTTTTAAACTCTGCTTTTAAAGAAAACTTCAAATTTTCCGCAAAAAGCCCTGTACCCGGAGTATGAAGGCTCGAACATGTCTGTTTACTAACGTCTGTTTATTCATGTCTGTATGGTATCTCAAGTTCCATCAGGTCTTCGGCTACAATTACATTTTCAAAAATTTTTTTTGAATCATTCAAAATAGGTTCCACATCATCAGTATAACGTGAACTGACATGGGTAAGGACCAGTTTCCTGACTCCGGCTTCTTTTGCAAGAGTTGCAACTTCACCTGCTGTCGAATGCATGGACTCTTTTGCCCAGTCTGCCATCTCATCGGCGAAGCTGCCGTCATGGATTAAGAGGTCAGCATCCCTGCTTGCCTCAAGCACTGCTTCACAGGGCCTGGTATCTCCGGTGTACACGATTGTCCTTCCGGGCCTTGGGGCTCCCATTACTTCTTCGGGCCTTACGAGCCTTCCCTCCACTTCAACAGGATTTCCCCTTTGCAATTTTGCAAAAAGGGGTCCTGGAGGGACTCCAAGCTCGACTGCCTTTTCCCTGTTAAAACGCCCAGGGCGGGAGTTTTCCACAAGGGCATAGCCAAGGCTCGGGATGCTATGCTCGGTCTTTAAAGCCCGGATCACATAGCTTTCCCCTTCTACAGTGTCCCCTGGACTCAGTTTCACACCCCGGATTTCGTATTTAAGGTTGAAATAACCAAGGGCCTTAAAAAGCTCAGTAAACTCTTTTGTCCCTTCAGGACCGTAGATCGTCAACGGCTCTTTCCTGCCCAGAAAAGACATAGTTTGAATGAGACCAGGAATTCCTAGAAAATGATCTGCATGAAAATGACTGACAAAAATGGAGGACAGGCTCATCATCCCCGTTTTTGCCCGCATCATCTGCTGCTGGGTGCCTTCTCCACAGTCAAAGAGTATAAGTTCCCCTTCTCTGTTGACCATTACTGCTGACGGATTTCTGTTACGGGTCGGGAGGGACCCTCCAGTGCCAAGAAAAGTTATGCGAAGCATGATGAACTCACTAATTATGATGAAATTACTAACTGGTGACAATGAAATTATCACAATGAACTCACTAATTACATCAGAGGTATTTATTAATTACCAGTCACTCTATACTCTTTAATTTACACTCTCTCTTTTAAGAATCAAACCATAAGCAAACATCTGGAGTATACAAAATAGGCATGAGATATAGAAAATAAGTATAAGATTTAATATATAAACGCTGCGCAATAAATCTGTATAAAGATGGTATACTATTTATTATAAAAGCTCTTTAAACCCTACAGATTTGCATTTATATCAAACCTCTTCCCCTCATTAGAAGATGGCTTTCCACCTTCAGAAGAAGTTATCCTGTTATGGAACATTCCTATGCAGGTATCAGGTGTCATCTATCAGGACATGAAGGAAGAGAATTATCTATCAACAATTGTAAAAGAAGAAAAAGGAACCGTCGTCATATGTCAGGAAATTACGGAAAAGTTTATCTTGTGGGTTCTGGTCCCGGCGACCCTGAACTTCTGACCCTTAAAGCCCGCCGGTTAATTGACAGTGCTGAAGTCATTATCTATGACCAGCTCCCGGGAAAAGTGATCCTGGGCTCAATGCCGGAAAGCGCAGAGAAAATCGATGTGGGAAAATACGCGGGCAACCATACCATGACCCAGTCTGAGATCAATAAAGTTATTGTGCAGAAGGCAAAGGAAGGCAAGATGGTGGTCCGGTTAAAAGGAGGGGACCCCTACGTCTTCGGAAGGGGAGGAGAAGAAGCTGAGGTGCTTGTAGCAGAAGGCATCGAATTCGAGGTAGTGCCAGGGATAACCTCTGCAATTGCAGTGCCCGCATATGCCGGAATTCCAGTAACCCATCGGGAGAGCACGTCGATGGTCACCTTCATAACAGGACATGAGGACCCCACAAAGGAAGATAGCGGGCTGGACTGGGAAACCCTGGCAAAGTTCAACGGGACCATTGTAATCTTTATGGGAGTAAAGATGCTCAGGCGAAATACTGAAGAACTCATGAAGCACGGAAAAGATCCAAAAACCCCTGTTGCAGTCATAGAGAAAGGGACCCGGCCTGACCAGCGGGTAACCGTGGGAACCCTTTCAGATATCGCAGACCTGGCAGAAGAACGAAAAGTAAAGGCTCCTGCCATCACGGTTGTAGGAGACGTTGTCAACCTTCACGCGATTCTTGGCGAGCAGATCACAGGAAAAGAATTTTAAGGGCTCTAAGAGGTAAAGGTATGACTGAAGAATCAAACACAATAAAAATTCCCGTGCTTGCGATCATGAGGCCTGAAAGCTACAGGGAAAAGTCCGAGATAATTGCCAGGGACTGCGGCTTTGAGCCCATCTATGCTCCTATGATAAAGCTTGAAGGCATAAAAGACGAAGGATTCGAGCCCTTCGTGCAGAGGGTTATTGACGGAGCTTCGGATTACGTTGTTTTTACGAGCGCAAACGGGATACTTTTCACACTGGAAAAACTCACGGAAACTGAAAAGGAAAAATTCATCACAGCCCTGAAAAAGATCAGGGTAATAGCAATCGGCCCGAACACGGAGAAAGAGCTTGAAAAAATAGGGATTGAAGATTCTTTCCTGCCTGCAGATTACAGTTCTGAAGGAATTGTAGAAGCCCTCTGCCCTGAGGTAAAAGGGAAAACAGTTGACCTTGCAAGGAGCGTTTTTGGGGCTAAGTTTTTGATAGAAGGTCTTGAAAAGTGCGGAGCAACCGTATATGAGACTCATGTGTACACCCTCAGCATCCCTGAAGGTGCAGCCCAGAAAGAGCTCATAGAACGCACCCTCGCAGGGGAAGTGGATGCCTTTGCCTTTACCAGCTCAATGATGGTCAAAGGCTTTATGAGGCATGCGGAAAAGCTGGGAGCAGGGGAGACTATAAAAGAGACTCTTAGCAGGGCTTTAGTAGGCGCAATCGGGACTCCTACGGGAAATACCCTGAAAAAACATGGGGTCAATGCGGACGTTATCCCTGATGAGTTCACTTTCGAGGCTCTGATAAAAGCTATGAAAAAAGAGCTATGAAAAATCGGCAAATAAAATTCACCGGCAAATAAAAGTCCCCTGAAAATTTACCCCTAAAAGCCAGTTTAAAAAACAATACTTAAAATTCTGGAAAACAATCTTAATTTTGACGGATCGACATGATAGGCATTTCAAAACTTTACTGCGGAACCGTGGAACCTTCTGATGCCCTTCGCTATGAAAGGGATTCAAAGAGGCTTCCCTCTCACCTTCTGCAGTTTTCGAAAGATAAAAAACCGGTAGTAGTCTGGAACATGACCCGTCGATGCAACCTGAAATGCGTCCACTGTTATGCCCAGGCAAAGGACATGGAGTTCAAGGATGAGCTTTCGACTGAGGAAGGAAAAGCCCTGATCGACGACCTTGCAGCTTTTGGCTCTCCGGTTATGCTTTTCTCCGGGGGCGAGCCCACGATGCGAAAAGACCTGCCGGAGCTTGCAGCTTATGCCAGAGAAAAAGGGATGAGAGCCGTAATCTCAACAAACGGGACTCTCATAGACAAACCTCTTGCAAAAAAGTTAAAAGAGGTCGGACTTTCTTACGTAGGAATTTCCCTTGATGGCATAAGAGAGACAAATGACAAATTCAGGGGCATGCAGGGAGCATTCGATGCAGCTCTAAGGGGCCTGCATAACTGCCAGGAAGAAGGCATAAAAGTCGGGCTCCGCTTCACCATTAACAAGCAGAACGTCATGGACATCCCTGCGATATTTGACCTCCTGGAAGAAGAAAAAATCCCCAGGATCTGCTTCTATCACCTTGTCTATGCAGGCAGGGGTTCGAAGATGGTGGACGAAGACCTCTCCCTTGAAGAATCAAGGAAGGCTGTGGACCTGATTGCCGAGAGGACAAAAGCCCTGCACGAGAAAGGCTTCCCCGCAGAAGTCCTGACCGTGGACAACCACTGCGACGGCCCGTACCTTTACCTGAAACTGCTGAAAGAAAATCCCAAAAGGGCAGCAGAAGTGTTCGAACTCCTTTCCATGAACCAGGGTAACTCCTCAGGGATAGGTTTCGGCTGCGTTTCCTGGGACGGCTCCGTGCACGCCGACCAGTTCTGGAGACACTACTCCTTCGGAAACGTCCGCGAAAAACCTTTCAGTGAGATCTGGACCGACCTTTCCGACGAACTGATGGCCGGGCTCAAGAACCGGAAACCCCTTATTCAGGCTAATGCTGACCGCTGCGCCCACTGCAAATGGTTCGACATCTGCAATGGAAACTTCAGAGTTCGAGCCGAAGCCGTGTACGGGAACGTCTGGGCAGACGACCCTGCCTGCTACCTCACAAAAGAAGAAATCGGATACAACAAAGCCTGAAAATAATTCAGGCTTTACTAATATACCATTTTGGAATGCATGATTCAAATCCGTCATACCATTTCAAAACATTTTCTGCTTGCTTGAGCATCGTGCTGATTTCTTTTTGTCCGAATTTAACTGCCCAGGGAACTGATGAAAGCTGGTTACTTGCAATATATAAAGCCATTAGCCTGAAAAACAAAGCGGGTACTTCGTGGCCAAAATACCCATTTATGCGCCCCGATGCAAATATGGCACTTATATCTGCACACCATGTAATGCGGTTGAATTCTTCCCATGGGTCACCGTAATCAAGCCTATTAAAATCAATAACTCCTAACTCTCCGGATTCCGTAACAACCATATTTCCGATGTGATAATCCCCATGCTGAAAGCACTGAGGGCGATTATCCAGTAAATATCGGTTCTGTTCTATGTATTCAATTATTTTATCTGCTCCCTTCAGGCGAATCCCGCAAGCTTCGTAATCGGCAATATTTCTTTTTATTTTGCGATTAAAACGCTCTGACCAGGGTATTAGATTTTTTGCCGCAGGAATTTGATGTATAATTTTTAATATTTCACCAGCTTTAACACCAAGCCGGTACTGCTCCTTATTATTCAGCTCCGGAAGAAGAGCTCCTGCATCCCTTCCTTCAATCCAGGTTAGTAAAGAATATACAGACTGACCGCTATTGCAAATTCCAAAATCGATCGGATGCGGTACCAAAATATCAAGATTGTCAAGCTGTTTTATTGCTTCAAACTCCTGTATCTTATTCTCATATTGCGAGATATCCGATACTCTGAGTAAAAATTCTCTACCTTCTGCGGTTCTGATATAGTATTTCTGATCACTTGACCAGCCTTTTTTAATTGGCTCAACTATTTGCCATTTGCAGGAATCAGGAATTTCATTAAAGAATTTAATCAAATTAACAACCCCTATGAGAATCGAAACCCAGTTATTGCTGCTTATTCTAGATCACAACTTTAGAGTTTTCTTTAATAAATAACCATTTATTAATACTGAACGCATATTTTTATAAAAGAAAAGTCAGAAAAAGAGTTTAGGGAGGAAGGGCAAATAGATGAAGCCGATTCATTTACTTCTGATTTTTTCAGTTATATTTACAGCCATTTCAGGCTGCGTATCCGACAGAGGAGACACAGGAGCCTATGGCAACCAGACAGAAACTAATTCTTATCAGGGGGAACAGTTAACCCCTATTGCACAGCAGCGAAACAACGCCATCAAGGGCACTCAGTATATTGACAGGGAAAGTTACAGGCTGCAGGTTGATGGGTTTGTGGAAAACCCCCGAAACTTTACGTATGAAGAAATAACCGGGTTACCTCAGACTTCGAAAGTTATCGACCTTAACTGTGTGGAAGGCTGGGGCTTTACTGCAAAATGGACAGGAGTAAAGATAGCTGAAATCTTTGAAGAAGCAGGGGCTATGGAAAATGCAACAACCGTTATTTTTTACAGCGCTGACGGGTACTCCACCGCTCTTGATAAGGACTATCTGCTGGAAAACGACATTATACTTGCATATAAACTAAATGATGTGACCCTGCCACCTGAAAGGGGGTTTCCCCTGCAGCTTGTGGCTGAAGACAAGTATGGGTACAAATGGGCGAAATGGATAGTAAGAATCGAACTCGGCAACTCACCTTATAGAGGGTACTGGGAGGAGCGCGGGTACAATAACATAGCCGATGTCGGCGGACCTGCTTTTGAAAGAAGAGGGTAAAAGTTCGTATTGAAATACCAATAATAATATAAGATACACGGGCTATAGTATACTCTTACCAGTATTAGAAATTCAAAACAAGGAATCAAATCCTGTCCTGGCTACGTTTGATTATAACAGGGTTTGATTATTTCTACCTTTTATTCTACTATATTTCATGAGTAATGATTTCTATAATTCATGAGAGCTACGCTTCGTGAGTGCTAAGCTTCAGGGTTGTATTTCATTGCAGTACTGCTAAAATGAAGAGAAACAGAGAGACAAAGAATATAGTTGTTGAGAGACAAAGAATATAGTTGTTGAGATTGATAGTTGTTGAGATTGAGGCTGGAAAAATGGGGGTAATTTGAAGTGGCAAATAGCCATGTTAATACTTTGTACCCTGGGGACCCATTCAGGGACTGGCTTGTTGAAGAAGTTGTAGGGAACCGGATTCGCGATAAAAAATGCCGTGTAGACGTTTTTAAGTACAATTCATCTCACACTGTCTGCAGGTATCAGTTCAAAGGAGAACACTTCAGCGTGATTGCAAAATTTTTTGCCGAACCTACAGGGAAGCTGAAAGCTTACAACTCATATAAAGGCATGATGAATGAATACCGGAACCTGAAAAAAGCAGCTTCGATAATAAATGTTGCAAAGCCTCTTGCAGTAAATAAAGATTTTAATTGTGCCCTTGTAACCGAACACGTACCCGGAAAATCTCTGGGCTGGTACCTTAAACGCGAAGAGGACCTTTATGAAAAGCTTGCTGCTGTGGCTCACATGCTAAGGCAGCTGCATGATAATACACAGTCATCCACTTACAATAAAGAAAATGAGTTCAGAAACTATCATGACGTGCTGGACCACCTGCAACTGGATAACAGCACCAGGGAGACTTTCAACAAACTCCTTGGAGAATGGTGGTACAGTTCCTGGCTCGACCGGGAATGTGGATGTATGGTTCACAGGGATGTCACCCCCTCCAATTATATTTTTTGCAAAGGACAGCCCTATGCACTTGATTTTGAAAGCTCCTGGTATGAGGCACATCCTGTAAGGGATCTCGGAATTCTTACTGCGGAACTTAAGAACGAGTTCGAATTGCACAAAGGAGGAGGCTGGAAAGCCGAGCCGTATATAGGGAATTTCCTCTGGAAGTACAGCCGCGGAGAAAAGGATTTTTTATACATTACCAGAATTCTGCCTTTTTTCATGAGTATAGGACTGCTTCGTTCGGCAAGGCTTCACCAGAGCGATTACAGGAATTACCTGATAAGAGAAGCACTTGAATGTTTAAGTGCAATTAATAGAGGGAATTAAGGAAATAGATAGAATTTAGGGTAAAATTAAGGGGATTGAAGAGTAAAATTAAGAGGATTGAAGGATAAAATAAAGGGGACTAAAAACAATCATCAAGGGGATACGGGAGGTAAGAACATTTCAAAGAACCATGAATTGGAAAACAGCGAGGGCATTATCACCTTTCTGGGCGCTCCTGCCGGAGCAGGGGAAGAAGTATTTGAGAGCTGTCAGATAAAGGGTGTTATTTTTGACTGCTACCAGACGCTTATCGATATCCACACCGAAGAACACAGGATCGAGACTTACGAGACTGTAAGCGCATGGCTTGCTTACCATGGGGTAAAAATAAAGCCGGAAAAGCTATGGGATACTTACATGTTTAAGGTGCAGGAAAGGATGGAGGACTCAAAGGAGATATACCCCGAGATCAGGGTGGAGGAAATCTTTGCCGAGATCTGCAGGGAAAACTCTATCTGGAAAATCGATGAAAAACTCCTCGGAATTGAGACCTCAAGAGTCTTTCGGGCAGCATCTATACGAAAAATCCGCCCATTTCCTCAGAGCATAAAGCTAATTGAGCACTGCATAAACATCCCCAAGTGCATAATCTCCAACGGACAGAGGGTCTTTTCCGAACTGGAACTCCGGTACCTCGGGCTCTACGATTACTTTGATTTTGTGATTTTCTCGTCGGATGTAGGGTACAAGAAACCTGACCTCAGGCTTTTCATGACCGCACTCAAAAGGATGGAACTCGAACTCGAACCCAAGTGTGTTATGTCCCTCGGGGACTCTTACGAAAACGAGATACTTCCAGCCAGAAAGCTCGGGATGAGGGCCATGACTATTGAAGAAGCCTGGAAGCAGTTCGAACTAACTGACTGATTTTAAAAAACGTTCCCTTTCTTTTTTGGAGCTGCTTATTTTTAACTCTCTTTCTATTTTTGTTAGTCCCGGGTCCATCTCCTGATATTTTTAAAATATCAGAAAATGAATGGTCCGGCTTTCGACCCCACTCTATCTGATTTTGCAATAATGTTCGTTCAAGAGAATGAGAGATAGAAGAGTATTTGAGCAGGGAGCTATAGGTAACATGGGGATATATATTGTTCTTAGAACTACTATGGGTATTTACACAATATCTATATACTATTAGGCACATTGTCATATAAGTAGAGAAAAAATATACACAAGATCCGATCCAGGATAAAATTTGATTAAATTAAAAAAATAAAGGGAGAAGCCCTATGCTCCAAAATGGAAAAATTAAAGGTTTAATCTTTGACTGTTATAAAACTCTCATTGACATCAAAACAGATGAAGGAAGCCGGGAAACAAACGAAAAAGTAAGTAAATGGTTACTTTATCAGGGAGTGAGGATAGAACCCAATCGGCTCAGGGAAGAATACAGGTGGAAAGTTATAGGCAGGCTTGGGAACTCAGGCCAGCAGCACCCTGATATCCGTATAGAAGAGATTTTTACCGAGATCTGCGCCGAAAATGCCTTTAGAGAAATCGATCCCTTCTGGCTTGGGATTGAAACAGCCAAGGTCTTCAGAACTGCGTCTTTAAAGAAACTGGAAGCTTACCCTCAGAGCCTGCGCCTGCTTGAAAAATATAGAAATATCCCCAAATGCATTGTTTCCAATGCTCAGAGGGTTTTTACGGAACAGGAGCTTCGCTTCCTGGGCCTGTACGATCGTTTTAATTTTGTAATTATGTCTTCGGACCACCGTATCAAGAAGCCTGACACCCGGCTCTTCAGGATGGCTCTCGACGGCCTGGGGCTTGAGCCCTGGGAAGTGCTCTCTATCGGAGACACACCGGAAAACGATATATATCCACCTCAGAGCCTCGGAATGAATGCAATGCACATCCACAGCGCGTGGAAATACGCATAAATTAAGTATTATATGTTTTTTCGTTTAACTTTTTTAATTTATTTGCTTTTAGTGTATGTGTCATTAAAGAGCTAAGCTTGTTATTGTGGCTAGTTTGCCTGATTAAAGAGCTTTTTATTGTGTAAACAACTCCTGTCTCAGTAATCAGTAGAATTATCATTATTGCATCAACAATTATTGTCTAAACAATAATATTTAACATAACCGCCTGTTACCCACGATTTGTCACTTCGTCAGCTTTTTCCCGCAATACTCGCGTAGATAAATGGAGAAAATATACAAAAGGGTCCTGGAAACGAAAGATCACTTGAAAAATAAGGGTCCACCTGAAAATCAGGAATGATCCAGCTTCGATAAAAAAGATGGACAAAAATTGTTAAGAAAACCACTTTAAGCAGTAAAGTAAACTGCTTTAAGCAGTATGATTATTGTATTTTCTGCAGTTTCAGGTTTCAAGCACTTCAATATCCAGGTCGGCATTAATAATATAATCAAAGTTAATAACCTGATCCCATTTCTGCTGCATAAACATCGACTGGAAACAGACTCCTATAATTTTTCTTTTATCCGACCCTTCGAGGACCTTGATTGCAATTTCTCCAGTTTGTACAAGGTCTGTGCCAATCTTTGGCATTGCAAGCCCGCCAAGCAGGACAACGACGTCAGCATGACCATCTACAGGTTCTCCAAGCTGCATCCCCTCAGGAGCCATGGATATTGACCTGGCTTTTTCAAAGTTCAGATTGGGGATAAAAGCAAGTTTTCGGTCCCTGACCACAAAACCCAGAAGCTCGGCAAAGGGGGTGCAAAAGCCCGGAGTCCCAACAAAAGTGATCTTTTCTGCTCCTTCGACAAGGCCCCTGAAACTGTTCAGGATTCCTCCTACTCCTTGAGATGTGTTTATTATCTTCATGAAAATCTTCTCCTAACTCTTCTCCTTATTGATGTTTCACTAAAATCCTGCTTTTTGAGCACTTTCTTTGCAGCAATATTTTTGTGCAAATTATATCTGTTTCTACAATAAGATTGGAAACATCTCCTTAAATAAGTTGAGTTGATGACTAAACTCACCTCAAGTTCTACATATATCTAACGGAATATTATTACTGAACGTAATAAAAATTACAACAAAAATATGGCAGCCGAAAATAGTTAAAAATTTTCCGATAAAGTTAAGGTACCTGAAAACAACCAGAGCCTGAAACATGAAAAGCTTACAGAATACGAGATTTTAGAGTTTTATGCTACTCCTGACACCCGCGCTCATGATAAGAATCAAAAGCATTTATAAAAAGCATTAAAAGCATTTATAAAAAGCATTAAAAGCATTTATAAAAAGCATTTTTCAGATGTAACAAAACAGCGTAAGAATAGAAATTGATGCAGGGAGGACATGTTGAACACAGAGTTTTCAACCTCCAATCGCTTTTTAGGGATTGGTTATTAGATGGATTTTTAATCTTAATTGTTCAGAAAAAATAAATCAAATTGGCTCTCAGTTAATGAACTGAGAGTTTCCCAATTAATAAAGTTCCTTATCCACAATTTTCAATTCTATTATCGTGGATGTTTACATTTGTTTCTTTTGTATTCAAATGTACTATTGCAGGAGCAGATAAGTCATGGAAATAGTTGCCGGAAGCTTCTATGTTGTTAAGAGTTCCCTGTAATTCTAAACCTGCATATCCGCCGCCAGATGTAGTACATTCATTGTTTGTCATGACTCCATCGGTAACGGAATCGAACCTAACGGATGAATTAGTTCGGTTAATAAATTTAGAGTTTTTAACTGTAATGCCATTTACATGATAGGCATATACACCGTCATGTCCACATTTGTTTACAGTTACCGTATCTATCACTATGTTACTGGACTTTGAAATAAGCATGGCATCATTACATCCATTCTGGAATGTAACATTCTGGATTGTTAATCCATTGCAATTTACTATGGTTGCCATGTTATAACAGGAGGTTCCAAGCCTGACACCTGAGTAATAGTCACTCTGACTACCATCAACAGTTAAGCTTCTTATTGCAACATTGCTTGCAGAACCGCCTCTGACCATAAGCATAGCTTTCTTTTCTGAAATACTACTTTCACGCCCACCCCAGACAGGTAGTCCTTTGGCGAGCTTAATTATTACACCGGAATCTCCTTCAAGGATCGTGTCGCTGCCGATCAGAAGAGAATCGCCTATAACATATGTGAATGGGCCTTTGAGATGGACGGTTGTGCCTGGATTATTTGCTGCAGATTCAAGAGCCTGGTTAATCTGGACATGATCGTCCTTTCCATCACAATTGAAGTCTCCGCTTCCATCTCCGGCAACAGTTATAGTTTGCGTACTCTGGGCGCATAGTGCAGCCGGTACGGTAGTCATAATAAGACAGATTGCCAGGAATAGGGTTCCTAGCTGACGTTTTAGCATCATATCACCTTTGGGTTGGATTATAGGGATTTAAGTAAATCAAAATATTATAGGGTAATTCTTTACTTTTCCCAAAATTTCATATTACGTACTCGTAATACCTTTTTTCCGAAACTAATTAGATCGACTCTTCAAAGAATCATATAATTAGGTCGGATCTATGCGATAATTCTAAATTCGATATTACGTCTTCGTAATATTTTTGAACCTATCCAATTCGGTTCTCTGCGTTTTTGTGGGGCGGACACGGTGCACACAGAGTTTCCACGCTCCAATCACTTGATTAGGGACTGGTCACTGGAGGTGGCAGGACATGAGAAGCTCTGGCTTCTACCAGTCAAACGTTGTTTTTGACCAGTTACTGAACATAGGATACTGATCTTCTGGTCAATACTTCCTGTTTTAATTAATCATGGCCTTTAGCCAGGTCAACTCCTCTGAAAGAGTTTTTCATTCACCTGTTATTGAATTAATGAGTTGACATTCTGGGCTTATGTGACCCTGTTATAAAAGATTTTTGGTATTTTGGCAAATAAATTTAATAAGTGTGCCTCACAATTAGGTTTAATTATAATTGTTTCGGGCTTTTGAATCCATGAATAAACAGGATATTAAGGGAATTATTGCGTGAATTAAAAGGATAAAATTTATAATTATAAGAGATTTTCAAGTTTTACATGCCTGTTTTTTTATTTGGACGAAGTTCAGGTACATACATAGTTTCCCATTTTCATCCTTCGATTATCATCCTTAATAATTTTAGGCAAATTTATTCATTGATACAAATATAAAAAAGTTGAGTTTGTAAAAAATTGTCCACGGTTTTGCCATTTATTGACATTTACATGTTACTATATGCTATTTTTTCATTATGATTTTGAAACGTTAATTATCTTCTGGAATCGTCAAAATTCAGATCAATTATTAGCATATAATGGCCGCCATTAATAAATTACAATTGATTTTTAAAAGTCTTATGTGGAGTAAATTAATAATATTACTGTGGAACTTATGCAGTTATAAATTTAGAATGTGGCGTATTTCATTACTTCGTTAATGTTACAATTAATTTTATTTATATCCAGGTTGAATTATATCTAAATCCCTGCCACTTTATGAATCTTCAATTCAAGTGATTCCATTTTTAATTAATTATAGCTCCAGTCTTAGAAAATCTCTCAAGGGAAACATTACACACGCCCTTTAAGACCTTTCTTTCTGCCAGCGACCTTTCCATATCATAAAACGGTTTTATTCTTCTGTTTTATTCCTTAATTATCCATGACCTGTTGCTCGGATACTCTCATTTTGATTCTTATCCATATTTCTCATATATATAGTACATTTGTTATCCGGCACAGAATCTTTGTCTTTGGTAACATGGTTTTGAGCGTAAATGCTTACATTTAACTCAGGGGGTGCAGAGGCTCAGCAGGAAGTCCCCTTCCTCGGAGAGCTTCTGCCCGACAGAGGGGAGCAGTTCACGAATCAATAACCATGAAAAAGTTGATTCTGAAAAGACTTGTTTTGCAGGAATATCTTTTCCATCTTCTACAAGAATACTGATATAGTAATCCCCTTTACACGTCCCTGATATGGTAGCTGTTTTAAGCTCTCCTTATATGGTTTAACAACTTATGTATTTTTAGTTAAACAGGAAATGTGGGACCAAAAATCATCGCAAATTTTTGATAATGTATCAGATAATCTTTGTTTGCAAGTATCGGAAAAACGTACAGGAACCAATTAGCGAAGAGCTTAAACAAATTAGATCTGATATTTCAAAAGAATCGAACTTTGAAATTCTCGAAATGGAAACTGACAAAGATCATATTCATTTCCTGATTAAGAGTGAGCCAAAAGTTAGTGTTCTGTCAATTGTCAGAAAATTGAAACAAGAATCTACTAACAGGTTGTGGAAAGTGCAAAAAGAGTATCTGGAGAAGTATTTGAAGAAGTATTATTGGGGTGAAAATACGTTATGGAGTGAGGGGTATTTTGCGTCTACTATCGGAAAAGTTAGTAAAGAACCTGCCGAATATTATATACGGAATCAGGGTTGAAGTTGACGCTTATATCCCCTGAGCTAAAACTCAGGGGTTTTACACTTTTTCATATAACAAAATTTTCATATAAAAACATTTAAAAAAATTTAAAACATGAACCGCTTGATTTTGGGCAACTTCGTTTAGGTTTTCTATCTGCTCATCTTTAATGAGCAGCTGGTTTTTCGACAGGCAAGGTATTCACACCGGATTTCCAACATTCCGATCCTTATCCTGGAAGTTGAGTATAATCCTTCCACGTATGGTTGTCGGGTTTAATAATGGATCGGATTAGAACCATACCTTGAACCAGTTTGTTTTTCATCTTCTACTTTTATTTTATGCGTTACAGTTTCATCAGCTGGTTTTTCGTCTTCTACTTTTATGTTATGCGTTACAGTTTCATCAGCTGGTTTTTCGTCTTCTACTTTTATGTTATGCCAACCACATAAACAGCGACCTTCTTTGCAATTCATGAAGTATTTTACAACACAAGCAAACCCTATTGCTGCTAAGATACAACCCACTATTTTCATAAATTTATTCACAATTATTCACTCCAGATTATTATTGCACTTTATTGTTTATGAAGATACGCAAACAAGCAGAAAGTCGTAATTAACCCCTGTTTGACAGATTATACTATAATAATACTATAGTCAGGCATAATACTATAGTCAGGCCTCATGCACTTAAGGTACAAAACCAAGTACATCAGGCATTACACTTAAATACATGTTTTAGACAATTGGCGATCTATTGTGGTTTAATGCTATTGATTTCTCCTTTAAATTACGTAAGTCCTAAATGATAAACACACCTGCGAAAGAATGTGGGATCACCGATTCAAAGTGGACACTACGAGACCTTCTAACGCTTAAGTGTTTCAAAACACCAATCACATAACAATTGACAACCTACCGTTTCCCCGGGAAAAAAATACAATCAACAAAAACTAGACATAAAAACTAAACACATAATCTGACATTTTCTGCACAGTCAGAGCTTTCTATTGCATCCAAAACCAGATATATTTAAATAATCGCAAGCACTCTAAAACCCAAGAAATTCTTACACTTATTTCCTAATCATGGAGTGTCTTTATGACAGAATCGGAAATTCCAAAAGAATACAATGCAAACGAGGTTGAGGAAAAGTGGATGGAGAACTGGAACCTCTCCATGTACCACTTCAACTGGGGAGAAGATACCCGCCCCCAGTATATTATTGATACCCCGCCTCCTTATCCTACAGGCAATTTCCACATCGGAAACGCGCTCAACTGGTGTTATATCGACTTTATCGCCAGATACAAACGCATGCAGGGATATAACGTAATGTTCCCCCAGGGCTGGGACTGCCACGGCTTGCCAACGGAAGTTAAGGTTGAAGAAACCCATGGCATTACGAAAAACCAGGTCCCCAGAGCGGAGTTCCGCAGGATGTGCAGGGAGCTTACGGGAGGAAACATCGACAAGATGCGCAAAACAATGCTGCGTCTGGGTTTTTCCGTGGACTGGAGCAACGAATTCGTTACCATGGAGCCCTCATACTTTGTAAAGACACAGAAGTCCTTTGTCAAGATGTACAATGGCGGGCACATTTATCACGAAGACCACCCTGTCAACTGGTGCCCTCGCTGTGAAACTGCCATTGCTTTTGCAGAAGTAGAGTATGATGCCAGGCAAACGAAACTTAACTTCGTCCACTTTGACAAAGTAGACATCGCAACCACAAGGCCAGAACTGATGGCAGCCTGTGTTGCCGTAGCCGTAAGCCCCAAAGACGAACGCTACAAAGAATACGTAGGACAGACCCTCACAGTGCCTATCTTCGGGCAGAAAGTGCCACTGATTGAAGACGAAGATGTTGAACCTGAATTCGGGACCGGAGCTGTGATGATCTGTACCTTTGGGGACAAGCAGGACGTGCGCTGGTGGTTAAAGTATGGACTGCCTCTAATAAAAGCCATCGACAAACAGGGTAAGATGACAAAAGCAGCAGGCAAATATGAAGGAATGAGCCTGGCCGAATGCAGGGAAGCTGTAATTGCAGACCTGAAAGCCGGGAGTTTCCTCTATGACCAGAAGCCTCTTGATCAGAATGTAGGGCTCTGCTGGCGCTGCTCCACTCCGATTGAAATCCTTTCCGAACCCCAGTGGTTCGTAAAAATTAACCCTGAAGGTATCCTGAAAGCTGCAGATGAGATTAACTGGTACCCTGAATATATGAAGGTCAGGCTCCAGAACTGGACAGGCACGATGGAATGGGACTGGTGTATCTCCAGGCAGAGGATCTTTGCAACCCCGATTCCCATCTGGTTCTGCAAAAAGTGCGGGGAGGTCATGATTGCCGAAGAGAGCTGGCTCCCTATCGACCCCAACGAAAATACACCAAAAAAAGCCTGTGCCTGCGGTTCAACTGAGTTTGAACCTGAGACAGATGTGCTGGACACCTGGATGGACTCCTCGATCACTGCTCTGCACGTATCGGGATGGGAAAGCGAGCATGAGCTCCGCCTGCCTGCACAGATCCGCCCCCAGGGGCATGACATTATCAGGACCTGGGCTTTCTACACAATTCTGAGGAGCCTGGCTCTTGAAGGCAAACGTCCCTGGGACTCTATAATGGTCAACGGGATGGTGCTCGGACCGGACGGGCATAAGATGAGCAAGTCTCTCGGAAATGTAATCTCCCCTGAAGAAGTGACAGCACAGCACAGTGCTGACGCTTTCAGGCAGTGGGGTGCTGTTGGAGGTTCCACAGGCTCAGATGTTATGTTCCGCTGGAAAGATGTGGTTTCAGCCTCACGCTTCCTGCAGAAGATGTGGAGCATCTACCGATTCTCGATGTCCCACTTAAAGGACTTTAAACCTGAAGATGCTGAAAACTTCCCCCTGGATTCCCTCCTTCCAATTGACAGGTGGCTCCTGAGCAAGCTTAACAGGCTTGTTGACACTGCCACAAAGGAGCTTGACGGATACCAGTTTGATTCCACATTCAAGGCCATAAGAGGCTTTGCCTGGGAAGTCCTTGCAGATAACTACCTGGAACTTGTGAAAGGCAGGCTCTACGGAGAAGACCCTGAAGGCAAGAAAGCAGCCCGGTATGTACTTTACACAACAATCAGGACCCTCTCCCTTCTGCTTGCTCCGTTCATACCTTTCTTTGCAGAAGAGATGTACTCCAGGTTCAGCAGTGAAAGTGTACATATCCAGGCCTGGCCTGCAGTTGACGAAAGCCTGATAAGCGAAGAAGCAGAAGCCGCCGGCGAAATGATCAAAGAGATCACGAGCGAGGTCCGCAGATATAAATCAGACAAGGGAATGGCTCTGAACTCCCCTCTGAAAAAAATAGAGATCTACAATGTAAAGATCGATACAGGGGATATTGCAGGGGCTACGAACTCTGAAGTGGAGCTTATGGAAGGTGCTCCTTCATTTGAGTATGTGCCTGTGGAAGTAAAGCCTAATATGGGCTTCCTGGGACCACGCTTCAGGAAAGATGCCGGAGCCGTTGTGAAAGCTCTTCAGGCAGAAGATCCTGCTGCAATTGAAGCTCAGGCAGCTTCAGGAAAAATAACCGTTACCGTAAACGGCGAAGCAATAGAACTCGAACCCGGGGCAGTTGAAGTCCGGAAAGAAGTAATCTCCGGTGGCCGTGAGGTAGACGTTCTTGATATAAAAGGCGCAGTAGTCGTAATTGTCAGGTAAGCCGAAGCTTACCTTCCCGACTTTCGCCTCGCCCGAATTGCGCCTCGGGAGTACGCGGTCCTTTTCGCTGCGCTCAAGAGGACTACTTTATGGATTTTAGTAGTGAACTTATTCGCTGCGCTGAAGAGGACTAATTTATAGGTTAGAGCAGTGAGCTTCGTTCAGAAGGGCTAAGCTACACTATCTCTAATCTATACAACGTCATTAGCTGTTTTAAGTCGTTCTTGCCACGCTCGACGCAGGAGAGCGGCCTTTCCCAGAAAAAGAAAAAAGAAAAGAATGAGCCCTCTGGGAAACAACTGGTGACACCTGTAAGGAACTAATATGTAGAAGTGAACAGGGAAATTGAGAACTATCTGCTTCTTTTACCTTTTTTTGCTTTTTTTGAAAATCGATCCCCCGATTAAGGCAAGTATTTTCTTGAACCTGAAGGCATTCCTTCAGTATTTTATCTCCCTTAATTGCGGGGTTGGTTTGCAGGTTATTTTTTATCTGGCTGACAGGCGACTCATCCCGTTGCGGCGCAGAGAGAAATAAATTAAAGATTTCCTCCGGGACTCCGGGATAGATCAAACAGTTAATCAGGAACCAACTGTGGGAGAGGATTTCAATTAACCTGTAATTCCAGCAAATTTCTATTGGAATTTACAACATGGTGCTTAATTTTTCAGGTTTTTCGAAATCCTCATACATATTTTTAATTATTTACTGGCATTTTACCTCTTTACCAGCATCAGAGAAAAAGAGAATATGAGAAGCGCTGCATAGAACATTACACCGGAATCAAATCTGTTATACAGGGACAACCATGTGTATACAAGCATTGATCCTGAAAATACTGCTAAAACTATAAGTCCAATATATTTTGCATCTACCATTTTTCATCACTCACTTTGCTTTATATATACAATTTATTTTTTTATTTAAGTTCAGATCTCAGTTAGAGTACTGAAAATTTTTGATCATTCCTATCATAAACCGTTGATAAGTTATGATTTTAAATATCGCCCGTGTTTTTTTAGATCCTTGAGAACACCTTCAAGGTCGGATTTCATAAGCTTCAAATCCAGATCTTCTCCTTGAATCTCACCCATAAAATTGACCTTCTTTTCATTAGAAATTACGATATCATTTTTTAGTGAAGCTAATAGACTGTCACTTTCGTCACCAAACTTTATTTCTGTATAATCGGCATCAAATGAGAAGTTATCTTCATCGGGTTCATTATCCAGTCCATCAATTTTAATATCAAATTCATTCCCATCTAACATTAAATCCTTCTCAAGTGATTCATCAAATTCTGAAGGCATCGCACCAAAAAACGGTTCTGCTATATTAGCTTCAGAACTATTGCTTTTTAAAGTGCTTGCCGTGGACATTTTAGTTAGAAGGTCATTATCAAAATCTAACTCGTCTTTTTTGGATTCGACCACTTTCTCAAGATTGTTAACATCATCAGTTACGCTAAATTTTGAATTTGGTTCCTTTTTATTCTGTTCCTTTTTATCAGATAAGGAAACAAATATTTCGTCATCATGTTTATTCCTGCGAGGTAAAGTGGATGAAATAGATGAAATTTTATTGCGTAAGTTACCAAAAAACTTCTGAATAGCATCTTTTGTTTTAAGGAATATTGGTTCCACTTTTTCAGGGTTATTTTTGCTGGAGTCTCTTTTGACTGAAATGGAGCTTTTCCGACTTGAATCGAAGCTATTCTGGATTGAACCACGAAGTTTTTTGCTATACTCAGAAAAATGCTTCAAGCTCTCAGAGCTAAAAGTTGTTATTTTCTGAGTCAGATTCGAAAAAGACTTAAACTCCTCGAGATCGACTGGCACTCCGCCTTTACTTTTATATTTATCATAGAGAGTTGTTGTCCCCATTATAGCCAGAGTTACAAAAATACCTATAAAGATCGTAAAATTTGTTTCGTATATGGTTTTTAAGTCCATATTTATACACCTGCTGCAAGACTATCAAGTGCTCCATTAAATGAAAAGGCCATTTCCACTAAAGGAGGAGTTATAATCATCAGTATTCCTGACAGGATAAATATAGATATACCATAATAGATTGCTAAGTACATTGGTCCCCCTTTTACAGCAACAATTGCTAATATGTTAGCAAGAGTTAGAATAATAATAACTATTACAACAAATTTCCCGAGTAATTCGACCGGAACCCCACCAAATATTCCCATATTCATGCCACCCATGCCGCTGGGCATAATATCTCCAAGTTCTCCGTTATTAGCCTCAAACTGGGAAAAAAGGGTTGATATGATAGTAGAAAAAATCGTAAGGATCTGGCCGATGAAAAGAAGAAGGGAAACCATTGCTACATGCAGAGGTATGACAAGACTGGTAAATCCTTTGGATATGCGTTCCCTTTTCATTCTTAAAAGAACCAGTTCAAGGTTGGACGAGCTCACAAGCTCCCCTACTACTTCTGCATTACCCCCGAAATTTACAGCATCTACAAAAACATTTGTAAATTTGTAAATCAAATAGCTGCCCGTTTCTCCGACAAATCTCTCCCAGCACAGCGTAGAATCCAGTCCGGTTGCCAGTTTCTTGTAGAGCTCCTGGCTCATGTCTTTGAGCTCTCCAAGGTTTTTAGGATCAATCTTTTGAAGGGCTTTTGGAACTGTCAGACCGGAACCACTTATAATAGACCCAAGACTTCTTATGAAAGTGGTATAACTTTCATCCCTTTTGTTAATTTTATCAATATCTCTATTTGCCGCAATCCCGACAGGCAGCATAATAACTCCTGCAAGAATCATTCCGACTCCTTTAATATCAATGAAAAAATCAGGTGAACCGATAAGAGCCGGTATAATGGTGAATATTATAACAGACAGAGCAGATAAAATAAGAGTAAGAGGAAGCCACTTATGGATGTATACCTGCTCTGTTGATTTTACGCTTAAACCGTGGACTTTAGAATCTTTAGGAGAGGATGAAAAAAGTAAGCCCACCCCAAGAAACGCCATAAAAAATATAATAACCATTGTGGAATGAAGCGTATCTGCCGGATCCCCAATATTATATAAAATTACTGAAAGTAATATAATAATAGCTACAAGGGAGGTAGAAACAAGCAACGCTGTGTAAGCGTTTGACCATTCTTTGGTGGTTTCAAGGTCTCTTTCGAACTCGTCTATTCTTTTTGTCTTAAATAATTTCCATTCTTTGGTTAGAAATTCATTATCAGGTTCTCCTGCAGCTATAGCATTTGATAACCTGTTAAGAAGTTCCCGCATTCTATCGTGAGTTACTTTTGTGGATATGAGTTCACACGCATTGGCGTAATCATAATGCCAGTTCTGAGCCAGTTCTCTAATCTGACCAAAATATTCACTTGGACAATATTCTTTCTTATTAGATATGCTTGAGAATATTTTGTCTCTTGTTAGATTAGCAGTTGAGATTGACGCCATATAAGTAAGAGTAAAAAGCAGATCGTTACTCATAAAGAGTTCTTTCTGGTAACGTCTGAGTTTAAGAGAAAGCCAGTCTAAAATAGATTGTGAATTAGACTTTTTGTTGAAAATGTTTTTTACCCCATAGGTTCCCATCTAAATCACCATTAGAATTGAACTCTCAGCATACCATGTTTTGTAATCTTTGCGACTGTATTGAAAAAGTCGTAATAATTTACAATTCCTTCATTGTTTAATCTCTCCAGTATTTTTGCCCTTTTTTCTATTTCATCATACATGACTTTCTTTTTCTTGCCAGGAATTCCAAGCCTTGAAGCAATTTTATTTTCAAGGATATATGAACTTCCCAGAGCACTGAAAATAAATGAATCAGTAACAGGGTCCCAGGAAAAGGCTTCAATGAATGAAATTCCACCTTTATCCGGATTGTAGCCGAGAACCTCATTTATACTGATAACTCTTCTCACAAGTTTACCATCCGGTCTCCGAACCGCAGATTGAATTATGACAAAGTTGAGGTTATCTACGTACGTTTTAGGAATATTAATAGGATCAGCGGTAATTCTCTGGATCAATTTTTCTACGTTTGCAGCGTGAAAGGTTGACATGACAGGGTGTCCGGTCTGCATAGCCTGGAATGCTACGTTTCCTTCAACGCCTCGAATTTCTCCGACAATGATGTAGTTTGGCCTCTGCCTCAATGCTGCTTTGAGGAGGTCAAACATTGTAACATCCGAACCGCTGCCTTCCCCGATTCCTGCACCCCTCGTACTTCCTCTTGTTGTTTCTCTTGTCCAGTTTTTATGAGGGATCTGCAATTCAGGCGTATCTTCAATTGAAACCAGTTTTGCATCAGGATTTATAAATGCTGTAATACCATTCAACGTAGTTGTTTTTCCACTCGCAGTTTCCCCGCAGATAAAACCGCTCATTCCTTCCCCGATCAGAATCCACAGGTAAGCTGCCATCCTGTAATCCATGGTCCCACCTTTTATAACCTGAAGAATACTGAACGGAATGTCAGCGAATTTTCGTATGGTGAAATTACTCCCGTTTTTACTGATATCGTCCCCAAAAACAATATTAATCCTTGACCCGTCCGGGAGGGTGGAGTCCACTATGGGGTTCTTGAAAGTGATGGGCTTTCCGATCCTCTCTGCAAGCCTGATAATATATTTATTGAGTGCATCATTGTCATTAAATTCAAGAACGCTTCTCAAACCCTTGAACACCTTATGTTCAATAAAGATCGGTCCCAGACCATTGCATGTTATATCTTCAATATGCCTGTCATTTATGTAGGGATCAAGGAAGCCCACTCCTATTTTGTCTCTGATAACTGAGTATTTCAGAGCGTCATACTGCTCCTTTGTTACGTACATATGCTTTTTATCCAGATTGCCCCTGGATGGAAATAATATGGACCCAAATAGTTTATTAACCCCGGAAGTGGAATTGCCAGCTGGCTTTTTTTTGCCTATTATGCAAATAGACTCCAGGGCTTCTCTAAGTATCCTTTCCTTTTCTACTACATTTTCAGGATCAAAATCAACCCCGGTAAGATAATCCACAAGTTGGATTTCCATTTCTTTAATGCGGCTCCCAACTCCGGTAAGAAGTATAGGCTCAATAGGAATATAGAAATTCCTTACGTCGTTTTTGTTTGGATAAATGTGCACATAGATCTGATCGTTGACCTTGTAGATCAAATTGGAATCTTCGATATCGCCGTGTTTTGATTCAAGATTAGAAACATATCTGGGTATACCCATTGTATCTATGGGCAGGATATGCAGGTACTCCAGAAGATGAAGGTTGATTTCGACCTCCTTTTTCATTTCCGGAGGGAGGAGCTTGTAAAGGTTACATGTTTTCAGGTTTGAATGGTCATGCCCATCATATTTTTTTGGTTTAAACGGAAAATTTGTATATACTCCTGCATTAAGCACCTGACCATCTTCAATAATCAGCTTCTCTTCAATACTCAGCTTATCCTCAATACTCTCCATGTCAACTCCATGTGTGGTTAGTTACTTTAAAATTTTTTTAGACTCTGGCCTGTGATATTGGAATTATCTTTAAACCGAATCCAGGCTGGACTTCAAAACTCACTATATTACCTGTGCTTTTCTTAGCCCCTCTGATTTTTGCGACTTCCATAACGCTAATATAGCGATCAGTGAGCTGCTCCTTTCTCAGAAATAGATGACAATCACATGAAGACCTTATTCTGACAAGTGTGTCCTCTTTGAAAGCGTGTTGATGCAAAGTAATGAAGATCGTGTACCCTTTGTCACACAAATTTTTCAAACTTGTGAGGAATCCAAGTATGTTATCCTCATCAGAGTAAGTAGTAAACATTGTGAGGGAGTCAATTATAATGACTTTTTCTTTAATACTTTTAATGTGATTTATAACAAGATGCAGAGTCCCTTTCATTTGCATGGAAGTCCATTCAACACCGTCAAGATGAACCGGAAAAATCCTAAAATAGCCCCATACGTAAAAATCCGAGATGTCAAGGCTCAGACTATCCATTTGAGCCAGCATGCTTTTAATGGTATTTTCAGTTGAATAATAGGCTATCCTGTAAAGTTGATTCAATCCGCCATACACCATTTGCTGGCAGAATACACTCTTCCCGGTATCGTTTTCACCTTCAATGAGTACAAGGGAACCTAAAGGGATGCCCTCACCTAATTTTTTATCAATTTCATCATTGCCACTTGAAATAATGCCCTCTTTATCCTCTGTTTGCCCCATTTTATTCACCCACATGTTCTGCAGAAGAGACTATACCATTTTCAGTGATAATTTTTACAATAAAACTGTCATCGGATTCAAGATCAATTAATAATGCAACGTTAATACTTTCATGCGGGTCCAGAATACCGGGATTTATTAGCTCGTCATCAAATGTTATTATGTACTGAGACTCATTCAAATAGGACACCTGACCATTTTTAACTAAGATAACATCCCAGAGACCAAAGTCGATTAATTTGGTTTCACCTGTATTTACAATTGTGAAACTGGTAAGATTTGTTGAAACGTTAAACCTTAGATCCTGAATTTCAATACTGGTGTGAAGCCTATCCATAGTTGTTTCATGAATTGCAACGTATCCGTGATAAGAAGATTCGAGAAGATTACTGGTCCCCATTGTTACAGTACCCGCTACAACAAGAATAGTTCCAACTACAAAGAACGCCACAATTACTGTATCAAGGCCCATAATATCACTTTGAGAATGTATCTGATACTGATATCCCGTTGTAAAGGAAAAAACTAATTTTATAAGTGCCAGCTGGCAGAGAATCAAGATTTATTGCTATCTTAATGGTCTCTCCACGGTTCCATGTATCACCACTATCCCCATTCTCAAGAGTGTAAACCCATGAAGGAGATAAAGCAGATTCAAAACCAGGGTTCCAGTAGTTTGAAGAAGAAAGAAGAAAAACATCACAGAATTGTAGCTGTGAAAGGGGTATATTTGATGACCCGACATTTTTTACCCAGACGAAAACATCGTTACCTTCAGGGTAAATAAATATAATATCTATATCTGATTTAAACTGATCTTCCATAGTACGTGCAACGGAGTTATAAGATTCAGACAGACCATATACAGAAGGAAGAATGGCATTAACAAAGGACACTACAGCTATAACACTCACTATTATGAGTATTGCTGAAGTTATGACTTCCTTTGACATGCGTTCTTCACCGTATCATTTTCATTCAGGACATAGTCCAGTACCTTGGAGTCAAGAGACTGATCTTCGGGATTAAGTATATGATAAAGTCTATACAGGTCCACCACTGCGTCATCGAGGTTATTGTTTTTGCCCAGGATCTCAATGACTTTAAGAATAATCTCCTTAATATCATCGGGAATATACCCTAAGAGCGAGAAGACTCCAATTAATTCCTTTATGGCGTCCTGGTCATATTTCCCCACCATGTCCTTGCTCCAGACAATGGTCTTGTAAAAGGACAGGGGATCAATAAGTTTAGAGTCATTTCTTTTAGGCAATTTTTTAGCAACTTGCCTCATATCTTCAAATGGACTCTTATGGATCTGCTCCATTAATTCCAGGTCTATGTCATCAGACTCATTTTCTTTTGGTTCATCTTTTTTAGGCGGATGACCTTCTTTATTACCATCATCAGCAGGCTTGGGATCTATTATGGCACCGGAGATATTGGCAATACCCTGAATATTCTGAAAAGGGTTTTCCAGGACACTCATCGTTTCCCTTATGTCCATAAGGAGATTTTTGATAGAGCCTTTGATCTCAGTTACCTCTTCTTCAAGACTTGCAACTTTGGATTCTATAGTGTCGCTCTCAGCTGTAGCTACAATTTTATCAATCATGGACTGGTCGAAGGATTCCCTGCTATTCATCATATCACCAAAGCTGTAGCATTAAAAAATAAAAAATAATGGCACTCAGAAGAGTGTCATTATTGCTTCAATTTCAGACGAGTACCATTATTGCATCAATCGATGGAGGTGCCTGCCTGTGAATAGTATAGGAAGCTCCTTGAGGAGGTTTGATTTCAATCTGGAACTCTTCGTTAGGTCCTATATCATAAGTATTTACAGGGATTTTTAGTTCAAATTTCTCAAACTTGTCTAGGATGTCATCGGTGTTCCCGTTATACTTAGTTGTGATACTATATCCACTGTTAATAAGTGTTAATTCAGTTGGCGCTTCAGTTGGAGATGAAAAAACTATAAGAGTTTTATTAACGTCAACCGATGAACCGCCTGAAGTAAGTTGTATGAACAAATTGAGATCTTTAAGTGTATCATTTTCACCTGTGGCGACTAAATCTCCACTCAGTTCAACACTGCTGCTTGCCTGCATTACACCTGTGTGCACGACTTCCTGGCTCTTCTGGGTAGTATAGAACCCTGCTCCGAGCATGACGTAGCTGAAAACTGCAGCCACGACTACGAAGGCTACCAGCACAATTGCTGCTTCAAGCCCAGTAAACCCTTTCTCATCTTTTATAAGTTTATTCCACATGCCAGATCACCTCAGAAAACCGGATAATAATTGCCTGCAGTAAGTGCGGGAGGCATTGTTCGTTGAAGAATAAGGACTGCACCTTCTGGTGGTTTTACATCAATCTTGATATTTTCGTTTACTCCAGGCTCTGATGTTGTGAGATTGGTTAAATTGAGTATAATCTTATACTTCTCACCCTTTTCAATCAGGTTAACTGGACCACCGTTATTAACTACGTCAGTATAAGTCCAGTTCCCACTGGCACTATATGCGTCTGTTTTAAAATCATTATCATCTGTGTAGGTAATTATTGTTTTATTGAGGTCCACAGATGATCCACCGGCGGTGTTTGTTATATAAAATGTAACCGAAGCTACATCGTTATCAGCCCCTCCTTTCACAATTACATCTCCGGAAGGTGCAAGGCTGCTGCTTGCCTGTGCAACACCTGTGTGCACGACTTCCTGGCTTTTCTGGGTTGTATAGAAACCCGCTCCCAACATGACGTAGCTAAAAACTGCAGCTACGACGACGAAGGCTACCAGCACGATTGCTGCTTCAAGCCCCGTAAACCCTTTTTCATCTTTGATTAATCGATTCCACATTATAACTCACCATAATATATTGCAACTATTATAACATCAAATATAATATCTGAATATATTATAAATGTTTCGTATGTTAGGCATTTAACTTCCTATAAAAGTTTATAGAAATAAGAGTTAATTTGAAAAAAAAGGTATAGAAAAAGAGAGTTTATTAAGATTATTCATAGAAGGAATTAAACAAAATTTAACCCTATTGATATTGATTATAATTACAAGTTTGATCTAACTGCAGAATAAATGTGTTCCCATTTAGCTTTTATACAGGCATAAATAAGGGGGACTGCTTGATTAAATAATTTTTATAGTTATTGATGAAAAAAATAAGAAAGTAAAGTAGATGAATGATTTTCAATTAATTAACCAGTCGTTTTAATAATATAGAGGCTCACGATTCGTTTTTCCCCGAATTGCGGCGACACATACTCAGCAATTCTATAATTATAGACAAATAAATAAATTTTATAATAGGACTTCGGACATGCTTATGCATACGTCAACATAAAAATTACAGTGCCCCCCTATATTATAAGGAGTTAGAAAAAAATAGATTAGAAGAAGAACTTTAGTACAGAGATTTTCACATATGCCGTATAAATTCTCAATGAGCATCTTTTATCGCCAGTTTGAATGTATATATGAAGTAAAAAATGCCAGGATATGGGTAAAACACTTTTAACAGAAAAACGCACATGAAATTCTTCGAATAACATGCCCAAACAATGAAAGTCCTTTTCACTTACCTTTTTTTGATATTAACTCCATCATTACCTTGGGACAGGAAGGTTGTTTTTTATTTGGCTCTTC
>NZ_JAQUVZ010000051.1:0-20785 GCF_028693135.1 Methanosarcina sp.
CCAACAACGATAGCGGAACCTCCGAGGTACTCAGCAAGATATTTCATCTCCCTGGCTGTTTCTTCGTTCAGGCCGTCAATGTTAAATAAAACCTTGCAAAGTAATAGTGTTTCATATTTCCGTGCGGCAACATCAAAGCTCCTGGGACGTATATTACATCGATCAGAGAGTGCAAAACCCGCACGCGATAATACATCAATAATTTGATGTATGAGAACCTCTTTTGTCATTCCGGTATCAATCTCTGTTTGAACATCTATATATATATTTCTCCTACATGGATAATGTTGACCGAGAGAAAACAAGCCGGAGAATCCCGAAAACTAAGGCATCCCCGCTCCGGAATTGCAGAAATATTAAGGGATAAAAATGGATACGGAAAAAAAATGATCATTGGAATTGACGACACGGACTCAAATGAAGGTATGTGCACCACATATCTGGGAGCCCTGCTGCTTGAAGAATTGCAGGAGTACGGGACTGTAGAAGCCCTGCCCCTCCTTGTGCGCCTGAACCCTACCATCCCCTATAAAACAAGAGGTAACGCAGCAGTTGCCCTGAAACTTAAAACGAACTGCCCTGAAAAAGTAATTGCACATGTAACATCCAGAATAGAGCAACTTGCACACATGGATTGCGAAAAAACCAATCCAGGAACCGTATTTATTCTGGAGAAAGACTACGAAAACCTCAAACCTGTCCTTATGAGTTTTCTGGAAGAGGCTGTAAAAGAAGTAATCGAAATAGATAACGCAAAGGACCTTATTTCAGAACTCGGGATTGCCTCAAAAAGCTTCAAAAACGGAAGGGGAATCATAGGCGCTCTTGCAGCCTGCGGGGCAATGCTGAACCCTGAAGAGTGGGACTGCACTTTCGAGCATCTGGCGTACAGGCAGAAAGATAAATGGGGAACTCCACGCGATGTCGATAAAGACAGTTTTTTTGAAGCTGACCGGGAAACCTATCCTGAAACCTGGGATACTGTAGATCTAAAGAATCGGCTGGTAGTCTGCGTGCCTCACTCGGGAGATCCGGTATTATTCGGGATAAGGGGAGAAAACCCTGAGATAGTTAATAAAGCTGCAGCCCTGATCCGGGCAGAGCCTGTTGAGCGCTTTGCTGTGTACAGGACAAACCAGGGGACGGACATGCACCTCCTGCCAGCACAGAATATCTCTGAAATCAGGGACATGCATTCTTACAGGCTTGAAGGTACGGTCTCGACAGCCCCGAAAACCATTGAAGGAGGACACGTTATCTTTGCTGTCCGGGACATGGAAGGAGACGAAATCGATTGCGCAGCCTTCGAACCAACAAAGAATTTCAGGTCCCTTATCCGAAAACTGGCGCCAGGAGACCGGGTCATCCTTTCAGGAAGTGTCACTTCCGGGACCCTGAACATTGAAAAAATAGAAATTAAAGCTCTTACCTCCGTCTACAGGGAAGAGAACCCGAAGTGCCCGGAGTGCGGAAAACACATGAAGTCTGCAGGTCAGGGCCAGAGGTTCCGCTGCAAAAAGTGTGGGACGCTCTCCCTTTCAAAAGTAAAATGTGAGACAGAGAGAGACCTTGAACCAGGGCTCTATGAAGTCCCTCCCTGTGCCAGGAGACACCTCGCAAAGCCTCTGGCAAGAGAAAAACGCCAGGATATAAGACTTTTCCCTGCCCGATAAGAGGGAAAGCTGCAAACTTGAATGGTTCAGTGCTACAAACTTGAATGGCTCAGTGCTACAAACTTAAATTGCTCAGATCTCTTTATGTCTATGCCCGTCTTTTCCTCAATTCGATAAACGAGTTATAGTTCCGGCACAGGCGGAGCTTTTCTTTTATGCTCGTTTTTCTCAATGCGCCTGGTAACAGAGCTGAGCTGTTCAGCAGAAACCCCTACATCAGTTATAATTTTATCAGGTTCCGCGCCTTCTTCAAGCATCCTGAGCACCTCATCGACCTTCACGTAAGAAATACCAAGTTCTGCTTCATCGGTCTGACCTGCCCATAATCCCGCGGACGGTTTTTTGGTAATGAGAGGCTCCGGAATTCCGAGCCTGCGGGAAAGCTCCCATACTTCAGTCTTGTAAAGCCCGCCTATAGGTTCAAAATCAACGCCTCCATCCCCATACTTCGTGTAATAGCCAAGAAGGAGCTCGGTTTTGTTCCCTGTCCCGATGACCATGCGGTTCAGCTGGTTTGCGTGGAAGTACAGAAGGGACATCCGGGTTCTTGCCTTCAGGTTGCCCCTGGTGAGCCTGTCTGCGGATCCACTCTCAGGAACAGCAACCATGAAAGCCGAGACAATTCCTGAGATGTCAATTGTCCGATACTCAATCCCGAGCCAGTCGGCAAGAGTTTTTGCATCTTCGCTGTCAGCAGCAGGGGTAAGGCTGCTTTCGGGCATATGAATGCCAAGAACCCTGTCTTTTCCCAGAGCTTTTACAGCAAGAGTTGCGGCAAGGGCGGAGTCAATTCCCCCGCTAATCCCTACAACTGCCCCGTTTACACCTGCTTTGCCAGTCTCATTCCGGATAAAATCAACAATCCTGTTCTGTGCTTTTTCAAGGTCCATGCTTTTAAATTCCTGGAATTTTGTGAATCATATGAAATTGAGGCATATGAAATCCGGTTATCTCGAAGTTCAAGATATAATTTAAACTCTAGTTCATCGGAAAGCCTGAATAATGTAATATTTAAAAGGCTAATCTGAAAGGCTAATTCAGGTTGTATAAAACAGTTTTATACAGATGCTGTAAATATATTAACCTTCCAGAGAAAACAGAGTTAAGGGTAAACTTATTTAATAAATAGGGAATATAGGAGATTTATAATCCGGACATAATAATATAAATACGTGAGTATTCAAAGTACTCAGTAATTGCCCATCACTTGGGTATCCTGGAATCCGGGTGCTAAAGGTGCCTTTGCTGGCGAAAGTACATTTTAGGGGAGTGAAAAAATAGCTGGATGTCGCCAGGACAAGGACTTGCGGACACAGATTCGATGCCCGGACTGGTCCAGAGTAAATGCGCATACAGGACAAATTTTCCCGGATGACAGGCATTAAAATAAAAAGAGCATCTAATAATAGAAAATAGATATTCCAGAATTACACGATCCGGAAAATTCGGGAAAAACCCGGCATCTGTTCATTTTATTTCATTACCAGATAAAAGTTAATTACCAGATAAAATTACAACCAAAAAGACAACTATTTTCGGGATGACCAATGGAAGAAATACAGTTGAAGGTTGAAAAGGCATATCCTATTGACCTTGGAAGAGGAATTATCCGGCTTGACCCTACAGCGCTACTGAAACTTCAGCTCTCTCCCGGTGACATTGTGGAGATAAAAGGGAAGAAAAAGACCACAGCAAAGGTATGGAGAGCAGACAGGCAGGATTGGGAACAGGGAATCGTGCGCATTGACAATTTCATCCGGCAAAACGCCGGAGTTTCCATAGGGGAAAAGGTGACCATTAAAAAGGTCGAAGCCCCGGAAGCAAAAAAGATTATTCTGGCACTTCCGGAAAGCATGACCCAGGGTGGGCCTGAACTGCAGTTTGGGGAACATGCAAATGAGATCATAAAGCGGCATATCCTGAAAAGGCCTGTGTTCAGAGGGGACATAATTCCAATTATAAACTCAATGTCTCAGCCAATGACTGAGTCCCTGACAACAAGCCAGGTAATTCCCCTGGTTGCTGTTGAGACAGACCCTGCAAACACCATTGTCCTGATCACGGAAGCAACAATTATTGAGCTCCGGAAAAAGCCGGTACAGGGCTACGAAAAAGCAACCAGAGGTGTCACCACCTATGAAGATATAGGAGGGCTGGGACAGGAGATCATGCGCGTCCGGGAAATAATAGAGATGCCGATGAAACACCCGGAGCTCTTTGCCCACCTCAATATAGAGCCTCCAAAGGGAGTTATCCTCTACGGCCCCCCCGGAACCGGAAAGACCCTGATTGCAAAAGCCGTGGCAAACGAATCTGGGGCAAGCTTCCATTACATTGCAGGCCCTGAAATCGTGGGAAAGTTCTACGGAGAAAGCGAGGAAAGGTTAAGGAAGATCTTTGAAGATGCAACCCAGGACGCACCTTCAGTCATTTTCATTGATGAAATCGATTCCATTGCCCCAAAAAGGGAAAACGTAACAGGGGAAGTGGAAAGGCGAGTGGTTGCCCAGCTTCTGACCCTTCTTGACGGGATGGAGGAAAGAGGGCAGGTAGTGGTTATAGGGGCTACTAACCGTGTGGATGCAATTGACCCCGCACTCAGGAGACCCGGCCGCTTTGACAGGGAAATCCATATTGGAGTGCCGGATACCAAAGACAGGTACGAGATCCTGCAGATTCACACCCGGGGCATGCCAATTGAGAAAGACGAAGAAACCAGGATAACCGAGCACGAAGCTGAAGTCGAAATCGAAGCTGGAACTGGAATCGAAGCCGAAATTGAAGCCGGAACCGGAATCGAAGCAGAAATAGAAATTGATGAAGCTGCCATAGAGCAGGAAAAGAAAGAGGAGCCGAACCCGTACCTTATGTACCTGGCTGAGAGGACGCAGGGCTTTGTGGGTGCGGATCTTCTGGCTCTCGTGCAGGAAGCAGCAATGCGCTGCCTCAGAGAAAGCCTGCCTGACCTTGACCTCGAAAAAGAAACAATTCCTCCTGAAAGGCTGGAAAAGATTGTTGTAACTAAAAAGAACTTTGAAGATGCCCTGATGGAAGCCGAACCCTCAGCTCTGAGAGAGATCTTTGTTGAGATGCCTTCGGTTAGCTGGGAAGATGTGGGGGGCCTGGATGAAGCAAAGCATTCGATTGTTGAAGCTGTCGAGTGGCCCATTAAAAACCCGGAAAAGTTTATCCAGATGGGCATAAAAGCTCCAAAGGGAATCCTGCTTTACGGCCCGCCAGGGACGGGAAAGACCCTGATAGCGCAGGCTGTTGCCAAAGAGTCAAACGCCAATTTCATAAGCGTCAAAGGGCCGGAGATGTTTTCGAAGTGGCTTGGAGAGTCGGAAAAGGCAATTCGGGAAACCTTCAAGAAAGCAAGGCAGGTTGCTCCCTGTGTTGTCTTCTTTGATGAGATCGACTCCATTGCTGCGATGCAGAGTGGGGATACGGACAACCGGACTTCGGAAAGGGTACTCAACCAGCTACTGACTGAAATGGATGGGCTTGAAACTCTCAAAGACGTGGTCATAATTGCCGCAACCAACCGCCCTAACCTGCTTGACCCTGCAATCATCCGCTCTGGGCGTTTTGATAGACTGGTTTACATTGGGGCACCTGACCCTAAGGGCAGGATAAAGATATTTAAGATCCACACAAAGAATACGCCTCTTGCAGAGGACGTGAACCTTGAGAACCTTGCCAGTATAACAGAGGGATATGTGGGCTCTGACATAGAAGCAATATGCAGAGAGGCTGTAATGATTGCCCTCAGGGAGAACTTCGACACCGAAAAGATTGAGATGAGGCACTTCAAAGAAGCCCTTAAGAAAGTAAAACCCACAATTAATGAGAACATTGCTCAGTTCTATGAGAAGATAGAGGAGCAGTTTAAGGGAGGTCAGAGACCGATAGAGACAGCTGGACTTGTGGGATACAGGTAAGAATTTAAATGAGTAACTCTTAAAAGGGAAGAGTTTATAAAGAAGATAGTTTCAAATTAAATAAAATATCAAAAGTAAAAGCATTAAAACCAAAAAGCCAGCTTTACCCAAATTCCGCATGACACTGAGCACGGAGACAAGATAATAATGTCGAAAGTATTTTCAAGAAACCTCCTCTTCAACAAGCAGGTGATGGCTACCGACGGAACGGAGATAGGAACGCTGAGCAACATTGTAGTTGAAATCAAAGGAGGACATATAATTGACCTTGTGGTCAGCCCCAATCCAACCTTTGATGTATCAAGATACAAAAAAGAAGATAACTATATCCTGATTCCTTTCGACTCCGTAAGCGCCATCAAGGACTATATTATAGTAGACAAAATGAAAGCAAGGGCATGAATTGAAAAAGGGAAGGAAAGAATTTGTTTACTTTCTTTTTCTTTCATTTCCTTTCATATTTTGTTTTCGTTTTCATTCTACATTTATTTCAGCCCAGAGGAACTCTTCGTTTAATTCTTTCTATTCAATCTCTGGAAACACCGTTCTAATCCCGGTTTGTTTTAATCTAAGGAACTTTTCTTTTAATTCTGAATTTTTTTAGTTGAACTTTTTTAGTTGAACTTTTCTAATTCAGGTTGATAAGAAGGGATTCTAGCTCCGTTTGAAGCTTTCGTGTGATAATGACTATGCCCGTAGAGATATTGGAATGAGGAAAGCCGAGGGTGGAAAATACTTCAACCTGGTTTCAAGCATAGCTACTAAGAGCCTATCCAAAAAATCAGAGTAGATGACCCCTTTTCGGGCAGGCTCTAAAGGGAATAGCATTTTTGCTGTTTTTATTAATTTTGAGCAAAAAAAGTTTTAACTTTTATAATTAAGTGTTTGATTATGGACTCAAAGCACCTACATTTCAAATGTGATTCAAATGCTTTAAGTAACTGAGCCAGAAAACCAAAAATATTTCCTTTATTTCATCCCCCCATGAATATTAATCATAAATTTCACGATGTTCCCTCTTTCCCATGAAATCTTCATCATCTTAATCCTCTTCAAGGTATTCACAAAAGGATTCACCTGATGATATTTTGAGCTCTGCCAGGCAAAAAACTTGTGGGCGAGGAATAACAGTATTGCACATATGGACGACAAAAATAATGCACTTACTGACATTTGTACTTCGAAAGGTGACGTTTTACTTGCTCCTCTTAATTTTCCTGTGATATTGAATGCAAGGAGAAGGTGACCTCCTTCTTAGAGTTTTCGGTATGTTTCTATTTATATTGAGTTATTGGTTTTTTTGTGTAATAATAGGAAAGAAATGTGGGAATAGGAAAGAACTCTGGGAGCAGTGGGAACTTGGGCTGAAAGACCTGTTCAGCGTTTGAGAGTTAAATCCTGAGAGTTAAATCAAGAAACCGCATATGTCGATTTTTATATCCAGCCTTTCGATTCCAGATACTCGAAGGCTTCTACTGCCCCCTCCCCAAAAGAGGTTTCAGTTACATAATCTGCACCTTCCTTAATTTGCTTATCGCCGTTTGCAACAGCAATCCCGAAACCTGCAGCCTCAAATAGCTCAACATCATTTGCAGAATCCCCTATTGCCACAAAGTCCGAAGCTGCAAGCCCCATCATTCCTGCAATCTTTCGGAGGCCTGAGCCTTTGTTGACTCGGGTACTTTTGATGTGGACTGCATACTTGGTATCAACCATTTCGACATCAAATTTTTGAGTTTTCAGAAGAGATCTGGCTTTTTCAAGGTCAAAGTCCCGCCGGAGGGCTATCTCGGTTTTTCGGTAGAAGGGATCGAGTTTGGTGAGCTTGAAATGTTCGGATAGGAAAGAGAAGGCTTTTTCACATTCTTCCAGGCTTTCTTCAAAAGTGCCATTCAAATCATAGCGGACAGTAATAGCACCTCCGTTTTCGGCGATCACAGCTCCGTCCAGGCCGAGAAGCTTTGATGTTGTCCTTGCATAACATAGAGTGTTGCCTGTGGCAAGGACTACCGGAACTTTAAGGGAACGGATTTTTTTGACGGCTCCCAGGTGGAGTTCCCTGTTTTCACAGGTAATTGTCCCGTCAATGTCAACGACAATAGCTTTGAATTTCATTGAAAAGAGATGGGAACGGGGAGATAAAATGTTTCCCCATCCATAGTTTTTTGAATGTATGTCCGGATGTGTAAGGCTATTTTGATTGTGAACTACCCCTCCCTAAAACTTTCGCTTAATAGCTCAAGTTTTTGAGGAAGGAGCTTCCTGCTTCATACTTGGCGGTTGCCGTTTTTTCCAAGTCCACAGGCTCTACCCGAAATCCCTTCGGTGAAAATATGAGTGTGATAGAGATGTTCTGTGACTACCGTCTTTCCACGGCTTAATCCCGATCCCTTCAGGATGATTCTTGCCTCTGGTATCCAACTGCCTGATGCTTAAGTTCCCTTCGCTTGGTTTTCGCATAAGTTATGAAGTGAACCTTAGAAAGCGGTAGGTTAGTGGTGACAGCAAAATCTAATATTATATTATCCGCAAAGTTTCTATAGATTTTCATAATTAAAAAACGATAAGAGTAGAGGTTGACGCTCTCATCTTCCACCTGTCCAATCCGGTTCTACCGGATTGTCCGAGGAAGGAGTCTTCCCACTTCGGGAGATAAACCTTAACTCTGCTTTTTTAACTCAGATTATCCTTAAATCTGCTTCTTTAAATTAACTAACCTTAACTGACCTTAAACCTTTCACGGATCAGTAATTCCGGCTGTAGTAACTGCGACAATCGCTTCTCCTTCAGGCAGGTTGGGAGAGTCAACCAGACGGATGATTCTTTTTTCTCCCTTGGATTTCCGCAGGTAGAGTCTGAAGGTTGCCGTGTGCCCCACAATATGTCCTCC
Source organism: Methanosarcina sp. (assembly GCF_028693135.1). Taxonomy (GTDB): domain Archaea; phylum Halobacteriota; class Methanosarcinia; order Methanosarcinales; family Methanosarcinaceae; genus Methanosarcina. Next base: position 8,505 of record NZ_JAQUVZ010000051.1, read on the forward strand.
GACCGGCCTTGTGGGATCCCCAAAGAAGGCATCGGGCTTTGACATTACCTGATTTGTCACAACCACACAGGCATTGAATAAGTCCCCGAAACGAAGCAGGCCGTGCATGTGCTTATTGAGTTTCTGCTGTCTGTCGGCAAGAGTTCCCCTTCCGACGTATTCAGCCCTGAAATGAGCCATAAGAGAGTCAACGATCAGCAGGCGGACAGGTTTGCCCATTTCCCTTAGCTCGTTTGCCAGGTCTGTTGCGGAGTCTACAAGAAGTATCTGATGATTGGAATTGTATGCTCTGGCGACATGGATATTCTGCAGGAATTCTTCAGGATTAAGTTCCATCCCGTACTTCTCGGAAAGCCCATTTACCATCTGGGTGATCCTTTCCGGCCTGAAGGTATTTTCAGTGTCGATTATAATAACGGAACCATCGAGGCCCCCGTGTTCCCTGTCCATCTGGACATTCACTGCGAGCTGGTGAGCCACCTGGGTCTTTCCGGAACCGAATTCTCCGTACAGTTCGGTAATAGCCTGGGTTTCTATGCCCCCACCCATCATTTCGTTAAATTCCGTACAACCGGTAGTCAGCTTTCCTACAAGTTTCCTTCTTTCAAGCACAATATCTCCGGTTTCAAATCCCCCGATATCAGCAGCCTGCCTTGCAGCATTGATGATTTTTGCGGCAGTTGATTCTCCGATCTCGGCTGTATTTGCAAGTTCAGCAGGTGAGGCTACGGCCACTGCTTCAATTGTGTTAAATCCGGCTTCTTTGAGTTTTTCTGCAGTTGCAGGGCCAACTCCTGGCAGGTCTTCAAGTGCTATTTCGCTCATTACATATTCTCCTAGATGCACATGTTTGTATAAGGTGCATGACAGTTGCTTCACTATGGTTTGCAGGTATATATAGCTGAAGGAAGCGGGGTGAAAGTATTCAGAAGGGCCTGTAAAACGCAGTTATAATGCTGCAAAACCTGGCAAAACAGAGGAAAATAAGAGGTATTTTTCTGACAGTTACACTTACAAAAGAAAGGGGAAAAATAAAGAAATCTTCCAGAAAACTGAAAAAAAACCGGAAAAAGCCGAAAAAAACCAAAACGTCTTTTTACTTTAGTAGATTATCACCCATCATGCCAAAAGTCGCCTTAGGCGGTACGTTTCAGTATCTTCATGACGGACACGCCAGATTAATTGAAAAAGCGTTTGAGATAGCAAGGAGCGGAAAAGTCCACATAGGGCTGACTTCGGACGAAATGTTGCAAAAATGCCACAACGTCGAGAGCTATGAAAAAAGGAGTGTCCGACTGCTTGAGTACATAAATAAGATGGAGATTCCGAAAGAAAAATATGAGGTTACAAGGCTAAACGACCCCTACGGCCCGACTCTGGAAGAGGACTTCGACTATATAGTGGTCTCCCCTGAGACCTATCCGGTTGCCCTGAAAATTAACTGCATCAGAGAGAAAAAAGGAAAAAAACCTCTTGAAATTTTGTACGTTGAATATGTGATGGCTGAAGACGGAACCCCAATTTCATCCACAAGGATTGCAAAAGGGGAAATTGACAGGCACGGCAGATTAAAAACAGAGGCTTAAAGTCCGAAATAGATGTATTTTTCAGGCATACCCCCCTCAACAGATATAAATCAGGACAGAATTATAAAGTGATAACATGCCTAGAGAATTCACACAAAAAGACATTGAGATTTTTAACAAGCTTGCTCCAGAAGCAGGAGGAAATCAGATTTCAAGGGAAGCAGGGCACCACTTTCCTTTCATCCTGCGCCCGATATCACACAAGTTTGCCGAATCTCCGGAAGACTTCAGGGAAAGGCTCGAGAGGCTGAACGCAGAAGAACTTGACTACCTTGTGGGACTTGCCCTTGAAGGAAAGGAAGATGTCCAGTCCCTGGACGAAGACCTTGAGGAACTGGTAGCGGTAGTCGAGGAAAAGGTATCTCCGGAAAGGGCAAAGCAGTTAAAGGACTTTGTAGGAATTTTTTAAACAGGAAAATATTCTAAAGGGATATTCTGAAAAGAAGGGGCCTGAAAAGAAGGATCCAAAAAAGAAGTAGCCAAAAAAAAAGGTATTTTAAAAAGAGAAGTTTTGAAAAACATGTCAGCCGAAAAACTTTTTTTTGGGACTGCCGGAGTTCCCAGAAGTGCAAAAGCCAGCAATAGCCTTGCGGGAATTGAGCGGGTCAGGGAACTTGGGCTCGACTGTATGGAACTCGAGTTCGTGCAGGGGGTGCGCATGAGGGAAAAAGGGGCAGGAAAGGTTCTGGAAACGGCCGGAAGAGAAAACGTAGCCCTGAGCGTACATGCCCCTTACTATATCAACCTGAACTCCCCGGAAAAAGAGAAATTAAACGCCAGCATGGAAAGGATCTACCAGGCTGCAAGGATAGGCAGCCTCTGCGGAGCAGAGTCCATCGTACTGCACGCAGCCTTTTACCAGAAGAGCAGCAAGCAAACAACCTATGAAAATGTCTCTAAAGCCCTCCGAGAGCTTACAGAGCAGCTCAGGGGAGAAGGGATACCTGCAGTCCTTCGTCCTGAGACCATGGGCAAGCGTTCCCAGTTTGGAACTCTTGAAGAAGTGCTTGCCTTAAGCGAAGAAATCGAAGGGGTTATGCCCTGCCTGGACTTTTCCCACATGCACGCAAGAGAAGGGAAGGAAAACTCCTATCCCGAATTTACGGCAATCCTCTCAAAAGTAGAAGATGCCCTTGGAAAAGAAGGGCTTGCAAACATGCACATGCATGTTTCGGGAATAGAATATAACAAAAACGGGGAAAGGAAACATCTGGCCCTTAAAGAATCAGACTTTAATTATCCAGAACTTTTAAAAGCCCTTAAAGAATTCAAAGTTCGGGGGCGAGTCATTTGCGAAAGCCCGATCCTGGAAGAAGACGCGCTTCTGTTAAAGAAAACTTATAGTGAAATATAAGGAAAGGGAAGAAGAGAAGAAAGGGAAGAAGAGAGGAAAAAGAAGAAGAGAAGAAAGGGAAGAAGAGAGGAAAAAGAAGAAGAGAGGAAGAAAAAAATCATACCTCAAAAACCTCAGGGTTGCTATCCTCATCTTCAACCCATTTGCACCCGCCTTCCCTGTTAACCACACCCACGGTAAACTCTATCCCGCTTTTTTCTACATACTCCCTGGTTCTTTTCAGGGCATGATCCATCATTCCGCCTGCTGTGAGGATAAGGCAGCGTTTTCCACAGAGTGCCATCAGAATCGACTTGTCTATAACGCCGGAGGTAACGTCCAGGTGAATTCCGTCCTGTTCGGCAAGAGTTTTGCTTTTCTTGCCCATTGCCCCCACGAAGGCAATTTCTCCATCTTTCAGGATCTGCCTGACTTCTGGCAGGGAATAGCTGTCAGTATCGTAAAGCAGAACCCCACCAGCTTTGATTCCTTTGCGCTTCAGCTCAACAATAGCCCTGCCGTCAGGATGGATATGCAGAACCGTGGCATTAATCGCTTCATAAGGAGACTGGGTCGCATATTCCCCATACATAACTCCGAGATTCAGGTTGTCACCTTCCCGGACTCCGGGAGGGACATCAACCCACATAAGGTCAAGCGGCTTTAAAGTGTTGACAAGGTCAGGTATGCTTTTAGGGGAATTTTTGCCGTATGCAAGCCCTCTTCTCTCAATTTCATGATATATTTCAAGAGTAGTGGGCTGGCGCAGCCCTGTTTTTTTAAGAAGCTCATGCTCTTTGAAGACCTCGACAGGCGTTCCCTCCCCTATAAGTTTGCTGTTTGACACAAGGTACACATAATCAGACCAGCGGTAAGCCAGGTCCACATCATGAGTGGAAATGATGATCGTACTCCCGAATTGGTTAAATTCGTTGAGCAGATCCATTATTTCATCCGCACCCACCGGATCAAGGTTTGAGAGGGGTTCGTCCAGAATGATTACCTCGGGTTCCATTGCCATCACCCCTGCAATTGCAACCCTCTTTTTCTGCCCTCCGCTGAGATGGTGGGGAGGCTTGTCCTTCAAGGTGGAAAGTCCTACCTGTTCAAGGGCTTGCTGTACGCAGGCACCGACTCTTTCTTTTGAATATCCCAGGTTTGCCGGCCCAAAAGCTACGTCCTGATACACTGTAGGGGCAAAGATCTGGTCATCAGCATTCTGAAAAACTATTCCTATGGATTTTCGGATTTCCCGGAGGGACTTTGAATCGTACTTAAAAGGGGCTCCATGAAAGAGGATCTCCCCTTCATCTGGCTTTAAGGTCCCATTCAGGAGCAGGAAAAGCGTGGACTTTCCGGAGCCGTTTTGCCCTACAAAGGCAATCTTTTTTCCTTTTTTGATCTCGATGTTTATACCCTGGACAGCTGCAGTCCCGTCAGGGTAGGTGTATTTAAGGCCCCTGGTCTCAAGAATAATCATAATATGTTACCTCAAAGGATGGATATGTTTTTTGTAAAATAAAATAGTGCAAGAGCTGAAAGGAAGTAAACAGAGGTTAGCAGTAGTTCTATTGCCCTTACAGGCCTGTGCACTTCGAAGAGAGTCATTTTTCCGTCATAGCACCTGGAATTCATGGCAAGGAAGAGTTTGTCACCCTGTTCCCAGGACCTTATAAAAAGTGTACTTCCAAGCATGCCAATTGAACTGAGGGAACGCCTGAAGTTTGAGTAGCCTAACCTCACAGTCTGGGCATACTTTATGGAAAGGGCCATGTCCAGGAAAACAAAGATGTACCGGTAAATCAGCATGGAAAGCTCGATGAGGGATTCAGGAAGCCCGGTAGCCTTGAACACGGCAAAGAGTTCTATCATAGGAGTTGTAAGCGAAAGGAAGTAAAGGCAGCACATCCCGCTTAAGGACCGGGAAAGCACCAGAAGAGCAAGCTCAAGCCCATCTACCCTTACCGAGAAAGGATAACCTGCAAGGTTGAAGGATAGAAGCGCCTGCCCCGATCCGGAGAAAAAAGCAATGATAACCACACCTGTGAGTGCAAAGCCTACTGGGGCGAGCAGGAGTTTCAGGTATAATTTAAGGGGAGCCCTGCCGAAAGCAACTGTTGTAAAGCTCATGCAAAGGGCTATGAAAAGAGGAGTTATAGGGGACGTGGATGAGACTCCGACAAGCAGCCCGAAAAGAACGATTACCAGCTTCAACCAGTTGTTACGGTGCCTGAGAGGGCTCATAAGGGCATAATCATCAAGGATATTGGTCATGTGGGGAACCTGCAGATAGGTAGATGAAAGCAAAAATCAAAGGTTAAAAATAAAAGGCAAAAGATAAAAACTTTCCTCCCTGGAGGGAAGGATAGTAAAAAGGCAGAAGAAGAAATTATTGAGATTGCCTGTCGCTATCAGGCTTACTCTTGTCTTTGTATCCGAGGTCGTCTTCATAGCGGCTTTTGGCTCTGTAATAGCCAAGGAAGTAACCGATGATCCCTGCACCGATAGCTGCCTGAAGGCCGAAAAGCAGGCTTTCAATTTCCCCGCTTGGAGGTTCCCAGAAAGGTTCTGCAATTGGTTCGTAGGTTCCACCAGTAATATCGTTAATCACATTTTCAGCTTCTCCGTCAGCTCCTCCATATTCGGCATCCGTTGTGGACGACATATAAACGAACTGCACTGTAAAGACCAGAAGAATTGCAAGTACAATAATTTCCAGTTTTCTGCTCATGCGGAAATCCCTCTCAGTTTTTTCACGATCGAAGCTTCAATGACTTTCATTTCAATCAGGATATCACTCTTGACGTTTACCACATACTTGAAGAGCAGGGCACTGACAGCTCCTTCCATGATTGCGAGAGGCACCTGAGTAACTGCAAAGACAACGGCAAATTTGCCGAATGAGCTCATAAAACCTGCAAAGGTGAGTACTCCGCCTGCAGGATATGCAAGAGCAAGTTCCACAGAAGTGGTCACATAAGTTGCCCAGTCTCCAAAAGCCGTTGCAAGGAAAACCACAGCATAGAAATTGATATTTGCTTTCATTCCTGCTTTATAGACCAGGTATGCCACCACCGGGCCAACGATGCCCATGGAAAAGACATTTGCTCCAAGGGTTGTTAGTCCTCCGTGTGCAAGGAAAAGTGCCTGGTAAAGAAGCACAATGATTCCGAGAACTGCAGAGATTGCCGGCCCGAAAATAATTGCTGCGACCCCTGTCCCTGTGGGATGAGAACAGCTCCCGGTTACCGAAGGCAGTTTAAGAGAAGATAGCACGAAAATAAATGCACCTGCGACAGCAAGGAGAGGCAATATCTCGCGTTTTTCTTTGACCAGACGATTCATTTTATAGATGCCGTACATTATCACTGGAATTGACACTGCAAACCAGGCTTGCCACCAGGGACTCGGTAAAAAACCTTCCATTATGTGCATGGGATCACCATAAGAATATCAAGTAAATATTACTGGGATTAAGTAAAGTTAAATTGAGTTAATGGATACATAAAGGTTACGGTGAAGAAGAAGCAGGTGCGTAAGAACCTATAAAATTAGTTTAAAGGTAATGCAAATCTTAAAATTTGGAGCGAATAGGACAGAACAAGCAAACTTGAGTAATATTATATATAAATCGAAATAGATATTATATTCAAAAAGGAATAATTGATAAGAAAATCCACAGCTATAGACATTATTAAAATAACTTGAGGAAAAAATAAACTAATTTCAGTATCAGGAAACTGAAAAAGTTGGATAAAGAAAGTAAAATTGCGTATAAAGAAGAAATATAAAAAAGAAAAAGAAAAAAGAAAAATGGAGGTTATAATCGAGCATTGATTCCGTTTTGAGGACCCGGAAGACAGGTCAAAATGGCAAGCAAAGCAAATAAAAATCAACTAAAATTGCTTTAGCAAAAATACATTGTACCCTGAGATATATAAATATATCCATTTGGTTCGTTTAGAGAAGAAGTCTTGAAACCAGATCGCCAGAAAGGGCATACAGTGGAAGAAAAATAAGAAGATTTAAAAGGAAAATCTACCAGAATAAGGAAAAGTTGTTTGAAAATGAAAGAAAATGCAGTCAAAACAAGGAAAAAACAAAAACTGAAAAAACTGGATTTGAAAAGATCAAAGTTGCCCGCAACAAAAACAGTGAATCGAAGCTACTGGCGGCTGAAGGATCTTAAAGCTCTTTTTACTTTTACTATTTGTAAGTTCCAAATCTCTTTTTATTGAGTATAAGTCTTTGATAAGCCTTAGATTCATTTTACCAATGGCAACCCTTAAAATCCGCCATTAAAAAACACTACTGAATAAGCAAGTACAAAATAACGCCCGAATTTCCCCAGAAAGACCAGGATTGAAAAAATCCTGAAAGGAAGTTGCATAAGCCCTGCAACCATGGTAATCACATCCCCTATACCCGGTACCCAAGTGAAAAGAAGGGTAAAGACCCCATATTTGTTAAAAAGCCTTTCACTTTTGTCTAGCTGTTCGGGGGAAGGAGAGAGATACTTTTCAAGTACGTGCCGCCCTTTTAAACCCAGGTAGTAAGTGGTGCATGACCCGAGAAAGTTGCCAGTGGTAGCTACCATAACTACATTAAAAGGGCTGAACCCCTGGTAAACTAGAGCGATTACAAGAGCCTCCGACCCGAAAGGCAAAACCGTAGAAGCCAGAAAACTCAGGATAAAAAGGTTCAGGTAACCGTAGTCAGCAATAAAGGCACTCAGGGTTTCAAGCATGGTACTCCTTCTCTTACATTCCTGCTTACTATTCTATTTATATTATTTTATTCCTGCGTGAGGAAGCCTCCGGTAAAATATCAGGGAAGGCTTCCGGTCGGTTATAGACCTCAGAAACCTGTCAAATTAAGATCCAGAAAGCTATAAGGTTGAAAATAAGAAGAAGACCCAGAAAACTATAAGGTTAAAAATGTGAAGAAAAAAAGAAGAAAAAGACCGGAATCAAAAAATTAATTTCCGGTCCCTGCTACAGAAGAAGTACCAAAAATGGTTTAGTCCCTTCTTTTCCGGAGCAGTATAAATGCCGTGGCGAGTATTCCGAGAGTTGCAATTCCGCTGAAGAAAGGAGCTGACTTCGTTACGTCATAACTTCCGCTCAGACCTCCTACCTCAACCGTATATGCCCCTGCTTCTTTCTCGGTATGGGAGAATTCAACCACTGTACTTGCGCCAGCTTCCAGGCTCACGGTTTCGGAATCTACGGATTCGCCGTTGATCAGCAGTTCCACTTCGGTTTCTCCGGCAATGTTGCCAGTGTTTTCAACGTTCACCTTGATTGCAACCGCGTCTCCGCCCTCAACAGAAGCAGGCTCAATTGAGAAGTCCGAAAATTCAAAATTGGCTTTATCTTCAGAAACCTCAATAACTGTTTTTCCTTCCTCATAACCTGCTTTTGTAGCATTTACCGTATATGTACCCGGAGCAGTTACCCAGTAAGATACACTGCCATCTGTACCCGTCTGTCCTTCAACCTTCTGTCCGCCGAAGTAGACATCCACTCCGGAGACAGGTTTGTTTTCTACAGAGTCGGTAACCTTTATACTAATCTGGTCTCCTTCCCTTATGGTTTCCGGAGAGATTGAAAGCAACAGCTTCAGGACACCTGCACCGACAACGTCCATGTCCTTAGTCCCGGAGATATACCCTGCCTTGTTTGCAGATAATGTGAAGCTGCCTTCCTGACCTGGGGTGTACGTAAGAGTTCCGTCGTCTCCTGTGGTCCCGATGCTCTTACCGTCAAGGAGGATTTCAACATCGCTGACTGAAGCGCTTCTTGCTGTGACCAGGATTTCTGCCGCCTGTCCGACCACAAGGACTTCTGGAACTTCGATTTCCAGCTGATCCTGTTCACCACTCTCGACTTCAACAAAGGGATAGAAACGCAGGACAGAAGAATCAGCCACCCTGAACTTAACGTTGCCCATCAGGTTAACGGTATTGCCCTTTGAGAGAGAAATCGAGTCCTCGTTTTTCATTGTAATCCCTGAGCTGGAAATCGTGCTTATTTCCATCCTGCCGAAAGAATCGCCCTGGGAAAGCTCAAGGTAATCGTCTGAGATCTGGAAGACCCCTTCTATAAACACTGCATCGGTTTCCCGCGACCGGAAGACAGTGCTTACGTGGACTGCGATCACCGGGACTTCTTCAGCTCCTCCGATGTCTGCTTCGTATACATAGTCCCCATTCTGGGAAACTATTCCCGAATCCAGCTGCTTCCCATCTTTATACAGCTCAAAGAGCACTCTTTCTCCGTTAACGTCAACTTCTGAAGCCTTGAGTGAGTAACCGTTCTCGAGAGCTATTGAAGATCCCGTAAACATCGACTTTTTGTTATCGTCATCGATAAGGACTTTTGCGAGGATATCGTCCGAAAGCACACTCACGCTCTTTGAATTTCCAAGGGTATTATCAGGATAGCCTGCAAAATACTTCTCTGCCATGAACCCGACAACCTCATAGCTTCCCCAACCTTCGTGCTCGAATTTCACAAGAGCCGGGGTGGAGGAATAAACAAGATCTCCGTCATCAATTGACCTCCCACTGATTACTTCTTTGAGGGTCAGGCTTTCGGTGGAGATATTTTCATCGATGCTGTAATAGAACCCTTCAAAGTTGAAAGGGGTCCAGACAGTTATATTAGACACTTCGTCGTAGACCGTTCCCCTCAATTCATAGATCCCGGGCTCGGAAGTCTCGACTATAGGGGCAAAGCGGAGTTCGCTGGCATCAGCCACAACAAAGCCAAGTTTTCCCATTATGTCGATAGTATTTCCCTTGCTAAGAGTGATAGAATCACGGTTTTTCATTGTGATTCCGGAACTTGAAGTGGAACTTATTTCCATTTTCTCGAATCTGTCCCCATTCTCAATCTGGACATATTTGTCCGAGATCTGGAAAATACCTTCAACAAAAACCGCATTGGTCTCTCTACCACTGAAGATCTGAGCTAAATGGACTGCAATGAGAGGTACATCATCCGCGTCCCCAAGATCGGTTTCATAAACATAGTCATTGTTGGAAGAGAGGAAGCCGTCATCTATCACATCTCCGTCCTTTTCGAGCTGTACCCATACGGTATCCCCATTAATGTCCACTTCCACAATGTTCAGGGAATAACCTTCTTCAAGTATGAGGGAAGAGCCTGTGTACAGGGATTTTCTGTCATCACTATCAATCAGGATCTTCGAAAGCTGCCCTTCCGAAATAACACTGACATCGTCCTTTACAAAGCTGGAATTTTCGGTGTATCCCGCAAAATACCGCTCTGCCATAAACCCTATAACCTGATAAGAGCCCCAGTCCTCAAATTCGAATTTCGTATTAATGGGTCTTGTCTCATACTGCAACCCATTTCTCTGGATACTCCGGCTGCCCTCGGTAAGCTGGACCGTCATAGTCTCGGAGCCTTCTCCGGTATCCAGGTCATAGTAAAAGCCCGAGTACGTCTGAGGCGTCCAGGTATAAGTAAGGTTCTGGTTTGAGTTTTCATCCCATATGCGGTTACCTTCTGAACCTGAAACCTGTGCGGCTGCAGTTTCACAAAGCAGTCCAATCACCAGGAATAAACATAACATTTTTATATAATTTTTAATCCCCAAGTTAGACCTCCTTTTGATATGATGGAGCAAGGGTGCAGCCGTCCGGAAGCCTGGGAGAAAAATAGAAACAAAAAGTTTCCAGAACACTCCCTGGAAGTTTTCCTGGATCCGGATACCCCCATTCATATTTAAAAATATTAAAACATTTAACTAGTATACTGTTCTAAGTATTGCAGGGATTGGATAAAAGTTTTTGGGTAGTTTGTATTCGAAAAATGAAAAATGAAAGGGGAAATAAAAAGAATAGAATACGCAGAAAAATAGCAAAGAAGGCAGAAAAATCGTAAAAACGCAGAAAACTTGTAAAGTGGGTAAAAAAATAGCAGAAACAGCAGAAAAATAGCAGAAAAAGCAGAAAAAGCAGAAAAAGCAGAAAAAACAGAAAAATAGCAGAAAAATAAAGTTGAAATAACTTAAAAAGTAAAATTGAAAGAGATATAAAATATCTGTTATATTTTCCCGTATTTTCCCGTCAACTATTGTAGTTCACTTATTTAGCATTTTTTTGTAGAGCACAAACCAGGGATTATCCAGAAAACCAATTATATTCTTACTGATAAGCTGCCCTATAAACAGAGGGATCACAGGCATAACTCCATAAAAAGCAATAAAAACAAAAATCAGAGAATCCAGTGTGAGGTTAACAATGTCACTTGCACTTGAACGGAGCCAGATGTAAGGGTTTATCATGGTATCGTGCTTGAAATTCTTTTCTTTTTCGAAAAAGCGTTTTTTAAGGGATGCAAAGACCCAGGCGTCAAGGTTCGAACAGACCATAAAAGAAACCCAGCTTGCAATAGTAATCCTGATGCTCAGCCCAAAGAGGCTCTTCCAGGCATCTTCCAGCTCAAAGAAAGGGGCAGGGCTGAGATTTGTGACCATGCCTATGAAGAGAACGAATAATACCTGAGTCGCAAAAGCTATGAAAATAGAGATATGCGTTCTCCGCTCCCCGTAGACTTCGTTAATCATATCCACGACCTGCGCAATAAAAGGATAGATGAAAACTGCCGCAGGAGCGTAGAAAGAGTAAAAACCAAGGTCAAAGACAATGATACGTGTGGCAAGGACCTGGGAAGCCACCAGATAAACCACATAGAAAGCCGTCAACACGGTAAAACCGTTTTCAGGCATTTTTTTGATTACATAAACAGACGCATATGTAGCAATTGTTAGAGTGATAATCCAGTACAGCCAGACAAACATTTTTTAACACAACCGGGTTTTATGGAGCTTGAAACGGATCGATGCTTGGAATGGATTGATGAAACTTGAAATAGACTGATAGGGACATACTGAGCTGAAAATTAAAGAGAAGGCAAATCTGCAAAACTGCAAGATTCGGGAGATAGAAATACTACCCATTTTATTTAAAGTGTGCATATTTTCGTACCACAGAAGTCTCCGGAGAATACCTCCGCTCAAGAGAATTCGTTCCGCTCAAGAGAAGTTCTCCAACTCTCTCCAATCTGGGGAACAGCCATCTTTTTTAAAATTCTACCCGGAGATCCATAAGTTATAAGTTAGAAGAGAAGATTTCTGACCTGTAGAACCAAGAATTAACTGCAGAATCATCAAGAATCTCAGAATCATCAATAATCAATCTGAAATCAATAATCAATCTGAAATCAATAATCAATCTGAAATCAATAATCAATCTGAAATCAATAATCAATCTGAAATCAATAATCAATCTGAAATCAATAATCAATCTGAAATCAATAATCAATCTGAAA
>NZ_JAQUVZ010000051.1:20885-25358 GCF_028693135.1 Methanosarcina sp.
TCAATAACTCACCTTCAGAATCAAGAAATAACATATGGAGCCGTCCCGGGCATGGAAACGTACACCAGCATTCCAGAAGACCTGAAGCTTTCCGTACTTGAAAAGGTTAAACCCACGGAAGCCGAAAGAAAAAAACTCACAGCAGTTCAGGAGGAACTTGCCGCAGAGGTAATAGCGGCAGCTGAGAAACTTTGTGTATCGGATATTTTTGTAAAAATGGTCGGTTCTGCTGCAAGAGGCACCTGGCTCTCAGGCACCCATGATATTGATGTTTTTATCAGCTTTCCTGAAGAAACACACAGAAGAGATCTGGAAATCAGCGGCATGGCAATTGCAAGGGAAGTGGCAAAACACGCGGAATATGCCGAAGACCGCCATGCCGAACATCCTTACCTGAACATTGTTTTCAAAGGCTTTGACGTGGACCTTGTCCCCTGCTTTCGGGTTGCTTCGGCATGCCAGCTCAAATCCGCAGTTGACAGGACGCCTTTTCACAATGAATTCGTAAAAGCTCACATAAAAGGGAGGGAAGACGAGGTCCTGCTCATGAAGCAGTTCATGCGCGGAGGCGGAGTCTACGGTTCGGAGTTGAGGACGCAGGGCTTTTCGGGCTACCTGACAGAACTCCTTATAATTCACTACGGCTCTTTCGAAAATGCCGTAAAAGCAGCCTGTATCTGGAGACCCGGACAGAAAATAGACATTATGCAGCACTCGGAAATGGGACATACGGAGCCTCTTGTTATAGTAGACCCGACCGACCCGAAGCGGAATGTTGCAGCAGCCCTCTCTCTTGACAGGTTCTGCATGTTTATAGACCACTGCAGGGAGTTTCTGGCAAACCCTGAGCTCAAATTATTTTTTTCTGCCCCGGTCCTGCCGCTTGAAGATAAAGAACTTCTTGAGAAGCTGGACAGCCGGAAAAGTTCCCAGCTTGCAGTTGTCTTCAAAACCCCGGACGTGGTAGAAGACGTGCTCTACCCGCAGCTCTATAAGATGGAACAGGCTGCAGCTGCCCTCCTGAACGAATACGATTTTTCAGTGGTCAAAACCGGCGTGTGGTCAGGGAACCCCGAAACCGTAATCATGCTCGAACTTATCGCAGGCACCCTCCCCAACGTCAAAAAACGAATTGGTCCTCCGGTCTGGGTCAGAGAACACTCGGAGAAGTTCAAAGCCAAGTACGAAGGAGCTGAAAATGTTTTCGGAGGCTATATCGAAGGAGGAAAGTATGTCTTTGAAATCCAGCGCAAATACCCGACTGCGAAAGGGCTTCTTGAAGAACAGCTTGTAAACTGCTCCCTCGGGAAACAGGTACATCAGAGCGTGAGTGAGGGCTTTGAGGTCATTGAAGATGCAGAGATTTGCAGGCTAAAAGATCCTGATTTCAGGGTTTTTTTGAGGAAATGGATGTAAAAGAATTTCTATAAAATAATTTTATCTGCACTTTTTTCCTAAGTTTAGCTGTGTACAAAAATTGAAACGTACACCGCGCAGAATTTTTCCGCAAAAATCCTTTTTTAGCGACTCTTATTCGTTAATCCTTAATTCTAAAAAGAAACCGTTTTAAGCTTTAAGTTTTATCGGAACTTATGGTGTTGGGCAGTTGATAGATCAAGAGGAGATTCACAATCAATGTCTTAGTGAGGATCCAGAAAAACGTATTAAATCACTGGAGCAATTAAGATATAAATTCTCGTTACTGCCGGATAAACAACAGGCATGGATTGACTTACATAAACTGACTAGTGTCTTAGCAATTTAATTATGGTGCATAACGTTTAGACATTTTCTCGTCAGCAACTTTTCTCGTAAACTTCCAGTTGATCTTATTTTCATGTTCATTTCTTCTCTTTGTCCATGCCCCCACTTGGTGGGTAAGTGTCTCCATATCCCCGATCCTTCTGTCTGTACATTCAATATCCATCACATTGATCTCTATTTCTGCGGCATTAAGCCAACTTGCATGTTTTGGCGTGTAATGGAATTCTATCTTTTCCAGAATCTTTTTTGCTTCCTCTTCGCTGAATGTTTCGTAGAATGACTTTTCGTTATGGGTATTGAGATTATCCGTAACCAGTCGGATGACTTCAGCTTCAGAATAGTTTTCGGTAACGAGAATTTTCACGAATTGTGCAAAATCCTTCCTGGTTCTCCTTTCGGTTACCTGAGTCGCCCTTTTTCCTGCTTTGAATTCTACCGCCACGAATACATTTGCTGTTCCATTCCTGACATATTCGTAATCATATTTTTCTGGACTTCCAGGTTTCATTGGAATGGCTTTCCTCTTATCTCCAAGAAGTTGTTTTGGTTTCTCGTCAAGGCATATTAGAGGTTTTTTCGGGTCATATTTTTCTTCATAGAGGTTGAGAATGTTGTACATTCTTTCTCTATATTCGGCATTTATCGTTTGAATACACCACATCCGTCTTAACCAAGGTTTAGTTTTGCTTTTTTTAGAATAAGCCGGATGCTTTCCTTGTTTATTGTTTCAAAACCTTCTTTTATCTTCAGTTCCTCAGTAAGCAGTACAAGCGTCCACTTTTTTCTTCCATCAGGAGGTGTGGTACATGCTTGCGCTATGATTTCAGCAGCGTGTTTTTCGGTGTATTTTATAGGTTGACCGGTTCTTGTTTTATCCTCAAGAGCGCTTTGGAGACCTTCATCCAAGTACCTTTTCTTGATTCGCCCAACAGTATTCCTACCAACATTCAATATTTCTATGATCTCGGTGTTCTTTTTATTCTTGTTGGCAAGTAACAGGATTCGTGCTCTTGTTAGTTCTCGTGCACTTTTCTGTCCCTTTTTAACAAAGTCTATGAGGTACTGCACCTCATCTTCTTCAAGTTTTATTTTTGCCATGAATGAAGATACAGATGGGATTCAAAGCTTATAAATATGACCCATAATTAAGTTGCCATGACACTAGTGCTTCGATTCCCAAATAAATCCATTATTTGGTGAGGGATTTGTTGATCACGAGATGGATTTTGAAGTTTAGGTTTATGGATGTAATCTGGAATCGATACACTAGTGACGAAGACAGGGGAGTAAGATACAGAGCTGCCTCTACTCTTGGTTGTGTATATTCTCATGTTCCAGATAAACGGGAAGCATGGAAAGACTTACAGAGACTGGTCGACGATGAAAAGTGGGACGTGAGATCAAAAGCAGCCTTTGCCATTGGTTCTGCGTTTTCTGATATTCCAGATAAGCAACAAGCATGGAAATACTTACAGAGACTGATTAATGATGAGGACAGGAGTGTACGGTTTGAGGTCGCCTCTACTCTTGGCCATGTATTTTTCCATGTTCCAGATAAGCAACAATTATGGAATGTTTTACATAGACTGACCAATGATGTAGACACTTCTGTGAGGTCTAGAGCAGCCTTTGCCATTGGTTTTGCATTCTCCCATGTGCCAGATAAACGAGATGCATGGAACGACTTACATAGACTAATTAATGATGAAGACTGGGATGTGAGGTATGGAGCAGTCTCTACTTTTGGCTCTGCATTTTATTATATACCAGATAAACAACAGGCATGGAATGATTTACATAAACTGACCAATGATGAAGACTGGAGTGTAAGATCTAAGGCAGCCTCTACCATTGGTTCCGCGTTTTCTAACATACCAGATAAACAGCAGGCATGGAACGATTTACATAAACTGACCAATGATAAAAACGATTTTGTGAGAATCTACACAAATCACTCTCTTGGAAAAGTTTCCATATTCAAGGCTTCTCAAGCAGAAAAAGAAGAAGATTACAAAAAAGAACTGGAAAAAGCTATCGAGTTTTTTGAAAAATCGGCAGGAGACTCATCTAGTTGGAGTTCTCCATCTGAATTTTGCCTTCCCTTTTATCGCTCATTTCATACAATAGTTTTCAAAAAACAAGAAGCAAAAGAACAAGTAGATAAGTATCTTGAAGAAGCGAAAAAAGTAATTGGTGACTCCAAAAGCAAGGAACTGCTCTTTGAAGCTGTAAAAAATCTTGGAAACGCTTTAAAAGAAGTTCAAAATCTAGAAAATACGAACTTACTAGCAACACAAGACGAGCTTAATTATTATAGGCAATTCTGTGATCGTGCAGCAGAGCTAATGAGAGAAACTGAAGAAACTGCACCATTTGCAACAATAGCCTTGAGAAAAGGTTTACCTATTCTGAATAGAAACTTAAAAGAGCTTCTCGAAGAGATCCAAAAGAAAACAGAAGTAATTCATGAGCAGACAAAAGGAACCCCATTTGAAGAACTGGGTCATGAATTAAGTCACAGTGGTCAATCTCTTCTTCAAGTGAGAGATCCGGTAGGATTTAAAAAACAGGTTCAAAATCTGGAAAATCAAATTGCGTGCGGCCACCCCACCCTAAAGGATGGGGTATGCTGATGGGCCGCACGCCCGGTTATTCTGGCACTTAGAAATCGTTAATTTTCTGTTGCCCAGATTTCTTTAATCTATGTGA
>NZ_JAQUVZ010000052.1 GCF_028693135.1 Methanosarcina sp.
TCAGAACGCTTTCAATCTCTCAGTCAACACTGCATACCCGACAAGCGCAACAATCGGCACCCTGCTGGCAAAAGCCTATGCAGAATCAAAGAACCTTGGTGTCAATGCTGTTATCCTTGAACCGGGAGTCATGGACGCCCTGCTGGCAAAAGCACATGTCCAGATGACCTCTGTTGCATCCAAAGCTGCAGATAAGGACGCAAATGCTGTGGATGAAAATCTGAGGGAAGTTCTCGGAGCAGCCGCAAGCGCAGCCGCAGCAGTAGCTCCGGCAGCAGCAGCAGAAGTAAAGAAGGAAGAAGAACCTGAAGAGGAAGAAGATGACCACTCCGAAGAAGATGGAATGGCCGGACTCGGTGCCCTTTTTGGATAAACAGATTTACGATTTACAATTTACGATAATAAAAAATTAGGTGATCAACGATGGAATACATATATGCAGCTCTCTTATTGCACAACGCAGGTAAAGCAATTTCCGAAGAAGCAATCACTGCCGTTCTTCAGGCAGCTGGTGTCGAAGTAAACGAAGCCAGGGCAAAAGCCCTTGTCGCAGCCCTTGACGGCGTGGACATCGAAGAAGCAATCGCAAAGGCCGCATTCGCAGCCCCCGCCGCAGCAGCTCCAGCCGCAGCAGCAGCCCCTGCAGCAGCAGAAGCTGCTGTTGAGGAAGAAGAGGAAGAAGACACCTCCGAAGAAGATGGAATGGCCGGTCTCGGCGCCCTCTTCGGGTGATTTCAATACTCATAGCTCGCCCTCAGGGCGGGCATTCTTTTTTTGGTTTTGCAAACTTTATAATTATTTTTAGTGTTTTTTAAAATAACCGTTTTGAAAACCAGAATTCATATTTCTAATAAATGACCCCTTATTTCAGATTTGTTAAAGTTAACTGCTTCCCGTTTAGATATTCAATGCTCAGTTATTTTTAAAGGTTACTTCTCCGAGCTGTTTTTCCATACTAACTTTCGAGATTATGCTTCTGACCAATAAGAGATTATTTTCTTGTTTTCTCTGAAACATTTTTATCTCTTTAGCTCCCCAGCTATTCAGCTCTCTTACAAAAAAGTTATAATAAAAAAGCTCATGGATAGAGCAAATTAATCTTGAATGGAAAAACTGCTGTTGTTAAAAACAGAAAGAGATCTATATGTCCCGATTTGACCCCTTCCTTGCTTCAAAAGCCCTCTGGCAGATAAGGATTAAAAAGCGCCCTTTTGTCCTCTCTCACGGCGTAAATGCCAGCTGCAATATGCGCTGCAAGTTCTGCGAATACTGGAAAGAGACCGGACAAGAACCCGCAAGAGATGAGGTTTTCAGGCTGCTCGATGATGCAAAAAAATTCGGGATCGGAGTTTACAATGCCTGGACGACCGAACCCCTTCTCAGAAAGGACCTGCCCCTGATAATGGCTCACGCAAAGGAACTCGGGATGGTCACATCCATGGTCACAAACGGAAAGCTGCTCTACGAAAGAGTAGAAGAACTTGAAGATGTGGATTACCTTTCGGTTTCAGTAGACGGGATTAAGAGCTATAAAGAAATCCGGAAGCTGGATTTTGAAACCCTGCTGAAAGGCTTGAGAAAGGCTATTGAGGTCCGGAAACACCAGAAACAGAAAAATCCAATCCTGCTAAACTGCGTACTCACAGGAAAAAATCTGGATGACATTGAAACCCTGATTTTGCTTGCAAAAAAACTGGGCGTAAAAATTTCATTTGAGCCTGTACACGAGTTTCCCGGAATCAGCGAAGAGATCTGGAGCGAAATAGGAATCCGCGACAAAGAAAAATTCCGCAGCACGGTTGACCGCATAATTGAGATGAAGATACAGGGTTACCCCATTATTAACTCCAAAACCTACCTTAAAATGGTAAGGGATGAAAAAATGGATTATAAATGCAGGGCAAGCAGCGTTATCATCAATGTCACGCATGACGGGACTGCCGAGACCTGCCGTGTGCAGCGCGAGCCCCTCGGAAACGTTATGAAGGACGGGTTTGAAAAGGTCTGGGAAGATTCTGCAAAGCACAGGAAAGAAATTGTGCAGAATTGCGAAGGCTGCCTCTTTTTCGGGTATACGGAAAATAGCCTGATGCAGGAGTTTAACCCGGAAGTTTTGATGTGTTATGAGTGGATGTGAAAGCTGAAGTTGAAATGCCGAAGGATAATTATTTCAAACGACCGCTAAAAAACATCGATGACTGAACAAACACGACTAATTTTTAAATATAGAATATTCAACATTTTAGATCCGGCAGCTTCGCACGCTTTGGGCCTTCGGGCTTAAAGTGGTAAAGTCAAAAGTTATTACAATTCCCTCAGAAGACGAAAGCCAACGTTGTTGCGGCGGTCGCCAGGGAGGCACCAGAGGCGGTCAGCCGATCGGCAACCCCTAGAGTCGTTGATCCAGCTACCGCCCCTGATCACACGGTTGGGACTATTTCCCTTTTCCCAAACACTACCATCAGAAGGAGCACCCTCGTAATTATCATGCCATCTGTCCTGAACCCATTCCCAGACATTCCCATGCATATCGTAAAGACCCCATGGGTTCTGTTTCTTCTGGCCAACTGGATGAATTTTATCACCTGAATTTTTATTGCACCAACCATAATCCACAAGTTTAGATTCATCACTATGAAAAGAGTCCCCAGTTGTTGTTTCGTCGCTGTCAAACGAATACCTAGTAGCTGTTCCGGCACGACACGCATACTCCCATTCAGCTTCGGAGGGCAGACGGTACTTATTAGCGCCTCCCACATTATTTAATTCCTTGATAAACTCCTGAACATCATCCAAGGAAACAGATTCTACAGGCAGGTTATCACCTTTAGAATCCGAAGGATTATTACCCATTAAAGCAATCCACTGTTTCTGAGTAACCGGGTATTTACCAAGGTAGAAAGGGGTTTTAATCGTTACCTTATGAATAGGGATTTCATCATCAAATCTACTTACTTCATCATCGTGAGACCCCATCATGAACTCACCCGCATGGATCAAAACAAATTCCATGTTTCTTATAACATCATATGACGAAACAGAAGACGTGACTTCAGGTGAAATATCCAATAATTTGCTAAAATCAAGACCTGAAAGGGTATATTCGGCTTCCTTAGAAGTATTACCTCCTTCCAAACCGTACCTCAATAGCATCATCAACTTTTCTTTTACCACCCACTTCTCCAAGTTTTGGTCTTCTTCCGGCTTTTTGATTTCTTTTTCCGAGCCCAACGCGTGTTTTTGTAACCGTTTAATAAGTGTTATGTCTAAACTCAAATCATAAATAATATCAGGCCACTTTATGCTTATTGCTACAAATTTTGCAAGTTTTTTACAGTTCCACATCTGTTTGGGATCTTTACCCTCATCATAAGAAAAAAGACCAATTCTTTTTCCTATAGTTTTCTGAAAACGAAACTGATTAAAGAAACGCTTAATCTGGCGAGGATTATTATCCAAAGCAGGAGAAACCATTTTCAGAATCAGTTTTAACGTTTTAGACTCTTCTACACAATCTTTATCGTTCTGGATTTCCTGCTTACTTGACTCTGTTCCAAAAGTATTTTGGTCGTCGGTTCCTATTTTTTGTATTTGATTTTCGTTCTGCGAGGATTTACTGTTTTCTTCAGCAGATTTATTAGGGGTAAAATCTTCAGATATACTTGATTTATCCACAGGTTCAGATGTATTTAAAGGAGTTCCATTTTCATTGGTTGATATTAAAAGTTCTAAAAAATCAGTTGGACTAGGCACTTTAAACGGAAGTTGGATGAATTTTTCAAGAAAGTTAGAACCGTATTCAAGTATTTCCATACCCAGGTAGTCGAGAACTTTTTCATATTTAGCCGCGAGCCCTGCAGAGATAATTTTTCTATCCATTCCTATGAAAAAATAAACTTTGGAGTCCTTGGAGTCCTTGGAGTCCTTGGAGTCCCCAGAAACCAGGAGGTTAATTGCCTGCATCAGTTCCGCTGCCTTTGGAATTTCGGTACGGTCAAGATCATCAATAAAAACATAAACTTTCGAATTTCCAACATATGATTTAATTATTTCATTAAAATCAGAATAAAAATGCTCTCGGAAAGGAAGACGTTCCTTATAATTAGTATTTGATTCAAGTTTTTTCAGACCAAAAGGATCTGTAAGGAGATCTGTGAGCGGCTCTTTACTGAAAAAGTGGTTTATAACGACTATAAAAGAAGTTAAAAGTGTAATAATACCCGAAAATTCTTCGATTTTTTCTGGACTCAATAAGGGTATTCTTAAACCATTTGATGGACTTATTCCAAAAAATTTCAAAATATAGCTAATTACTAAAAATAAGAATAAGAAAATAATTATGAAAGAAATTGTTCTCAATAAAAGATAAGTAAGAATAACTGGCCTGTAATTAAATTTAATACGATATCTTCGCCAAATTAAATTAAGTTGTGAAATTATTTTATAGTGCCAAGGAAGTTCTTTTGATAAATCTTCTATACATTTAAGTGCAAACGAAGCCCACAGTTCCTCTTCTTTTTCATATCTCCAAGCATTGAACCATACTGTAAAGTATTTTTTTCTTTTTATGTTTAAAAAGATTTTTGAAAAAGTGTATTTAAATATTGTTCTTAATTTATTTGTGTATGAGTACGGATTCTGTGGCTTATCTTCATTAACTTTATTTGATCCACGTTTAAGAGAATCAATAAGCGACCTTACTTTATCAGGAATGATTTCTTTGATACGTAAGAAATGATCCTTAATGAACTTATCTATACTTATTTCAGAAATATTTCTATTTCTAATATTTTTTTTCAATTGTTTCATGAAAGAAGATTTACCGCACCCCCATTGCCCCTCAATAGAAATAGTAATTGGAGGGTGCGTACCTTCGTCTGTAAGAAATTCTGCAATAGCCTCGACGTAAGTACTGAATCCAAGTTTATCTTTATCCGTCGAAACGTCATTTAAACATTCAAACGAAGATTTTGACTTATCGTCTGCCAAAGGAATTTAGCTCCATTATTAGCCTAATTTCATAGAGAGTCAGGAATAAATTTCATAGGAAACGAATTTTTAGGTCGTCCACTATTACACGATTGATGTTTTAAAATTCCTATATGTGAGTATATGTATCATACTCTAAGCAATTAGTTTTTTAAATTTTTTTGATCACCTGCCTTTATTTATAGATAAATAAATCTAAACTTTGACCATTATTAGGTATATGTAGACAGGACATAAATAAAATGGATAGAATAAAAGTTCCATAAATATGGTTTTACTATTTTCTCCAAAATTCCTTATTTGTCGATAATATTTGATAATAAGACCTATTTTGTAAAAAAATTGTTTAAAATAGCTTAAAGTTTATTTAATGAAATTTTATGTCACGAAATTCATTTAAAGAGATTATTATTCACATAATAACGAAAAAAACTCGATTTTAAGTTTCAACACATAATAAATAGTAATATTTTTATGAAGTGTGTAGAGAAAGATAATATTAAATGCTAATTATTTAAATAGATATAATATTAATTAAGTTCTCATCGTTTGATTCCATATCCAGCTGCATTTAGCGGTGCTATTTTAAAGATATTAGATGTAATTTTTTAGTAAATCAAACTGCGTGCGGCCACCCCAACCTAAACAGGCTGTCCGACAATTATTGGTAGTAATAAAAAAGTGCTAAAAAGAAAGCAAATAAGACCTTTAAATCAAAAAAGAAGGAATTCATTTATTACTGAAGGTAATTGTCGGACAGCCTGTAAAGGACAGGGTATTCGTGACCCTCTGCACTCCCGTAGTAATAAAAATCAGGGTAACCGGAATACCAGATCAAATGTGTCTTGTCACGTTTGAGAAGAAAACGGCTTTTCCGGGATGAAATGCAAAATTTCACGGCAGTTCGCTTTCATTACTGCCAGATGATAAAAAATTGATAGAATTTACTCATTCCGGGACCTGTCCCAGGATGTTCCTTTTAATCCAGAGCCTGAACACGTTATCTGTTATTTCATAAAGACCCACTTCCGGTTTGTTGACCGTCATTGTGCTGTAGAGGTCCCGCATGGAGGTGGTAAGGGAGGAGGCAGGTGTGTCCAGATCCTGAGCTATCTGGCTCAGACGCCTTTGCTTTTCGGCTGAGAGGTATTTAAGGATCTTTTTTTGCTGCTCACTGAATTTTTCCATGTAGCGGGCCTCGTATTCACTGTCAAATTCGTCGAGCATTGCGGAAAAAGCCAGATCTACGTCTTCAGAACTGACCCGGTTCTTTTCTTCGAGGAAGGCATCCTGGTAGAGCAGGAAGCCGAGTTTCTGGAAATAAAAGGGGAAGCCTCCGGTCAGCTCGTGAATTTTTTCAAGAGCCTGTTCCGAGATTTCGATCTGCCTTGTTGCGAGCCGGCTCCGGATGTATTTTTTAACATCGTCTTCATTTATAGGTTTGAGTTCGGTTCTGGCGGACATGAGGTAGAGGGGGGAATCGGGCTTTAAGAAAATCTCATGCAAAAGGGATATGGAAGAACCTGAGAAAATGTACCTGACCTCCGGATGCCTGTCCATCCGGCTTTTCAGCGTATTGAAGATGCTGCCGTTGAACCGGCTGAGTTCCTGGAACTCGTCAAAAGCTATCAATACAGGCTCTTTTTTTTCTTGAGAGAAGCTTTCAATAAACTCAAACGTTTCCGCTATCAGGTCTTCTCCTTTCAGTTCATTGTCCCGGAACCTGAGGTAAACCTTCCCCACATGTTCTATGCTGCCCCCTATTTCTGCGAGAGCCCCGTAAGCTGCCGTAATTTTATCCCTGAAAATTCCGGAAAACTTCCGGGCAAGCCCCCTTATCCTGTGTTTTTCCTCATAGGCTTCAACCAGGGCCTGAGCCGTTACCCCGAAAAAATCGGCAAGACCTGTCATTTCCCGGCAGTTGACCGGGACAAAGATGACCTCTTTTTCCACTGCAGCTTTGAGGTTTCCGAGCAGGGAAGTTTTTCCGATTCTGCGCGGACCTATGATCACATTGTTCTGGGCCTGTTCCAGAATGTCCAGTGTCAGCTTTTTAATCTCCCGCTCCCTTCCGATAAAGTACGGAGGCTCCACTTCCCCTCCAACCACAAACACCTTTTCAGCCATATAATGTAGTTAGATTTGACGATATTTAAATTTAACTAATAATTTAGTAGTTGATTTTGACTAATGGACATGAGGTACAATTGAAGACTGAGAATAGAATGTAGCAAGAAAAAACACAAAAAGCAAAACACGAAACAAAAACAAAATAAGGGCTTTGTAAAAACCGCTACCGCCTTCGAGACCTCAGCATTATTAGCATTTAGCACTACCAGAGGCAGCGGTTCGAATTCTCTTTGTCCGGTAATTCCTGGCGTTGTTGTTCCAGCTGCCTCGACGTAAGGTTGGAATCCGAGTGAATCTTCTCCTGCTGCAGTGTCACGCCATATACAGTAAGACCCTAATTTCGACTTCTCGCCTGCCAAAAGAATTTAGCCCCACCTTTAGTTCAATTTTCGGAACACGGTTCCGCGCAAATTTATTCGGAGAATAAGTTTTTTAAGCAATGTATTCTGGAGAATGTCAACGTTATTCAATCGTTTACTGGCAAGCGGTATAAATATTTGTTGAAATTTCCATATGACCATACGGAGTGTAAATTGATATTTACACCCTCTCCACCTTCACACGGCACTCTTTTTGATTTCTGTGCGAAGGAATTTTGCGCATTGGAAATTATGAGTGGTTCTGAGCACTCGTTAAATTTGACGGAATTTTTACCGTTAATTTTAACTAATGGGCACTCACCCCGAAGGTTAGAAAGCATCCAAATATTCAAATCGGGGCAAGGATTCCGGAACTAAAAAAAATATCTAATATACTCGAATGAAGAATATAGTTCAGTATAGTTTAAATTGTAAAATAAAAATATGGAAGTGAGCAGGATAGACGGAATAATGGAAGGTTCTGGAATGGGAGGAGATTCATATCTCTTCATTCTAACCTGGATTATCATAATTGTGGGTGCCATTGTGATGATCAAGTTGCTTTTACAGAAAGACAAGCCACAGGAAGAAGAGCCGCAGGAAGAAGAGCCGCAGGAAGAAGAGCCGCAGGAAAAAGAGCTACAGGAAGAAGAGCTACAGGAAGAAGAGCTACAGGAAGAAGAACCACAGAAAGAAGAACCACAGAAAGAAGAAAGGTCTGAGCTTGAGCTTGCAAAGGTAAGGTATGAGAAGAGCGAAATTACTGAAGAAGAATTTGAAGAAATAAAGAAGCGCCTGTCTTGAAAGAAAAAATATTGAGTTTAAGGTTCATGAGTATCAGATTCATGAGTGTCAGTTCATAAAAGTATCAGTTCACGTAAGGTTCAGAGTATCAGGGAAGTCCTGCAATTTCCACCTGAGACACTCACAGATCTTACCTGAAATCTGAACCATCTTTTATTATTCCAAGGGCTCCGGCTGCAACTCTCCTGACCTCAGGGTCCATATCATTTAATTTTGTGAGGAGGGCTTCGATTGCCCTTTTATCTCCGCTTTTTCCGAGGGAGTATGCGGCACCCTTTCTTACCCAGGGATTATCGTCATCCAGCATTTTGATAAGCGGGCTTACAACCTGCGGGGCTCTGAGATTTCCTAGTGCGTATACGGCAGTAATCCTGAGCTCGGGGTCGGTTTCTTCAAGCATTCCGATGAGAGGCTCAACCGCACGTTTGTCTCCGCTTTTCCCCAGAGCATATACGGAAGCGTTTCTTACTTCCGGGCTGAGGTCAGCCAGCTTTTTGACCAGGTAGGGGACAGCGCGCTCGTCCCCCAGGTTTCCAAGGGCTTCAGCAGCATGCTTTCGAATCTCGGGAGACGGGTCATTCAATCTGGGGAGAATGACATCAAGGGCTTTTTTATCCCCGATTTTTCCAAGAGCGATCAGGACATACTTTTGAAGTTCTGCGGGAGTGCCGCCTATCTGAATGTCGTCCAGTTTTTTGAGCAGGTCATCTACAGCATTCCGGCTTTTTAGGTCTCCCAGAGCTTCGACTGCAGCGATCCTGACCTCAAGGACTTTATCGTCCAGCCTTCTGACAAGAGGTTCAACTGCCCTTTCATCTCCGAGCCTGGCAAGCGCCCGGACAGTATGCAGCCTGAATTTAGGATCTTTAGCTTCAAGCTTTTCAACAAGCACATCGACGGTTTTTTCGCCTCCTACCCGACCGAGAGCCTCAACTGCAGCTTCCCTGACCCGGGAGTTTTTATCTGCCAGTTTTCTTAAGAGCGCATCTGCTACCTGTTCATCCCCCAGCCGGCCCAGAAGCTGAGCCGCAACCAGCCGGACCTCCGGTTTTTCGTCTTCAAGGGCCTGGATGCAGAACTCCGTATCCCCGGCACTGAGCTCCATCTGCCCTGAAGAGCCCCAACCCTCAAGCTCCCGGAGGAGATTCGAGAGGTGGGCAAATTTCTCGGAAGAAGTTTTTAACCCGGAAACTTCACTTAACATTTCAAGGGACAGATAAACGATGGCGACGAGGGATGCTACTAATGAAAGTAGAGAAGTAAAAAGCATGAGCTTTATCTTCACTTCCGAAGGAGAATATAAGCTGAAAATGATAAGTACCAGCCCATTGAGATATATGCTCCCTGCAGCCGTGTAGGACACAATTTTCAGAGGAGGCTTTAACCGGTTTGCAATCGAATGGATGCTGTCCTGGTTCCTCTGAAGGGACAGGGCAAAAATAGCAATAAATACAGCATATACTGCAGCTATAGACTGCATAACCGCAGAAGGCACCCAGAAGTAATTATTCATACTGTCGGTACCGGTTCCGGGACCATTTCCGGAAAGAGCGGCATAGCTCAGAATAACCAGAATAGAAAAGAAAAAAAATTCCAGTTTGTACGTTTTTACGTCAGTTAATTTCATACTTCAGGGGCAGTTTGTATTATGAATATTATATAAATATTCGCCCGCCTGAGGGAGAGGCTACTTATAAAATTTTAATTGCAACAGGGTCTCCCCCCTTCAGCCCGAACTGCAGTTCGGCACTTCCCTGGTTTACAGCAATTTCCAGAAAACCGTGGCTGCCGATAAGAGCAAGCGCCTCTTTCTTCCCGGCAAGGCCGTAGGTCTGGACAAAAGGGACTTTGCGGCCGTTTACCTCTACCTTCGAACCAAAAGTGCAGAACCTCAGAACAGCATCTTCCGGGATATTCGTTATCACATTTCCAAAACTGTCCGCAAAAACAACTTTTCCCATAAGAAAAGGCCCGTCAACTCCAAAATATCCGAAATCGAGGTCCACGAAATCCGAAACTTTCTGCCCGACCTCTTCAATCGGGAGGCCTTTTGAGAGGTGGGCCCCCACAGGCGCAAAGATGTCCCTGCCGTGGAAGCTTGCCGAGATCCCCGAGTTCAGCATCAAATCCCCGTTTGTAACCTCATAGACTTCCATCTCCCCCAGCCGGCGAGCGGCAGGGATCAGGAGCCCGTTGTCGGGGCCCACGAAAAACTGCTTACTTCCAGCAGTCCCTGCTTTTACGGCAAGGGCGCGCCTGGAAGTCCCGACCCCGGGATCAACAACGCCGATATGCACGGTTTTTTCCGGAAAATAAGGGACAAGGGAGTAAAGGGCAAAAGCCCCTTCCCGGATTCCCGCCTGTCGGATTGAATGGGTTACATCAACAATCTGTACATCGGGGGTAATACCCAGGATAACAGCTTTCATGGCAGCGGGGTAGAGGTCTCCAAAATCGGTGGTCAGGGAAATTATGGGCATGAATATTATTCGGCTTTTTTGATATTTTACACTATGGTGGATTGAGAAATAATATTAAGATGTGAGAAGATACAGTCCAACATTGGGAAATATATAAGTAAATAAAAGAAGCGTGGAGAATATGAAACATACAAAAATATTATTCATACCGATTCTCATAAGCCTGGCTCTTCTTGCATCCGGGTGCGAAGAAAAAATGAATGCTGAACTGATGGCGGAATCTTTACAGGATCCTTTTACCGAATTCTATATTCTCGGGCCCGAAGGGAAAGCTGACAACTATCCAACAGATTACGTACTTGGGGAGAACGGGACCGTAATAGTGGGAATTGTAAACCATGAGCAGAAACCCGTCAATTATACAATGGAAATTAAACTTGAAAACACGGCTCTGCCTTTACCCCCTGATCAGCAGTATATAAGCCTCGGGGACAACGAGACCTGGGAAAAAGCAGTAACCATAACCCCTCCCTTTGAGGGAACGAATATGATACTTGCATTTTCTCTCTACAACGAGGACGAGAAAGAAGTACTTGAAGAGGATATCCGCCTGCCTTATAGAGACCTTAATCTACGGATAAATGTAGCGCAAAATACCTCAGATAACGGTTCAACTCCGTTAACGGCAATATAAATAACTGAGCTGAGATTCAGCACTGGACCCTGTCTTTCTCAAAAAAATGAAGTAATTAAATCGCGAAATCGAGATATGAAAAATAGAAAAGTTCCCTGTTTCAGCGAGACTTCAACGCACAGGGCCCTGTTGCACATTTTCCGCAGGCAAACTGATTAAGCTCGGGAAAAGCCCGAGCATTTTCCTTAAGCTGTCTGTAACATTTTTCCTTATCAAAACCTCTAATACTGAGAGCGGAAACAGGGCACCTGTCCACACAGACAAGGCATTTTTCTCCCTTTTTGTAGCGGCAAAACTCCTCGGTCGGGCGGGGGGTAGGAGGGATATCGGCAGAGATCAGCAGAGTGCCGAAGCGGCCTGCACACCCGGCTTTCGTGATAAGCATGTGGTGGACGCCGAAAGTGCCCAGGCCCGCAGCATAGGCGGCACTCTTGTGGGACCAGACAACATCGAAACCGGATTTATCATGGTCAAAAACCATCAGAGGAGCAACTGCCTTTACCCCATCTTTCGCCAGCTCCACAGTGAGTTTTTCATTTATTTCCCTGATCAGGCTGTCAGTTTCACGAAAAAATAAGGCCGGATGCTTTTGACTTTAGTCATAAGAGGAATGCCGTCAATTTTCTGGCATTCCTTTCGTGTTTGGATTTCTCCACTCTGCTTTGGAAACGAATTTCCTCCGCAGGTAACGTACTTTCGTATCTCCTCTCGCCAATGTTGGATATGCTTGTTATGTGTAACACACCGCCCCTACCTCTCAGGACTTTTAATGTTACACGATAGAGCTACAAACTGAGGAAGCATTCGCAGGTATCATGACATTTCCAACGTAGTCAATTAAGACTAAGGCTGGTCAACCGGGGCACTATTACATGCCTGCCACTTTAGTGACGGGGAGTTGACTTTTAGCCTGAATCCATTCCTTTACCGGGCCCGGAGATTTCCAGTTCAGTTCCACAAATTCCTTTTCAAAAGGAAGGAAAAAGGACACCACGATTTTTGCTTCAGGGAAGATCTCTTTTGGGTGCAGGTGGTGAGAACCGATAATTTATTTAATTTCATTGAATATAGGGTCGTCGGCTGAAGCATAGCCGAAAAGAGGTTCACGATATCGAGTTTCAGTGCCAGTACTTGCGACGGCTGCTTTGATAATGTTCTCAATCTTGTCTTTGAACTCCATACTGGTTCCCCCTGCAAATTTATCTTTCCAAGAAGTATTAAAGCCTTAGTTCCGCATTTTTAAGCGCATAAATGTCACCTGATACCGGCTCATGCGCTTAAACTTAAGCGCATCAGATGCGATGTAAATTATCTAAACCGCAATCATCTGACCTCACCGATTTGTGGAAAAGCATATATGCGCCTAAAAAGGCGGAAGTTAGGTTAAAATAGATATAAAATCATAATAAAATGGGGACTTATAGTGATAATAGGGACTTCTGAAATAATGGTTACTCTTATGGTAATATTCGATCTTATAGTCGCATTGCTGTTTTTGAAAACAGTTTATAAATGCATGCTAAATAAGTAAATTCAAAACAAAATCACCCTTCACAGGCTGTCTAAAAAGTAAACTTGATTCTACAATTGGGGTAAAATATATTACAATGAGGTTAATTCGGATCTAAATTTCGGAAAAATGCCCTGTCTGAATTTAAAGTCGACATTGCCCATAATCCAATTGTAGAAATGGTTTGAGTTTTGAGACAGCCTGTTCAGTCAAGTTTTACAAAAGCATTCCTGCAAAACCCGATCAAAAGTTCATATATAACTTTTCTTCTTGAGAACATGAGCTGTCAGCACATACACAGCAATATTAAATATAACAAGGACTCCAAGCTCAGGATACAAATCGGAGATTCCAGAATTATTCAACATGGCACCTTTTATGCCGTTAAACATGTAGGTACTCGGTACGAGATATGAGATATACCCGATTTCTCGGGATAAATCAGCCAGCAGGGCCGGTAAAATAAGGGGAGCCATGCAAACAGTAGAAAGCAGAGATGCCGAAGAATAATTGTCGGTATAGCTGGCAATCAGAAGCCCGAGACCTGTGAACGCTGTAGAACCGAGGACGATGAAAAACAAGACCGTCAGGAAATTACCAACGAAACCCCCATTAATAAAAATTATAACCAGAGATATGAATATTGTCAGGAATAAACCAAAAAAGGACTTGCCGTAAATCACATCTTTTTCCGAAGCCGGTGACACAAGTATTGCATCAAGAGTTTTTTTCTCTTTTTCGGTAGTCAGCGTATTGGGCAAAACCATCATTCCAACAAATATTACCGTAAACATAACCCATATCGGGATGTTAAACCGGGACTGTAAGCCTGCAGGGAGCGTATTTAATGAAATGTGTACCGGATAATCCTGCCCTGCAAAACCCATAATTACGTCTTTGTAAGTTTGTAAAAATACAACCGATTTTTCATCATAAGGGTTGACCGTAATATTAAGAAAAGGAGTGAAACCATTTTCAAGATCGGCACTGAAGCCTTCCGGAACAAGCACAATAGCCGCAACTTTTTCAGTGTAAAGCAATTCTTCGGATTTACCGGCAGAGCCTGTAATGATTATGTCATAACTGTCTGTAGAGCGGAGATATTCAACAAAATCGGCACTGGATCCCCCGTCATACACGGCAATGGGGACTATAATGTTATCAGTCAAGGAGACCGTAGTGTTAAAAAGGATTGACAAAAAAACCGGAGTTAGTAATATTATCAATATGTTTTTACTTTTAACCGATGATATTAAGTCCTTCCTGAAAATAGCCAGTACAACATTAAGATTCATCTGTCAACCTCTCCCCGGTCAGTTTTATAAAAACGTCTTCAATTGTAGCCTCTTTTGAATGTACAAGGAATATTTGATTATCATCCGAGAGTTTTTTAAACATATCACTGCTTGCTTTCGTATTCAGTGGCGATTCGTAAATATCCCCTGTCACGGCCTCGATCCTGAGAACATCTTCCCCATACTTTTTTTTCAAATTTCCAGGTGTGTCAATAGCTATTATAGAGCCTTTATGTATGATAGCCAAATAGTCACATAAAAAGTCCGCTTCCTCCAAATTATGTGTTGTAATGAGGATTGTTTTACCCCGACTTTTAAGATCAAGAATCATTTGCCTGATTTCCCTTGCCGAATGAGGATCTAATCCACTCCCGGGCTCATCCAAAAACAAAATATCGGGATCGTTGATTAAGGCCCTAGCAATCATTATCTTCTGTTTCATACCTTTTGAAAGAGTCTTTATTTTGTCTTTCTGATGCGTTTCCATGCCTACGGACTGCAGTACTTCACTTATTTTGTCTTTCGGAGAGCTGTAAAGGCGGCGGAAAAAATTGAGGTTTTCATACACCGATAGCTCTTCGTACAGGTTCTGGGACTCAAAAACGACGCCAATTTTCCTTTTTATTTCTGCCGAATCGGCCAGGACATTGAAACCACCAACGTATGCATTACCTGAAGTAGGAGGAGATTGACAGGTGAGAACCTTAATAGTAGTGGATTTTCCGGCCCCGTTTGGACCTAAAAGTCCAAAAATCGTCCCTTTTTGAATATTGAAAGAGATATTTTTCACAGCTTCAAAATCGCCATATTTTTTAGACAGATTTTCAACAACTATTGCTTTGTCCATTATATCACCGGTTATACCAAGGCATTGAAACACATAACCTTCGTTCTGTCTACTAATTCAGCAATTTTCTGAATTTACAAAAGATTGCAAAACGTATAGGAACTTCATATAAATCAAATATAGGTAAAATTAGACACTTAATGTTATTAATATGTTCTTTTTTAGCATTTAGTAATATTTTTAACAAAATTTATCAGTAACCACATTCAAGCCTTAATAAAAACTCTTTTACATCCAGTCCGCTTGCATAGCCGGTAAGTTTCCCGTTTGTTCCGATGACCCTGTGGCAGGGCACGATTATAGAAATGGGATTCCTGTTATTTGCAAGCCCCACAGCCCTATATGCCTTCGGCTTTCCAACAGATATTGCGATCTCTTTGTAAGTTCGGGTTTCCCCGTAAGGAATTTCACATAAAGCTCTCCAGACAGATTTATGGAATTCGGTACCTTCAGGGGCCAGCTTCACTTCAAAAGCCTTGAGTTGCCCTGCAAAATAAGCTTCAAGCTGCCTGGAAATTTCGCTGAAAAAATCCTCATTTTCCACCCAGTCATCCGGAACTTCGATTTTCTTTTTGCCCTTCCGTATGTTCAGATATTTCAGCCCTTCTTCATCTCCTGCAAGGAGTAGGGGACCGATTGGGGATTCGAATGTTGTATAATACATTGTTTTCTCTCCTCGTTTTTCCATAAATATTCCTTATTTCCCAGGGTATTTTGTATCTTTCAGCAAAAAATCTGGTGGTTATTTCCTGCTTATTAGCAGATGACAGTTAGTTATCAGATAATGAAAAGTCCAAATGTTATGAGATTAGAATCAGTAAAACCCAATGCGAGATGCAACAAAAATATAACCTTTGGAACCAACTAATAACTATGGACGTTCTTCAAATACTGAAAGAACATGAAATTTTGATTAAAGAAAAATTCGGGGTTAAACGGATAGGCATATTCGGATCTTTTGTTAGAGGGGAAGAAAAAGCCGGAAGTGATATTGACGTACTTGTAGAATTTGATGAAACAAAAACCACTTTTGATAATTATATGGACCTTAAATTCTATCTTGAAGACCTTTTCAAAAGGGAAGTTGACCTGGTTATCGAATCCTCAATCAAGCCCCGGCTAAAAGACAACATCATGAGAGAAGTAGTATATGCCTGAAGATTATACTGTTTTTATCGAAGACATTCTTGTTTCCATTAAAAAGATTCAAGCGTATGTCGAAAACCTTTCGTTTGAAGAATTTTCTCATAATGAAATGCGGATTGATGCCGTCTTGCGCAATCTTGAGATAATAGGAGAGGCTGCAGGCCGTATTCCACCTGATGTAAGGGAAAAATATCCGGACATTGAATGGAGAAAAATTGTAGGTTTGAGAAATGTTCTGATCCATGACTATTCAGGAGTGAATCTCAAAATAGTCTGGGATATTATAGAGAATAAGCTTAATCCATTGAAAACCGAGCTCTTAAAAGTGGATCTTTCCTGAACTGGCAAATACACGAAAGTTCGCCGTCTTCAAAAAGTTGAACACCTCTCGCCAATAAAAATTCGTTTGCCCGCTTAAGCGTAGCGAAACGGGCTCCGTGCTGCTGCAAGTACATCACGACTCTTTGAAAATTGATTATATGATGTGATTCCGACACGGAATTCGGGTGCCAGAAGTCGCAGTGTTTACGGATGAATTTTTTGCTTCGTAATAGGCTAAGAATCATTTTTTCTGGAGAATGCCGGTCGTGCAGGCACGACCGGTGAGAGCGCAGGGTAGTGCAAAAAGCCGAAAAAATACATTTCGAGTGGCAGAATTAAGCGGAAAAGAAAAGAATTTGGAGGGAGAGGACAATTAAATGTCCTCGAACACCCTATGATTTTTAATTCATTGAGCCTTCCAACTGATCAACTTCCGATCATCGACTTCCGATCATCAACTTCCGATCGATCATTCTCACACCGGAACCTTCCAGGAAGAACCCGAATAGACGTTCAGGCTTTCTGCGGCAGACTCAAATTTCGGCCTATTCCTATCCTTTTCCAGCTCTTCTAGCTGCTGGATTCTCAACTCCACGACGTCCATTGCGTCTTCAAAGAGCTGCCTGTTGATTTCGATCCCGAAGTATTTTTTCAGTTTGTCTTCGGGGGGCAGCGTTGAGCCTGCAGAGAGGTAGGCTATGTAGTTTTCATTAAAGGTTTCCGGTTCCTCCCTGTACTGCTTGAAGAGGGCGAGAGTTATTGCTCTCGAAACTGCATAGTTGAAGGTGTAGTAGTTATTTGTCAGGTAAATGTGGTTGATGTAAGTCCATTCCGCAGAATCTTCAGCGCGATATCCCACTGAGTCACTCCTGTATTCCTTAAAGAGTGTGGTCCAGAGGGCATTGAGTTCTGCTCCACTTGCATTCCCGTTTTCAGCGCAGAGCTGATGGGCCTGATGTTCGAATTCCGTAACCATGGGCTGGAAAGAGAAATAGTTCTGGTACTCCCCTACATGCTGGGAGAGCACTGCAACAGCAGTATCACGATCGGAGTTTTCGACCACATAATCGACAAAGAGCTCTTCACTGAAAGTAGATGGAACCTCCATTTCGTAGACCGGAACACCACAGTAGAAGTAATCCACGGACTGACCCATAAGGTAGAAATGAATCCCGTGCCCCAGTTCATGTGTGAGGTCCTTCTGGTCCGAGATCAGACCGTTATAGTTCATGAAAATCATGGATGGGGCCTGCAGGGCGCAAAGGTCAGTGCAGTAGCCACCTGGCTGTTTTCCATTTTCAGGGTCAGGGTAGACATCTATGAAGTTCCCTGTAGCCATCTCCAGAAAGATATCGTTAAAACGGGGGTCCATTCCGGCATATGACTTCTGGATGCTTTTCAGAGCATCCACATAAGTATACTCTTCTCCCGGTTCTTCAGTTAACTCTAGCGAGAGGTCATAGGGTTTCAGGGTTTCAAGCCCAAGTTTTGTTTTCCTGAAATCGTTATAGCCTTCGAATATATCTTTTCGTTCCTTGAAGACAGAATTCATCTCATCAACCTGAGAATCAGTCAAATAAAGACGGTAAAGGCAGGCTTCATAAGAGTCAGTATATTTCAACTCCTTTGCGGCAAGGTCGTCAAGCCTGGATTTTTCAGAATAGAGAGCAGCCATCGAATCCGATTCGTCAATCAGGTGGTAAAACCTCAGATCATAGCATTTTTCCCTGTTGACCCTGCTGGGGTCCGTTGAAAGCAGAGTAGAGTAAGACTGGGAGTTGACTGAATACTCTCCCCCGTTCTTGAGGGTTATATTCCCCGCCCTTGTGACGTTATTTGTAATCTTAGAAAATGCCTCTGTCTGGAGTTTCATGCGCTGGTTTCCAAGATCTGCAAGGTATGCGACCTGGGCCTCGTCCTCTGGCCTGTGTTCTGCAAACCTGATATAGGCAGCTTCTAAATAGGGTCGGTATTCTTCAAGTCCGGGCTCCTCGGAAAAGAGCTGCTCCCATTCTTCTGTTGAAAGTGAGGTAAGTTTTACAGTGGCAAATGCAACGGCTTTCCCATGTTCCGTAAACAGGTCCTGGGTGTCCGCAAGAAGAGATGAAAAGAACTGGTCATTTACGTTTTTGCTGAGCCCTGTATATGCATAAACATACAGGACACGAAAAGACCTTGAAAGATCCTTTCCGGTTTCAATGTAGTCCAGCAAGGCAGCCCCCGAAAGCTCCTCGAATTCCGGGCGGAAGGTCTCGCTGATCTCCACAGACCTCTGCTTCAACTCCTCGAGATCTTTTAAGGCATCTTCCCTGCTGCTGAAGAGATAGGAATCGTCCCATTCCGTCGTAACCTCATCGGAATTAAGCTCTTCAAATGTATATTCAGCGCTCGTGATTTCAGAAGAATTCTCTGCCTTTGCAGAAACTCCAGATATCGAGAGAACCGTAAAAAACAGTAGTATTCCAAGAGTGATAAGCCCTTTAAGTGTTCCAAGAACAATGAGCTCTTTAGTTGACTTTTGTCTCATAAAACCTCTACCCCTGATAGATCTAAAACATTAGGCGCTCTGACGGATTTTATATTCGCAAGATAACTTTCCAACGTTTTGAGAAATTATAGGAAAACAACTTTTGATATTCTTAAAACGAAGATGTAAAAATCTATCGAAATTAAACTGTCAGGAGCGAAAAACCACAAAAAGTATGAAAAAAACGCCTGGAATAAAAGGAGAAATTATTGAAAAAGGAAAAGAGTCATTGAAAAAGAAAAAAAGTTGAAGGCAGAGGATACTCAGATGTCCTCTAACGCCCCAAAGTTTCTAATTCATTGAGCCTTCCGGTTGATTATTTTCCCGGGGACGCCTACCAGAAAGAACCAGAATAGAGGTTCAGGCTTTCTGCTGCAGACTCGAATTTCGGCTCTTTCAACCCTTTGTCAAGTACCTCAAGCTGCCGAATTCTTAACTCCACGACGTCCATAGCATCTTCAAAGAGCTGCCTGTTGATTTCAATCCCGAAGTATTTTTTCAGTTTTTCTTCGGGAGTTAGCGTTGTGCCGGCTGAAAGGTAAGCTATGTAGTTTTCATTAAAGGTCTCCGGGTCTTCCTTATACTGCTTGAAAAGAGCGAGGGTTATTGCTTTCGAAACCGCGTAGTTGAAGGTGTAGTAGTTATTTGTCAGGTAAATGTGATTGATGTAAGTCCATGTCGCAGAGTCTTCGGCATAGTATTCGATGGAATCGCTCCCATATTCCTTAAAGAGTGTGGTCCAGAGGGCATTGAGTTCTGCCCCACTGGCATTCCCGTTTTCAGCGCAGAGCTGGTGGGCCTGATGTTCGAATTCCGTGATCATGGGCTGGAAAGAGAAATAGTTCTGGTACTCCCCTACATGCTGGGAGAGCACTGCAACAGCAGTATCACGATCGGAGTTTTCGACCACATAATCGACAAAGAGTTCTTCGTTGAAAGTGGATGGAACCTCCATTTCGTAGACCGGAACAACGCAGTATAGGTAATTTACGGAGTTACCCATCAGATAGAAATGAATCCCGTGCCCCAGTTCATGCGTGAGGGTCTTCTGGTCCGAAATCAGGCCGTTATAATTCATGAAAATCAGGGCTGGGGCCTGCAGGGCACAGAGTTCGTAACAGTAACCTCCGGGCTGCTTCCCATTTTCGGGATCAGGGTACACATCTATGAAATTCCCTGTAGCCATCTCCAGAAAGATATCGTTAAAACGAGGGTCCATTCCGGCATAGGACTTCTGGACGCCTTTCAGAGCATCCACATAAGTATACTCTTCTCCCGGTTCTTCAGTTAACTCCAGCGAGAGGTCATAGGGTTTCAGGGTTTCAAGCCCGAGTTTTGTTTTCCTGAAATCGTTATAGCCTTCGAATATATCTTTTCGTTCCTTGAAGACAGAATTCATCTCATCAACCTGAGAATCAGTCAGATAAAGGTCATACAGGCAGGCTTCATAAGAGTCATTATAGTTCAACTCCTTTGCGACAAGGTCGTCAAGCCTGGATTTTTCAGAATATAGGGCCGCCATAGAGTCCGATTCATCAATCAGGTGGTAAAACCTCAGATCATAGCATTTTTCCCTGTTGACCCTGCTTGGGTCCGTTGAAAGCAGAGTATAGTAAGACTGGGAGTTGACTGAATATTCTTCCCCATTCTCAAGGGTTATATTCCCTGCCCTTGTGACGTTATTCGTAATCTGTGAAAATGCCTCTGTCTGGAGTTTCATGCGCTGGTTTCCGAGATCTGCAAGGTATGCAGCCTGTCCTTCATCTTCTGACCTGTGCTCTGCAAACCTGATATAGACAGCTTCGAAATATGGTCGGTACTCTTCAAGTCCTGGCTCCTCGGAAAAGAGCTGCTCCCATTCCTCACTTGGGAGTGAAGTCAGTTTTATCGTGGCAAATGAGGTGGATTTCCCGTGTTCAGTAGTCAGGTCCTGAGCGTTCGCAAGAAGGGATGAAAAGAACTGATCATTTACGTTTTTACTTAGCCCTGTGTATGCATAAATATACAGAACATCAAAAGACCTTGAAAACTCCTTTTCGGTTTCAATATAGTCCAGCAAGGAAGCCCCCGAAAGCTCCTCGAATTCCGGGCGGAAGGTCTCGCTGATCTCCACAGACCTCTGTTTCAGCCTCTCAAGCTCTTCCTGAGCATCTTCCCTGCTGCTGAAGAGATATGATTCGTTCCATTCTGTCGTAACCTCATCGGAATTAAGCTCTTCAAATGTGTACTCCTCATTTAGGATTTCAGAAGAATTCACTACCTCCACATAAGCACTGCATTCTGAAAAAACTGCAAAAAACAGTAATATTCCGATAGTTATGAGCCCTTTTATTATTCCGAGAGCAATGAGCCCTTTAACTGATTTTCGTCTCATATAAACCTCAACCCTTGCCAGAATCTCAAAATATTCATCCACATTTAGGGAGAAGACTTCCCAACACTTTAATAAATTAGAGAAAAATAACTTTTGACATTTTTGAGATAATGATGTAAAAATCTATCGATTTAAATTGCTCGAAAAACAAAAAACTGAAGTTGTAAAAAGTATGAAAAATGCCTGAATAAAAGGAGAAATTATTGAAAAAGAAAAAAGTATTGAAAACAAAAAAATAAAAATGCCTGCGTGAGAGCAACACCACGAAAAAGCGGTTTAAAAAAGGTGAGATAAGTAAAGCCCGAAGGCCTTACTCATATAATTTACCAGTACCTGCTTATTTTGCGAGGTTGTAGTTCTGGTTGACGATTTTCAGGGCGCAGTAGTTTCCACACATTGTGCATGCGTCGGTGTCTTCGGGTGCCCTTTCGTTCCTGATTTTCCTTGCGTGTTCGGGGTCAAGAGCAAGCGAGTACATCTTTTCCCAGTCGAGGTCTCTTCTGGCACGGCCCATGTCAAGGTCCCACTGTCTTGCTCTTTCGGGGTACTTGACCATGTCTCCGATGTGAGCTGCAATCCTGGAGGTCTTGACTCCGGTTATCACGTCTTCGAGGTTCGGGAGAGCAAGGTGCTCTGCAGGGGTCACGTAGCAGAGGAAGTCACAGCCGTAGGAGGCAGCGAGGGATGCGCCGATTGCGGTTACGATGTGGTCGTAGCCGGGGGCGATGTCGGTTGCGAGAGGACCAAGCATATAGAAAGGCTTGTGACCGCTCATTTCCTTCATGATCTTAACGTTGGTCTCGATCTGGTCGAGGGGGATGTGACCTGGGCCTTCGATAATGACCTGCAGGCCTGCATCGTGGGCTTTCTGACCGAGTTCGGTGTTGATGATCAATTCCTGGATCTGGGCGCGGTCGGTTGCATCGTGGATTGCTCCTGCGCGCATTCCGTTTCCGGTTGAGAGGACTACTTCGTGTTCCTTGAGGATCTCAACAAGGTAGTCAAAGTTAGCGTAAAGAGGGTTTTCTTTTTCGTTGTGCATCATCCAGGCACTCATGAAGGCGCCACCACGGGAGCAGAGACCGCCGTACCTGCCGTGGGCTTTGAGCCTGTCAAGAGTAATGTTGTTGACACCGGTGTGGATTGCCATGAAGTTGGTTCCGAGCTTTGCCTGGGCTTCGGTTGCATTGAAGAGCTCGTCTTCAGTCATGTGCACGATTGAACCGTACTTCCTTGCGGCTTCAATGAAACCCTGGTAGAGAGGCACTGAACCGACTGAAAGTGAAATGCTGTCAATGACTCTTTTCCTGATCCCGAGGAAGTCTCCGCCAGTCCCAAGCTCCATGAGGGTGTCGGCTCCTGCTTTTTCGGCAGCCATTGCCTTTTGGACTTCCATGTCCACATCCATGATGTCTGAGGATACACCAATGGAGGCATTGACTTTGGTCCTGAGCCCTTCTCCAAGTCCGCAGAGCTTAACGTCCCTGTAGGGGGAAGTGGGGATGACGATTCTTCCGGCTGCGATCCCGCGGCGGATGAATTCAGGGTCAAGGCCTTCTTCCTTTGCAACAATCTTCATCTCTTCAGTGATAGTTCCATTTTTGGCATCTTCCACGATTGTCATATTTAGTACCTCAAGTTTTCATTATTATGTGAGAGTATCATGCAAAATTAAGATATAAGTAAAGGGATTGTGAGTTAGATCATAAAAGGAAAGTAATTATATTTAACATTATTTACAAAATCAACTTTAATTTTAATCAATTTTACTTTACTTGGACGTCTATAGATGTCGAAAAATTACAGAATATAATTAAATTAAGTTTATTATATAAAGAGGATAAAGTTCTTTGGTGTAATAGACAAGTAAAGTTGAGTTCGGAGAGGATTAATTAAGATAACTTTAAAAAAGGGAATGAAGAAGGAGATAAAAAAAGGACCCGGAGAAATAATAAACACAGGAAAATCCTGCATAATGCTTAAAAAATGTGCAGCAACCAGAAAACACAGATATTTCTTATTATTTTCTCTGCTTATTTTTCTCCTGGATTAAACTGACTGTTTGCCTGTGGAGAGTTACTATAAGGTCACTGATCATCCCGAAGATAAACATCTGAAGACCGAATATAATAAGCAGTGTCGTGAGAATAGAAAGAGGGATTCGGGTGATTCCCTGGAACCACTGGGCTACCACAAAAGTTCCCGTAAACAGACCTAACAGAATAAAGGAAAACCCTATAATCCCAAAATAAAACATAGGGTTATGCACTTTTGCAAGCCTGTAAATGGTAGATCCGATTCTTATTCCGTCTTTTATAGGGTTTAGCTTGGTTGCGCCTTTTTCACTTCGGGGGAGGTAAGTAATCGGGACTTCTTCAACCCTCTGTGTTTTAAGGATGCATTCCACAGAGATTTCGGTTTCGATTTCAAAGCCGGTCTTGTTAAGTTCAAGTTCCCTCACACTCTCGAGAGTAAACGCACGGTAACCTGAGAGAATGTCTGTTAACTGTACCCCGTAAGCAAGGTCAAAAAACATGTTAATCAGGCGGTTGCCCACAAGGTTAAGCTTTGTAAAAGCCCCGGGAGAATAATTTTCCAGCCGACTACCTATAACATGATCGACTTTTCCTTCCAGAATGGGCTCAAGGAGAGAGGTAGCTTCTCTTGCAAGATATGTCCCATCTCCATCAACCATTAATACATAGGGGCTCTCTATAACTTCGAAAGCCTGGATCACTGCCTGACCTTTACCTTTTCCGGTCTGCAAGACAACTCTTGCGCCTTCTGCCTCTGCAACCTGCGCTGTCCCGTCCCTGCTGTTTCCATCGATTACCAGAATGTTGGAAAACCCTTCTTTCTTGAAATCATTAATGAGTTCCCCTATCGTTGCAACTTCGTTAAGGGTAGGAATGAGGATGCAAACATCTGCATTATTCACGTTTCACACATATCCTTTGCCGGAGCCTCTACGCGCATCGCAGAATCCATTTTTATATTGAATATTCTATCCATGTCCTTTCAACAGGAAGCAGATTAAAATAGATACAATAAATTAAAAAATAAGAGGGTTCTTATAAAAGCCCCATGTTGTCGAGCTGTTGACGGACTACTTCTACACCCCTCTCACAGTCTTCAGGGGATTTCCCGCCTGTAACTACCAGTTTTCCGGAACTGAAGATAAGGACAACTACCTTGGGCACATCGATCCTGTACACAAGACCCGGAAACTGCTCGGGTTCGTATTCGATATTCTCAAGCCCAAGTCCGATTGCAATTGCATTGAGGTTAAGGATAGTGTGCAGGTCTGCTGAGGCAACTATATTCTGGACAGTAATCTGCGGGTTTTCTATTGTCGGAATCCCTATACCGTTCAGCTTTTTTGCCATATTGCCAATAACTGTGTGCACGTCTTTAACGTTTTTTGCTCCTGTGCAGACAACCTTTCCGGAAGTAAAGACCAGGAAAGCAGCTTTTGGGTCCAAAACCCTGTAGACGAGCCCCGGAAACTTCTGCTTGTTGTACTCAGCGCCTTCGAACTCGGCTTCGATCACAATTAAATCAAACGCCTCAGCGAGTTTGGTGGATGCGACCACATTTTCAATTTTAATACTAGATTCGCTCATTAGTCAACCCTCAGTATATAAAGCAAAAGTAATAGCCTCTAACCAGTATATATAGCTATAGTTAAATGCCTCGCATACTATATAAATACTATATATATAGGATATAAATAAAACAGAAAAGCTTAAAT
>NZ_JAQUVZ010000053.1:0-6150 GCF_028693135.1 Methanosarcina sp.
TATTAGAGAGTGGCAATGTCCTGATTGCAAAAATACGCATGATAGAGACATTAATGCCGCTATCAATATTAAGAAAATTGCTGTAGGGACTACAGTTTGAGCCTGTGGACTTGGAAAAAACGGCAACTGCCAAGTATGAAGCAGGAAGCTCCGTCCTCAAAAACTTGAGCTATTAAGCGAAAGTTTTAGGGAGGGGTAGTTCACGGAAATGAGTGTTAGCAATATTGTATCCTGTTTGTGCTGTGCATTTGTTTCTTGTAGGGTAATAAGCCTGTGGTCTCATAAACAATATTGCCTGCAGTCTTCTCTTCCTGCAGAGGTCCTTATTTCTTCATCTGGAGCAGATCTTTTTGTTTTGAAAGGGGATTGTCATGAAACCAGAAATAAATTCCACAAGTTTCGGTTTGATTACGGTCAAAAGAAAGACCTTCGGGCACGACATCCTCATCCGCCTGGACGGACAGGTCGAAAAGCGCAGGAAAAAGCTCTCGAAAAAATTCTACGGGACATCCCATAAGATCTCGCTTACCGAAGCGAAATACATATACGAAAAGGGGGCAGAGAGGCTCATCATGGGGACTGGACAGACCGGTTATGTGGAGCTTTCGAAAAAAGCAAAGAAATATTTCAGGAAAAAAGACTGCAAGGTCAAACTCCTGCCAACCCCGAAAGCAATCAAACTCTGGAACAAAGACAAAGGCAGGGTCATTGCAATGTTCCACGTGACCTGTTGAAACCTGGATTTTTTAACAACTCATTTAATGCCAAAACTTTTTTATTCCGGTTCTTTTTGGTCTTCTATTGTTGTACAATTGATGTTTTTGCTCAAAAAAGTTAATAATCACTGCTAGAAATTCTGAACTCTGAATTCTGACCAATACAGCGTTATTCACTATACCAAACCGTTCTTTCCACGCTCGACGCAGGAGAGCGGCCTTTCCCAAAAAGAGAAAAAAGAAGAGAAAAGATCAAAAATAATTATTGACAACATGCAAAAAATATATAACTCCACACCTCGTTCACCTCCAACAGCATAATAATTTTCATTATGAATGTTGTATGAGGGATTTAGAGCCCATCCGAAAAGTCAATAATGGCATGTTATAGAAGTTACAATAGGTCATAATATCGATTATCAGTTAAGTTGTGCATATTGCCAATTGTAAAAGTTACAGTGGGTCACAACACTTTTCGGATAGACACTAAGTTGATCGAAGAGTTTGGAGAGTTTCAAATATGCATTTCGTGGGTGTGGACGGCTGCAAAGCAGGATGGTTTGCAGTTAGCTTAACAGAGAATAATGAATGGGAAACAGAGGTATTTTCGGATATTTTCACTTTGTGGGATTCTCTTTGGGGTAAATATCAAGCAGACCTCAAAATTTTTATTGACATCCCGATCGGTTTGAGAGAAAACACTACAAAGGAACGCCTTTGTGACTTACAAGCTCGAAAACTTCTGAGAAAAAGAGGCCCTGCTGTATTTCCTGCTCCATGCAGGCAAGCTCTCAATGAAAAAACGCATAAAAATGCCTCCTCGGTTAATAAAGAATACACAGGCAGAGGGTTATCAATAATGGCTTGGAGTATTGTTCCTAAAATTCTTCAAGCCGATCAGTTAATGTGTGCTGATGAAAATGCCAGATCCTATATAACAGAAATTCATCCCGAACTCTGTTTTTACGGCTTTGCAGGAAATCCAATGAAACACAGTAAAAAGGAGGAAGAAGGTCTTCTAGAACGCAAGAATCTCTTAATGGAAATCTATCCTCCAGCAGACAGAATAGTAAAGCATGCTCTTTCAAAATATAAGCGCAAGGATGTTGCTAAAGACGACATTCTTGATGCACTGGCTGCAGCTCTTACTGCAAAATTGGGATCTGAGAAAAGACTCATAAAAATCCCAGAAAACCCTGAACACGATTCAAAAGGTTTGCCAATGAGGATGGTTTATTTTTCGAACAAAAAGGAAATATTAATTTAATTAAAAAGTAAACATAACTGTCCTATTGAAAAATATTAATTCAGATTCAAGCTTTTCCGTACCCGAAAATCTCCTCTATGCAGGTTTCCATTTTTTCAACTTCATCATCCGTGAGCATGGAAAACATGGATTTGTGTTTTTTCCCTGAGAGTTTGCCTCTGTTCTGGAGACTGACAGTTATGAAGAGGTCCAGCAGGCGGTCTGGCATATCAACGATTTCCCGGATTATAGACCTGGCCCGGTCATAATTTCGGAGGTATTCAAATTCTGCTTCCATTTCCGAATCAATCGTATCACTTATTGTGGTGAAAAGGTACTCTGCAAACGGGGTCATGTCGATATAACGGTAGTAGTTTGCATGGTTTCCCTGCGCAGTAATTCTTTTTTCCCCATCGAGGGTGTACTCTACGAAACGTAAAAGGGGCTTTGAAAACAGCTCAAGGGTTTCGTCGTACCTATCAAGATTTTTCATCATCGAAGCCGAGACCGGAAAAATTAAGCCTTTGGGGGTAAACCCGGTTTTTTCAAGGACGTGGTGGATCAGAAAACGATGTACTCTGCCATTTCCATCTTCAAAGGGGTGCAGGAAGACAAAACCAAAGGAAATTACTGCTGCTGAAACGACAGGATGGATTTCCGAAGAGAGCATGCGCTTGCAGGCCTTAACGAGCCCTTCCATGAGATCTGGGAGGTCACCTGGGGAAGGAGGGACGA
This sequence comes from Methanosarcina sp., assembly GCF_028693135.1. GTDB lineage: Archaea > Halobacteriota > Methanosarcinia > Methanosarcinales > Methanosarcinaceae > Methanosarcina. The sequence goes on from NZ_JAQUVZ010000053.1 coordinate 2,698, forward strand.
AGTGCACGATTTCCTGGTGCCTCCCTATGCTTTCTCCTACATAGTTCTGAGTCATCCGGTAATCGTTGCCTGCAAACCTGGGGTCTATTACCGCTTTCTGGAGCTCTATCAGGGAATCCTTTTTGCAGAACTCCCTTTGTCCTGCCAGTTTCAAAAGTTCTATGAAACGGAAACTGCGTTTCTGGTCAGGCGTGGCATGTTCTATATCGAAAGAGGATTTTGTTTCTTTTGTATAAAAGTAACTGAGGGCTCTTCTAATCATTGTTTCAGGGTATTCTTTTAAAAGGGCTTCACAGCGCCGGTCCAGATGTTCAGCTTCGAATGTCTTCAAAAGACTGGATTTTCGCACAAGCGGGCAGAATTCCTTGCCTCCAGACAGGTTATTATAAACTCTATGTCTTTTGCTCGGAACCCTGTCAGCTGTATAGTAAGCGTCCTCCTCCAGCAGGTCAACATACCTTACAGCCTTTAAGTCTTCAAGGAACAGCTTTTCTCCGGTCAGGAATTCATAGAGAAACCAGATTTTTCGGGTGTATTTTCCGGTCGGTTTTTTCTTAACAAACTCGCAAATTTCCCCGGGATTGATTTTTTCAAACAGGAAAGCGAGTAACTGGAGATTTATCCCTTCGTACTTCAGGGCAAATTCGAGCTGTTCTCCAGTTGATTCCCCTGGAAAATAACCTTCAGGGAAGATATTCCAGACCGTCCCGCCTCTTTCTGCAGTTCTCTTGGGGCCTTTTTCCGAAATATAAGACTTGTAGTGGTGGGGAAATACTTCCAGGCCATAAAGTTCAACCAGGTACGCGTATCCAACTTTCGAAAGATGTTCTTCGTTTCCTTCAGCAGGCATTCAATCTCCGGTGAGTCTCTTTTGTTCTCTTTTTGATTTTTATTGACATTTTATATTTTTTGTATATTTTTTATATATTTGCGATCTTTTCTGATTGCAGAGAGTATTTTAAATTGAGAGTAATTCCGATAATATTGTCCAAAAAACCAATTTTGACTGAAAAAACGTTCAAGAAATTGAAACTTTGTTCAATATTCTGCACAATAGTAAAAAAAATGTTTGCAAAAAGGGATAAGATGAAATAAATGTTCAATATAAGGCTCTTAATTTAAAAATGTATACTAAGATAATGGAATATAATGTAATTGAAAGAGTACATGTTAAAAAAATGCCTGTTAAAATATTGAAGGGGTAGAGACCTGGACGGCTCCCCTTTAAATCTCAACAAGCTCGTAATCCCTGTTTCCAAGCCCGATTTTTTCAGCATATTCAAGCTGGTGGGTGCCGTCGACTTTAGGCCAGGCCCCTTTGAACTTGTCAGCTCCGGCTTCATGGTTGCAGTGTAAAGAAGAGCCCACAAGCCCTTTTTGCCTGTTCACAAGGTCGTAGCTTGCCTGGTCCAGGGCTACAGGATCGGTTGATGCAAGGATTCCTATGTCAGGCACGATTGGGGCGTCGCTCCAGGGCACGCAGTCGCAGTCCGGGGTGATTTTGAGCAGGAAATTGATATAGCCTACCCTTCCCTCTTTTCCTTTTACGGCGCCGTATGCATATTCGGTCAGGCACTCCAGGAACTCGGGGATGCCCTCTTCCCAGTTAAGGTCGATGGCACTTTCGGGACAGACCTCCATACACTGCCCGCAGCTGATACAGATGCTGGGGTCGATTCTGGAAACATCACCTTCGAGGGATGCCGCTCCCACAGGGCAGATTTCCACGCATTTCCCGCAGCCGATGCACTTTGCTTCGACAACGTACGGGCTTGTCGGGTAGTGCTGGTCCTTTTTGCCTGCCGCAGGCGCACAGCCCATTGCCAGGTTCTTAATCGCACCCCCAAAGCCTGCCATGATATGCCCCTTGAAATGGGACATCACGATCATGGAGTCGGCTGCAACGATATCGGACCCGATTTTTACGGTCTTGAAATGCTTTTGCCTGATCTCGACCTCTGCGATGTTCTGGCTCCTGAGCCCGTCCGAGATTATGAGCGGAGCCCGGACTACTGAGTAATCAAACCCGTGCTCAATGGCTGTTGTCAGGTGGTCGACTGCATTATGTCGGCTCCCGGAATAAAGGGTATTTGTGTCCGTAACAAAAGGTTTTGCTCCGGCCCCCCGGATCTTTTCCACCACCTGCCGGACAAAGACCGGGTTGATATACCCGTCGTTTCCGTATTCCCCAAAATGGACCTTGATTGCTGTCAGGTCGTCTACCCCTAAAAGTTCTACAAAACCTGCCTCGTCAAAAAGCTTCTGGATCTTGCTTATCGTGTTTTGCTGTGGGTTCTTTGCCCTCAGGTCTGCAAAATAGACTTTACTCGCCGTATGTGTCCCTCCTTATGATAAGGAATTAGAATTAAATTTGAGTTAACATTTGAGTTAACCTTGATTAATACATTATGGCTCTTCATCATTCTCTATGGATAAGATGATTTTCAATTCAAGCCCGCGTTAGTTTTTATGAGGATATCCACACAAAACAACGAAGATCTTACATTATCTGCTGTAAAACCTATTGTTATCAAGTAAGAGGTTTTCATTTTGAGACGTTGCGGGGTTATAGAAGGAAAGATTCAGGTCCCTTTCAGTGTTGATGCGGCTGATCCTTGAACCCATGGTGGGTTTTTCGAGTCTGGCGAAAAAAATAGGATGGGGCAGCGAGTGCCCGCAGATTTCTATGCTTTCGAGATCAGAGCTCTTCGAGCGAGGAATCCCATTCCGGGTCTTCTTCAACCAGTTTTGCGTTGATCTCTTCAACTTTTTTATGGTATTCTTTTGCAGTTTCAGAATCCCCCATTTCTTCAAGGAGAGTTGCGTAGTTGCTGAAAAGCGTAAAACTCCTTTTCAGGGAATCGAGGCTTCCGGGGTTGTATTTTGCCAGGCTTTCGTTAAGGTCAAAGGCTTTTTCAAAGCACTCTTTTCCTTTTTCCTGTTGATCCGTAACCGAATATCCGATCCCGAGATTATTCAGAGCTCCAAACATATGATGGAGGTGCAAAGAGTTTTCAGGGTCTTCTTCAGACAGGATTTTGAGGCTTCTGTATGCATATTCATATTCCGGGATTGTTTCTTCCAGTTTATCGGCATCCCTGTATATGTCCCCTATTTGTTCGGCAAAACTGGCAAGCATCTCCTGAAGCTCCAGGTTCATCGGATAGGTTTCATATAATTGTTCAACGGTTCTGAGGGCAAGTTCATAGTATTTTCTGGCAATGCTTGAGTCTTTCTCTTCGGACTCCAGTTTTTCAAGAAGGGACATTCCTAATAAGAATGCCTTCCCTGATGTAAGGATTATGAGTTCCGGATCCTCAAACTGTTCGGCAATTATTTGTTCAAATCTTTCAAGAGCCTGCCTGTGGTAGTCACTTGCTTTTTCTTCTTCTCCAATTTCGGAATGCAGCACTGCAAGGTTGAAGTATGTAGTTTCCATATCCAGATTATGTT
>NZ_JAQUVZ010000053.1:6250-25160 GCF_028693135.1 Methanosarcina sp.
CATGTTCATGTTCATGTTCATGTTCATGTTCATGTTCATGTTCATGTTCATGTTCATGTTCATGTTCATGTTCATGTTCATGTTCATGTTCATGTTCATGTTCATGTTCATGTTCATGTTCATGTTCATGTTCCATCTCATGTTCATGTTCCATCTCATGGCTGCTTTCCGGAGGCATCAGCTCAAGGAGCTGTTTCTGGACTTCCAGGACCCTTTCATACACCCTGATTGCTTTTCCGAATTCTCGATTGTTTTTGAACAGTAGTCCCAAACCTGTCAGGGTTTCGAGCAATCCCTCATGGAAAAACTCGTCCTCGGGATCCGATTCGAAGGCTTCTTGAAATACGGGGAGAGCTCTTTCATGGTACTGAACTGCAGTTTCAGGTTCCTCTTCTGCATAGAGATTTCCGATCTGGTTCCAGGTATCAGCCTTATTAGCTTCTAACATGAGTTTATCGGCGTCCTTGGGGTGAAGGTTTTCGTAGATTTCGATTTCCTTCTCATAATAAGTCCTTGACGTTTCAAGTTCTTCCTCTTCTGCAAAAAGGTCTCCAAGCTCCCGGTAGACATCGGAAAGCTTCAGGGAGTATGCAGGGTTTTCAGGTTCTTTTTGCAGCAGGTTATCATAGACCTGCAGTTCGTCCTTATAGCAGGCTTCTGCACTTTCGAGGTCTCCAATATCCGAAAACAGTTCTGCAAGTTCCTCTAAAGAATTGGCAAGGCTTTTATCGGCTCCAAGCAGTTCCGGGTATTTATCCATCAGTCCCCGGAAAGTTTCCCTTGCCTTCGTATAGTAGTCCCTGGCTTTTGTGGGATCTTCCGTGTCTGAAAATATTAAGCCTGAATCTTTGTACATATCTGCAAGAACCATAGAAAACGGAATGTTTTTGGAAAATGGAGTGTTTTCAGAAACTTCACTATTTTCAGAAACCGGGATATTTTCAGGCTCATCTTCTATCTCGCTTTCCAGCAGGCTCAGTGCTTCTTTATAGCATTCCTCTGCCTTTTCGAGATCTTCCATTTCTGAGTACATATCGGCTAGATAACGGTATGCATAGCTCAGGTATACTTTGGTTTCGGAATTTCCAGGGTCCTTCTCAAGGGCTTTCTCGTAAATCTCTATTGCCCGGTCATAAATGTACTGTGCCTCTTCTAAACACCCCTCTTCCCCACAGAGACTTCCAAACTTCATAATCGAATCATCAAGGCTGCTGAGGTGTTCGGACATTTCAGTTTCACTTTGGAGCAATTTCTCAATGAGATCGAATTTTTTATCGAAAAATGGAACTGCTTCTTCGATTAATTCTCCAGCTTCAAAACAGAGCCCTATGTGTTCGATCATTTTCAGGAACTCTTCCAGGTATCCTGAATTATCGGGATCGGATTCCAATAATTTCTCAAAGCCCAGGACCGCTTTTTCAAATATTCCTTCAATCTGATAGATGTATTCTTTTGCTTTATCGGGATCTTCTAGCTTTGAAAGAATATCTCCAATGCTTCCAATAGTGTCTCCTATAAAGGACTGGTACTCTTCTTTTTCCGGTTCTTTTGAAAAAAGCTCCCAGCTGATTTCCAATGCCTTTTCGAAGAGTGCAAAAGACTCTTCAAGTTCGTCAATTCTGTATTTGGCAAAACCTTTAAAAAACAGGAGCTGGTATGAAATCTCAGGATCCTTTACCTCTTTTGCGATCTTTTCGACCTCATCAAGATTTTCAAAGGCTTTTTTATATCGCTCTTTATCTATTTCGTCGGCTGCTTTCTTCAATAAGCGAATAGCAGAATCTCGTAGCTTCCTTGACATAGAAATAGCATAGGTTTTTTCATATAATAATTGTAGGTCTGAAAGGGCTCAATGTAAACTATCCCTCCCTGCAAAAATAAAATTTATGCAACGGCAAGAAAAGGAAGTGAAAACTTCAAGCAAAAAACGAAAATTATCTTTGATGATTATTTGGGGGAATGGAATTAGAGGTCCATTCCAGAAGTGGAAACTTAAAGTTATTTTTCAATTATTCCTTATAACAAAGGTTCTGATCTCTATCGACTTTCAGATCGAAAATCTCTCCTCTTTCTTTTCCGGAGCCTTCTGTTCCTGCCTGACCTGGGTAATTAGCCTTTCAAGCTGTTCCCGCGAGATGCTTTTACGCTTTTCTTCGGTGCAGACCTTGACTTTTTCGATCAGGGCGCAGAGTTCTTCCCGTTCAAGGCAGAAACCAATGCTGTTGATGATGCCTTTTAAGGCTTTTGTCCCTGTGTGCTTTCCAACAACAAGGTTACGTTTTCCGCCAACCATCTCCGGGAGGAAGAGTTCGTAGGTTCGTGGCTCTTCAAGGATTGCAGCAACGTGGATTCCGGATTCATGGGTGAAGGCATTCTGTCCGACAACGGCTTTGTTTACCGGGGGTGTAATGCCTGAGTATTCCGAGACCATTCTGGAAAGTGCAGTCAACTTTGTTGTATCATAGCGGTCGATCCCGTACTGTACTCTGAGAGCTACCATCACTTCTTCAAGGGAAGCATTTCCTGCCCGTTCTCCTATTGCATTGACTGTTGTATGGAGCTGCTTTGCACCGGCTTCGGCGGCTGCAAGGGTGTTAGCTGTAGCCATTCCAAGGTCATCGTGGCAGTGGATGCAGATTGAAGTGTTTACGGTCTTGAAGATCTCGTTCACAAGGTATTTGGTTGTAGTCGGGTTCAGGATGCCAACGGTATCTGCAAGGCTTACATACTGCACTTTGTACTCGCTTTCAACTTCCTTGAAAGCCTGCTTGAGGCGGTCAATCGGAGTACGGCTTGCATCTTCGGCTGCAAAACGCACCTTTAAACCGTGGTCAGTTGCATATTCAATGGCTTCCTTGGCACAGCCGAGCATTTCCTCAAAACTTCTGTGGTACTTGTATTTGAGGTGCATGTCGGACATTGCAATGAAAATGCTTACGATATCGACGTCGCATTCAAGGGCAGCGTCGACATCCCCTTTTACTGCTCTTGAGAGACAGCAGATCCTTGAATTAAAGCCCTGATTTGCAATTTCCGTTACGATTTCCTTTTCGTATGCGGAAACTACCGGAAATCCGGCTTCTATAACCTCAATACCCATGGAATCAAGCTCACTGGCTACTGCCAGCTTCTGTTTTTTCGTGAACACAACGCCAGGAGTCTGTTCTCCATCGCGTAGAGTCACGTCACAGATTTCGATATCAAGGGGGCGATATTCGACGAAGTCCATAAGTGTATTTCTGGAGTACTGCTCGCTCTCTGACATGGTTATTGTTTCCCGTGATTTTTATCATTTTGAGGAATTTATGATTATTTTTAATGATATTTGTCTCAACTGCCCTGAAAAACAATTCAAAGGCATGGATAAGAAAGTACGAGGTTAAAACACTATTAAAAGTCAAAAAATCTTATATTTAGCTAAGTTAAGCATTAGCTTTACCTACACATGTATAAATGTTTTCCTTGGAGGAAAAGAGTTTCCGTGAGCAATATTCCTATTTTTTGGTAAAAAATAGGGGTAAAAAATTCGCTTTCAGTTCTTCAACCTGAGAAATGAAAATTTCAGGGAACAAATTTCAGGAAATATCATGAGTAAAACAGGATCTTACGGAAAAATATTCTAAAAAACATGGGTCCATAAGAAAAATTAAAGCAAAAATTAAAGCTAATGAGAAAGCAAACCTGAAAGAAGGTTTTTTTTCAGGAAAGTTTCCTCTGAACCCTCTCGTAAAAGCAGGTATCGGAAATCCTTACGAAACGCGCAGGGTATTTTGATTTCTTCAGTTTGACAACATCATCAGGCCTGATCCTGTAAGACTTCTGTCCGTCAATTGCAATTACAGCCTCTTTTTTATGGTCTGACAATTTTATTGTAATCTCGCTGTCCGAAGGGACAACCCAGGGCCTCGAAGATAGCTTGAAAGGAGCAACAGGAACCACCACGATTGCATTTACCCTCGGGTTTACGATAGGGCCTCCGGCGCTCATTGCATAGGCAGTTGAGCCTGTGGGGGTTGCAAAAACCACACCATCCGCCCGAATTTCATCAAGACTGCAGTCATTGATGTGGACTTCAAACTGGATAATCTTTGCAGGTTTTGCAGACATTACAGCGACCTCGTTAGTGGCTGTGTCAAGCATCTCCCCATTAAGGAAGACGTCTACCCGCATCTTTTCAATATACGAAAAACCGTAGAGGACCTCCTCTATAGCTTCAATCGCATCTTCAGGCTCCACATCTACAAGGAAACCTAGAGTGCCCATATTAATTCCCAGTATAGGGAGAGGGTCTTTCATTTTGGCAATGTTCCGCAGGACTGTCCCATCACCCCCCACACTTATGATGAGTTCGACTCCCTCGTCCCTCATTCTTTCAACAGGAGTCCCCTCAATGCCCAGGGCATCAGCTGTGGCAGTGGAAACATAGATCTGCACTTTCGACTGGAAGTTTGCGAGAATATCCCTTACCATCTCAAGTACTTCAGGCCTATCGCAGCGCGATGCGAGCCCTATTTTTTTAATTGCCAAATTATCCCCCTGAGAGTAAATTTAAAATTTTTTTATGAACGTGTCCATTGGACGCGACCATCTCCACTCTGGCGGTAACATTATCAGGAAGTCTTAAAGTCTTTCCGTATCCGTCCGTAACAAGCCCACCTGCTTCTTCAAGGATAAGCTGACCTGCTGCCACATCTGTTACACGCAGAGAGTTTCGGACATCCACAAAGGCATCAAGCCTGCCTGAGGCTACATAACACAGTTCAAGAGCCACGCTCCCGAACAACCTCACGCGACGGACATTGCTGTATATCTTTCGCGTCCTTTCCACGTTCTGCCTGTAGCCGTATACACTGACACAGAGGCTCTTCAGATCCGAATTCATAGAGGGTTTAACTTTTTTACCATTAAGATATGCTCCCTTTCCAGCTTCTGCATAATACTCTTCCCTGAGGGCAAGGTTGCTCACATACCCGAACCTTATGTCTGAGAGGTCGTGAGATGCAAAAGCTATTGAAACGCTGTAGAAAGGAATTCCTGCAGAAGCATTATATGTCCCGTCGAGGGGGTCAAGCACAACAGAAAACTCAGGAGAATTCCCGATAACAAGTTCACCAAGTTCTTCACTGAGTATCCTCATGGACCTGCCGTCAGCTTTAAACACCTCGACAATGGCATCCTCTGCTGCAAGGTCTATACCGGTAGTCGGCGTCCCGTCAGCTCCCATGCATACGAAGCTGCTTGCCGAATCAGTGCCCACAAGGTCATAGGTTGCATCGTATGCAGCCTTAAAAGCCTCCTGGCACAATTTTAAAAAGTTTGAATCTGAGGTCATATAAGGGTCGAATCCTTCTTATCTCAGGGTTCCAGGTTCCACATACCAGGTTTTTGAGTGCCGGGAACTGGGGTTTTGAAAATAAGGACTCAGGAAACTCGTAAGAAAGTGCATCAGATACCCTGAGTCCTGGAAATCAAGAGCCCTAGAAATCAAGAGCCCTGGACAGGCTTACAGCCCGATAGCTTTGTTTGTTTTCTGGATTGACTTTGCACCGTCGCTCTCAAGCTCCATCATTGCGCGGATAGCATCCACATTCTCAGGGACCACAATGGACTCCTGGTGGATTGCCTGGAAGAAATAGAGTTCCCCTTCGTGCATGGTGACGGAGTCAGTCCAGACGCAGTTCTCCCACATATCGTTTCTGGGGCGTTTTATGTCCCTGGCAACTTCGATGATTTCAGCCGTAGAAGATATTCCCTGCCCTACGAAACGGATTCTGGACTGGGAACCAAGCACTTTCCTGACATCTTCGGCAGTGCACTCGTTCTTAAGCTCCATGTTTACGGTGTGAACGTGCATGAGGGTCGTCGGGATTTTCATGGCGGCTGAGGTGATATTGATATGGGGAATAACGGTCTTAACATCGGGACCGTGGTGGGAAGGCAGCTTGATCGGGTCCGGCACGATTGCATTGATCGGCCCCTTCTTTATGTCGTTGGGGTCGGTTGCCCTTCGGACAAGGGTTGCCCTGACCTTATTTACCCCAAACGCTTTGTCTATGGGATAGATGACCCTGCAGAGCCCTGTGGTGTTGCAGGAAACCACCCTTACGAAGTCAAGGCCGAGAGCCCCTTCGTAGTTTGAGACAGCGTTAAAGGAGAAGCCTGTAAGCTCATGCTCCTCACCACCCTGCCAGATGGCCTTTACCCCGGCTTTTTCGTACAGGGCTTTATTGGCTTCCCCCACTCCCCCCGGAGTGCAGTCTGCAACCAGGTCGACTTTTTCCACCATTTCTTCAATGCTCCCGGCGGCTGGGATTCCTGCCTTTTCAAAAGCTCCCAGATTGGCGGCAGGGGCATAGATGTCATACCCGAGTTGGTGGGCTACTGCAGCCTCATAGTTAGGTTTTGTCTTGGAAATGCCTATGATTTCCATATCGTCCTGAGCCCGTACGGCGTCTGCAACTCTTTTCCCAATTGTTCCGTAACCGTTTACTGCAATCTTTGCTTTAGCCATTTATTATCCTATCCTGTTTATCCTGTACTATCCAATTCAGGATTAGTTTATAGTCTAAGTTAGAGTAAATTAGTTGAATTAATCGTAAACTAGTGCATCGATTCCAAATTACTGACATAAAACTGGAATTTGAAATCAACGCTGTTCAATGAATTCCTCTTAATAAACCACAGAAGGACACGGATAAACACTGATTGAAGTCGTCTGTGTTCATTTATGTTTTACAGTGGTTTATTGAGGATATATGGAATCGATGCACTAGACTAAATTAGAGTACATTCTGGTCTAAGTAATAGTCGAGCAGCTGAAAATTGTTTTTTTCTAAATTTGCAATTTTCAGGCAGTGAATTATACAAATCTAAAGTATAGGCATAAAATTAAAGTGTTTCATGGATTTATAATGTATGTCTGAAATTCAGATACGCTGAAAACTGCCCGATCTTCGACCTGGAAGATGGATTTAAGTGATAAATTTTTTGAGTGCTTTAAATTTATGCCTGATTCCATATCTTAAATCACATTAAGATTATAGATAAGAATAGATAAATGCTTTTCCCGGGCATTTATTTAAATTAAAGAATCTAGAAGAGATATTCAGTGCTTTCGGAGCTTCCAGATGGTTTTCCAAAAGGTTAGAAATTCACCGTTTTTTCAGTAAATTAGCAAAGCTCTTTATAAGGGCTGTCTTACCACAAAAACAGATTTATCTAACTCCTGCTAAAGAAAAAATGTCAATAAGCAGGTAAAAATCAGGGAGAAGTAAAGTAAAAAAGTAAAAAAATCATTTTGATATAATAAGGGCTTCCCCGCGTGAGAAATTGATTTCCTTGATTGAGCCTTCAACCGTCATTCTATCTCCGAGGATTCCGGTAAGCTGGATTGAGGTTCCTTCAACCAGAATCTTTGCTACAGACTCCATAACCTTCTCACGGTTTTCTCCACGAAGCATAATTATACTGATTTCACACATATTGTATCTCTCCTTATACTGTTCTTCTTATACTGTTCTTCTTATACTGTTCTTCTTATATTGTTCTTCTTATACTGTTTTTTTACACCTTTCTTTTTACACTGTTTAGATGAATATACATAAATATCTGGATGGCCTGTATTTTAAAACTGTCAGATATTATAAAATATCGCACTGACCTTAAAGTATTTTTCATTAACTATATTTAATTTGTACCCCTGCTCAATAAAAAGTTGCCGAAAATATCCGCAGCCAGAAAATCTGAAAAATATACCACGAAATATCAGGGCGAAATATCCGGCAGGCGCGACCTTCAGGGGAAGTTCATCAGTTTCGCAACCGACAGGCCCTTTTCAAGCCCGAGATCGTCAGCCACGCATTCACATTTTGTTAGGAGCATATAGGCAATAGGCCCGAAGTTATGTTCGGAGAGGGTCTCGTAGTTTGCCATGCCCTTGCTGATAATAAGGGTTGCGTCTTTCATTGCATCGAGAAGTTCAGCAGGGGCTTCTTCGATAAGGATTCCTACAGCGTTTGAACCTGTAGTCATTACCCTGTCAACCTTTTTGCCGATTTCAAATTCTTCTACTTCTTCCATTGTAACATCTGTAAGAATGGGGCCTCCACGGACCACGAGTGTGATATTTCCACCGAGTTTTTTAATCACGTCGAAAACAATCATATCAAAAAGGATCTCTCCGCAGTTGTCGGCAATATAAATAACATCCTTAAGGAGCCCCATCATCTTCGGGGTATCATCAACGTCAAGCCCATGTTCGAAAAGTTTTAGAAAAGCTTCTTCAAATTTATCTTCGCTGGCATCAAAGCCCATAATACCAAAATCAAAATAATTGGCGATAACCGACGCAAGCACTGCCCGCTTGAAGAGTTCTCTGTCATCAGGAGAGTTTTCGTAAATTTTTTCTTTTGCTGCGGGCAGGACTTTTAATGCAGCCTGGCTGATGAGTTTTTTTGTGACTGCATATGGATCATCGTCTTCCAGGATTTCATAGCACTTCCTGTGAATTTTAGTAGCTACGGATGCTGATACCGCCTCAGGGTCATAGTATTTATTCATGACGGCAAGGCATTCATGAATCGTCTTGCAGATCAGATCTTCATCATCCGTTGAAAGCTTTGATTGAAAATGCACTCTCGAAAGCATGCAGTAGGTACAGCGTGGGTTCATTTTCATGGAGAATCTCCCTGTTTTTTGGATTATTGGATAAGATTTTTCTGAATGTTACTGGTATGTGTTATAAGTGTTATACCTTTTCTCCCTTTAATATAATAAACCTTTAAAAAAATAAACCTTTAAAAAGGTAACCTGAAATCCAGATCTGAAATAATAAATTTAAATCTTAAGATTTCACTACAGCTCCATATATATGCTCTTTAAGTCTCACAAAATGGATAAAGCAGTGAACTTTGTCAGCAGAATTTTTTCGGAAAGGCAAATTCTTTATAGCTGGTGAGTCTAAAATAATTTACAATGATGCCCGGGATCCAAAACTTCAAGTTATTTTCATTTCTGGTTTTATTTACAACACTGTTGATCTTTTCTGCAGCTTTTCCAGCTCCTGCATCTGCACTTACCGAAGTCGAGGTAAACCCTGTCAATACACCTGACGGTGCAGTTGTGTTGATCGTGGACGGGTTAAGCGCCCCTTTTATCTATCCGGAGCTTACACCACATGCACTTGACGGTACACCCCTTGAAAAAGCCAGGCTTGAGAATATTCCGGAAATAGGCAAAAACAGTGCCCGGATTCTCGAGTTTCGTGCTCCTCAGACATTTACCGAGGGAGGGCATTCAGTCCTTGTTACCGGAAACCCGGGTGCAGACAGTGAGTTTGTTAGTTTTAAAGACGCAAATATTTTCGATGTTTTACACAGTGAGGGCTACCTCTGTATTGCTGTAATGGAAAAAGGGGATTCCTGGTCAATCTGCGCCGAACAGGATGCTGTCCTGAGAGATGAAAAAAACTCCATAAATAATATGGAGATAGTGCTTAAGCAGTATGAACATTCTCAGGATAATCCGGTGCCATCCGGGCTTTTGCAGCTAATGGAAGAGGAGGCTGACAGGGCTCCGGGATATGTCACCTCAAAAGAGACAGGAATAAAGTATAGCGGGTATAACAGGTGGGGCATTGAAGCCGCCTGTGCTATTGTAGAATACATGGCAAAAAATATGCAGGGGCAAAAATACCTGCTGACTATCAATGTAGGGGCCATTGATATGAGCGGGCACTACAGGGGGAACTATGGATATGTAGACTGCATTGAAAACCTTGATTCAGAACTTTTGCCCCTCTATAAACTATGTGGAAAAAACAACCTTGCTTTTGTCCTGACCGCAGACCATGGTATGGCTTTTTCGGCAGATGGTTCTAAAGGAGGGCACCAATCAGAAAAATACTCGGTTTCGGATGAAGCTCAGATGGTCCCGCTCCTCGTATATGCTCAGGACGTTGAGAGCGGGGTTATCAGAGGAGAGTTCGGGCAGGAGGACTTTGCTCCAACCCTTCTTGGAATCCTTGACATCCCGGACAGGCCCAGGTTTGCAGAAGGAGAGCAGATCCTGCTTACAGAACACGTAAACCTTAAAGTCAAACTTCCGGAAAAAGGAACCGTAGAACTCAAGAAAGACGGAAAAATTATCGAATCTGCAGGAAACGATGACCAGTTCCTATTCCTCGGTCTTGAGCCGGATAACTCCTATACGATCCGGGCTGTTCTTGATTCCGGAAAGAGCCTTGAAGAAAAGGAGAAAGAGGTTATTCTTAAAACCGATTCGGTGATCGAGTTAGGGAGTAAAGGAGCTAAAACAAAGGAAAGCGAATCCTCCCTGGCAGGAGCAAAAGAAGAAACCAGTTCTGCAGCTATTTTCGGAGACGGAGATTCAATTTTTGGCAGGAACTCAAAGCACTTGATAGGATATTTCCTTATAGGATCAATAAACCTTGCAGGGTTTTTTATCATTATGAAGATTCTGAAAAAACAGGGTTGATATTTTTGGATCCGAATTCCTGTTCAGCTAATGCTTTCGTTTTTACCTATTTATATGAGGGCTCAAGCGTATGTGTAGCGCTGTAAAGAATAAGAGGTAAAGATTAAGAGAGAGGTGTCATTCAGGTTTCCCTGAATAATATCTACAGATTTTCTACAGATTTTTCCTGGACTGCCAAAAAAGCAAGAAAAGTGATGAAATAATCAAAATAATCAAAAATAGCTAAAAATAGTATAAGCTCTGATTTAGTACAACCTAGGATTTAATACGAATCGGTTATTTTTAAATGTTGAATTTATGCCTTAGTCGAAATTTTTTAATTCATTCCCCCTCTGGCTAATTCTATCATTAGATATGCTTTTTAGATCCATTCGTATTATCATTCATCAGAATTATGCTTTTTTCTCCCAGTTAATCGTAATATTTTTTATGTTAATATAAATTATCATATCTTTTAATTAGCTTTGTTTTCTTACCCGACTTGTATTTTATCCTGCAAAATCTATTATTTTATGAAACCGCTTTCGTTCAATGCAATCAGCGGTTTTATTTTGCGCTACAAATGGATAGAATGTTATACGATAATTATAATATTATACTCAGTCTCTTATACACTATTCAATCACTAACAATGTGTCTTATAATATTACTTACTATTCACTCACTAATATATTCAATTAAGCGTAAAACTATAATCCGGATGTTACACTGACAGCCCCCTACCTAGAAAACTCACTTTTCTGAGGTGCCGGATACATGGATTTTGATGCTATTGATGATTTTATGTACGATGTAATTGGAATAATCGGATCTGACCAGAAAAATTTATCCTGTGCAACCGATTTTGCTCTGGAAAGCTCAAAGGAAAAATCTTTTCCCCCAAAACTGTTACTTGAACTCTCAAAAGCCTGCAGACAGCAAAAAATGCACCTTGAAGAATATGTTTTTGCAAAGGTCTGCTTAATGCAGGCTTCCGGAAAGCTCCGTGAAGACTCCTGTTATGCGCTGGGAACTGCAGCCCATGTACTGGGTTTTTTCTCTGAAGCCGAAGCCAGATACTGTGAAATCCTGAAAGAAAACCCTCAAAATGCAGATGTAAGATGTGCTCACTCTGAGCTTCTTTTAGAGCTAGGAAGGATTCAGGAAGCCGAAAATGAGTATAAAACTGTATTTGAAACCTCGCCCGAAAATGTAAAGGCAAATGCCGGGTACGCTTACCTCCTGGCCGAACACGGGTATGTAGATGAAGCAGAGGAATGTTACTTGAGAGCACTTGCAGGTAACCCGGACTATGTCCCTGCCAGAGGTGGGTACGCAAACCTGCTTTTTGAGCTTGGAAGGCTCAGAGATGCCGAGAAAGAGTACAGGCTTGCTATGAAACTTGACCCTGAAGATCCAAGCCTCCACCATAATTTCGGTGTCTTGCTCTCTTTCCTTGGCCGCTCTTCTGAAGCCGAAGTTGAGTACAGAAAGGCTCTTTCACTTAACCCCAGGCACAGAAGAACTCTTTTCAACTATGGGAACCTCCTTGCAAGGGAAGGCAGGGTTTCGGAAGCTGAAGAACAATACATGGAAGCCCTTTCCCTGGATCAGAATGATGCAAAAGTCCATTCCAATTATGCAAACCTTCTTGCCCGCTTCGGAAGAAGGTACGAAGCTGAAATGGAATACAAAAAAGCTCTCTGTCTTGACCCGGAAAGCGTTGAGGGACATTACAGCTACGGAAACCTTCTTTCGGAACTCGGGCGCTTACCCGATGCAGAGGAAGAATACAAAAAGGCTCTTGATCTCAATCCTTATTATCCTCCACTCCACTACAACTACGGACTGCTCATGAGAAAAATGAATCGTTTTGACGAAGCTAAAATGCAGTACACGCAAGCAATG
This sequence comes from Methanosarcina sp., assembly GCF_028693135.1. Lineage (GTDB taxonomy): Archaea > Halobacteriota > Methanosarcinia > Methanosarcinales > Methanosarcinaceae > Methanosarcina. The sequence goes on from NZ_JAQUVZ010000053.1 coordinate 18,632, forward strand.
CAGCTCGATCCGGATATCGGGAGCAAAATGACCGAAACCTGGATTATTCTGGATTAAGAACAATTAACCAGAAGATCTGATCAAAGACTTAACCGGCAAATCAAAAATTTAACCCGCAAATATAACTAAAAATCCGAACCAAAAAATCCAGGCATTCAAAAACAGCTCTTAAGATCACTGAAATAGGTCTATTCACGGGCATCAATCAGACATCCATCTTTATATCTCAACTTTTTTATATATATTACAAGGGATAAAATCTATCAAATATCCGGTATTATATAAAGATTCCAGTCTGAAGTAGTGACGCAGGCTGGAGCAACTTTTCTTTTATTTCAACTAATTTTTTGCTTTAATCGAGCTCTTTAATCGGGTTGTGACTTTATTTTCAGTCGAATACCCCGCTAGCTTGCTGCGGGGATGAAAAACTTCCCCGAGAACCGTTAATGACAATGCGATTTATCAATTCCATTTTTTTGTTTGTTAACTTCTGCTTGAACTAAATCGTATCAGGGTTACTGCTTTCTTTTACGAAATTTGGAGCGGTGGCGCGAACATACCCCGTTGCTTGCACCAGGGTGCACAAACGCAACTTTTATTTCAACTTATTTTTTGCTTTAAGCAGGCTTTGTCTTTACCTGTTAAAGCTATATTTTCTGTTTTTACTGAGACTTGTTTCCAAAAGCAATAATTTTTAGCTCTCCTTTCTCGATTAAGGCAAAAGCAGCAGCATTTCCAAGCCCCACATAATCCGGGCAGGAAAAAAGGGAAAGCAGTTTACCGTCAAACCACCATTCATACCCGCTTCTTAGAGCTGTGTGCCCTCTTACAATCCTTTTCAAACCATTTGTTTCTAAAAAGCCGTCAACAATATCAGGCCCGAATTCCTTAACAGTAGAGCCTCTTGATGAAGTGCTCAGCCCCGGACGTTTCGAGGGGTCATTCCATAGGTAGGGAAAAGCGCCTTCTTTTGTGATGGTATCAACACTTTCAGTTCCATTTATTCCTCCGTGCACGCAGAAGGTATGCCCCGAGATTACTGCTGCTACCGGCAGCCTGTCATATGTCCTGCTGACATTCAGGAGAAAACCCCTGTCAAAGCCAATTTCCTCAAAAAAGCCGTAATAGATGTTCATATCCACGGTTTCGTGGTTCCCTCTGAGCAGGAAAATGTTTTGAGGCTCCTCAAGTTTCAGCCGGAAAAGCTTTATAAGGACTTCTGTGCCCTGCATCCCGCGGTCCACATAGTCTCCCAGAAAAAGCATGTACTTGCAACCCAGTTCTTCTCTCATTCCTATTACAAAGTCAAGGGCATCAAGGTCCCCATGGATATCCCCGATAAGCATAATAGATTCCGTAGACGCCGGGTCAATCCGGAGCACGGCAGGTTCGGAACCCAGTACGTTATTTATCTTCGGGAAGAGAAGGTTCAGTTCTTCTTTTGTTTTTGCTTTCTCAAGGTCATTTACTGATGTTATGGAACCACCCCGACAAATTCCCTTAAATAAAGTCTGAAGAGGCTTTAAAGGCCGCCTATCGGAAGGTTTTCTTATGAGATAAAAGGGATTTTTACTCGATAAGCATTTCTGAGCCAGATACCGGAAGGTCAGTCTGCGGCTCATATTCAATAATAAATCCCCGCACAAATGTGCAACTATTAAACTTGATTACCCGCATATACTAAAACAGGAAAATCAGCTCAAGTCGAAAAGCTGGTTGTCCCCTGCTACATGGTTGATATTTTGAAATTCGAGCCCCTGCATAGCTACTGAGTTCGTTTATATTTCCGGTACGCTGGTGGGTTAAAGTGGAGCGCGGCGCGTGAAAAGAAAGAACGTGAGATGTCATTTGAGGCTATGTGTGAAAAGAAAGAGCTTGAGATGTCATTTGAGGTCATTTTGGAATAATACCAACCAATTAATCAGGGACCACCGAAAAAATCAAAATTCGGAAAAAGCGTTTAAAGAACTAAGAATGAGAGAAAAGAGATATGCGAAGTTCAGGGATATAAGTGGGAGTAAAGGAAAATGGAACTTAAAATCAGTGAGCAGGACCCTGAAGAGATGGATCTTGCCGATATTGCGCTTGAGTATGAAGAGCTTGTATCTGCGATATCTATTCTGGAAAAGAGGCGGGAAGAACTTAGAGCCCGAATTATGGATACCTTTGCGGAAAAAGAAATTGATGTCCTGAGAGTAGGGGATGTGGAACTCAGGCGGCACAGGGCGGATTGGAAACTCTGGCACATTAACAGGCTAAAACCTTATCTTATGGAACGTGAACTCTGGGAGATGGTCGAATCAGTTGACAGAAAGAACCTCAGTAATCTAATTAAGAAAGGTTTCCTGACTGAAGAAGAGCTCGAAGGCATGTATGATGTGGAGACAAGGTACAGTTTGCGTGTCAACAGAGTTTAATGGAGTTACCCGGATATTCGATCCATCTATTTTTATTTATAGATTCTTCTGGTTTCTATTTTTTTTAAGCCTCTCTTTTTGAATTTATTCGGACAATTTAATATAGCTAATTATTTATAGCCAGCCAAATAAATTGATTGTAAGGATAAAATTTAGGAGGTTTTTGGGCATGGATATAGATGCCGTAGACAAGCTGGTTTTTCATGTAATCGAAAAGGTTGCAGAAGATGAATGTGATCTCGATGAGGTCGTTGAGTTTGTCCTTTCTTTTTCACGTGAGCACTCTCTTTTGCCAGAGACCCTGCTGAAACTCTCCTTTATTTTCGGCAACGATGAGATGTACAGGGAAAAGTACGCATTTTCCAGGGCATGCGCCTTAATTTATTCAGGGAAAATGCGGGAAGAAGCCCACATGGAGGCGGGGAAAACAGCTTCTTTGCTGGGGCTTGGGGATCTTGCTGCCAGGGAATTTGAAGAGGTGCTTGAGGAAAACCCGGGAAATATAGAAGCTCTCTGCGGATACGGAGCCATGCTCGCCGAGCTCGGGAAACTTGATGCTGCAAGAGCCCAGTATGAAAAAGCCCTTGAAATCCATCCATTCCATATTGATACGTTCTGCAATTACGGCTGCCTGCTTTACAGGCTCAAGGACCTGGACGGCGCTGAAGAAGCGTACAAAAAAGCCCTTCTCCTTGATCCGAGGCATGTGGGAGCTCACTGCGGGTATGGAATTTTGCTTTACAAAAGCGGGCAAAAAATCGAAGCTAGCTATCATTATATCCGGGCGCTTGAACTTGACTCCAGACATGTGGAGTCCAATTTCCGCTACGCCCGTCTCCTTGAAGAAAAAGGGGAGGCCCTGGAAGCTGAAACCCACTACATAAAAGCCCTCAAAGCAGACCCGGAAAGCCCGAAGCTCCACCTGTTCTATGCCCGCCTGCTTGCAGAACATGGAATTGTTCATGGGGCAAGGGTGCACTTCAGGTATGCCCTTAAAATTGACCCTGATGACGTGGAAGCACACTGCGAATATGCAGGGCTGCTTGCCAGGTTCGGGCACAGGCACGAAGCCGAAGTTCAGTACAAAAAAGCTCTTGAACTCGACCCCGGGCATTTTGGAAGCCTTTGCGGATACGGAGATCTGCTGAAAGAAAAAGGGCAGTACGCAGAAGCCGAAGAAATTTACAGGCAGGCAGAATATTCCAGACGGTGTGCCTGGTAATAAATTAATGAGCCTTACCTGCCTGGTCAAGTGCAGTCTCAGATTAGTAGAGCCTAAGGTTAGTAGAACTTCAGGTTAGTAGAACTTCAGGTTAGTAGAGCCCTAATTTAATACAGCCTCAGGTTAGTAGAGCCCTAATTTAATACAGCCTAACCGGCTCAATTCCCATTTTTTCCATGAGGCAGGCAGGGATATCAAGTACCTGAAGGACCGAGTCGATTACGATTCCGTCGGAGGTTGCAACAACGAGGTTATTTTCGGGATTTCCGCCTTCGGTTTTAAGGTCGAAATCCGTAGTTTTTGAGGTCCGGGCCTCGCCCGAAATCCCTTTTTCTTTAAGTTTACGGCGGATAAAGCCGGCAAGTTCTCCGCTCCGGCTGATCTGAGCATCAAGCAGAAAGGTTACTGACTTTGAGCGAGCTTCGGAGAGAAATTCAAGAACAGAATCCAGAGCTTCCTCGATATCTTCAGCCTGGCGCGCCTTGCTGAAGTAGTAGCGGGTGTCTCTGATATATCCGTCGTCGCAGAACCACATGGGTTCGTTTTTCAGCAGGCTGTCCACACTGAGGAGGACATTGTACCCGTCAAGGAGGAGGTCCCTATCTCTTATACTGTCGCAGGCTATTTTTTTCCGGACTCTGGATACGACTTTATCCGGGGGCATAATCACCCTTGTGAGAATATGCCGTTCCTCGACACTGAGCTGAGAGTGGTCAGCCACGAAGCGGATGGTTGCAAATTTAGGATAACCCCAGCGCAGAATGCTTCTAATGTCTCTGGCAGGCTTCAGCAATTTTTCTTTCAGGTCGGGTCCGGAAAACGCAGCAGAACTCTCTTGCATAATTTCTCCTTTCAGGAAGGAAGTTCTTTAAATGAGTGAAGATATATGTTATATATACGTATTTGTGCAAATTAAAATGGCAATTTGTGCTGCCTGGCAATCAATGTGCCTGTTTGCTTGCCGGTTATTATTCCGGTTTTATTCGATTTAAGCCTGGTTTTCAGCCGGAAGCCAGCTTGTGGTTAGGATGTGAGGAATGTCTATGGCTCCGATGGAGGGTTCTGTTATGGAAGTTTTGTGGCTGGCTCAGGAAGAGGTAAAAAGTGTTGTAGATATGCATTCTGATATGCAGGTAGTGGAAAGAGCTTTCAGACAGCATGGGCTTGGCAAGGTACAGATGCCCCCCAAATCCTATCTTTACTATACAGCTTACAATGGCGACCTGAGGACAATGCCTGCATATCTCGAAGAAGAGGACATTACAGGCGTAAAAATTGTAAACGTCCATCCCGGAAACCCAATGCGAAATCTTCCTACGGTAATGGCGCTAATCATACTCATCTCCCCTGAAACCGGAGCTCCTGTGGCAATTATGGACGGGACTTACCTGACCGATGTCCGGACAGGAGCAGCCGGTGGGATTGCTGCAAAATACCTTGCAAGAAAGGACTCTAAAATTATCGGCCTTGTAGGTGCGGGAAACCAGGCAAGGACACAGCTTGAAGCCCTCTGTGAAGTTTTTGAGCCCGAAACTGTGAAAATTAATTCCAGGACAAAAGAAAGCTGTGAACAATTTATCCGGGAAATGGCAGACTTTGTACCCTGTGAAATCCGTTATGAAGACAGTATTGAAAAGGTCTGCGACTGCGATATCCTTGTTACCACAACTCCTACCAGAAAACCAATCGTAAAAGCCAGCTGGATTAAAGAAGGGACCCATATAAACGCAATAGGGGCAGATGCAGTCGGAAAAGAAGAACTCGACCCCGAACTCCTCCTCCGCTCCAAGATCATTGTCGATGATGTGGTACAGGCGCTCCATTCAGGGGAAGTGAACGTACCCCTTTCAAAGCACTACATCTCGGAAAATGATATTCACGCCCAGCTTGGAGAAGTTATCGCTGGCCTCAAACCCGGCAGGACAAGTGAAGAAGAAATTACGATCTTCGACTCCACAGGGCTTGCGATTCAGGACGTTGCAACTGCGCACATGGTTTATGAAAGAGCTGTCCGGGGGGGACTTGGCAGACAGGTCCGGATGTTCTGAGACCTGTTAACTATTTTCTTTATTATGTCTTACGGTTTTACTCTTTTTCTATTGTCTACTTTTTGTTTCTACACTTGTTTAATTTGTCTACTTTTTCGCCAGTCTCTGATTAACTGGTTTATTTATCCAAAATCCAGAAAAGGAATACCTCCTTTTTCTTTCCCTGCGCCGCGCGGGACCGAGACCAGCCGCCAGCCAGATTAAATATAATCTGCAAAACGACATCGCAATTGAGATACACAAAATATATTTAAGAAATGTCCCCCGGTTCAAGAGGATAGTTCCCTTAATCCTGAAAACCGATTTTCAATTTAAAGGTAAATATAAACATCTCTGCCAGCTTGTCTGGCGGCCCTTCACAAAAATAGAAAAGTTAAATAAAGCAGAAATGCAGAAATAAAATAGGAGGAGAAGAAAGAAGATTGAAAACGTAGCAAAAACATAAAATAAATGTGGAAAATGGTTTTTTTATGTGTTTAATTCTGTTTCGTTTGAGTCTTTTCATCTTTTTCGGTCATTTTTAATTGTTAGTTTTTTCAACGTCTTTTGCTGGTTTCTTATTGTCTTCATCTATTGATTTCACTTTCTGTTTTTTTAGCTTTTCTCTTTTTGCATTTCTATGGAGCTAATTTCTCTTTTTTGTTTTGAGGTTGTATTAATAACGAAAGTAAACCTGGGTAAGATTCCAGGGAGGGATAGTTCACTTAATAATAGTTAGGACTTACGCACTTGAAATGCCGAAAAGTTCATTTCATTTAAAATATAATTATATTATAGTAATTCACCAAAAACGTACGGAGTTATGGACATAAATCCACCCAAGTGTAACGAGTTTGAATACA
>NZ_JAQUVZ010000054.1:0-22649 GCF_028693135.1 Methanosarcina sp.
GGGTATAAAAACAGGATTTATACATCATAATTCTACAGAAATTTTAGAAAATTGAGTAAACTTTATATAAAAAGATTGGAAAATTCTAGACCGCCCAAAATGGAAAAAAGTTAACCGCCCTTGACATTTTTGGGCATGAAGGGTTAATTCATCTGCTTTTATAATATTCAACATGCTAATTATGGACAATATCTCTTCAATTGTAATTTTTAAATCTTTATGACATTCAATTAATTCGATGAGTTCTTTTAATATCTCACTTGATTTTTCTCCTACTTCCATTTTACTTAATTCATATTTTTCAGTTTTATTATTAAAATAAAACTTTGATTCCCTTGGATCCACAAGGGCAAAATCTTTTTTTGAATTAGAAATATTACGAGCTTGATGTTTACTGTATGTGTTGTAATTGTTATCATTTGTGTATGTATTCAAAGATTGTTCTAATTCCAACACATCTTTATTTTTGATTATTTGTATATAGTTAAAAATGAGTTTCCAGAGGTTTTTGAATTCTTTCTTTTTATGGATTTTTCTCAGTAAATTCTGAGAATAGTTGAAATCGTGTTCATTAGACATGTCTAATGCTACAATCAGCATATATGCTAAAAAATGAGCTTCATCGAGAATGACGACATCAGCACTGTATATTTTTCCTAAAATTTCTGATGCATTTGATTTTGGATAAAGAGAGGCTTTATTCATAATAGCTGCTAACTTGTGATAGGTAATTGCGATTCCGTCAAATTCATTGTCTCTCAATATTTTTGTCACAGGGCATTTTTCAAAATGTTCACAATCATCACCACATATTTCCGGCAATGGTAAATATGGGAGATTTTCCAAATCCTCATTTTCTTCAATCTTACTTTTAATAATAAAACACTCAAAATTGTTTGGTATATGAATTATGTTTAGATTTTCTTTTGTTGATAATCTTTTTACATTTCCCAATATTGTGTCTTTGATGATTTTATTTGTCGGAGTCACAATTAAAAACTTTTTAGTCTCAAATATTGATGCGAGACAGAGGGATGTGGTTGCACCAGCACGTGTTGTTTTGTGCAGTTGGATTACTTCGTGATTGCTGTTGATTACGTCTAAAGCTTTTTGTAATCTGATATCTGGGTTAGAATCATTTGAATTGTTTGTGGTACTCATTTGTACCACATACCTATTACATGACTTGAAAAAAATATATATACTATTGTGTAAATTATATTATTGGTCATATAATCACCTTAATGTGCGGATTATCTTTGACAGAATGGTTATATTGCGACGGGCCGGTCGCAATTTCTTTCTTATTTAGTTTGGACAATTCTTGAACCTCTGTTTCTAATGCTAATTCAGTCACAACTGTATGGTATATCTTCATTGGAGTCGATTATTTCACCACGCTCATTGATAATATTTCCATCAGAGTCTTCTCTAAGTTCATTTCCAATGTCTTCAAAGTATTTTCCATGAGAATTCTCAAACCAAGTTTTGCCAGGCCAACCTGTTACTTTTATAATTGCTCTCCCCTTTGTAGATTTAAATACAGTTTCAATTTGAATATCATATCTATTTGTCATTTTTAATCACCTCTTATTGTCAAGCTTTTTAGATCGTTTTTCATCAGTTTGTTAAAATATTTGCTGCGTGGGGTCATTGTTTCTTCCAGAATTTCATCAATTTTTGCTAGTGCTTCTTCATCGACTGTGATTGTTATCGCTTGTTTCATTTTCTTACCCTCATTAATTATTTATTATCATAATATTTATACTGTATATATGATGAATAACACAACTTCTATAAATACATTATTACTGAAAATGTGTCTATAGATTGTGTTTTTGTTCTCATTAAAAATTGAATAATGGGAATACATTATAGAATATACAATGAAAAAAATTGACTAAGATGGGAATGTCGATAGTTATAAAAAATGTAATTATGCATTTATCTAAAAAGGCTCTATTATGAATGATTTAATAATAAAAATTAATAAATTTTTATTTATTCATTTTTTTAGTGATAGTAGTTATTGAAACTGGTGAAAATTTTGTAGTGGTTATAGTGTTTAATGTGGTTGTATTGCTTATAGTAGCTATAGAACTTGTAATACATGTAGCAATTGGTGATTTATGTCTTCAACATTTGTTATTTGAATTTCGTTAATTGATGTAATCTTAGTTAATTTTTGCATTACAACCTCAAAAATATATAGTTCTATATATATATTAGGGCTTATGCGGTTGAAACGAGAAATCAATAGCTTTAAACCTTTAACTGTCTAAAACCCACATTTGGCTACAACGTCTATTGTACTTAATTTTGTATCTCAAGTGCGTAAGTCCTATTTTAGCTTGTGACTACTGTTTTGCAAATATCATACCTGCTGGATTTCGTCTCTAATTCGCAAGATTTGGCGGTCTACCTATCAGATTATGACCTGGACTTCCTAGCGACACCTGGGCAGACACCTGGGCAGACTGCCGGACTCCGAGGTATCGGGGATCTCATGCCGGACACGATAAAATAAAAGCAATCCTGACTTGCAGGACAAATATATCCTACCTGCTGATAAACGTTCCAAAAACAAAAGATTTGATATGTTGGTGGTCACTCTGAATGGCTGCTGGTCAATCTGAATGTGCGGCTGAGTATGACCCTTAACCCACCCTAAAAAAATGAAGAGCCATCTTCTTTGTTTATGTCCCCAATATACTCACGGTATATTACGTACTTGCCATTTGCTTTCTTTATGCATCTAACCCCAAGTCCACTCTTCTTCAACATCGCTTTTCTCTTCTCGGCATCGGATTTATCAAGTCCAAAATAACTTAGCTCATCGAGCATGTAGGTTTTACCGTTAAAGTTCCTAAAAGTTTTATGCATAGCGGCACCGATAGTTTTTGAATGAAGAGTAAAGGCCGTCACTTTTGTAATAAAATCTATCTTTTTTCCTCAAGAGCACGCTTAAAATGTTTTTGAGCATCTCCTAAACGACCCACTTTTTCGAGTAAGAGTCCGTAATTGTAATGAACTTCTTTATCATTTGGATCAGATTTTAGAGCAAGCCTGTATTGTATTTCTGCCTCATTCATACGACCAACGTTTTCTAGGAGAAATGCATAGTTTAAACGTGTAGGCACATGTTTTGGATCAATTTTTAGGGCAAGTTTGTATTGTTCTTCTGCTTCCTCTATACGACCTGTTTCTTCTAAAACGGCTCCATAATTACAGTGAACAGCTGCATATTTTGGATCAATTTTTAGGGCAAGTTTATACTGTTCCTCAGCTTCTTCCTTACGACCCATTTTGTACAGGGTAAGTCCGTAATTAAAGTGTGGGATACTTTCATTAGGATTTATCTCCAAAGCAATCTCAAGCTGTTTTTCAGCTTCATCTAAACGGCCCTGTTCTACCAGGAAAAGTCCATAGTTTGAATGTGCAGCATAGCTTTTTGGATCTATTTCTAGCGAAAGTTTGAACTGTTCTTCAGCTTCTTTCGTCCATCCGATTGTTTCCAATAGGATACCGTAATTTGAATGTGTAGCTATATTTTTAGGGTCTGCTCTCAGAGCAAGCTTATATTGCTCTTCAGCTTCTTTCATACGACCGATTCTATAAAGGAGAAGACCGTAATCAGTGTGTGCCATCACATTATTTGGATCTTTTTGAAGAATAAGCTTATATTGTTTTTCAGCTTCCTTCAGACGCCCCATCTCTGAAAGGAAATTTCCGTAATCTAAACGTGTGGCAACATCATTTGGATTATCTTTAAGAGCATTCTTATATTGTTTTTCAATTTCTCGTTTGTTCTCTCCTTCGTTCATAAGCCTAATCAACCCATTTAAATCTAATTAATTAACTGACCATGTATGATTAATATCTTCTTTCTTTAATAATTAAACTCATTAATAATTTGTAAACGTTTTCTTTAGTCAATATAGATTAACATTAAGGAATAAAGAAGATATAATCTCATTATTTTGTTCTCGACATCTTCAGCACTGGCTATGAAGTCACTCCCAAAGTAAATATTTGAAATTAGATTTTTACCATTCCTTAGTTAAGCCACGCCAACTACTCCATCCACGCCAGCTATACCACCTAAGCTAATTACGCCATCTGCACCAGCCACGCCAGTCAATCCACTTATGCCACTTACGCCACTTATCCCACCCACACCAGCCACATCATCTACACCAGCTATGCTATTTAGGCCATTTAGGTCATTTAGGCCACTTAGGCCACACCAGCTACATCAGCCACTTCATCCACGCCAGCCACACCACTTACGCCATCTACGCCAGTCATGCTAGTCACACCACCTATATCACTTACGCCACTTATGCTACCTATACCACTTATGCCAGCCAGTGCCCAGGGTTGGATTTTGTTGTCATAGTCTTACATGTAAATGTTAAGTTTGAATCTTTACGTTCAAACATTGCATTTCGAGCCAAACCTTTATATCAAACTAAATTTATAAGTTTATAAAAATAAAAATATTTGGGGTGGTAATATGGTAAAAAAAGCTAAAAAACTTAGTGATGAAGAAATTGAAGAATATAAACATGAGAATTATCAAATGATGTCTGCACTTACTGGAAAATCAATTTCTGAATTAATGGGTGAATCTCCGAAACGTCCTAATTATGATGACAATTATTGTCTTGTGAAGCAGATGTATTTGAAAAATTGCATTGAACCTATTTCATCAAGACAGCTTTTTGAAGTGCTCAGAAAACAGGGATATGAAGGGAAATATAGCACTTTTAGAGGACTGTTATATTATTATAATAAAAAGGGATACATTCAGAAATTAAATAATAAGAAGCCATTCACTTACGGACTTACAGATTTAGGGCATCAACATGCAAAAAATCCATACACTGTAGTTGATGAACTGGCTCAAAGGCGTATGAATTTTATTTATGATAAATTTAGAGAATTAATTAATGAAAATCCAGAAAAATTTAAAACTATTTATGAATCTGTAATTGGTTCCGTAGGCTCCGATGTCTACAGCGTCTCCGGTGTATCCGTAGGTTCCGTAGGAACTCAATATTCAAATAATGATTTTGGCAGCGAAGAATTAAAGGAAGAACTTGAGAACAAGATTTATAATCCTGACTTCTTCAAAAATGCAGATTCAGATAAATTAAAATTGTTAGCTGATGGACTCATAGATGATCGTTTGACTAGGGAAGAAAAAGAGCAAATGATTATTGATGCCCTTCAGGAAGCCGTCAATTCTCATAAGGGCTCAATGGTTTTAAATCGAGAATCTAAATCATCTAAACCTGATGGTGAACGAAAATATTATAAAATATTGGTAAAATCAATAGGTAAACCAGTTACAAAATCTTTATATGAAAAAATACCATTTGTGTTTATTTTTGTGTCGAGTAAGAATGAATTAAGACTCGAATCTGAATCTATTGCTGGGAGATATCGAAACAATAAAGATGCAATATTTATTGATTTTGATCTTGTGAATCAAAGATATTTTTATAATAATATGCAGATAAAGACAAAAAATAATCCTGAGAAAAAAGAATTAGAATTTTATTATACTGTTGTTGATAAAAGGGGTATATGGGGATTTAACCGAAAGATAACAACTATGTGTTTTGATGATTATCAGAAAGCTGCAAACAAATCTGGAAATCAAAGCGTTACAATTAATGTACAAAAGAATGATTAAGTATCTTTTTAATTTTCCATTTCTTTTTCGATATGCTAGATGCCGTATGAACTGAGGATCGAAATCACTTGATTCCGATCGATCCGTTAGCATTGTTCTTACAATTGTGAAGAGGAAAAAGCAGAGTAGATCACAAACCCATTTGAAAGGGAATATTAGAACCTTCAGACTATCGAATTTTGCCGACTAAAGATGAATTAAAGCTCATAAAAGATAGTTTGCTTGAATTAGGAGGCTATTTTCTGATAAAACTTCATGGATCATGTAATTGGATAAGCTCTAACGGATCGGACATGGACATGATGGTTATTGGGAAAGGTAAAATTGAACAAATTCAGAATGAGCCTTTACTAAAACACTACTTTGAAATCTTTGAAGAAGTACTTTCACAGGATCAACGCCGTTTACTTATAATAGGATATGGTTTTGGACTCTGTTCCAAAATCTAGTGATTTTTGCATTTCTGGATCGAAATTCTGAATTCGCAAGAAGAATTTGGTCCTTAATCATTATCAATATTCGATATCTAAAGACGTTGATCCAAAAGTCTTATCACAAGAATTGTAACCAATTATAATATCCAGTGATTTTTAATTTTACATTCATCACTGGATTTTGGTACTGAGTCTGGTTTTGATGATGAACATATTAACCGTATAATCTCTAAAGCTATTACAGATCATGGATTGAAGATTTACATACTTCAACTCTATCACAAAAAGAGCTTAAGGAGAAATTAACAGGATCTGAGAGTTCTCAAGACGCAGTAACTAACCGTCCGTGATATAGCTATTATAAATATGTCCATGGAATTTCTTTAAACTTTCTCTCCAACTACTTATTTTTTATTCTTGATAAGTGAAGAAATAATATTTCACTATGATTATAAAAATCCAAATGGAAAAACAAACATTTCTATAATTTAAGTTCTTTTTTCTACCATTCAGCTTAAGTATTTGAAAAAATAACTATCATTATCAAAAACATTGGGTTGATACTATGGTAATAGGAGTTTCAATGATAAACGTGCTGCCCGGATACGAAAAAGCAGCATACAGGGAATTGAAGATTATAGAGGGAATCAAGGATGTCTACCATGTTTTTGGAGAGTACGACTTTGTCGTAATTATAGACGTTAAAGACCTGAGCATCCTCAATTCCGTGGTAGACAAAATAAGGGAAAGCGAGAATGTAACCGCAACCCAGACAATTGTCGGTGCGGAACTCTGAGTTCCCCGGCGCCTGAAAGCATGAGATTCCGGCAGAAAGAAGCTGGAAGAATCGCTATCTTTTTTAGCAGGCGCTAACATTTATTACCTTGCACTTTTATTAAGAATGAACTCCTGATTTAGACAGATAAACTTGCTTTGAAGACTGTCGCAAAATCTCTCTGGATAGAAATAACATAATATTCTTTTATCATCGGATTTGTTTTAAACACCAGATTTGTTTTAAACACCAGATTTGTTTTAAGTACCGGATTTGTTTTAAACACCAGATTTGTTTTAAGCATCAGATTTGTTTTAAGCATCAGATTTATTTTTAGCATCAGATCAATTTTTCAGCCCTGAGGTAAAAGTCCATGGAATCCCCCATTGCAGAAGAACTCGCCAAAAAACAAAAATCAATAAGTGTAGCAGAATTTTTTGAAAAGAACAGGCAGATTCTGGGTTTTGATTCAGCACCTCGAAGCCTTATAACAACCGTAAAAGAAGCCGTGGATAACTCTCTGGATGCCTGTGAGGAAGCCGGAATCCTGCCGGATATTCTGGTTCAGGTTGAAAGGACAGGACCGGATTATGTAACCGTTATTATTGAAGACAACGGGCCGGGAATTGTAAGGGAACAGATCCCCAAAGTCTTTGCAAAGCTGCTCTACGGTTCAAGGTTCCATGCCCTCAAGCAAAGCAGGGGGCAGCAGGGAATAGGAATTTCGGCAGCCGTGCTCTATGCCCAGATGACTGCAGGCAGGCACACAAAAATCCTCTCCAAAACCAGTTCAACGACTCCTGCTCACTATTATGAGCTCATGATCAATACCAGTACCAATGAGCCTGATATCCTGATAGACGAGATCAGGGACTGGTTCCGCCCCCATGGGACCCAGATCGAACTGGAGATGAAGGCTGCTTACGTAAAAGGGAGAAGGCAGTCCATTTATGAATACCTTAAAGCCACTGCAATTGTAAATCCCCATGCAAGGGTAACTCTTATCGATCCTGACGGCAACGAGGAGGTCTTTGAAAGGGCTACGGATAAAATGCCTGACCCCGCAGAAGAAATTCTGCCCCATCCCGAAGGGATCGAACTGGGCACTCTTATGAAAATGCTTCATTATACGGAGCGTCAGAAACTTGCCCCTTTCCTCCGCTACTCTTTTTGTAAGATCGGGCTGCTCACTGCCGAGGAAATCTGCAAGGCTTCAGGGCTTGACCCCGAAATCGACCCCCATGCCCTGGGCCGCCATGAAGCAAGAAAACTAATTGAGGCTTTTGAGAAAGTAAAGATCATGGCCCCTCCTACAGACTGCCTTTCCCCAATCGGGGAAGAGCTGATCTATCGGGGGCTTGAGAAAGAAACAAACGTGGATTTCATTGCCACAAGCACGCGAAAACCGGCTGTATATTCGGGAAATCCCTTTGTAGTGGAAGTCGGGCTTGCATACGGGGGAAATCTCCCGAAAGAAGATAAGATCAGTATCATGCGTTTTGCAAACCGTGTGCCTCTGCTTTACCAGCAGGGTGGGTGTGTGACCACACATGCAGTAGAAGACATCAAGTGGAAGCAGTACGGCTTGAACCAGCCAGGAGGAGGAATTCCCACAGGTCCGGTCCTCCTTCTTATCCATGTCGCTTCCATTAACGTGCCCTTTACCTCCGAATCAAAGGATGCGATTGCAGACATTCCTATAATCAAAGAAGAGGTGGACCTTGCAATCAAAGAGGTTGCGAGAAAACTCAAGCATTACCTGAGCAAGCAGAGCAATCTCAAAAAACGCAGGGAAAAGGAAATTATCATTACAAAGGTGCTTCCGAAAATGGCAGCAAAGGTTGCAAATATCCTGGAAAAGGATGTCCCTGACATAAATCCCGTTGTTGCAAAAATCATGGGGAACCTGCTTGTGCACAGGAAAGTTAAAAGCAACGGAGACGGGACTGCAGATGTGGCTATAAAAGTCAAAAATTTCGGGACCTCAGCTTATTCTTTCAGGGTGCACGAAATGCTTCCCTGTAAAATTAACGGGGCAAAACCGGAGCCAAAGGTCGTGACCATGGGCAATGATTACGATTACATATGGGAAATTTCAGCAGCTGCAGGGTCTTCAAAAGTGCTCAGCTACAAACTGGAGTCTACAACCGAAGAAGAACTCAGAAAGCTCCCTCAACTGATTGTAGAAGGGATTGAAGAAGAACTGGTAACCGGGGCAAAAGCCTTTAAGGGTGTTTGAAATGGCAAGAGAAGCAAATGACAAAACAAGACAGGGAGATGCCCTGGCAAAGGAAAGGCTGCTCGAACTTGCAGAAAAAATCTACAACCAGTTTGAAGATGAAGTTATCCCAAACGTCAGCCTTCCAAGCCGGACCAAGGCAAACATAGAATATTGCAACGAGAGTGAAGTCTGGGTCTACGGAGACAGGGAAAGCGAAAGGAGCGCAAAGACCGTAAAAGGTGCATTCCAGCTCCTGAAAACTACTTATGCGACAGATTTTCTCATAAACGAGCACCTTGCTCAGAACCGCGGCTCAACACTTCGAGAACTTTATTACATCTCCGAGGGCTGGGACGCTGCCAAGTTCAAGGAACAGGCTGAAAGTGACCGCCTGATCGAAGACCTGGAACTCCTGACCAGTCTCCAGAGGGAGTATTTCCACATGCGCCCTGAAGAAGATGGGGCTACTATGTTCGGGCCGATTGAGATCTCGGAACAGACAAAGCGCGGAGTGCGTAATATCCACTGCCAGAAGGACGTAGGGGAAGGGGGATACCAGATCCCCTTCAATGTGGAAAATATCGAGTTTAAGAATCATGACGCAAGCATGATTATAGCCATAGAGACCGGTGGTATGTATGCACGACTGATGGAAAACGGGTTTGATGAGGCTTATAATGCAATTCTTGTCCACCTGAAGGGCCAGCCGGCTCGGTCAACCCGCAGGATGATCAAGCGCATGAACGAGGAACTGGAGATCCCTGTAGCAGTTTTTACTGACGGTGACCCCTGGTCTTACAGGATCTATGCATCTGTTGCCTACGGAGCCATAAAAAGCGCTCACCTTTCGGAATTCATGGCAACCCCGGCAGCCAAATTCCTGGGGCTCCAGCCTTCGGATATCGTGGAATATGAACTCTCAACTGACAAGCTCACCGAGCAGGACGTAAGTGCACTCCGGAGTGAACTTTCCGACCCCCGTTTTGAGTCTGATTACTGGAAAGAGCAGATAAAGCTCCAGCTCGATATAGGCAAGAAGGCTGAACAGCAGGCTTTCGCAGGAAAAGGTCTGGACTTTGTAACCGAGGTATATCTTCCTAACCGGCTGAAAGACCTGGGCATGGTATAAAGAACCGGAACTCTGCTCCAAAAATACTTTTTGAGACTTCTAGAATGATGCAAGTTATGCCCTGACTACCCTGAAAAAGTAAATTTTTCCCTGTGGAACAGCAAATATTTATTTAAACCAAAGACATATTTAAAAATTAGTCTGAAAAGGGCATATCTGGACGTAAAATTATGCTAAAAACTGCCTCTTCAGAGGAAGTCAGGACAGAAAAATCATGTTAAATCTGCGGCTAATCTAAAGGCTTAAAATGTATGAGTACATGTTGAATCTTGTTCATGGTAGAAACAGGAAATTAAATATAAAAATACCATGATAAAAAGCGAAGGCTTAGAGAATTTACACGATTTCTAAGGTTCTATTTTGAACATATTTTTCCTGCGAGTTTTAAAGCGAGTTTTTAAAAATGTATCACATGTCATGAGATTTCAAATCAATAATTTTACCAGATTTTTATGGAGAATAAACCAAAATGAGTGATAAACAGGTTTATGACGCTTCGCACATCCAGGTACTCGAAGGCCTGGAAGCTGTTCGAAAACGTCCCAGTATGTACATAGGGAGCACGGATGGCCGCGGGCTCCACCACCTAGTCTATGAAGTTGTAGACAACAGTATTGATGAAGCCCTTGCGGGCTTCTGTACTAAAGTCGATGTTACGATCAATCTCGATGGCAGCGTGACGGTTCTGGACAATGGGAGAGGTATTCCCATCGACACCCATCCATTTCACAAGAAATCAGCCCTTGAAGTCGTTATGACCGTTCTGCATGCCGGTGGGAAGTTCGACAAGAATACCTACAAAGTTTCCGGAGGACTGCATGGAGTAGGGGTTTCTGTTGTAAACGCCCTTTCGGAACTGCTGGAAGTAGAAGTGAGCAGAGACGGAAAGAAGTATTTCCAGCGCTATATCCGTGGAAAGCCAGAGGCTGATGTTCAGGAAATAGGGACTTCAGACCTTCAGGGTACAAAAATCACTTTCAAACCCGATACAAAAATCTTTGAGACCACAGACTTCCAGTACGATATCCTCTCAAACAGGTTAAGAGAACTTGCTTTCCTTAACCGGGGCCTTACCATCAGCTTGAAGGATTTAAGAAGCCCGGACGGGGAGGCAGATACTTTCGCTTATGAAGGGGGAATAGTGGAATTTGTGGGGTACCTGAACAAGAAAAAGCAGTCTCTCCACGAAAAACCGATTTATTTTGAGCGGCAAAGAGACGATATGGTCGTAGAAATTGCGATGCAGTACACAAATAGCTATGCAGAGAACGTGTACTCCTTTGCAAATAATATCAATACCCACGAAGGTGGAACTCATATCATCGGTTTCAAGACCGCCCTGACGAGGGTCGCTAATGATTATATAAAATCCAACAAGCTCTCCAAAGAAGACGCAAAGCTGACCGGAGACGACGTAAGGGAAGGGCTGACTGCAATCATCAGCGTCAAGCTTATGGAACCCCAGTTTGAGGGGCAGACCAAGACAAGGCTTGGAAACAGTGACGTAAAAGGGATAGTTGATTCCCTTGTAACAGATGGGCTTTCGGAATATTTTGAGGAGAACCCTAAGGTTGCAAATATTATCCTTGAAAAAGCCCTCCTTGCCCAGAGAGCCAGGGAAGCTGCAAAAAAAGCAAGGGAACTTACCCGCAGAAAGAACGCACTCGAGGTCAGCACCCTGCCCGGAAAGCTTGCGGACTGCTCTGAGAAGAACCCTGCAGCCTGTGAGATTTATATAGTTGAAGGGGAGTCTGCAGGTGGTTCGGCGAAACAGGGTAGAGACCGGAGTTTTCAGGCGATTCTACCTCTCAGGGGTAAGATCCTGAACGTCGAGAAATCAAGGCTTGCAAAGATTCTGAAAAACAACGAAATTGTTTCCCTGGTTACAGCCATAGGGACAGGAGTCAGCGAGGACTTTTCTCTGGAAAACGCCCGCTACCACAAGGTCATTATCATGACCGATGCCGATGTAGACGGAGCGCATATCAGAACTCTTCTTCTTACGATGTTCTTCCGCTATATGCGGCCCCTGATTGACGCCGGGTATGTATACATCGCCCAGCCGCCTCTTTACCGTGTAAAGAAAGGAAAGGCGGATTACTACGTGTATTCTGACAAAGAGCTGGACGAAAAGAAAACGGAAATCGGGGAAAAAGGACTCGCCATCCAGCGTTACAAAGGTCTTGGAGAAATGAACCCCGAACAGCTCTGGGAAACCACTATGAATCCGGAGAGCCGGACTCTTTTGCAGGTTACTCTGGAAGATGCAATCCGCGCGGATGATATCTTCCGTATCCTTATGGGAGACGAGGTAGAACCACGCAGGAACTTCATCGAAACGCATGCTAAAGAGGTTGTGGAGCTGGACATCTGAGGTGGTGAAAAATGGCAGAACGTGACGATGAAAATAAATCCGAAGCAGAATTGAAAAAATCTTACCAGACAAGCCTTATTCCGGAAGGACCGGATGAAGAACCCGAAGCAGAAGAAAAAACCGAAGATGAAGATTTAGTATCCAGCCCTACACCCGGAGAATCGGATCAGGAACCCGGATTCGAAGAACAGGAAACCGGAGCCGACCCTGCCCCCGAAGAGCCGGATGAAGAACCCGAAAGGACAGGAGTCACATCCATCCTTATTGAAGACGAGATGAAACGCTCCTACATTAACTATGCAATGAGCGTAATCGTCGGAAGGGCTCTCCCCGATGCCCGCGACGGCTTAAAGCCTGTCCACCGCAGGATTCTTTTTTCCATGAAAGAGGCAGGGATTACCCACGACAAATCTTACAAAAAGTCCGCGCGTGTTGTGGGAGACGTACTTGGTAAGTACCACCCGCATGGAGACACTGCAGTTTATGACAGTATCGTGCGGATGGTGCAGGAATTCTCACTCCGTTATCCTTTAATTGACGGGCAGGGAAACTTCGGGTCCATTGACGGAGATTCAGCTGCTGCCATGCGATATACCGAAATCCGTATGGACAGAATTGCAGAGGAGATGCTGGCTGACATTGATAAAGAGACGGTGCCCTTCAGGCCTAACTATGACGGGTCCATGGAAGAGCCGGAAGTCCTCCCTGCAAAGCTTCCAAACCTCCTTATCAACGGGTCAACCGGAATTGCCGTTGGAATGGCAACGAATATGGCGCCCCATAACTTAAGAGAAGTTATCGATGGGACCCTGATGCTTATTGAAAACCCGGACACATCAATTTCGGAACTGATGACCGTGGTAAAGGGTCCGGACTTTCCTACAGGTGCGCACATTCTCGGGACAGCAGGCATAAGGTCTGCATTCACAACAGGAAGAGGTCCGATAAAGATCAGGTCAGTTGCCGAAATTCAGGAGCTTAAAAAAGACAGGCAGCAGATTATAGTTACTGAACTTCCTTACCAGGTTAACAAGTCGAGACTGATTGAAAACATTGCTCAGCTTGCCAGGGATAAGGTAATTGTCGGAATTTCCGACCTGAGGGACGAGTCTGACAGGGACGGAATACGGGTTGTAGTTGAGCTTTCAAGGGGCGCAAATGCCAATGTTATCTTAAACCAGCTCTACAAGCACACCCAGATGGAGACAAGTTTTGGGGTAATCAATCTTGCCCTTGTGGACGGGAAACCCATAGAGCTAAACCTGAAACAACTTCTGGAGATCTACCTGGAATACAGGATGGAAATTATCCAGAAACGGACGCTTTACGATCTCAGGAAGAGCGAGGAAAGAGCCCATATCCTTGCAGGGTTAAGGATTGCCCTTGACAATATAGACGCAGTGGTTGCCCTGATTAAGGGCTCTGCAAACGGCGATGAAGCGAAAAAGGGCTTAATTGACAATTTTGCCCTTGATGAGGTTCAGGCAAAGGCTATCCTGGAAATGCGCCTGCAGCGCCTGACAGGGCTTGAGACAAAGAAAATCCTTGAGGAACTGGAAAGCCTCGTAAAAGTGATCTTGGAACTCAGGAAGATCCTGGAAAGCGATGAGATAAAGTACGAAATTATCAGGACTGAACTCCTTGAACTCAGGGCAAAGTATGGGGACGCCCGCAGGACAAAGATTATTCAGTACACAGAAGATGTGACTGATGAAGACCTGATCCCTGAAGAAGATGTTGTGGTCACAATCACAAGCAGTGGCTACATAAAGCGCATTCCTCTTGACACCTACACCATGCAGCGCCGTGGAGGCAGAGGGATTATTGGCATGGAAACGAAGGAAGAAGACTTTGTGGAAAACCTCTTCGTTTCGTCAACCCACAATTATATTCTCTTCTTTACAAACCGTGGCAGGCTCTACTGGCAGAAGGTCTACGAGATCCCTGAAGGCTCCCGCCAGTCGAGAGGCAAAGCCATAGTAAACCTTCTTGAGCTTCAGGAAGGCGAAATGGTCAATGCAATGATCCCTGCAAAAGAGTTTGCTGAAGACAGATTCCTCCTGATGGCAACAAGGGCAGGCACGATCAAGAAGACCCCGCTCTCGGAGTTCAGGAACCCGCGGAAAGCCGGCATCATCGCAGTCAGCCTGGACGAAGGGGACGAGCTTGTGAAAGTCCTCCTTACCGAAGGAAAGCAGGAAATTGTGATGGTCTCGAAGAAAGGCAAAGCCATCCGCTTCTCCGAAGAAAACGTCCGTCCGATGGGCAGAACTGCAAGAGGAGTCCGCGGCATGACTCTTGACGGTCCTGACGACGAGGTGGTCAGCGTGGACAAGGTCGACGAGACCACAACCCTCCTGACAGTAACCGAAAAAGGCTTTGGCAAAAGGACGGAATACTCCCAGTACCCTGCCCACCGCCGTGGTGGAAAAGGTGTGATTACAATCGTCACAAACCTCAGGAACGGCTCAGTCTCCAACGTCGAATCCGTGGCTGAAGATGATGAACTGATGTTCACGAGCGCAGAAGGCATCATCATACGCATACCGGCAAAAGGCATCTCTGTCCAAGGGAGAAACACCCAGGGTGTAAGAATCATGAACATTAAGCCCGGGGACAAAGTGGTAGGAATGGCCAGGATCAAAGCCGAAGAAGAAGACGAAAGGCAGCTGAAACTGACCACCCTCAGAGCCAGAAAAGCAGAACAAGCAGGCTCTGGAATAGAGGATGAGGAGGACGAAGCCGAAGAGTTTGAAGAACTTGAAGATGTCGAATACCTTGAAGACGAAGTCGAAGTCGAAGTAGAAGACGAGGTAGAAGACGAGGTAAAAGACGAGGTAGAAGAGGACGAAGAAAACTGAGAAAGATGGGTGAAGGAAAATTATCCTTCACTCAAATTGCTGCCGGAATGAATAGTTTTGGGGATTTGTTTCCGGCGGCGGACTTTCGCTCAGGAGGGGAGGGAGGCTTGTTTATTTTTAGAGTCGCTCTTTGGGGTAGTGAGGTAGTATTACTCAAATCCTACAAAACAAGCAATTTTGTCTTTGCGTTTGATTTTTTAATTCTACTCCCACGACCTGTTTTTCTTTTTGAGTATTGCTCATTTTCAGTTTGAGATGCCCGGTGTCCAGATCTCAAAAATCAATGAGTATAGTAATATAATTACCCCCACTTATATAAACCACCTAGAATATATTATTCTTAATACTAATCCGTTGATACAATTTTCAATTATCTTTCCTCTATAAAATATTTATTATTTATCCTGAATTATTTATAATTATTATGTGGCTATATCAAATGGGAATGTATTTTAAAGCTATTCTTCTGCTTATGATTTTCAGTAACTACCCTCTAAACCCGCTTTATTGAATTTATATAGGCTTTCGCTGGCATTTTATAAGTATTTATAAATGAATGTGAAATGGCAATGTAAGGTTTAAAAAGGGACATCTAAATTCTGATCATTTCCCTGTGGCCTGTAATTTCTGAGAAAAATCAGCCAGCTTCCGTTGGAGTGAAAAAGGGCATGAAAATTCCCGGTGGCGGGCTTTTAGTAAGGAGGGAGGCCGGGCGGAAAACTTATTTTGCAGGGTCACTTTTTTGAATCGATTTTTGAACAGGTCGGGTACCGGTTTGTTTTGCAGGATTTTCTGAATTCATGGTTGGTTTGAGTTTCGATGATTCTTAAAAACAGGGTACCATACGACTTCTGAGCTGGAAGCTTATTTAGCTAGGCACACTTAGATAGCCTCCCCCATTCTAGATGTTTCAAGAAAAACTGAATGTATTTTTCACTCAAGTAACCATTTCCATACTGGTTTTATCAAGATTTTTTTTCCTTCTACTTCCATTATGTCTTCCTCTTCAAGCGTCAGGATAAGCCCATTGTCCAGTTTATAAGCCGTTATAGCCTCTGTGATTCCTTCTATTTCCCTCTTCTTTGTTTCCGGAGTGTTAAGGTCTACTGAAACCTGAATTGCCTCACTAATCCGCAGCCCTTCTCTTAGCACAAAATCACATTCTTTTTTCCCGGAATGGTAGTACACTTCTTTCTCTCTTCTAGTCAGTTCAACGAAGACAAGGTTTTCCAGTCTCTGTCCTTTATTCTCGGAGAAATTGAAAGCTACTGTCTTCAGAAAACTATTGTCTATAGCATAGACCTTGGAAGGTGAAATCTTCTGCTTTTTTAGGGAATAGTCAAACCTTGGGAGCTGATAGAGCAAAAACACATTCTGGAAATAATCAAGGTAGTTTTTGATCGTGCTTAAACTCTTTATCCCGCTTATGCTTCTTAATGTGGAATAGGAATACACTCTACCCACATTAGAAAGCAGAAACAGTATAATGTCTTTGAGAGCTCCCACTTCTTTTATATTGTAACGGATCAGAATGTCTTTGTTGAGGATATCTTCAAAATACCCCCTGGAGAGTTCGAGATCTCCGTTCTTCAGGACAAGCGGAAAGCCTCCATTTTCAAAGTATTCCAGAAAATTCCTGAATAAGACGGCTTTTTGAGAACTGGTAAGCAGGTCAGATTTGAGTTCTTCTTCTGTAACTCCGGTTCCCTTCAGGCGGAGGAATTCCCTGAAGGAAAAAGGAAAGAGCTTGAGCACTTTGTTTCTCCCTGTCAGGAAGGTAGATATTTCCGAACTGAGGAGCTGAGAATTTGAACCCGTGGCAAATACCTTTTTGCCTCCTTTGTAGAGGTTGTTCAGCCACCTTTCCCAGAGCGGCACGTTCTGTATCTCATCAAAAAAATAATACACCTGCTCCGTCTCACTTTTCTCCATCTCCTTCCCATAAAGCTCAATCACCAGATCCTGCAAATCCTGATAATTCCTGACCTCAAAATCAGAAAGCCGGATATCATCGAAGTCCACATAAAACTTAACTCCCTCAAGCTGCCCGGCTATCAACTTCAAAAGCGAACTCTTCCCACACCGCCTGATCCCCGAGATGATAACGATTTCATCCCCCCTGAGGTATCTCTCAAGCTCAACATCCCGGAAAACAAGCTCCTCCTCTTTCCTGAAAGAGGCCTGCTGGTCAATTATTACCTGGCGAAGCTGACTTTTCTCCATATAAGTTAGATATTTGTAAGTTCATTTATATAGCTTTCGTTGGCATTTTACTACTCCTTATAAACGAATGTTAAATGGTAATGTAATGTTTAAAAAGGATTATCTAAATTCTGATCATTTCCCTCTGGCATGTAATTTCTGATAAAATCAGCCAGCTTCCGCCGGAGTGAAAAATTGCATGAAAATTTCCGGCGGCGGGCTTTTAGTTTGGAGGGGAGCCGGGTGGGAAACTTATTTTTGGGGGCGGGTTTTCGAGTTGATTTATTGGAAAGGTTGGGCGAGGGATTATTTTGAAGGAGTTTCAGGATTTTGGGTGGATTGGGGTGGATTGGGGTGGATTGATTAAAAACTCCAGAGAATGTTTTCGTAGACTTTCTCTAAATATCCGACGTCAGGAAAGGGGATAAAGTTGTGGTTAACGGGACGAGGATATACATGTCTCATGCAGATGCCCAGAAATTGGTGGGGTGCTGGGGTGAGATTATGGGGAAGGTGGAGTAAGAGGGGGATGATTAGCAGAAAAGATCTAATCGAAAAGTTAACTGATTAAAATTCTTACTTAACAAATTTTATGAAAATGATTTTAAACCTTTGGCGTCTAGAATAATTGGTGTAAGTAGTGGTAAATAAAGAGGATATAGAATTTAAAAGCCGAGATGCTGATGATTTTTGCTCATTCTATAACATATTGAGTATTGTAACTGATTTAATTTCTTTTAAAAGATGGTTAAAAGAGTATCACGGTCTAGTGAAATATAACGAATTACTAGATGGATACGTTTTTTTCCTGAATACTTGTTTTAGAGGACTCATTGATACAATCATTTTGGAGAATTCCTTAGATATAGAAGAGGATTATGTTTTTTACAGGGCGAGATTTGTTGGAACTGATATTTACGATATACCAAATACGTGCGAAAAAACAATTTTCATAAAAAATATCTGGGAGGAGACAAAGAACATCAGGAACTCAACCAGCTGGGAAGAACTAACTGTCTCTATCAATGATATAGAGGACTTATTAAAAGCATTCGAGAAAATTTATGAAAATCAAATAGTTTCAGTCCACGGGCTTCCTAAAAATTTTGCTTTAAATTCAGCAACAATTTTGAAAACGTACATATATTTAAACGACCTCCAACATGGTGTTCCATTAGCTTATATGGTTCCGATTTTGAAATCAGATATGTCGGAGGAAAAAGCTGAAAAATCATATGCGGGATACGCATACACATTGCAATATTTGTGGTATGTTTTGCTTGGGGAGCAGAGATTTCAAGAGTTATCAGTGAGCAATTTACATAAAGCACATGAACTATATCCTCAAGAATCAGAGGATGAATTCCCATGGCCAAACCTAAAGCCTTTAAGATCTAAAATTGATAAATGGGGTTCTTTAGATACATTTTTTGGAATAATTAAAAGTGAAATAATTGAACTACTTGAAGGCGAACTGAACAAAGAATTTAAATTCAATATTTTATTTGATTCAATCTTATTTTGCGAAAACTTCAACAAAAATGTGATCGAAAATTACCTCACAAAATACACTCTAAAAGACCCTGAATACCTCTCTAAAACAGATAAAGAGTCAGCACACAAAAAACTCGATTATTATTTCCTGTGGTATGGAGTAGATGTATTAGATAATAGTAAGACTCCGGTATTCAATGGGGTTCCTGCATTTACTTCTACATTGATTGGTAACATAAGAAGGAAGAGATATTTTGGAAACGATGATGAAGTATTCGTTTTGAGATTTAAGCATCCAGTAGGGGGCGTAGAGGGATTTGATTATAGTTATGGAATTTTAATTGAGGCCATTGGAAGCACTGGTATTGCAGATTATTCTGGGTGGTTGATTTTTTTAGATTGTGCAACAGATTACTCTGGTTTTGGAGGATCTTTGCACCACGAAGCAGAGATGTTTATAAACAAATTTTTGCAAGAAGGTTCCTTAAAAGTAAAGGAAATTATTTTGGATAAAAATATTTTTATTGAGTACTTAATCGATAAAAATGCTTCACACACCTCTAATATTGATATTTATTCCAATCTTTTGGATGTAAACGATGAAATCACTTTCAATAAAACTGAAATTCAAGGCCGCCGATCAATTCCAGAATCCTCATATGAACTTAGCAAGTGCATTGTTCAGTCCATAAAATCAAAGGAAGATGGGTTTATAGGTGATACAAAAGGAAAATTCTTTGAGTACTTATTCTTCAACTGGCTAGTTGAAAACAAATCGAAAGATGGTGACATAATATACTCTGATGTAAAAATCAGAAATGAGCAGATTGATGTTTATTTTGAAAATGAGGAATATGTCTACATATTTGAATGTAAGGTAGCTATACATAGTTCACAGAAAGTTGTAAAACAAGTAAAAAACAAAATAGAAGCCTTTAATGACTCTGAAAAAAAGATAATTCCCTGGGTTGTAGTCTATTCTGATGTTAGCGATGAGAAAAAGAAAGAGATCAAGAGAGAAAAAATAAGAGTTTGCGCCAATTTCAAAAAGAAAATTGAGACTTGGAGAAAATTAGGTCAAAATCTGGACAAAAATAGCAAAAAAGTGATTGCCAGTATCTTCGAATTTGAAAATAAATATTGATTTCAAAATTATTATAATGAACAGAAATATTTCGTCTCTATGTGAACTTCTTTTACTATAGGCAAAATAGAGAAAGAGTCAGGACAGGAGGACTTAAGGGGTTAAATCAAAGCGATCCTACGAACGAAAAACTATAGTAATATTGTTGTATCCCATCTCCAGCACAACCTACTATTCCTAAAATTAAAAAAAAGCCGCCCCTCCACCTTCTACTTCTCTGAAAAAATCCCGGCCTCCACCTCATAAATCTTTCAGAAAGCAACTGAAAGGCTTTGGGAAGAGGAGAACTTCGATTTTGTAAACGGTTCGTGGGGATGATCGGGAGGAGTCCGCCAGCGAAAAACCAAAGTTGTGCTGGCGCACCCCGCTGCAAGCAAAGGGTATGTTAACGCAACAGTTTACAATTCCAAAACAGAAAACAAAGTTCCTCACACGTCCTCAGTTATTCCAACTGGCTATAAAATCATAGAATAGTTGAGGACCCTTTTATTTCGGCTCTTCGTTGCTTTGTGTGTGAAGCCATCACAAAAACCAACACGGGCTTGAAGTGAAAGTCACCTAGTCCATAGAGAATGACGAAGAGCCTTTATTTCTCGCTCTTTTCATATGATTGCGAAGCTTCCTCTTTTCGACCAAGTTTTGTAAGAACATCACCTTTATATTTCCATGCTTCAGCAAATTTTGAGTTTAAAGATGTGGCCTTTTCAAAATGTTCCAAAGATCTGCCAAATGTCTTAAGATTAAAAAGAGCAACACCTTTTCTAGACCATGCCTCAGCACAATCAGGTTTTACCTCTATAGCTTTATCTGCAGCTTCCAAAGCTTCTTTATTACGACCAAGTTTGGAAAGAGCAAAACTTTTGTTTACCCAAGCCTCAGCATAATCGGTTTTTATCTCTATAGCTTTATTTGCAGCTTCCAAAGCTTCTTTGTTACAACCAAGTTTGGAAAGAACAGAACTTTTGTTACACCATGCCTTAGCACAATCAGGATCTAGCTCTGTTGCCTCATTTGCAGCTTCCAAAGCTTCTTTGTTACAACCAAGTTTGGAAAGAACAGAACTTTTGTTCACCAAAGCCATGTAAAAACTTGGTTTTATCTCTATAGCTTCATTTGCAGCTTCCAAAGCTTCTTCATTACGACCAAGTTTGGAAAGAGCAAAACTTTTGTTACACAATGCCTCAACACAATCGGGTTTTATCTCTATAGCTTTATCTACAGCTTCCAAAGCTTCTTCATAACGACCAAGGTTAGCTAAAGCTAAACTTTTGTTCACCAAAGCCATGTAAAAACTTGGTTTTATCCCTATAGCTTCATTTGCAGCATCCAAAGCTTCTTCATTACGACCAAGTTTTGCAAGAGCAGAACTTTTGTCACACCACGCACTGTAAAGACTTGGGTCTATCTTTATTGCCTCACATGCAGCTTCCAAAGCTTCTTCATTACGACCAAGGTTGGAAAGAGCAAAACTTTTGTTACACCATGCCTCAGCACAATCAGAATCAAGCTCTATAGATTTATTTGCAGCTTCCAAAGCTTCTTCATTGCGAACAAGTTTTGCAAGAGCAGAACTTTTGTTACACCATGCCTCAGCACAATCAGGATCTAGCTCAATAGCCCTTTCATATGCTTCCAAAGCTTCTTCATTTAAACCAATATCAGAATAGCTTATACCTTCAATTAACCATATTTTAGCATATTCTTTGTTT
Organism: Methanosarcina sp.; assembly: GCF_028693135.1. Taxonomy (GTDB): domain Archaea; phylum Halobacteriota; class Methanosarcinia; order Methanosarcinales; family Methanosarcinaceae; genus Methanosarcina. The sequence continues at coordinate 22,045 of NZ_JAQUVZ010000054.1, forward strand.
TCGTAAGGCATATATTTTACTCCCCTCAAACTTTTTACTTTTAAATTCCCTTTATTTCACGTACTTTTTGAATAGCTTTCAGAGCTTCTTCATGACGACCAAGATTACGAAGAGCAAGATTTTTGTTAGACCATGCCTCAGCATAATCTTTTTTTATCTCTAGAGCTTTATTTGCAGCTTCCAAAGCTTCTTCATAATGACCAAGGTTGGAAAGAGCAAAACTTTTGTTAGACCATGCCTCAGCATAATCTTTTTTTATCTCTATAGCTTTATTTGCAGCTTCCAAAGCTTCTTCATGACGACCAAGATTACGAAGAGCAAGATTTTTGTTAGACCATGCCTCAGCATAATCTTTTTTTATCTCTATAGCTTTATTTGCAGCTTCCAAAGCTTCTTCATAATGACCAAGTTTGGACAGAACAGAACTTTTGTTTACCCACGCACTGTAAAGACTTGGGTCTATCTTTATTGCCTCACATGCAGCTTCCAAAGCTTCTTCATAATGACCAAGTTTGGACAGAACAGAACTTTTGTTTACCCACGCACTGTAAAGACTTGGGTCTATCTTTATTGCCTCACATGCAGCTTCCAAAGCTTCTTCATTA
>NZ_JAQUVZ010000054.1:22749-24720 GCF_028693135.1 Methanosarcina sp.
TGCAGCTTCCAAAGCTTCTTCATAATGACCAAGTTTGGACAGAACAGAACTTTTGTTTACCCACGCACTGTAAAGACTTGGGTCTATCTTTATTGCCTCACATGCAGCTTCCAAAGCTTCTTCATTACGACCAAGTTTGGACAGAACAGAACTTTTGTTTACCCACGCACTGTAAAGACTTGGGTCTATCTTTATTGCCTCACATGCAGCTTCCAAAGCTTCTTCATTACGACCAAGGTTAGCAAGAACATAACTTTTGTTTACCCACGCACGGTAAAGACTTGGGTCTATCTTTATTGCCTCACATGCAGCTTCCAAAGCTTCTTCATTACGACCAAGGTTAGCAAGAACATAACTTTTGTTTAACCACGCCACGGAAATACTTGGGTCTATATTTATTGCTTCAACTACAGCTATTAAAGCTTCTTTATATAGATCAAGCTTGACAAGAGTGAAACTCTTGTTTACCCAAGCCGTAGCAAAATCAGGTTTTAGCTCTGTTGCCTTATTTGCAGCTTCCAAAGCTTCATCATTACGATCAAGGTTTGCAAGAAAAAAACTTTTATTAGACCATGTTAGAGAGAAATCTGGGTTTAGTTCTATTGCCTTATCTGTAGCTTTTAAAGCTTTTTCATAACAACCAAGGTTAGCAAAAGCTAAACTTTTGTTTACCCAAGCATAGTAATGATCGGTTTTTAGTTCTTCTATTGCCTTAGCTGAAACATTCAAAGCTTCTTTGTTATGACCAAGGTTAATAAGAGCAAAAAGAGCAAAACTTTTGTTTAACCACACCTTGTCAAGATCAATTATTAGTTCTTCGATTGCAATATTTGTAGCTTCCGAATACTCAATTGCCTTATCTGCGGCTACTAAAACTTCTTCATTACGGCCAAGGTTAGTAAGAAAAACTCTTAAAGTATTGTATAACTTTTCTTCTTTGGGTCTAAGTTTAATGCATTGATGGAGAGCTTCCCAAGCTTGTTTATTGAGACCAACATTAGCAAGAACATAACTTTTGATTAACCAAACTCTGTCAAGATCAGTTTTTAGTTCTTCTATTGCCTTATCTGCGGCTTCTAAAGCTTCTTCATTACGACCAAGGTTAATAAGGACATTACTTAAAGTGTTGTATACCTTTTCTTCTTTGGGTCTAAGTTTAATGCACCGATTAAAAACATCTTCTGAAAAATAATAATCTTTATTACGAGAATATTCAACACCTACAGAGAAGAATAATTTAAAAAGCAAAGAATAGGCTTTTTCAATCTCTAAACCTTCAATACAATTTTTTCGAGCATTTTCAAGGTGCTCAATTTTCCCACTATTTATGTAACGGAGATAATAATCAATAGCTTCGGTACAGTGTTTAAAACCTTCCCATGTTTTTGCCTGAAGCGAATCTACATCTTTACTACTCTTACTCCGCTCCATAGATAAATCATGAATAATCCAAAAAGTCAAGTCTTTAACTAGATCACGAATTTTGTCTTCACCATTTGATTTAATCTTTTTATTACTGAGTTCCCAGCTATATTGCTTTCGACCCTCCATCATTCCGATCAAACAAATGTCTGAATTATATTTTTGTAGACTTCCTGTAATATATTTGCTCGAATTTTGTGATTTATACATTTTTTTGAGAATTAGAATGAGTCCACCCAATGGGATATTTGCTCCAGCAATACTGATGCTTCCTACATTAGAAATTTCGGTGTCAATATTCTCAGAACTAAGGCTCATATTAATAACTGGTAAAACATTCTCTAAAGATAAAATCCCAGTCGCCTGAGAAGTTATTCCAGAATTAACCGTACCTTCTGCTCTTGGAATTTCAATGGATGAGGCTAGTGTCGCGTCAATCCTCAAGTGTCGGATAAAGGCGCGACAATTTTATTCTTGCATCCTCGGTTGTGAATTGCCAATTAACCTTCGAGTTTTTGTTATTTCTGAATTTTTGCCAAGCCAATACCT
>NZ_JAQUVZ010000084.1 GCF_028693135.1 Methanosarcina sp.
CTAATAACTGTCGCCCAATACAGAAAGGGTTAGAAAATGCTTGAGCCGTATGAAGGGAGACTTTCACGTACGGTTCTTAGGAGAGAAGGGGGGAGTAATCCCCTTGACTTATCCGACAATTCAAAGTAAAGTTTTTGTATACAATGCATGAAACGGGTCTATTAATATCGAGCTTTCGATTCGATAATTTTTTAAAATTTGTAATTTTCCAGAAAAATTGGCACACTGCCCGTTTTTGCCTGAGTTGAATAGTTTCATTAATTTTGCAAATGGGTACATTCGCCTTTTCTGGTCAGATTTAAATGTGATTTTTTTATCCTGGATTCAATAACTTATTCTCTCTGTCAAATTCGCTTCTCCTGAAAAGCTAAATAAACTGGAGTTTTCAGGCGACATTTTGAAAAGATTTCAAAAAAGATTTAATTGAGCAAAGAACCAGAATTTATCTGCTCTACCCTTGCACCTGATATTCCCCACCTGTTTGCACTTACAGGTGAGGAATATCTAGCGTTGCAAGTTCTATTCATAGATTTAGGAGGCGTTTTCCTTTATTTTGTCTGTTCGTATAGACATATGAATGTATGATCAGCTTATATTTAATACTTTTCCTTATTTTTATGGTATTTAATGTTATTATATTAATTATTTGTATTACGATCATGAAGAAAAATACATTATTCAAAGAAATCTTTTGTATCTATATATCCGATTTAATCAGCAGCAATAGCCTTTATTAACCTCAATTTTCTGTTTAACCCCAAAACCTGTTCTGGCGCTTTTGTATAAATTTAATGTACCACTGGACATTTTGCTGGTGTGGGATTAGCAAAACACCAACATTCGAATACTATTCTTCCCATCTTTCAGGGATCCGGAATACGCATTGTATTCGGGGTCGGAGTGTAAATTCTAAGGATAATCTGGTCGGTGGAGATGAGAAAAATGGCTTTCCAGATCCTGGAAAAAAGCAGGTGTTATACTGAAGATGTTTTCAATGCACATTTCGAACCCTGGTACTCTTGTGCTACTATGCTATACTAAAAAGTCATTTTGTTGATATAAGGTCAATAAAATATCCAATAGTCAAACATTATTGTCCTATATTGGCAGGGGTTCGAAATGTGCATTTTAACATAGATGCTTCGGGATTTCATTCCAACATTAATTCTATTATTTGTTAGTGATATCTCATATTTTTTCTCTCCCTCGACTCTTTTATTTTCCCTAGTAAGTGAATAAAACATATATAGTAATACGTATCATAACTAAAGTAGTATCATTCTGATAAATTTAAAATTCCCTGGTGGGTGATATGATAGAAACAGAACTTATGAGGATAGGGGTTTCCCTTCCCGATACTCTTCTTGATAAATTTGATGGGATTATTGAAAACAGAGGTTATTCTTCTCGCTCGGAAGGCATAAGAGATGCCATCAGGAGTTATATTTCCTATTACGAGTGGATGAATGATATTAAAGGCCATCGCGTCGGAACACTTGGATTTATTTTCGATTACACAAAACACGGGCTTTCAAATGCCCTTACAGATATCCAACATCACTACTCTCACCTGATTAAGTCTTCAATGCATATTCACCTCGACCACGAAGACTGTTTTGAAGTAGTTGTTCTAAACGGGGATGGTAAAGAAATAGCAGAGCTTTCCGAAGCTATGATGGCCCTCAAAGGGGTAAAATTCTCAAAGCTCACAACTGTAGAATCAAACGAAAATGTCTGACCTTTTCATATAATACGCAAACCAATGCTTTGGAACCTTAAAGAAATCAAACCGGAAAAGTGGGTGAAATTCACCTCTATTTTTTCCATTGAGTTTGAGGTTTTCGTTTTCATTTAGTTGAAGCATTTAACTAATCATTTTGAAAAACTCTAATTTTTTAATAATTAAGTCTTAATAAATAATAATTTTTTTAAAATAAAATAACATTAATTAGAAAAATTGATATACAAATAATATATAAAGTATAACAAAAATTAACATTTGTGCGAAATGGGGTTCAATTGAAATATCCAAAACGATGTCGCTATTATCCTGAAAACAATGCCGCTATATTTCTTAAAAACCCGTGCTCAGTGTCGTTAAAATTGGCAGAAGCTTAAAATAACTGACATTGAAGGGGGCTGGAGATTAATATGTTGTCAAAGAGCAGGAACTTGAGCAGGTTTTTCCTGTACGTTGCAGGAACTCTTATTCTTTTTATGTATATTTCTCCATGCCTGGCAACTTACAATTTTGAAGGTACCCCTGAACAGGACGAGCTGGTTGAAATCACATCAGGTACGGTAAAAGGTGGGCTGTACATTGACGGAGGGGAGGGTCTTAAAAAAACTCCTTATATGCAGGAATTCAATGTCCCGGGAGATTCCGTAACATGGTCCAGGGTATATGTGGGGGTATGGGGAGGATCAGATACGAAAACAGGGACGCTTGATCTTTCGATTGGCGGGAAAAAGTTTGAAAGCCTGGATCTTGAAGGTAAAGCAGATAAGGGAGATGATGAAGGTCAGAATCCTTCTATATACTGTGCAGGGCATGGGGTATACTGGGTGGCCTATGATATAGGCACGAACCTAAGTACCGGGCCCGTATCAGTAGAAGCCAGAACCGGAGGGGACATTGACGGTAAAATCTACGGCATAATCCTTGCTGCAGTATATGAAGATAAAGAAGGGCAGAATACAAAGTACTGGGTTGAAGAAGGAAACATAAACCTTCACGGGAAAGGGGGGAGTGAAGATATATCGTCAACGCATGATGAAGCATATGCGGACTTCTCGGGGAAAGTGGATGTGGATAAGTACAAGACTGCAAACCTTGCTGTAGTTTACCTCTGCGGAAGCCCTGGGCTTGAAGACTCCCTCTACTTTAACGACGAGCAGCTCCTGGATGGGGAGAATAAAAACGACATCGCAAATTCAAAAAGTTATTTTGATTTCAAATTCTTTGATGTACTGGATTTTCTTGCCGAAGATGACAACGAACTCAAGTTTCAAAGAGACGAGGAAGATTATGTGCATCCGGTGCTGGCTGCTCTGAGTCTGGGAACGGGGGAAGAAGGGAATTCTGATCTTATCGTTTCCGGGCTTACTCTTCCTGTGCTCTACGCAGGCAAAGACAACACTATAAAAGCAAGCATCAAAAACATAGGGAAAGACTCTGCATATGGTTTTCAGGCAGCACTTTATGCTGATGAGGAAATTGTATCTACAGTTCCCGTATCTTCTCTTTCTGAGGGTAAAAGTAAAACAATTGAGTTCAACTGGAATCCTGCCAGTGACGGTGAGAAAGCCCTGAAAGTATATGTCGACTACACGAATAAGAAACAAGAACTGTGTGAAGTAAACAACTGTAACACTCCTTTTCTTGCCAGAATTGTAGATCTAACCCCTCCTGAGCTTGAAATAGATTCTCCGGAAGATGGAAGCCTTGTAGACGCCGGATACCTCACAGTCAGCGGGACGGTTGAAGATACAAACCAGAACCTCACAGTAGATGTTAACGGGCAGATAGCCCTGCTTTCAGGTGAGAGCTGGAGTGCTAATGTGCCTGTGGTTTCCGGCCCTAATACAATAGTTGTTTGTGCGGTAGACGGGAAAAACAACACTGGAAGAGAACTCCTTGTTGTTGAAGGAAAAGCTTCATCCATCTCCGACTTCAAGCAATATTCCGGGCCTGATAATGAACCCGAACCAGTTTTCAAACAATCCTTAGGGTCTGATAACGAAACAGAACCAATTAACCAGGCAATTCTAAGTTCTCAGAATGAAGGGAAGGAAATACAGACAGTACAGACCGGTTTCTCTGAAGTTTACGGAGATATAGGGTTTATTTCTGCAGTTTTATTCATAAGGTTTCGAAACCGGGGGGAACGGCCATGAGCAGAAAGCTGAGCAAAAAGTTGAGCAAAAAGCCGAGCCGAACAAATCATTTCTGTGCAGGTTCAGCTCTTTTCATTGCATTGTTTCTGCTCACAGGCCTTCTCGCAGGCCTTATGCCTGCCTCGGCAAATGAAGATGACTGGGACAACCTGGCCGTTACCCTCGGGCTTGAAAACTCCGTCGTTTCCAAAGATGGCTACACCCTGGAAGCGCTGAAATTTGATGGGTATGGCATGGTCTGGGTTCAGGTCTTGAAAAACGGCACGACCTTTGGAAATGCGGTCCTGGAAAATAATAGCTCCAGCTGGTGCTATATGGATAGTGAGAATATAAGGTTGAAGGCGGTCAATGTCACTGACCAGAGAACCCTTCCGATGTTTGGCAGCCTCTTTTCCCCAAAAGCAGAGGTCGTATTTGAAACAAAAAGAGATGTTGAAGAGAATGTGATTCTGGAACTTGAGCTCGACGCGGACAAAGACGAATATCTTCTCGGTGAAGAGGTAATTGTTGATATGGAGCTTAGAAATACAGGGCAGGTGAAATCCGGGAAAATAAGCATTGGGTTAGACTCTGACGGGCTCCTTGTCAGGGAAGGATGCCCGGAGAACGTAATACTTGACAAGGGTTCAAAAAAGTCCTGTGAACTCCGGTTTAAGTTTCCAGAAGAGGTAAAAGAAAATTATAACATTACTGTAAGTGTGAACTGGGAAGATGGTTCCGGTGAGCACTTCCTTTCCGAAGCTGTAAAAATCGAGGTCGTCGAACCTCTTAACATCTACAAAAATGCAGGTTCAGAAGGCTTTTCAGGAAGTCCTGTGTATGTAACCCTCTCCGTGAAAAACGTCCAGGAAAGAGCGGTGAATGTCAGGCTGCTCGACCTGCTGCCGGCAACCTTTACGGTAATTAATAGTTCTTCTTCGGAGGGTGATGGCCTGAGTTCGGACAACTCTTCTTATTTAAGCTGGGAGTTTGTGCTGGCTCCTGAAGAAAAAAAGACCTTTTCTTACAGTATCCGATCCGAGCAGCTTGGAGCTCACCGGGTGCCTCAAGCTCATGCATATTCAGATTTATGCGGGCAGCTCTACACAGAAAGTTCCGATTCCGAGAATATAATCACTGTCTATGAAAATATTTCATACAGCCAGTACAGCAATGAAACCCT
>NZ_JAQUVZ010000055.1 GCF_028693135.1 Methanosarcina sp.
TGTGCCTGATGTATAAAGCACCAGCCTCATTTCAGAGGTATTTGTTTCGGCTTTAATCTCCTTACGAAGAATCTTTACTGAAGTATCGCTGGAAACAACGATTACTGTTCCAAAACGCTCAAAAAAACCATCTTCAAACCTTAAGTACTGTTTTTTCGTTGCAATTATATTATTAATGCATGCCGCATCAAGAATTCGTTCAAGGCTCAACCCTGGCAATTCGATTGGCAGGGGTATTGCAATGTTGCCTGACCGGTATACTGCCATAAGTATCTTTATGTAGTGCATGCCGGACTCAGCCAGTATTGCAAATCTGCAGTGCTCAAAGTCAGTCAGAGATGAGGCAATTATGTTTATATCCTCATCAAGGCAGCTGTAAGAAATGGAATTTTTACCATCTTCAAGGGCAGTTTGGTGAGGAGTTTTTCTGGCGTGTTCAGTGATATAAGCATCAATAATCATGCCCTTCACTTCACCAGTATGGTTATCAGGTCAGTGATCCCCTGTAGAGAATCGAAATTCTCCGGTGTCAGCATATCTTCAGGAATTTCGATAGAATATGTTTCACTAATATAGTCTATCAATTCGAGTAAACCGATAGAATCTATGATGCCGTTCTGGGTGAGAGAGTCACTATCTCCAAGAAGAGTCCCCCGCTCCATGAACGAATTGTCCTTCAAATAATCAATTATGCCATTCTTTATCTGTTCCATTCAATCATACCCCTTTACTCAAATTAGATTATTAGTCTCACGTAACATATTTTGTATATAGTAGTTGAAAACCCCACAGGTAATTATGTAATACAACTATATAAATAATTTGAAACTAATTATTGCTGGAAAACTCATTGGAAAAAAGAAATTCAATAGCTTTTGAACGTATAAGGTTATGGCAATCGATTTAAACACATACATATAAATGCAAAAGTTGAAGAGAAATAATGAAGTTGAAGAGAAATAATGAAGTTGTTTTAAGAAGTTAAAAAGGATTATTCCTTGATATCTTATGCTTTTTTAGCGACTTTATCAAACATTTTTGCCTCAACTATAATTGATTTTCTCAAGGTGACTTATATTAATAGTATGTGGACCCGAATCAGTAATGACAGAAAAGATGTATTTATTGTCTAATACATAGCTTGAATAACAGATATTATTAAAATCCGGCTCTTTACTGAAAATGGAAAACATGTTTTTATTAGAAAACTTACAATAAGCTTCTTTCATAGTCCACATCTTCAAAATGTCGGCTTCAACACCCGATTTATCGGCGCATGAAGATGTTTTTTGAAAGTATTTCAAAGTATTTTTTAGTTCCAGCGGTCTTTTAATTTCGACATCAATACCAATCTCAACTTTTGATATTGCAAGGGTTACAACATTTTCAGAGTAGGATATGCAGATGTGAAACTCTTTATGGTTGAGTATATGGACTTTTCCACACTCATCTTTATAAGTAGAGATCTCCAAAGCCAAACTTTTGTTAAGGAGATGGCATAGAACATGTTTCAAAACTGTTCTGGAGACAATATATCTTTTTTTGAAATATATTGTTTGAAGTTTATCCAGCTGTTCACTTTCGATGCTGTTGAGACATTCCACACTCAGTGTGTCATAATTATCCAGATCAATAAGAAAGATAAGAACATCGTTTTGTTCCCATAACTGGGGTATATTCCCCAGAGAAACTGAAGAGAGTGTCATAAAATTCTCAGTACACATGCAGCTCACAGTATATTTACTACAATTGACTGTATATAAAAACCTATATTTACAACTGGTGACAAAATATAAAAGGAATTTCGATTTTCTTTCAACCAAAAATCCTGAGTTCGGTGGTAGTTATTCCCCCAGGATCAAAAAACATAGGAATTTACTCTATATATATATTATTTTTGTATTCTATTCTTAATAAGCCAATCTTTACCCATCAATTTTTATTTGTTACCAGTCAATTTGTATTTATTGCCCATCAATTTTTATATTATACTCGTCAATTGTTATTAGATACACGTTGATTTTTATTTGTTATTTTTCCACCAACCTTAATTCATAACCCTGATCTGAAACGGCGCAGGTGTCATGGCAGAATTTATTTTGAACGACAGAAGAAAGCCCCTGAAAAGAAGAAGAAAGAAACAAAAAAAGACCTGATAAGTCAGGGCAAATTATCTCAAATTCTCCAAACTCTGATGAATTTGTGGGCATCACAAATTATATTTTTTTTAAAAATTAGGACTATTTTTTTAAAAATTAATATATAAATATTGTATATAATATAAGAATTGTTATAAAAATGGGAGTTTTCAAAGAAAATGGTATGGAAAGATCAAGCACTTCCCGGGGAAAGAAAAAAACTCCCAGAAGTATATTTTGAAATTTAATAATGAGAATTGAATATGTTTGAAAAATAGAATTTACGAGGTCCTCAGACATCCTGAATAGATGAATAAAACTCAGGTTACTTACTCAGGTAATTTAAACCAGATAACTTAGTCCGTGATTACCAGATAACTTAGTCCGTGATTTATACTTTCAATTTTCCTTTTTCTAATTATCCCCTGTCGTCTTCCTGCTTGCAGGCTGAATTGACAGCATTAGTTCAAAATTCTTTCCACAAATTTCTACTGTAAACTACTTATACATAAGATCTTATTCTGCAATACTAGAATCTTCAAGCAGGGCACTATTTCAGTATAGTAACTGACAGTTAACCTTCACTACATTCCTGTTGTTGTTAGGCTGAAGGTTAGAGAGATAAAAATTATGAGATATCATCCTTTTCTAAATTGATCGGGGGATCCACATAACATATCTGTATATCCGTAATATACTTCAATATAAATATTTAAAAAAAAGTAATCCTAAAATATATAAACGATAAGGATATAGGGTATTCGATTCTTAGCACCCCTACGTAAGGGTAACATCTGTTTAGAAATAACAACAGAATGGGATGAATAACGTATTTAAAGAATATAACTCAAATAAAAGAATATAACTCAAATTATCATTAAAACTGAGGTGTCCGAAACTGCAGACTGCGGAAGAAAGAGTAAGAGCGAGATTGATAAAGTATCTCGGCAGGGATGAAAACGGGATACGCAAGGTTGTGCTCAACCTCTTCCTGACCGGAGACAAGTTCACCACCGGTGAAGTTTATGACTACCTTGATAAAGGAAGATTCGAGGTAAGTTACCGGGGAGTGTCAGCCATGGTCGGGCTTATGAATACAAGGCTCGGTATCCTGAGCATAAATGTCACCGGCGACCACAACGTGTATTCCCTGAAAGATAGTTACAAGAACATTGTCGGCTCTGTTCTTGAGAACTATTGATTTTTGATGTTTGAAAGCTGTATTAAGTTCTAGTTTTAAGAGGTTTGAATAAGCTCCCTAAGTCCGGGCGTTTATTTCAAACGAGAATAAATAACCTCTATCGAAAGTTTTCGAAATCCTCTTAACTGTCTTTAATTATTTGTGTGAAAAATTAAATAGACAGATTTTTATATAACATTCTTTTTTTCTTAATAGTCTGTGTGAGTGAAATATTTGTGCGCACGACTATTATTTGTAAGACTATTATAAAAATCCCATTCAAAAACCCCCCCACTAATTAGAATACTGCTCTGATCAACCCCTCAATTAGAGTATTCGGAAAAACAGGATTTACTATTTACTAAAGAGCTTATCCCATAACTCAGAATTTGCTTCTTTAGACCTCATATTTTGAGTAAGCGATCGAGCTTCTGATCAGGAAGCATTTCTGAAAACCCTGATTCTCAAGAGTGGAAACTCTTGATTCAAGAGTGAATTATTCCTGGACAAGCTCCAGAATAAAGCACAAATCCTGATTTCTGAGAACATGCCGCATTTGGATAGTTTAACCTATATTATAGAGGGATACGATGAGTGAGACAGGAAACAGTTCTCTGGAAATCAAAGCAGATCTCCAGAACCAGCAAGTACAGTTATCAAAAAGCGATATTTTCGGAGTCCTCCAGAACGACAGGCGAAGATGCGTCCTGGAAATCCTCCGCAGCCAGGGAAACCAGAGCATACGTTCACTTTCTGAAGAAATAGCCCGCCTGGAGTCCGGCGAAGCCGACCCAAAGAGCACAGTCAGAAAAAGCATATACGTCTCCCTGCTCCAGACCCACATCCCCAAAATGGAAAACCTGGGCGTCATCATCTACGACCGGGAACACGACAGCGTAGACCTTCTCCCCGCGTCCCGCAACTTTGACATCTACATGGAGACCGTCAAGAAGGGCGATATGCCGTGGAGCCATTTCTACCTGGGCCTGAGCGCCCTCGCCGTCGTCGGCAGTGTCACAATCTATGCCGGGCTCTTCGAATGGGTCACAAGCTCCCAGTGGATGCTCTTTACAAGCGGGCTCTTCATGGCTTCCTCAATAGCCCACACGCGCCACGTCCGCAAACTCGAAGAGTGAACTCCCATTTTGCTCCTTATTCCCTCTTTTTTTCAGGAAAATTTCCCACAGTCACCTGATAGCGGTAATCTTCCATTAAGCTGGCGTTAATCCCTTAAATCCACGTTTTTCTCAAATTTTCCATCCCCCTCCTGCGGCAGCCAGCCTGCACCTCTCCTCTTCCTCACCCGTGCCCCTCTTCTGAAATTATATATAAAAGATTTGGATCTGAATATAAAAATCAATAGAGTACCTTCAAAAAAACTCGAAAATATCCCGTTACTCCTTATCCCGCCTCATTAATTGTTTGTTACTACCCCTCAAATCCACAACGTCTTATGATAGTGTTAACCTTCAATTACCCGCCCGAAATTTCAGTTAACTCGCCAATAACTATCTTAAAACGATCCATAGGAAGGAGTAGCTCAGATTTGCTGAATTAAGGGAGTGAAAGCTGGAATATTTCCTATGTTGAACCCCATCAGGTTCATACTTCATTTCCAGTGATCCCATAGCAAAACGAGTGAATTACGATCAAAATTGGAATAGGTATTTAGAAAACAGGTATTTGAAAGAGGTTTAAATAATGCTTAACAAGAAAATGCTTTTAAGTATACTCATTATCGGCACTGTTGCTGTTGTAGCAGGTGCCGGAACTTGGGCACAGTTCACAGCTATAGCTACAAGTGATGATAACACTTTTACGGCTGGTCAAATGTCAATTTCGACATCTACTACTTTTGCGCAAGAAAATATTTACCCTAGCCAGTCATTCCTCACTAGTCCAGCAATTACCATTGCAAATGATGAGGCTAGTCCTGATGCCATAAGACAGATAGCTCTAAATTTAACCGCTATTGATGGCGATACAGACAAACCTATCAGCACTTATATCAATGTAGATAATGTAACTATCACTCCAGCTGACGGAGAGGCAGTAACAGTAGAGGTTAATGATTTACTTACTGATCTTTCTAACCCGTCTATTATTATAGTCCCAGTGACACTACCTATTGGTACTGATGCAAGTGTTGTATTCGGTTGCACTTTCCTGGAAGATGCTCCCGACTCATGTCAGGGTGCAAGCAACAACGTGGACATCACTTTCGTTGGAAGCCAGTTTCAAGAGCCAGTTGAATAATAACTAAGATTCTGAAATGGATTTAAGAAATCCATTTCATAAATTTTTTTGGGGTGGGTAATTTATGAAAAAGAGACTTAGTACAGTTATATACATCACCCTGGTTATTCTTTTGGCAGTATCTGGTACTCTCGCTCAATTCAAAAGTGCAACTACCTCCCAAGGTAACACTCTCGAAGCAGGAAAACTAATACTTTACATGCATGATACTGACGAGGATATCTCCACAGAATGGCATATGGAGAATATGGCTCCAGGTGTCTCAGAATATATAGGTGGAAATTTGCAGCTTTACAATAATGGTAATATACCTGCTGATAATGTGGAGATTCTATTCAATACCCAATGCACTGAAAAAGATGAGACTGTTTCAGACGGTGTCATTCGTAAGTATATAAAAATAAAATACATGGTGTACACAAGTCCTGGAAATTCCCAGATAAAGCTTGTAGATGGAAACGGTAATCCAACATCTGCTCTCAAAGCAGCAATCCCAGATTTTGAGGACAACGGTAATGGTTACGTGGATCTTGAAGATCTGGATGGCAAAACAATAAAAGGGCTTCCAGCACCTCCAGTAGGTGGAAAAAAATATTGTGTATTTGGAATGAATACTTACTTTGACGAAAGTGCCACAAACGAATGTCAGGGAGATAAATGTGACTTAACTTTGACGTTCACTATGAAACAAAAATAATGTATATTTCAAAAAATGTGAACATATATATGTTCGCATTATTTTTTAAATCAAAAACTGATATTTATGAATATAAATAATATTATGATGCGATTTTTAATTTCCATTCAAGTGATACTTATTATCTTTGCTGTGATTCCAACAGGCTCAGGTGAATTCACGGCTGTGACAGAAAGCGGTATGGGACCTGCAATAACAATCGGGGACAAAAATAATTGCGTCACTGCTCATAAAGATCTGGTAGGTGTGCTTTTTAAGATCCCATGCATAGACACACTTGTTTATTCTGTATGTACTCCAGATAATATTAAAGCTGGAAAACCGAAGCTAAAAGTAAATGGTGCTGATACCGCCTCCACCCTTTTTATAGCTGTGAATATTGCCCCGGGATATGGTGAGAACCGCTATGGAATGATTCAAATATAATATCAAGAGGTTTTTTTGCCAAGAATGGTTATTGGGGGAAATGACTATAGACCAATTCCCAAACTGAAATTTATAAATTATATTTTTATCATTCCTATGTAACTCTTTCAAATGCAGGTTCAACCCCTGGAATCCTGACCATAAAAATTGCAAACTTAAGGGAAACCGCAGGTCTCGATGGAAGATCGGATCTGGCTTCAAATTTAAATCTTCGGATTACACGTCCTGACGGAACTCAACTGGTAAGCTGTCTTGTTGGTGCGATAAAGAACCGAAGCATTTCATTAGGGATGCTTGATAAAAAAGGTTCTGAAGGGGATTCTCAAACTATTAATTGAAACAAGTGTTGATAGAAGTGTGGGAAACAATAATCAGGGAGAAGGTGTCATATTTGATATTGAATATAGTCTGGAGCAGGAACGGTGCCACACATAATTATTTTTAGAAAAAAGCTGTTAAAAACCGTTGATATAAAACATGAAAAAACTAGAGAAATTTATCTTAGTGCTGCTGATCATTATAGGCCTTCCAATTATCTGCACTATGGTCCCAACAGGCCCGGTCAAATTCATGACTGTGACGGGGAGCAGTATGGAGCCCACAATAACGGAAAGCGATATAGTTGTGGTCAATACTGCAGAAACGCAGCCTGAGGTTGGGGACATTATGTCTTTTCGCCACATATTTAATGAAAATCAGAGCTTCATAGTCACACACAGAGTGGTAAAAGTGGTAGATGGGGAGTATGTTACGCAGGGGGACGCATACTCCAAACCTGACGGTTTCATCGTTGCTCCCGAAGACGTGATGGGGGTTATGTTTTTCAAGATTCCATACATCGGGGCACTCGTTCATTTTGCAGGAACTATAAAAGGACTTTTAACACTTGTGATCTTACCTGCGCTTATACTGATCTTTCAGGAAGTGCGTGAGATTATCGGGCTCATGAAAAAACAAAAATGAGAGCTTGCCTCATTCGATTATTCGCTTTCATATTTGAACTCACGGGCTTTTCTGCACCTGTTTTTTAAGCTTGCCTGCGGCAGAAAGCCAGAAGGCAAATACTCCGGAAAAATTTTAGCTAATTATTTGTAGAAAATCCGGATTTCTTATTCTACATATTAATATATTATAAGTAAATAATTTAAATAAAAATTTTAGAGAGGTTTTCTCAAAAAAAGATCTCTGATTTTTCCTTTTAATTACCCAAACTTTTTTAAATAATTATTAATTGGGAAATATTAATTCCAATTAATTTATATACCATTTATATGTACCCATTTATGAATATTTATGGGAGTTATTGATCGAGTGTGATAAGATAAACAAATTCCCTATGCATGAAAAAACGTACTGAGATCTTCATGATTAAGGTTTTCAGCAGCTTCCCCCACAACCGCATATATCTTACATTCCCTACCGGGCACTTTTGAGCTAATTTGCTGTATGAATAACCCGTTTTTTGGGATTTTGGGGTATAGACATCAAAATAACCCTGCCGTCAGGTTTATTTCTCCATCCCGGACAGAGCTCGGAATCTGAAGGCGGGATGTGCATATCTCACTGGAAATCAAAATTTAGATATTTGGGATCTCAAGACCTGGGTATTTGAAGCACAGATTCAGGCATATTAGACGTTATGAATAATATGTGAATTAAACAGCTGGGGTTTTTCGGGATTTAAAACAGCAACCATTGGTGGTGGATCAAAAATGAGGGCGTTCAATAAAATATTACTTTTGGGATTGGTGTCGTTCTCTCTTATCTTCACATGCAGTAATTTCCCCTTATTTACAGGTACTTCTGCTTCTTTCAGTGATACCGAACACACGAGTGCTGAGATCATCGCAGGCATCTGGGACACCGAAGCCAGCCTCGTAGGGCTCTCTGAATTCAACCTTCTTGGAGATGGCGAAAACCTCCAGAGAACCACTGAAGGTGCAATAGGGGATCAGAATTCAATAACCACTTTCATTACTTTCCTGAATGAAAATTCTTCGGATAATGAAAGTTCAACAGACAATCTAACGGATAATTACTCTGCAATAGAAAACGAGACCTTTAACCTTACCAATATCACTAACCTGACCAATATCAATGATCTGACAAATGTCACTAACCTGACCAATATCACTAATCTTACCGATTCTGTTAACCTTACCGATTCTGCTAACCTTACCGATTCTGCTAACCTGACCAATACCTCTGACCTGACCAATACCTCTGACCTGAACAGGACTGTTTCCCTGGAAGAAGCCAGTAACAACACAGGTAGCCTGGATCTGGGAACCGGGTCAGGTTCCGGAGGCGGGTCTGGAAGTTCGGATAAAGATGAGGAAGTCGAGGGAGTCCTCCCTGAAGCAAGCTTCATCAGTAGCGCCACATCCGGGAACGCTCCCCTGACGGTGCAGTTTACCGACCTCTCGGAAAATGCAACAGGATGGGAATGGGACTTTGGAGACGAAGCCAGTTCTTCCGAGCAGAATCCAGTGAACACTTATTTTACAGCAGGGACCTATACCGTTACCCTGACCGCAACCAATGAAAACGGTACGGATTCAAAAACAGATACAATAACAGTTCTGGAACAACCGGAAGTGGTACTTCCTCCTGTTGCCGGCTTCAGCAATAATGTCACCGAGGGAAATGCTCCCCTGACAGTGCAGTTTACCGACCTCTCGGAAAACGCAGCAGAATGGGAATGGGAATTTGGAGATGGTTTTACTTCCCCCGAGCAAAATCCCGTGCATACTTACTCTGCAGCAGGAAATAACACAGCAACGCTTACAGTAAGCAATGCAAAAGGTACGAATTCGACTTTTGCAGCAATAACAGTCCTGGAGCCGGTGTTTCCGGTTGCAAACTTCAGCAGTAATGTCACATCCGGGAATGCACCCCTGACTGTGCAGTTTACAGACCTCTCGAAAAACGCAGAAGAATGGAACTGGGACTTCGGAGACGGGGCTGTTTCTCCTGAACAGAATCCAGCGCACACTTATTCTGAAGCAGGAAACTATACCGTTACCCTGACCGCAGCCAATGCAATTGGTACGGATTCAAAAATTACAGTAATAACGGTTTTGGAACAACCAGAGCAGCCAGTCCTTCCTGTAGCGGACTTCACCAGCAATATCACATCCGGGAATGCCCCCCTGACTGTGCAGTTTACAGACCTCTCGGAAAATGCAGAAGAATGGAACTGGGACTTTGGAGACGGAGCCAGTTCTCCCGAGCAGAAACCGGCTCATACTTATTCTGAAGCAGGGACCTATACCGTTTCCCTGACCGCACGCAATGAAAACGGTACTAATTCAAAAACGGATACAATAACGGTTCTGGAACAACCGGAAGTGGTACTTCCTCCGGTTGCCGGCTTCACCAGCAGCATAACAAGGGGTTCGGTTCCCTTTTCGGTGCAGTTTACAGACCTCTCGGAAAATGCAACAGGCTGGAAATGGGACTTCGGAGACGGCTCCGTTTCTTCTGAGCAGAACCCGGCACACACTTACTCAGCAGCAGGAACCTACACCGTAACGCTTACGGTAAACAATACGGCTGGAACGGATACAGAAACAAGAACCGGCTATATAAAAGTGGGAATAGCTTCCTCCATTAAACTGACCGATTTAACACTGGATGGTGAAAACTCAACTGGCGCTACAACAAACTCAGGAGCTTTTACGGCAAACCCTGAAGACTCATTCGGGCAGATAGGCGTCAGGGATGAAAATGGAATCTTCTTCAATCAGCCCTCTTCAATCAGCCCTCTTGGGAAAATATCCATACCCCTGCAACTTGGGATCAATAATTTTTCCCTTGTAGCCGACGGATTTTATCCAGAAAATGAAAATTATGGTGCAGTGCTCTTCTTTGACGGAGTCTCGGTCTCCCCTCAGGTAGCGGTTTACAATTCCAACGGCGGTACAGGGGCTTTTTCTGTACAGCCTGCAGGCACTGATATAACTGGCAGTGCTGAAGGAGGCTCATCTTTAGATAAAGCACCTGGCTCATCGTTCTATGTTACTCCTGACGGGACAAAAGTAGAAGTGTTAAGCTTTGTTCTAGATTCAAAGAAAGGGCTTACAGATGAAGTTACAGGCGAAAATCTCGGTGCAAACGGAGTCCCTGATACCATCGCAAAAATCAGCCTGAAAGTAACTCCTTCCGTCACAGTTCCTCTAGCTTCATTTTCCGCATCCCCTGTTTCCGGAACAGCCCCGCTGAATGTAGCGTTTACTGACAGCAGCTCAGGCTCTCCCAACTCATGGAACTGGGACTTTGGAGACGGGGCTGTTTCTCCTGAACAGAATCCAGCGCACACTTACTCTGGAGCAGGAAAGTACGCAGCAACGCTTACAGTAAGCAATGCAAACGGTACGAATTCAACATTTGCAGCAATAACTGTCCTGGAGCCAGTGCTTCCCGCTGCAAACTTCACCACCAATGTCACATCCGGGAATGCACCCCTGACTGTGCAGTTTACCGACCTCTCGAAAAACGCAGAAGAATGGAACTGGGACTTCGGAGACGGGGCTGTTTCTCCTGAACAGAATCCAGCGCACACCTACTCCACAGCAGGAAACTATACCGTTTCCCTGACAGCAGCCAATAAAAACGGTACGGATTCAAAAATTAACACAATAAAAGTATTGGAGCCGCCAGTCCTTCCAGTAGCGGACTTCACCACCAATGTCACATCCGGGAATTCACCCCTGACTGTGCAGTTTACAGACCTCTCGGTAAATGCAGAAGAATGGAACTGGGACTTCGGAGACGGAGCTGTTTCTCCAGAACAGAATCCAGCGCACACCTACTCCACAGCAGGAAACTATACCGTTTCCCTGACAGCAGCCAATAAAAACGGTACGGATTCAAAAATTAACACAATAAAAGTATTGGAGCCACCAGTCCTTCCAGTAGCGGACTTCACCAGCAATGTCACATCCGGGAATGCACCCCTAACGGTGCAGTTTACCGACCTCTCGAAAAACGCAGAAGAATGGAACTGGGACTTTGGAGATGGAACCAGTTCTCCTGAGCAGAAACCAGCGCACACCTACTCTGCAGCAGGGAACTATACCGTTTCCCTGACCGCAACCAATGCAAACGGTACGGATTCAAAACTTGCAGTAATAACGGTTTTGGAACAGCCAGCGCAGCCAGTCCCTCCAGTAGCGGACTTCACCAGCAATATCACATCCGGGAATGCCCCCCTGACTGTAAAGTTTACAGACCTCTCGGAAAATGCAGAAGAATGGAACTGGGACTTTGGAGACGGAGCCAGTTCTCCCGAGCAGCACCCAGCACACACCTACTCCGCAGCAGGAAACTATACCGTTTCCCTGACAGCAGCCAATGCGGATGGTCAGAGTACGAAAACAGGCCAGATTTCCGTCAATGAAAACCCCGTAGATAGCTCAGGGAATGAAAGTTCTGTAGATGATTCCGGAAATTGAAATTCCAGCGCGGAAATGAAAAACATGAAGAAAAAAGAGATTCTTCAGGCGGCAATTGTCCTGCTCATTGCGGTGTTTCTGGCAAATGCCTTAATTCCATTCTTTACAGGCTCAGAAAAACCTCTGATAGTGTTGAGCGGGAGCATGGTTCCGGTGATGCTGCCTGGAGATATGGTCATTTCAAGATCGGTCGGACCAAATGAACTTGTGGCAGGGGACGTCATGGTTTTCCGTGACCCGGGCGGCAGACCTGACACCTTAATCACACACCGAATCATTTCCATAGAAGAAGGAGAAAAACGTATTTTCCATACGAAAGGAGACGCAAACAACGCAGAAGATATGTTTGTAGTTCAGGCTTCAGATGTTGTTGGAAAATTAGTTTTTGTACTCCCTTTTGTAGGGTATCTGCCCGATATGTTAAAACATAATAAAAATATTTTTCTATTTACAGTTATACTGCCTGCAGGTCTGCTCATTCTCGATGAAATAAGGAACTTGATTCTGTACAGCAATCCAGCCCGCGCCAGAAAAGTAGAACGGGAACGAAAAAAGATTGCCAGGAGAACTTCTTATGCAGTTAGAGGAAAAAGGCTGGCAACGTTTATTCTTATAAGCGGGCTTATTTTTACAGGTGTAGTGGCGCACAACCTTGGGGAAAACGGGTCTGTAGTCCTTGGAAAGGAAAGCACAATAAAGAATCCCGGATCTCTTTCCCGCGTATATGTTATAACGCCTGATGACTACGGGAAAAGAATGGATATCCATTTCTGGTATGGCGTGCTTACCCCGGCTAATGAGACTCAGGCTTATGAGAATCAGGCTGATGTTCCAGAAGGAGTGATTGCTCCGTCTACCTGGACCCAGATTAATGAAACTAAGGTTATTGCCCCTGAAAATACGCCTGCAGCGATCAGTACGGTCCCTTATATTCTGCCGGTCTTCTGGATAATTTCACTTGCGGAAATAAACCCCTATCTTCCCGCTCTTGCAGAAGTTGGGCTCTATACATTCCTTCCTGCGCTGCTTCTGATTCCCCTGTGGTACAGGAAATCGGTTATTGGCAGAAAGAAGAGGAGAATAAAATTCCGTCGTCTGGTTGCACAGTGGAAAAGGACCCTCCATCTGGTCTGAACTTAAAGAGGCACCTTTAACAGCATCCTGTGATGCCTTATAGAAGGAAAAAACTCTCCCTTTAAACTTGAGACTAAAAAATAAAGGCGAAATAATGAAAGTGTGTGAGTGTCTGGAAAAATATCAATTGTTATTGAGGGAATACCGCTGTATAGCACATGAAATAAAAACAGAGTCAGAGGGGTTGATACACTGGAAACTATTTTTCTTAAACTTAAAAACATCTTAATAGACAAGGCGAAAATATTTACCTTTGTATTCTTATTGATGCTGGTTTTTTCCGGGTTCTGGATGTATGAGGAATATTCAGGGGCGTCATATGAAGAAGAGAAGGTTACTTCCTATACGCAGCGCGGCAATTATACCTATTCAGCCTCTGTAACGGAGCTAAACCCCCTCTACCCGGAAGGAACCAGGCTTGAAATGGGAAAGCCAGCGTACTTCTTTTCCGTGTCTCCTACCCTGGACGTTTCCTTCGTATACGGCATTGAAGCTGCAGATTCTGCTGACCTCAACGTGGAGGCTGAGACGATGATTGTGGCAAGCGGCAAGGAAGGGTCCGGAGAAGAGCAGAAAATATTCTGGCAGAAGAAATTCCAGGTTGGCGATTCAAAAACTGTTAAAATGAAAAATGGAGATACTCTTACCTCTGATTTTACCCTTGACGTGCCTGAAACCCAATTAAAAGCCAAAGCGGTGCAGGATCAGCTGAACTATTCCTCGGACCCGACGATAGAAATTGTTACTACCATCAACTATGAAGGACAAATAAATGGGGAGAATGTTAAAGGTACTAAAAATTTTGCTATACCTGTCAACATCGTTTCTACATACTATCAGATGCCTGCAGAATTGGGATTCAGCGAAGACACGTATAAAAATGTAAAGGTTAAAAAAGACCCTTCAATATCAACGATCAAATTTCCTCTGCTCCTGTTCCTGTTAAGTACAGTCCTGGTGGGAGCGTTTATTCCTGTAAGGAAAATGAGTAAAGTTGATCCGGAATACATCGAAAAACTGGAAAAAGAAAGTAAAAAATCACCTTTTAAAGAATTCATCAGCGGGGGTAAAATTCCCGAAAACAGGAATTCTCTTCTGAAGGTTGAGATTTCTTCACTCGAGGACCTCGTAGATGCTGCTGCTGATATGAATGAAAGGGTAATCCATGATGCAGGATCTGGAGAATATTTCATAATTCATAATGGTGCATTGTATATTTTCTTCGATGCACCTTCAGAAGAAGAATGTTAAAATAATTCAGGATCGATGCTGGGATTTTAGTTGGAAAGTTATTGTTATGAAACTATCCTTTATCTCAGTCTTCTTTATTTCTTTGTTATCAAATCTGGAATACTGCAGAAGACTTCGATTTCCCTCTTATTTTTCTTTGCGGGAATTTTTCCTCAACCTTTTCCCGTTATTTCCCGCATAAACTCTTTCCCCTCCAACTCCCTTCGAACTAATCCCCTTTCTGATTATACCCGGTTCCCATGGATATCCTCTAACTGCATATGATCAGGAAATCCAGAAAAAATTCCAGAAAAAAATGATTTGGTATTTCTCTTTGAGAGTAGATCAGTAAAGTATTTCTCTTTGAGAGTAGATCAGTAAAGTATTTCATGAATTAAAATTAATTTAGTAAGAGAGAAATTCCCGTGAGAGATTAATTCCCTCTATTATGAGTATTCTCATAGGGGTAATAGAAACTCTCCATAGACGCTTTCCCAGCAAAAGAGATATTAATTATCCTGAACTAGAGGGAATACTGAATTTCACATAGTAAATGATCACATATAGACAAGCCTGGAACCGATATATTTTAGGGGGAAAACAGATTATTAGCTTAAAAATGGTACCGTGGAATACAGGAGTCTTTAGGGCAGGGCTTCGCTTCATGAAAAACCGGACATTCAGCGTGTTCTACCAGAAGTATGAGCAGATGCTTGAAAAGGAAATTTTAAGTTCTGAAATCCCTGACCACATAGCCGTGATTATGGACGGAAACCGCAGATATGCAGGACAGCTGGGAAAAGCTCGAAGTTTCGGGCACGCCATGGGAGCAGAAGTCACTGAACATGTCATTGAGTGGTGTCATGAGATAGGAGTGAAACAACTTACCCTTTATGCTCTTTCTACAGAGAATTTTCACCGTTCGGAAGAAGAAGTTGATGGGCTCTTCAACCTGATAAATGATAAATTTTTGAAGCTCTATGACGACAAAAGGACCTACGAAAAAGAGATGCAGGTCAGGGTAATAGGGGACAGGACAAGACTACCGGCTTTTCTGAATGAGTCAATTGAAAAGATTGAGAAAGCCACCGAACACCACAGGAAATTCAATTTGAACGTGGCGATTGCTTACGGGGGCAGACAGGACATAATACAGGCAGTCCGGGATATTGCAGTATGCGTTTCGAGTGGAAAACTTTCTCTTGAAGACGTGGATGAAAACCTGATCTCAAAACACCTCTACCCCGCTCCTGGAGTGTCCGTCCCGAATGTGGACCTGATCGTCCGTACCGGAGGAGATGAAAGAGTTTCCAACTTCCTGCCATGGCAAGCTAATGGTAGCGAGTGTGCAACTTATTTCTGCGCTCCTTTCTGGCCAGAATTCCGAAAAATAGATCTTCTTCGCTCGATCAGAGTGTATCAGGCCCGAAAAGACGAAAAAAAATGGGAACACTCAGACCGTGCCTCAAAAGTTATAAATTTCCTTAGAATAGGAAAATGCGGGGAAAAAGTGAAGAACTCGGATAGCTTCTGCCAGTAAAAAAGCAGAGAGTATCCAGAGATATTTTAAGTCTGTAGAAAACAGGATACCTGAATGGAGTCGATTACCTCTCCCTGCTACTTTGCACCGAGAAAGGGGTATCCTGCTTAATAAAATGAACAATTAGTCTCTGTTAACCTGTAAGTTCCATAATCACAAAAAATTTTTTTATCTTTTTTTATCTTTTTTATACTCATAGATCCCATTTTCCTGTCATTCCAAAATTTCTTCCTGCCCTGAAAACTGCCGGAAAAACAATCCCTAAAACAACCCTTAAAAGTACCGATATATTGATATTCCGGTGACGACTATGTGAATTGGGGAAAGTTTGGCCATACCTAATTTTTCAGTTCCCGAGGCTATCAAATAACCCTGAGAACTTATTGCGGATCCAAAAAATACAAAATATATTGCCGGAATAAAGCTATCCGGAAAGGTTATCCAGAAAAGGATCAAATATTTTGTATTTACTGATTTAGATACGGGGAATTATAATGGGCACTTGTAGAGGATTAAACCCTTACTCCTGCAGAGCATGTATTTTAAAGGTCAGAGAACCGGATGATGCTATATCTGCCTATCCTGTAAACTGGATAAAAAAGATTTTTAAAGACTCCGGCGCCCATAGTTCTCAAGCTTCCAGAGAGGCTATCGAGACCGGCAGTTCAGATGAAGGAAAAGCTACATCTCGGAAAGGGGTGGACCTGAACAAGGAAACTATCTCAGCCTCTGAACTGCAGAAGGAGCTGGAGTCCGGAGCTCCTATTCTTATCCTTGATGTCAGAGAGGAAAGTGAACTTTCCGGAAAACTGGGGCATCTTGAAAACTCGGTAAATATCCCTGTTGGAAGCCTGGAAAACAGGATTTCGGAGCTTAAAAATGTAAGAGACAGGGAAATAATAGTCGTATGCCGTTCCGACATACGGGCGGGAAGAGCTGCTGAGATTCTTACCCGAAATGGCTTTGAGAAAGTAAAGATCCTGAGAGGAGGCATTATTGCCTGGAGAGATCTGAAAGCATAGGAAAAACAGGAGGGATTGTACTGGGAAAAGAACAAAGAAAACCTAACCGCCTGATTAACGAAAAGAGCCCTTATCTTCTACAACACGCCTATAATCCTGTGGACTGGTATCCCTGGGGAGAAGAGGCTTTTGAGAAAGCCAGAAAAGAAAACAAGCCTGTTTTTCTCTCAGTCGGGTACTCGACCTGCCACTGGTGCCATGTGATGGCGCATGAGTCTTTTGAGGATGAAGAGGTTGCAAGACTCATGAACGAAGCTTTTGTTTCCATAAAAGTGGACCGAGAGGAGCGACCGGATATTGACAACATTTACATGACTGTCTGCCAGATTATTCTTGGAAGAGGGGGCTGGCCTCTTAATATCATTATTACTCCGGATAAGAAACCCTTTTTTGCAGGCACCTATATTCCGAAAAAATCACGCTTCAACCAGACAGGAATGCTGGAACTGGTGCCCAGGATAAAAGAAATCTGGAACCAGCAACATGAAGATGTACTTGATTCAGCTGAAAAGATTACATCTACCATCCAGAACATGATTATAGAGTCTGCAGGGGAAGGACTTGAGAAAGAGATAATCAAAGAAGCTTATGAAGAACTGCTGGAGTCATTTGATACCGAATATGGAGGCTTTGGAGGGGCTCCAAAGTTCCCGACTCCGCACAAACTTTCCTTTTTGCTCCGTTACTGGAAAAGCAGCGGAAACCCTGAAGCCCTCCATATGGTAGAACATACCCTGGACAATATGCGCAGTGGAGGAATCTATGACCAGCTGGGCTCGGGTTTTCATCGTTATTCCACGGACAACATGTGGCTTCTGCCTCACTTTGAGAAAATGTTATACGACCAGGCTCTTACCGCAATTGCATACACTGAAGCCTATCAGGTTACAGGAAAAGACCTGTATAAAGAAACAGCAGAGGGTATCCTTGATTACGTTCTGAGGGACCTGACATCTCCGGAAGGCGGGTTTTACTGCGGGGAGGATGCAGATGTTGAAGGGGAAGAAGGAAAGTACTACCTGTGGACCATAGAAGAGGTCCGGAGCGTCCTTGGCCCTGAGGATTCCGAATTGATAATTGAAATGTTCAATTTGAAGGAGGGAGGCAACTTTGAAGAAGAAATAAGAGGCAGGGAAACCGGAACAAACCTCTTCTACATGGCCCGCTCTCCAGGTTCCCTTGCAGCCGAACTTAAGATTCCCGTAGAAGAAGTGGAAAACCGGGTAAGAAGGGCCAGAGAGAAACTCCTTGCAGCCAGATACGAACGCATAAGACCTTCAATGGATGACAAGATCCTGACCGACTGGAACGGGCTTATGATTGCAGCTTTTGCAAAAGGTTTCCAGGTTTTCGGGGAACAAAAGTATCTGAAAGCCGCAGAAAAAGCCGCAGATTTTATTATGGAAACCCTTTACAGCCCCGGCAACAGGTTACTTCATCGTTACAGGGATGGAGCTGCAGGAATTTCCGGAACTTCCGATGACTACGCCTTCCTGACACATGGGCTCCTGGAACTTTATGAGGCAGGGTTCCAGGTGAGGCACCTCAAAGCAGCCGTTTCCCTGAACAGGGAGTTGTTTGAACATTTCTGGGACTCGGCTTCCGGGGGGCTCTATTTCACAGCCAATGATAGTGAATCCCTTATCTTCAGAAAAAAGGAGTTTGCAGATTCAGCAATACCATCCGGAAACTCAGTTGAAATGTCGAATCTTCTGCGCCTTTCCAGGATAATTGCAGAACCTGAGCTCGAGGAAACTGCTGACAGGCTCGAACGCGCATTTTCAAAGCTGATCAGGAAAGCGCCTTCAGGGTACACTCAGTTTCTGTCTGCCCTTGATTTCAGGCTGGGATCTTCATATGAAGTAATTATTTCAGGAAAGCGCGAGTCTCCGGATACGGTACATATGCTCGAAGAGCTCTGGAGCTACTTCGTACCTAATAAAGTGCTGGTTTTCAGGCCCGCAGGAGAAAATCCAGAAATTGCAGACCTTGCAAAATATACAAAAGAACAGCTCCCAATTGAGGGAAAGACAACTGCATACGTCTGCCAGAACCATGCATGCAAGCTTCCTACCACCGAAACCAGCGATATGTTAAAGATGCTGAATGTTTGAGTTTCGCACTCAGCTGGATACAGGCTTCAGGATGGATACAGGCTTCAAGCTAGATACAGGCTTCAAGCTGGATTGTAAAAACTCAGATTATGTATTGCAAAGTCAAAGAAATGGAGGATATAGAGAATGAAAGAATACACACTTGAAGAACTTTCAGAGTACAACGGGAAGAACGGCAAGGTTTACATTGCATATGAAGGCCAGGTATACGATGTATCAGACAGTTATCTGTGGGAAGACGGAACTCATCAGGGGCTCCATGATTCAGGAAAGGACCTTACAGAAACTATGGATGAAGCCCCTCACGGCTCTGAGGTAGTTAAGGATTATCCTGTTGTAGGAACTCTTAAGAAATAACCTGTTCATTGGGAGTATATATACTATTTAAATAAAACCCAATATCTTGAGCTAAGGAGCTGTTACTGTAAAAGACGAAATCGCATCAGCTATTCCCCACGAACCGGAAGAGGGAGCAGAGGGGACTTCTCTAGAAAAAATAGGACTTGAAAAAGAAGAATGTCTCAGACGGTTGAAGAAGTTTTTTGATTCACAACCCCTTGCCGTTCTGGCGACTCAAAACGGAACTGCACCTTATGTAAGCCTGGTTGCCTTTGCCGCGAATGAGAAGCTTACGTATCTTCTTTTTTCAACTACCAGGGCGACCAGAAAGTACTCAAACCTGCTGGCAAACCCTGAGGTTTCCATATTGATTGATAACCGAAAAAATACGATAGAAGATTTCCGGGACGCAATGGCAGTAACAGCCCTGGGAAGGGTTGAACCTATAGAAGATTTCGAACGCAGTATAATGGAAAAAATCTATTTGATGAAGCACCCGTACCTTACGGACTTTCTGAAATCTCCTACAAATGCTTTTCTGAAAATCAGAATAGAAAAGTACATTGTAGTTACCCGTTTCCAGCATGTTGTAGAAGTTTCGGTTTGATATATTTATAATCAGACCTATTTATAATCAGACCTTTTTTATTCAGGTCTGAGATTTTTAGTTTTTCAGGGAACAAGATCCCCTTTTTGCCCGGGCAAATAAGGAATACAAGGAATACAGAAAAGGTATCCAGCCAGATATGGGGAGGGCAGAATTAAGTAAAACTCAAACCCTGGGAGGCAAACTACGGGAAAATGGCTCATACCTATCGAAGAGATCCGGGAAAATACCGGAAAAGTCTGCGGAGGAAAAGCTTCTGTCCTCGGGACCCTGCACAGGGAGGGGATAACTGCCCCTGCAGGTGTTTGCATCTGCACTGAAGCCTACGAGACATATGTTGACAGGACAGGGCTCAGAGGCAGAATCCTCCTTGAACTTAGCCGAAAGCCTTTTGAAGAGATGCGCTGGGAAGAACTCTGGGACATTTCGGAAAAAATTAAGCATATGTTCATCCGAACCCCCTTTCCCGGGGAAATGGAAAAGGAACTGGAAGTGGAGTTTTCCAGTTATTTTGAAGAAAAAGCAGTTGCAGTCAGATCTTCTGCCCCCGGGGAAGACAGCGCAAAGACCTCTTTTGCAGGGGTGCATGCCTCATATGTCAATATTCGTGGAGCCCGGGCTATCCTGCGGCACCTCCGCCTTGTCTGGGCTTCCCTCTGGTCGGATGCGGCTCTCCTGTACCGAAAAGAAATGGGGCTTGATATTCTCAGCAGTGCAATGGCTGTGCTGGTCCAGGAAATGATAGAAGGCAGAGTATCCGGAGTTGCTTTTGGGGAAAATCCGGATAACGAGTCCGAAGCCGTTATCGAAGCTGTGTACGGGCTTAACAGGGGGCTTGTTGACGGGACTGTGGAACCTGACCACTGGGCCCTTGCCAGAAAGACAGGAAGCATAAAAACATACATGCCAGCTGAACGGGAAAAAGCGGTGTTTTCAGGAGAAGAGGGTACGGAACTTAAAGCCCTCCCTGAAATTTTTCAAAAAAACCCGCCTCTAACCCCTGCTGAGGTTCTGGAAGTCTTTGAACTGGTCCGAAAAACAGAAAACCTGTTCGGAACCCCCCAGGATATAGAATGGACCTTCAGGGGCTCAACCCTTTATATTCTCCAGGCAAGACCGATAACCACCCTCCAGCAGGAAGACAGGGATGAAAAGAGGCGCTGGTACCTGAGCCTCAGGAGAAGTTTCGAGAACCTCAAAGAGCTCAGGAAAGCCATAGAGGAAAAATACATCCCTGCCATGCAGGCAGAAGCCCGGGTTCTGGAAAAAGAAAAGATTGAAAAACTGCCAGATTCTGCCCTTGCGGGAGAAATAGAAAGAAGGGCTGAAATCTACAGGAAGTGGTATGAGATTTACTGGGAGGAGTTCATACCTTTTGCTCACGGAGCCCGCCTTTTTGGGAAAGTCTACAATGAAACCTTAAACCCGGAAGATCCCTATGAGTTTGCAGACCTCCTTTCCGGAACTGAAATGTTAAGCCTCGAACGGAACCGGAAACTTGAGGAGATTTCCGAAAAACTCCGAAAGAGCCCGGAACTCATGAAGGCGACAAAGGAGCAGATTGAGGCTGAGGAAACTATCCCGGAAAAAGAGAGCAGGTATGAGCCAGGGACCAGCCTTGCGGGGGAAACAAGATATTCAGATACAAATAACCGACATTCAGATACAAATAGAACTGAGTTTAAAGAAAGACCTGAAATTGAAACTGAGAGAAAAGCCGTAACTGAATTTAAAGAAGAACTTAACTCTTTGATCTCCAGATACGGAGGAAGCTATTCTGAAAGCCCCGGGGCAAAAAAAGGCCTTTACAGGCTGCTCCTTGAGATGGCTCTCCATCCCCCGGTTCCCGTGCATGAAGAAAAAAAAGGCAGTGACCAGATACAGCACCTGAAAGAAAAATTTTTATCCGGCTTCGAAGACAAAAATAAGAAGTGTGCAGCCGAACTGCTCGACCTTGGTCGTGCAAGCTACCGCCTCAGGGATGACGACAATATCTATCTCGGGAAAATAGAGGCTGAACTCAAAAGGGCGTTTTTTGAAGGCAGAAAAAGGGTAATTGAAAGAGGTTCTGGAGAAGCCTGGCTTCCGGAAGTTCAGGCTTTTTCTGCCCCAAAACTCACAGCAGAGCTTACAAAAACTCTTCGAGACCCTTCTTATAGCCCTGAATGGAAAAAACAGCCGCAAAAGTCAAAAATCTTCCGGGAAAAGGTAAAGCCAAGGCAGCTTCTGGGAAACCCTTCCGGGCGAGGAGTAGCCGAAGGATTTGCAAGGGTTATCCTGAAAGAACCAGACCTTTTTAACCTTAAAGCAGGGGAAGTCCTTGTCTGCGACGCCGTAGACCCCAATATGACTTTTATCGTGCCCCTGTGTTCTGCAATTGTGGAGCGCAGAGGAGGGATGCTGATCCATGGGGCAATCATTGCACGAGAATATGGGATTCCCTGCGTTACCGGCGTCCCGGATGCAACAGGACTCATAAAAAACGGAGACTACCTCGCAGTGGACGGATACCTGGGGATCGTCACGGTACTGAAGAGGCGGGAATAAAAAAATTCCGAAAAAGATCCTTACTTCGCCATCTCGCAGGCAGGGAGACCAGCCAATTTCAATCGGCATTAAGTATAACTGCGATAAACCCTTATCTCCCTCTCCATGCTCATAGGACTCACAGGCACGCCGGGTACGGGAAAAACCTCGGTAAGCAAGCTTCTCGAAAAAAGAAGGCAGTGGAAGGTAATCTACCTTAATGACCTGATTAAAGAAGAACACCTCTACACTGAGGTTGATGAAAAAAGGGATTCAGTAGTCGCGGATATGGAACTTATCCGAAGCCGCCTTCTTGAGCTTACTGATGAAATGGAAAGAGAGTCTGTAAACAAAGTGGTAATTCTTGAAAGCCACCTTGCTCACTATATTGCAGATATTATTATCGTACTGAGGGCATACCCGCCGGAACTGAAAAAAAGGCTTGAGAAGCGCGGGTATTCCGAAGAAAAGGTAAACGAAAACGCAGAAGCCGAATCAATCGATTTGATCCTGGCGGAAGCTTTTGAATGGTGCGAAAAAGTTTTTGAGGTAAATACAACCG
>NZ_JAQUVZ010000014.1 GCF_028693135.1 Methanosarcina sp.
CTTTTAATACTGGTTTTGTGATGGATTTGAGCAAGCCCAATTACTTTAGAACCATTTAAGATAGCTAAACCTGTGTGTCGGCTTCCATAGTCTATTTTTAATCGGAATTCAGCTTTATTTTCGGAATATTTCAACTCTTTTAGTCTAATTGTGAATGGATATTTTTTATGTATAATAGCCTTTCCTGTTTTCAGCAATTTTCTGGCAACTGCTGAATGACAGGGGCTTAACGGTTGTTTATTTTTGTTTAATACAAAGATCATAATTGAATTTCTCCGATCTCAGAAGTAAGATAAATCCTGCTTCCGGTAACGCACTTTCGTGTCTCCTCTCGCTAATGTTGGAAATGCTTGTTAAGCATAATACACCGTTCCTACCCTACAGAACTTTTAATATTATACAACAGAGCTACAAGCTGAGGAAGCACCTGCAGGTGTTATGACAAATCCAACGTAGTCAATTAAGACTTAAGCTGGTCAACCAAAGCACTATTACATGCCTGCCAATTTATTGGCGGGTAGTTGACACTGGTAGCAGAACATTTTGTCACCCCTTTATGTAGATATTATGTGCAGGGATATCTATTTACTTTTTATGCCCTCCCATCTTCAATCTCTCATTCACGTGCGAATTGAGGGTAAAAGGCTTCTCACTCCTGGTATTTTGCTTTATTTAATGAAGAGTAACTTTGCGGAATTTCATTTCATTCCAATCTTTAACAACCCTAACTTAAATCAGTAAAATAGTTTTACAAAGTATTACTCTCATTTTAGAGCCTATCCGAAAAATCAGAAGAAAAGTGGGCCCGCTGAGATTCGAACTCAGGACCTCCGCCGTGTGAAAGCGACTTTAAGCCCGTATCTTTCGAAAAAGAGCCAGTATCGGGCGAATATTATATTTTTAATCTCTCGAAACCGGGGATTCCTCAAAAATTTACTATCGTAATAACCATGCAAGTGTCCAGAAAATAGGTCGTTCTCACAGGGCATGGCACAGTTTTTCGCACAGTTTTTCTTGCTTCGTATCTTCTATCTTTTTTTCGGGGTGGTCGCACGCAATTTGATTTTTCTGTATTCTCCGGAAGCAGCTTGATGTTTAACCTGCTATTCTCCTAGATCAAGGTTTGAATATGGATCGCTTGTTTGTGCCTGGCTTCATTTAGTTTTTCGATCTGTTCCTCCTTTGCGTATAAATGATAATGTTTATGTTAGTTTACAGTCGATTATGGACAATTTAATATTTCAAATAAAGGACATAGGTTATGGCACTACGGGAAACATATGAAAAGGCAAGACAACATAAATTATTGATATGGGTTACTATTGTTTTTGCTGTTTCTTTTGTACTTATTGCCTTATTCCTTAGTTATTTAGTATTCACATATCCTGTAAATCAAGTATCTCAATATGGAATAACAAATGCAACAGAAAAAGCTAATTTAATTAATCAATATCGTACAACTTCAATTCAATTCATTGCTACATTAGCCCAAATATTAGGTGGCATTGCTGTCGGGATTGGAATTTATTTCGCTTGGAAAAATCTTAAAATTGCTCAAGAAGGTCAGATAACTGAACGTTTCACTAGAGCTATCGACCAGTTAGGAAATGATAAATTAGAAATTCGTTTAGGTGGAATATATGCACTTGAGAGAATCGCAAATGAATCTGAGAAAGATTACTGGCCAATTATGGAAATTTTAACGGCCTATATTAGGGAAAATTCATCCCTCGAAAGTGATAATATCAAACATGAAGACATTAAAAACCAAAATAAGATCTCTTTAGATATTCAAGCAATTCTCACTGTTATAAGAAGACGCAAGCATTTCTTTGAATTTGGAGAACCCGATCGTTTAGATCTACACAGAACTAATCTACAAGAGGCTAATCTCCGAGGAGCTACCCTTAAAGGAGCTGATCTTCGAGGAGCTAATCTTCAAGGAGCTGATCTTCGAGATACTGACTTTTCAAATACTGATCTCATAATGGGTAAAGAAGCTGATCTTCAAGGGGCCAATCTTCGAGGGGCTAACCTTCGAATGGCGGATTTTCAAGGAGCTAACCTTATAAATGCTGACCTTCGAAAGGCTTTCCTTTTAGGAACTTACCTGTTAGGGGCTGACCTTCAAGGAGCTAAGCTTCAAGAGGCTGACCTTATGGCAGCTTATTTTAGAGGTGCTGATCTTATGGCAGCTAACTTTCAAGGGGCTGATCTTCGAGGGGCTAACTTTCAAGGAGCTCGCAATTTGTTACTTGACCAGCTTTCTAGAGTGAGAACACTTAAGGACACAAAGTTTGACGAAGAGATCCTCATATCATTAAAAGAAAAGTACTCTGACCTTTTAGAAGCGCCATCAGAGCTAGAGCAATCATTCAAAGATCTCCAAAAATACGAGGAGCAGGAATAAAAACAATATTTTAGGTCAACACGTTGCTATTCTTCCGATTGCGATAGTGTGTTAAATTTACTATATGATAATTCTTGAATTTATGGTTTTAAGGAGCTTCAAATAGAAATCCTCTTATAGATTTTATATTGAATATTGAAGAAGGATACTATTTTTCCGGAACTTAGGTATAGAAAGCTTAGACCCTAGGAAATTTACCCATTACTTATCATGAATTCAAATTAGCAATTAAGCTGAATTCTCTTGATAGTCTATAAATCAAAACGAGTATGGACATGTCTGAAAGCTTATGTTGTGATACTCCAACAAATAAGGATTTGCTCGGATTCAAACCATATGTTGAGGCTATCGCAGATTTTCTTACCCATGAGGATACTGAAGCTCCAATCACTCTTTCTATTGAGGGCCAGTGGGGATGTGGTAAATCATCTTTCATGAAACAATTGAAAGAAGAAATAGAAAAACGAAATGAATCCAAGAAAAGGAAGAAGTATTTCACTGTATGGTTCAATAGCTGGAGATATGAAAAAGAGGACGAGTTGTGGGCTGCTTTTGCACTCAGTTTAATGGATCAGTTGTCAGAGCAACTTTCCCCACTGCATCTACTGTTGGCGCAATTTAAATTGAGATATCTTAGACTTGGGTTTAAGAGGAAAGGTAAAAATTCAATTTATTTTACCATTCCTTTATTTATTTCTGCTTTGTATGTTTTATTCGTTTATTCTGTTCCAAAAGTTCGGGAAATATTATCTTCAAACCCTGATATAATGTCATATTCTGTAGTTGGATCATTATTTAGTGCTTTATTAGCACTGACAGGAGTTCTACTCACTATAACTCCAACATTGCGCATTGTAAAAGACATTAAAGACGCGATTGTGAATCCTTTCGATTTCAGTAAATTTGTATCCAATCCAGATTACACGGAACACATATCTTTCATAGAGAATTTTCATACAGATTTCGGTAAGATTATAAAATCCTATGCCGAAAATTCAAGAGTTTATGTTTTTGTCGATGACCTGGACCGCTGTGAAATACCAAAAGCTGCGGAACTCATGCAGGCTATAAACCTGATGATCTCTGATGAAGCAAATATTTATTTTTGCATAGGTATGGACAGAAGAGTCATTTCTGCGGGAATCGCTTCAAAGCATGAAAACTCTTTTAAATATCTAGCTAACAGCGGACTGGAATATGGGTATGAGTTTATTGAAAAATTCATCCAGCTCCCTTTTAAAGTACCCAGCCCTAAAAATGAGAATTTTAAGGATTTTATAACCACTCCTTGTGACGAAATGAGACGTTTCTCGAAAACTCCAAGGTCATATGTTAATCTAAGTAAGATATTAGATAAACTAAGACTTCCTCGGCCTAGTCAATTACCCGATAATAAAAATGTCCAATCTGGACATAATCCAGATATTGTACAAGATGAAAAGATTTATGAGGAAGTCGTAAAGGAAAAATCAAACGAAGAGAAGAAAATCCTGAACTATCAAGATTGTAGTGAGTCACCAGAAACTTTGAAATATATTCTTGAATTGGTTGCTTCTGCCCTTGATCGAAACCCTCGACGTATAAAACAATTCTTGAATATATTTCGTTTTCAGAGGACAATCGGATTTAAGATCGGACTTTTTTCTTATACGGAAGGAACAAATCCTTCCGAAATGTGGAACTGTAAAAAACTTGCAAAATTTGTGGCAATAAGCATAAAGTGGCCTTATCTGATTTCTGCTTTGAGTTCAAACACAAATCTTCTCGACCAATTACAAAAACACGCATTGACAGATCTGAAAAATGAGGCTAAGGAACTAGGACTAGATCTGAATCAAGGATATCAAGAAAAATGGATGAAAGATGAAAGGCTGATTGAACTTTTGAAGATCGGGTGTATGGAGGATGAAAATATTCTGCCAAATATAGATGAATATAGCCTTTCAAACCTTGATTTTACAAAATTATTACAGATTTCACCTGTAGTCATCCCCACTTTTCCATCCTTTACTCGTGATAATCTAAAAGTTGCTCAAGAAGGCCAGATCACCGAACGCTTCACTAGGGCTATTGACCAGTTAGGAGCTATTGATAAATTAGGAAATCCAGCAATAGAGATTCGATTAGGTGGAATATATGCCCTTGAAAGAATTGCAAATGAGTCTGATAAAGACTATTGGCCAATTATGGAAATTTTAACTGCTTATATTAGGAATAACTCCCCCAGCAAAAGCGAGAATATAAATGCTAAAGATTTTAAAAGCCAAAACAAAGTATTTTTGGATATTCAAGCAATTCTTACCGTCATCGGAAGACGCAAGTATTACTATAACGCTGGAGAATTCAATTGTTTAGAGCTGCAAAGGACTTATCTACGAGAGGCTGATCTTCGAGAAGCTAACCTGAAGAGGGCTGATCTTCGAGGAGCTGACCTGAAGGGGACTGATCTTCAAGGGGCTGACTTAACAGGGGCTAACCTTAGAGATACTAACCTTCAAATATCTTATCTTCGAGTAGCTGACCTGAAGGGGGCTAACCTTGAAGAATCTAACCTTCAAGGGGCTGATCTTCAAGGGGCTAACCTTGAAGAGGCTAACATGGGGAGGACTAACCTTAGAGGAGCTAACCTTAAAGGGGTAGACTTTGAAAAGGCTAACCTTGAGGGAGCTGATCTTGAGGGAGCTGATCTTGAAGGGGCTAAGAATTTAACAGTTGACCAGCTTTCTAAAGTGAAGACACTTTATAATGCAATATTAGACAAAGAGCTCGAAATACCATTAAGAGAGAAGTACCCCGCTCTTTTTGAAAAACCTGATGAATAATTGAGTATTACCAGAACTTTCACCAATATTTCCTTATTCCGGGTGCTTCTAAAGATTTCAGATTGATTAATGGGAAATTATCATCGAGATAACTTTTTCAGTGAAATAACTTGGTCCACGGTATTTATAAAAATTTATGATTTTGAAAGTGCACATTAAAGTTACACAACTCGAAGAAAATCTGACCTCAAAGCAAGAATAGAAGCACTAGAAAAGAAGCTCAATACGCTTTTAGAATCCGAAAAACAATTAATAAAAAGTGGGCCCGCTGAGATTCGAACTCAGGACCTCCGCCGTGTGAAGGCGACGTCATAACCGGCTAGACCACGAGCCCATGGATTGCATTTGAAAATTAATAGGGTTAAGCAACCATAAAATAGAACTTCTTATGTATAAGCTTATCGCTTGCGGGCTGATTTTGGGCTTGACCGGACCTGTTATGTGAGTACATTTTCATCTTTTTGGCCAGGGGTTTTCAGTTCCTTTGTATATTTCAAGGGTTTCAATCAGGCGATAAAGTAAAGAAGTAAAGAAGTAATAATGTAAATAACTATAGAAATAATTTAATTGCCTGGTTCGTATGATAGAAATCCTGAAAATCCTCTTCACCATGCCGTTTTTGCTCTACTCGTGCTATACCGACCTGAAGGAACGCAGAGTCTCAAACAGGTTATGGAAGTACATGCTTGCATCGGGTTCGGTATTTGTAATCTATGACTTTTATACTGGAGGGATTCCCTACCTTAAATCTCTTATTCTTTCTGGAGTTGTTGTTTTCATTTCGATTTACATCCTTTTCCAGCTTGGAGCCTTCGGGGGCGGGGATGCAAAGGGGCTGATAGTGCTTTCCATCTTATTTCCACTCTATCCGGTTTTCCTGTTCTCGGGAGAGCTTTATCCTCTGTTCGGGCTGCCTCCTGTAGGGCTCTTTGCCTTCACGGTGCTGGAAAATGCTCTTCTGGTAACGATATTCGTGCCTCTCGGGATGTTCTGCTACAACCTTCTCCATTTCTCGCCTGGTATGCTCAAAAAGCCCTTCTACATGTTTCTCGGGTACAGGACTGAGGTATCCTCTCTGAAAAATAAGGAACATCTGAGTCTGCTTGAAAAGTTCGAACTTGACGAAAATGGAACTGTCAGCAGGAGGTTTGCACGGGCAGGGCTCAATTTTGATGCGAACCTGAAGCCAGAACTTGAGGAATACTTAAAAAAAGGGCTCATTGAAAAGGAAGTCTGGGTTACTCCGGGCCTGCCTTTCATGCTCTCAATTACAGCAGGCTTTATAACCGCAGTCATTTACGGGGATTTAATCTTTTACGCGGTCTTTAGCTTTATCATGGGCTGAACCGAACGTCTACGGAAATTTCCGGACGCTGAACCGGAAGTTTTCGCCTTTTCTCTCTTTCCTTTTTCCCCCTCTTTCCCCTGTTTTCATCTTTTCTGTACGATCAGCAAGCCGTAGAGAATGGTTTCTGCAATTGGGGGGTTATCAGGAGTGCCTTTTGCGATCCTTTCTTCAGGGTAGCCGAGGTTTTCGCAGGTATAAAGCTCGGCTTCCAGTCCAAGGTCTTTAAGGATTTCCGCAACTTCGCGGGAGCCGAAGGTCTCTTCCGGCAGCAGGAATATATTTCTTCCGTTCTTCAATTCCTGGATCAGCTCGGCTTTTGCAGGCTCAAAGTCCCTGCCGTGGGCTGTTATTGCACAGAGGTTCGTCAGGTTTACTCTTGTACGCGCACAGGCTGCCTGCATTGAAGATATTCCGGGAATCACGGTATCCTTTTCCCCTGCAAATTTCCCGAGCCCGGAAAACATGGGATCTCCTGTGGACAGGACAACGGCATCTGCGGGCAGGAGATGGAGCGACTTATAATCTTTAATCGTTTTTGCTTCGCAGGTAATATATTCCTGGGCGATCTCAAGGGCTCTTTTTGCCCCGTAAACCACGGATGCCTTTCTTATCGCCCTTATTCCTTCTTCCGTAAGCATGCCGGGTCCGACCCCGACTCCTACCACAATCATAGTTTTTCTTCCCCTCTGTCCGGTTCAAGTTTCTTAAATTTCAATGCTTGAATTTTACTTTTAGTCTGTTTCTTCAGTTTAATTTTCACTTTTGCTTCTCACTTTTGCTTCTCACTTTTGCTTCTCACTCTTGCTGTCCATCAGGACAGACCCGTCCCTGTCAATTACAACGATTCTTGCGCCCTTTCCTTTATCAACCGCCATCTCAAAGGCTTCTTTCAGGCGCTCGTGTTCCGGAGCCATTTCAAGCATCTCAACAACGGTTACATACCCGCTGTCCTCAAGCATCTTAGGGTTTCCCCATTTCAGGACAAGCCCCGGAAGCCCGCAGATAATAACATTGCCTGAAGCATTATCAAGCCCTTCCGAAATCCTGCTTCCTACCATAACAACGGTGTAGTCAGGGAAGAGCATGTGAGAATAACGCATGCCTATTCGGCCCGTAGTCAGAACCACCCTGTCCGTGCAGCGGATAAGGTCTCCTTTCGTCTCTCCAAGGTGGTCGTTCCAGGGCTCAACAAAACCTGTGCTCCCAAGGACAGAAATTCCGCCTTCGACTCCTATCCTGCTGTTCAGAGTCTCTTTTCCTATCCTTTCCCCTTCAGGGATCGAAATCGTGACCTCAGCTCCCTGCAAACCCAGTTCCTCTACAGCTTCCTGCACTGCAGCCCGGATCTGTTCCATGGGTTTTGGGTTGATGGCTGGCTTGCCTTTCGAGACCTGGAGCCCGTCCCTTCTTACAACCCCTATGCCCTTTCCGCCGAAGATGGTGATTCCCTTGGCTTCCCTGGCTTCGCCAACAAATTCAAGCCCCCGGGTAATATCGGATTCGTGGTCGTTAAGGATCTTCTTTACAACTGCACGCCCTGGGGAGGACTCGCTGACTTCAAGGTAGGCTCTCAGTCCGACCGGGGTGGGAACGGATACGCTGTCCACTGTTTTTCTGAGGGAAAGGACAGCGGCTTTTGCAGCGGCACTGGCTGTAGTTCCTGTGGTATATCCTCTCTTGAGTACGGACCCGTCACTCAGGACCACAATCATCCCGGATGCCACGTTTTTTTCAAGCTCTTCCCTGGGCAGCCCTGTGCGGACAATCCATTCTTCAGGAATCTTGAAATTGTTAACAGGATCTATCATGGAAGAATACTCGGAGGTTTTTTATTATAAATGTATTGACCTGAAAACCTACCTGAAAACCGGAAACGAATTAGAAGAGAAGAGCCTCAACAAAACACAACTGATTCTTATGAAATACCTGCAAGGCTCCTGCGCAAACCCGAGCAAAAAGACTGGCTTCTGGAAGAAGGTTGCTGGATTATAGAAAACAGTCAGTAGATTCTCATAATAGGTTGCTGGACTCCGGATAAAAGGTTACTGGATTATAGAATACAGTCAGTAGATTATAGGATACAGTCAGTAGATTATAGAATACAGTCAGTGGATTCTCAAAAAGATCCATGAACAGTGTACAAATCGTAGAACAATAATAGAAAAGAGTGGCATCATTCCAGGAGTGGGGATTTTTTCGTTTTTCTGGAAGTTGGGGTTTGTTGGGGTTTGAATGGGGGGTACCATTCGTTGTTGGGGTTTGGGGTTGGTGTGTGAAAAATAGCCTTGTGGAATGATGCCTTTTCAGATGTCAATACTCGCCTGACATCGACCCTACAACATCAGTTATATTATATAAATCTATAGGAATAATGGTAACATATTCCAGTGGAAATCATCCTGAAATCTCCATAGCTAATTACCAGTATTCTTTCTATACGCTTTATCGAAAGATAATGTTTTCACAGGAGCCCTACATTTCCTGAACAATCCATTTTCCCGGAGTTTTTTCAATTCCTTTCTTTTTCCCGGCAAAACTGTTTACGGAATTCTCGCAAACATGCGGTCAAGTTCACTTTTTGTAAAGGTTATCACTGTTGGCCTCCCGTGCGGGCAGGAGTAGGGATTTTCAGCTTCTTTGAGCTGTTCTATCAGCTCTTCCATCTGCCTTGAGTTGCAGGCTGCCCCTCCTTTGATTGCTGCCCTGCAGGCAAGGGTTTTGCTCACTTTTTCCGAGATTCCTGTGTCCTTTTTTATCTTTCCTTCAGCCAGCAGGTCGGATATCACGTCATGGATTACGCTGGTGTCCTCGAGTCGTCCGAAAACCTCGGGCACAAAGGTAACGACATAGGTATTGTCCCCGAATTCCGAGATCCCGAAGCCATACTCCTCCAGGTAAGGGATGTATTCTTCCATGAGCACCTTTTCTTTCGGGGTAAGTTCTATCACCACAGGGGCTATCAGTTCCTGTACCCTGGACTTTTTCGTCCTCAGGACCTGCTCGTAAAGGACACGCTCATGGGCTGCATGCTGGTCAATGAGCACAAGACCCTCTTCTTTTTCGGCAAGGATATACATTTTAGAGACCTGACCTATAATCCGCAGGTCTTCGAGAAGGTCGGTGTTTGCTTTTTTCTTTGGCTTCTGGCTTTGCCTCTCTCCTGAATTTATTCTTTCATTTGCTTTTTCCCCTGTTTTCTCATTGATCAGTTCTCTTTCCTTCTCTCCTACCTTCTTCTCTTCTCTTTCTCCTGCTTTCTCCCCTTCCTTTTCCCCTGCTTTTTCCTCTCCCTTTTTACTGCCCTGGTCTCCTTCCCTCAGGACTTCCCGGACTCCTGCCCTCTCTGCATCCAGGAGACGCTCGGATTTCTTCAGCCTCCTCTCCGTATCTTTTATCGGATAAGTGTAAGCTTCGGATTTTTCTCTCAGGAGTCTACTGCCGCTTTCAGGAACCCTGGCTTCCTCTTGAACCTCTGCTTCCTTTCCAGTACCCCTTTCAGTTTCCTTTCCAGTTTCTCTTCCGGCTGCTTTCCCTATTTCCTCTGTCGCTCCCTTTTCCGACAGAGTTACAGGGGTTTCCAGGGCCTGAATTTTTCCTGAGGACCCTGAACCCTCGAAGGTTTTCTGAAACCTTTTTCCTTCCTTTTCCCTGATCTCGGGTGCAAGCCCGTGTTCCGAGAGGACCTTTTCAACTGCCCGAATGACTGCATTCCCGACCTCCTTTTCCCGGCTGAACCGGACTTCGGCTTTGCGGGGGTGTACGTTTACATCCACCTCTCCCGGATCGAGGGTTAGAGCAAGCACTGCCACAGGATAGCGGCCTTTAGGGATCTTTGTGTAATATCCTTCGCGGACAGATGTGCTGATAGCTCTTGAAGTAACAGGGCGCGTGTTTACGAAAACATAAAGCTGGTCGCTTCCTCCCCTGTTGGTTTCGGGTTTTGAAATATATCCCCGGATTTCAAAGTCTTCTGTCCTGTACTCAAGGGGCAGCATTGAACGTGCAGTATCAGGTCCCAGCAGGTTGACCAGGCTTTTGAAAAGGTCGTTTGAGCCCGTATTTCTTATGATTTGCTTTCCTTCGCTGAGCAGGGTAAAGGAAATTCCCGGATTTGCCAGGGCAAGTCTCATGACGGTATCTGTGATATGGGCAAGTTCATTGCGATCGCTTTTCAGGTACTTGCGCCTTGCAGGCGTGTTATAAAAAAGATCTTTTATGTGTATCGAGGTCCCCGGAGCCGTGCCTGCATCAGATGTTTCCTGCACCTTTCCTCCGTGGATGACCATTTTTGTGCCGGTAATCTCTTCTCTGGGGCGGGTAAGGATTTCGACCTTTGCAATGGCGGTAATTGAAGCAAGAGCTTCTCCCCTGAACCCCATTGTTGAGACCGTATCAAGGTCTTCGATCCGCGTGAGTTTGCTTGTTGCGTGTTTTTTATATGAAAGGAGGGTATCGGCTCTGCTCATCCCGCAGCCGTTGTCCCTGATAAGGATGGAATGTTTTCCCCCCTTTTCTACCTCGATGCGGATCTCCGTTGCTCCGGCATCGATTGAGTTGTCCACAAGTTCCTTTACCACGGATGCCGGGCGTTCTATTACTTCTCCGGCTGCGATTTTATTTATCGTGTCCCTGTCAAGAATCCGGATTTTATCTCCCTGCTCTTCCATCTTTTCGTCCATCTTTTTTTCAACCTGCCCCGTCACCTGTTTTTCACTTTTCCTTCCATTCGCCCTTCATCTGTTTTTTATCTACTTTTTATCGTCCTTTCATCTGCCCTTTTACTGCCCTTT
Source organism: Methanosarcina sp. (assembly GCF_028693135.1). Lineage (GTDB taxonomy): Archaea > Halobacteriota > Methanosarcinia > Methanosarcinales > Methanosarcinaceae > Methanosarcina. The sequence continues at coordinate 11,371 of NZ_JAQUVZ010000014.1, forward strand.
TACTGCCCTTTTACTGCCCTTTTACTGCCCTTCTATCTGTTCTTCCCTAATCCGTTATTCTCTGATCCCTTGATCCCTTGCTTTATCAAGCTGGGCAATTCTTTTGTCCATTTCTCTTTTTAACCAAGCAGCTTTTTCAGCTCATGGAGTTTATTCATGGCTTCTATTGGCGTCATCTCATCCACGTTAATCTTTTTCAGGGCTGCTTCCACAGGGCTCAACCCTTTTGTCCTTTCCGAATTCCCACTTCCGCTTCCGGGGTCGAAAAGCATCATCTGGGTATAGCGTGCACTTGCTTTGCTTTTCCTCTTTTTCCCGGTTTCGTCGTCTTCGGCTTCTTCAAACACGTTTTCCCTTTCAAGCTCTTTAAGAATCTCGTTTGCCCTTTCGATCACTTTTTCCGGGACTCCGGCAAGCCTTGCGACCTGGATCCCGTAACTTTTGTCTGTTGCTCCGGGAACGATTTTCCGTAGGAAAACTAACTCGTGGCCGTCTTCTTTTACTGCAATGTGGTAGTTTTTGACCCGCTTTAATTTCTCTTCAAGGGCTGTGAGCTGGTGATAATGGGTCGCAAAAAGAGCCCTGATGCCAACCTTTCCCCTGTTGTGCAGAAACTCCACAACTGCTTTTGCGATGCTGTACCCGTCATATGTGCTCGTCCCCCTGCCGATTTCGTCAAGCAGTACAAGACTTCGGGGACTTGCGTTATTAAGGATATTTGCAAGCTCCACCATCTCAACCATAAAAGTGCTCTGCCCGCTTGCAAGGTCATCAAAAGCCCCTATCCTTGTAAAAACCTGGTCAATCATTCCTATGGATGTATGGGATGCCGGAACAAAGGAGCCTGCCTGAGCCATAATTGCGATAAGGGCGGTCTGGCGCATGTAGGTGGACTTTCCTGCCATGTTCGGGCCTGTAACAAGCAAAAACTGGTTCTCCTTGCAGTCCATTTCGGTATCATTGGGTACAAAGCCTCCTGATACGGTACTTTCAACGACTGGATGTCGTCCGTCCCTGATAAGGATCTTGCAGTCTTCGGTGATCTGCGGCCTTGTATAGTTGTTGTTTTCAGCAGCCTCAGCAAGGTCTGCAAGGACATCAAGGGTTCCCAGTCTTCCTGCTGTTTCCTGGAGTTCCCTTGAATGGGCTGAAAGGGCCTGTGTGAGTTCAGTGAAGATCTCGTATTCCAGAGCCACTGCCTTTTCGTTTGCTGTCAGGATCAGGCTTTCTTTTTCTTTAAGTTCCGGCGTAAAGAAACGCTCGGCATTTGACATTGTCTGTTTTCTTATATAGTCTTCAGGCACCTGGCTGCTGTTTGCATGGGTAACTTCGATATAATAACCAAATACCTTATTATATCCGACTTTCAGGGACTTGATTCCGCTTCTCTCTCTCTCTTTCTGCTGAAAAATCGCAATCCACTTTTTGCTGTTGCTTGCAATATCCCGGAGCTCATCAAGCTCCGGATTGTACCCGGGCTTTATCATCCCCCCATCCCGAACGGTTACAGGAGGCTCATCAACAATTGCTTTTTCAATCATTTCCTCCAGGTTTTCCAGTTCCGAAAAAGCTGCAAGCCCTTCTGCAATCTCTTTTAAGATTTCTGACCCGGCTTTTTCCAGCAGGCAGTCCCGGATAGAAGGTACGACGTCCATGGACTTTTTCAGGGCTACAAGGTCCCTTGCGCTGGCATTTCCGTATACTATTCTTCCTACCAGGCGTTCGATGTCTCTTACGTCTGAGAGCCAGTCTCTTATATCATAGCGGAGCAGAGGGGTTTTTGCCAGCTCTTCGACTGCATCCAGCCTGAGGTTGATCTTTTCTACGGAAAGGAGGGGTTTTAAAAGCCATTTTTTCAGGATACGGCTCCCCATAGGGGTCTGTGTGAAGTTCAGGGTCCGATAAAGGGAGTTTTCGTCTCCTCCTTCCCTCACATTTTTCACGATTTCGAGGTTGCGCAGGGTAATCGAATCCAGGACCATGAACTCGGTGTTTGAGTAGGTCCTGAGGGTATTGATATGGGCAAGGTCCCTCATCTGGGTAGTTTTTGCATACTCAAGGGCAGCCCAGGCGGAGTAAACTGCAAACTCGAGCTTTTCACAGCCCATGCCCTCGAGGGTTGCGACCCCAAAATGGGATTTCAGGTGTTCTCCGGCTTCCTCAGGTCCGAAAATCTCGGGGGCAAATTCCTGCACAATTGTCTGGTCCCTTAACCTGGCTACAAGCTCCGAATTCCCGTACAGGGAAGGAGGCAGGATGCATTCTGCAGGGTGCATGCGGGCAAGTTCGCTGAGGAGCTTTTCAAAGCTTTCCGAGTCTGTAAACTGGGTTGTAAGGAATTCCCCTGTCGAAATATCGAGGAAGGAGATTCCGAATTCCATTCCTTTTTCTCTGCTTTCTCCGCTTTTTCCGGATTTTCCTATCTCCCTTCCTGCAACTGCCATGAGGTAATTGTTTGAGGCATCCGAAAACATGGAAGAATCTATTGCTGTTCCCGGGGTCACCACCCTGACAACTCCCCGCTTCACAACCCCTTTTGCCTGCTTCGGGTTTTCGAGCTGTTCGCAGATGGCTACCTTGTACCCTTTATTTATTAACCTGGGTAGGTAGGTGTCAATGGCATGGTAGGGAATTCCTGCAAGCGGCATTTTCTCCCCTGTTTTGTCTTTCCCCCTTGCAGTCAGGGTAATTTCAAGTTCTTTCGCAATGGTTTTTGCGTCTTCCCCAAAGGACTCGTAGAAGTCTCCCATCCTGAAGAAGATAAGGGCATCAGGGTATGCCTGCTTGGCTTCGTAAAACTGGCGCATTGCAGGGGTCATCATTTCTGTCATTTTTCAACTCACTGTAAGCTTGAATCGTTAATATCTAAAGTTAATATCTAAATCTGGAACGGGGAAATAGAATAAACGGCTGGTTATTTCAGTTAAGCAGCATGGTTTCTTTCCGCATGTCAGTTTGAGTCATTGTGAATTTCATTCTAAATGTAATTTTGAACATCAGTTTGAATATCAGGTTAAAATACTATGTATTTATCTTGAATCATGCTTCTTATATATAATTTAATAATTCGGGATTGTAAGCCTTATCAAAGGAGGGAATTTCTCTGAATCGGGAAAAATTAGTCGAAGTCTGTCCTGTCTGCGGGAATGCAGATATCTACTATGAGGTTGGCGGATATGCAGGAGCAGTCTATCACTGTAAAGAATGTGGGTATATTGGAGCTTTCGTTGTTGAGGCTAATGAGGAAATGATTGCGAAAATTAAGGAGAAATATACCCGAGAAAAGGAAAAGGAAGAAGAATCGAACTGATTCTCTTCTTTTTGGGGCGTGGTTAATCGGCAGATATTGTTCCGGGGTAACCTTATTCGCATCTTCATGTCTGTCTTATCCCGCGCTCCGGCGCGGCTGGAACCGGTGGGCTTCAAGTAAATAACTGCGTAAATCTCAATCGCACGGAAAAAATAGAGTCTCTAAATATTTCGTAGTGAACGACCAGTCCGTCTAATTTACTGAGTAAATATGTATAAAAACTGGATTGGGTAACTAAGAATCTTTTGACATTGCTATGTGTTTCTTATACTTTTTTACTTTTGATCTGGGAAATGCATGTCTTTTAGCTTCCATATCCTTTCGTCCTTTGTATACAGAAGATCATAACAGAAGATCAATAAATTGCCTGTATCCTAATTTTCAAGTCTTCTTTTCTGTTTTGGAAAGGCCGCCTGCTTCGCAGTCGTTGAGGACTCGGGGCCCAAAAAACAAATTCAAAAACGTGGCCACAGCCTTTTAAAAATTATCTTAAAAACGATGAAAGGGCTGAAAATAGGAATTATGCAGTAAATCAGATATGTAAAAACGTGTAATGAAAAATCTAATAAAATAAGATATGTAAAAACATCAAAAAGCTGAATGAAGTTTGGTGGGGCCGCTGAGATTCGAACTCAGGTCGCAAGACCCCCAGCCTTGCAGGATGGACCAAGCTACCCTACGGCCCCGCAGAGTATTTACGTTTATCAGACGGCAACGGTCCTATTCTTACTTGCCATCGTCCAACTATTGTAATCAAACATGTAGTATAAATGTATATCGGTAGGGGGGAGCCGGCAGGGTATATTCTTTAATTTTTTTATTCTTCGGATCTCCGGATTTTAACTTCAGGGTTTCTGGAATTCGGATTCGGATAGCTTACTCAGGATACTTTTTGCCCGCAGAACCCTCTGGATGATGGTGATGTGGGAGAAGATGGCTATCAGCACAAGAGCCCAGCCAAGGAATCCTGAGAGGGCGCCTAAAGCAAGGATAAGCATCCTTTCCGTGCGTTCGGCAATTCCTATAGACAACTTCCGGCAGCCAGCAGACTCTGCCCGGGCGCGGGTGTAGCTTACCAGAAAAGAGCCGATAAGGGCAAAGCCAGCCCAGAGCCAGCCATCAATTCCGAGGACGGGGGTAAAGCTGAGCCTTCCGTTTATCGCTCCTGCCATTATTCCAAGAAACATCAGCCCGTCGGAATAGCGGTCGCAGACCGAGTCAAGCACGCCTCCGAAAGGAGTGATTCTGCCTTTTGCTCTTGCAACTCCTCCGTCAAGGGCATCAAAAACTCCGCTAAAGAGAATCAGGAGCCCTCCTTCAAAAGATTTGCCCAGGGCGAATGCAGCTCCGGCAGCCACGCTTACCGCAAAACCCATCAAGGTAAGGGTATTTGGGGAGAGGGGTATTGAACGGGCAAACGGAATTACCATCTTTCTTGCGCTGTTTTTCAGGTCTTCGAATATTTCAATCCCTTCCTTTTATCTGGCTATTAATAGTGCATATCTGGATATTAGTCTTATCTTTTTTCTAAAGATGTTGGGCTTAGGATTTCTGAGTAGCCCTTTGAAAGGTCCCTTTACAATTTTGAAAAGTAGGCTTTCCTGATTTAATGGTCTGCAGGGATGGAATAATCCAAAAAGATGTTTTAAGGATCGTTAGGTTTTAAGGATCGCCAGGTTTTAATTATCACTATAAGAATGAAGTTACATGAGTTTAAAATGATGCGGAGTTAAAATATGAATCTGGTGGAAAAACACAGTGAAAAATGTACGCAATGCGGGCAGTGTCTCGAGGTCTGCCCTCGATACGATGACATCGGTTTGATTGACCTGCTTTACGGGTATCTGGATGGGACTTCCGGAATTGATCCTGCTTCCCTGATGAACTGCCTTACCTGCGGGCTTTGCGCTGAAGCCTGTCCCGAGGACCTGGGTATCAAGATGCTTATTTCTCCTGCCCGGCAGAAATGGGTAAGTGAAAATGGCCTTACGGACAGGCAGACTATGGTGGACCCTGAGGCTGAAAATAATATCTTCAAAAAGATTGAGGAAATGGATGAGATTCCTGCGTACATAGAAAGTCCTGGTTCGGTCGTGTATTTTCCGGGCTGCGCCGGTACCTATATTAACAAAAATATGCCCCGGGCTGTTGTCGCCCTTCTGGAAAAGGCGGGGGTCGATTACACTGTCCTGAGCGGGCTTGAATATTGTTGCGGGGCAGTATCTGCAGGTGCCGGAAATCCGGGCCCTATCCGCAGGCACGGACAGCAAAATATCGACGAAGTCAGGAAAAGAGGGGCAAAAATTCTAATCACTTCCTGCCCTGGCTGTTTCAAAGCTTTTAAGGAAATCTATCCCAAAATGTTCGGGGAACTGGACTTTGAGGTGCTGCAGGTCTCGCAATATCTGGAACTCCTTTTAAGGGAAGGCAAACTTACTCCGGAAACTACCCTCAAAAACAGGGTCTTTTACCACGATCCCTGCCATCTTACGCGGAGTATGGGCGTCTATATGGAAGCAAGAAATGTGCTTGAAAACATTCCCGGAACCGAGCTTGCAAATAAAACTCCCGAAGGTTCGGCTTGCTGTGGCTTTGGTGGAGGCGTAAGGGTCAATTATCCTGCTGAGTCAATTTCTGTAGCTTCTGACCGTTTTCGGGCTGCCGAAAAACAGGGCTGCGGTATAATCATAACCAACTGCGGGGGCTGTATGCAGAACCTTGTCGAAGCCGGAAAGGATGAGAAAATAAAGATATTTGACCTTGCCGAATACCTTTCCCTTGCTTGCGGAGTAAAAATTCCGCGGGAAGATCAGAAAATGCTTGAGCTTGTAAACAGAGCTTACAGCTTATGTATTTCGGGGTATAAAGAACCAGATTTGTCATAAATTCTCTTGCGATTCCCTCTATAACTCTCCACTTTCTATTTTTTCCCTTCACCTCTATTTTTCCTCTTCATAGAACCTCAGCAGGAAACCCCTGAGTCTTTAGCTCAGGGGAGGAATGCGTAAACTTCCCGTGTCCTGCTCTGTTGAATTCGTTTTTTATTAATGTAATGAGGGCGAATAAATCACCCTCCACCTACATACGTAGGGTAATGCGTATCCGAATTGTGGACTTCAACTTCGTGAAGTTGGAGTGTTACAGCGTAGATGGAACCAGTCAATTCAGGAATCCGACCTCCTCTCGATCTGATATGGAAAGGTTTAACGATGCAAGCACTGTCCCTACCTCTCAGGACTGTTTAACTTGCATCCTTAGAGCCTTAAACTGAGGCGACATTCAAGGGTAACTATTTCTTTCCTATCGTTTACCGATTTTCCAAAGCTCCTAATCGGGGATCTGGTCAACCAGGGCTTGTTAGACAAGCCCCTGAGTCTTTATTTCAGGGGTAGTTGACTTTGTGGAGAGCCCTAAAGTACTTCTGAGGTACGTTTAAGGTACGTTTAAGGTACGTTTAAGGTACGTTGGTACGTTTAAGGTATGCCTGAGGTCATACTTTCTCCCATCTTTTCATTTTCTTCGATCTCTTCTTTTATATTTGAAATGTTTCTCCCCTGGCCTGCTGACGTTTTAAATTTCTATTTTTCCCATGGGCACGAAATTGTATGAATAATCTGGCTCAGTAAAATATTTAGTATATATAGTTTCCTCTTTTTTTCTGTTTTTTGACCTGAATTCTGTTCCGACTCATGGAAAGAGGAAAAACAATATTCTAAAAAAGGAATAATTGATCGGCAATCAAATACATATCTTAAGTTTCTGATACAAAACAGTTTCAGTAGCTTTAATATTTCATTTTACAGGGCATACTTAAATATTGTACTTTACTAATATTTTTCCTAAATATTCACGATGTTAACTTTACTTTTCATCTTTAAAGTACCTGTAAATGTCAATTTTTACTATTTGATATTTATATTTTTCGTTCGATCCTCTCTTATTCTCTCCCAAAAACTCCCTTTAAAATGTTCCATCCAAAAAGTATTTATATAACTCCCATTTTTGGGATGTATTTTCTAACAAAATATTTATACCAGTAAATCGAATCTAAATTTGGAGACATCTATAAAGATGAGTAACCAGACGGGATTTAAAATGGCACCAAAAACACTCCCTCTGCTAAATGCTCATGAACCCCAATCAGGACAATCATGAATCTTTCATGATTTCGTAGTTTTGCTTGTGGTAATCATGGTTTCCCACCCATGGTAATCATGAGTTACTTCTCGTGCATCTCATGACTCATAGAGCGTGAGCTTGCAGCCAAAATGTTCATGATTATTCATGTTCATCTTGGGTCGAGTCGTCTCCATTGTTCAAAAACTAAAACGGAGGATGCAACATTAGCCAAGAAGAATTACTTCAGGAACTTGCAGGCGCTGTAATTTCCTGTAAAAAGGATGCGGTACTCGCTGCCGTTGAAAAGGCAAAAGGAGAACTGGACCCCGCATTAATTATCGAAAAAGGGCTTGCCGCAGGCATGAATGAAGTGGGTGTTCTCTTTGAGAGAGGCAAACTTTTCTTACCCCACGTGATGATGGCTGCCGACGCAATGACTGCCGGAGTTGCAGCTCTTAAGGACCTTATGCCTGAAGGCGCTTCCAGCGCAAAAGTAGCCGTCATTGTGAACGGTACTGTAGAAGGCGATGTCCATGACATCGGTAAATCAATCGTGTCCACAATGCTCCAGTCTGCTGGTTTTGAAGTGCATGACATCGGCCGTGATGTCCCAATCAAGAACTTCATCCAGAAGGCAAAGGAAGTCAATGCTGATATGATCGGGCTTTCCGCTCTTATGACCACAACTCTTCCCGGACAGAAAGGGGTTATCGAACTCCTCAAGGAAGAAGGTATGAGGGAAAAAGTAAAGGTCATGATCGGGGGCGCACCAGCAACCCAGGCATGGGCTGACAAGATCGGCGCAGACTGTTACGCAGAAAACGCAAGTGAAGCCGTTGCAAAGGCAAAAGAACTGCTCGTTTAAATTATTTTTATTCGGAGGTTACAAAATGGCAAAATGTAATGCAGTTGCAGGATTCAACGCACTTAACGGTGTGGAATTAAACCTTTTTACTAACGACGAACTTAAGGCAATTCACTACGCCTCAATGGAAGTTCTGATGGACCCCGGTGTCCAGGTCTCCGACCCGGAAGCCAGGCAGATCTTCAAGGAAAACGGCTGTGAAGTTGACGAAAAGACTCAGATTGTAAAGATCCCTGAATATCTTGTAAGAAGAGCTCTTCAGCTCGCTCCATCCAGATTTGTCCTCTGGGGCCGCGACAAGAAATTCAACACTGTGCAAGAAGCCGGCGGTAAGGTTCACTGGACCTGTTTCGGTACTGGCGTTAAGATGTGCAAGTACCAGGACGGGAAGTACGTAACCGTTGACTCCGTAGAACAGGACATTGCAGACATCGCAAAACTCTGTGACTGGGCAGAAAACATCGACTACTTCTCTCTCCCGGTTTCTGCAAGAGATATTGCAGGCCAGGGTGCCCAGGATGTCCACGAAACCTTTACTCCTCTTACCAACACCGCAAAACACTTCCATCACATTGATCCAGTCGGCGAAAACGTCGAATACTACTGGGACATCGCAAAAGCTTACTACGGCGGTGACGGAGAAGAAGCCAGGAAGAAGCCAATTTTCTCAATGCTCCTCTGCCCAACCAGCCCTCTCGAGCTCAGTGTCAACGCCTGCCAGGTCATCATTAAGGGTGCCCGCCTCGGCGTCCCCGTAAACGTCCTGAGTATGGCAATGTCCGGTGGTTCTTCCCCTGTATACCTTGCAGGAACCCTGGTTACTCACAACGCCGAAGTACTCTCAGGTATCACTCTCGCTCAACTCACAGTACCCGGAACCAAAGTCTGGTACGGAAGTTCCACAACCACCTTCGACCTGAAGAAGGGTACTGCTCCTGTCGGATCTCCCGAACTCGGCCTGATCAGCGCATCTGTCGCAAAGCTCGCCCAGTTCTATGGCCTCCCCGCATTCGTGGCAGGCACCTAGTCTGATGCAAAGATCCCTGACAACCAAGCTGGACACGAGAAGACCATGACCTGCCTCCTTCCCGCCCTCGCAGGGGCAAACACCCTCTACGGCGCCGGGATGCTTGAGCTTGGTATGACTTTCTCTATGGAACAGCTAGTTATTGACAACGATATCATCAAGATGACCAAGAAGGTCCTGCAGGGAGTCCCTGTCAATGAGGAAACCCTCGCAGTCGAGTCTATCCAGAAAGTAGGCATAGGAAACAACTTCCTCGCCCTCAAACAGACCAGGCAGCTTGTGAACTACCCCTCCGACCCTATGCTCATCGACAGGCGCATGTTCGGTGACTGGGCAGCAGCAGGCTCCAAGGACCTTGCAGCCGCTGCACACGAAAAGGTTGTAGACGTTCTCAAGAACCACGTAGTTAAACCAATCGACTCAGACATCCTCAAGGACATGAAGGCAGTTGTCGACAGAGCTGACAAAGCCTTCAGAGGCATGTAATTACAATATCAGGATATTCAGGAGATCTAAAAATGGCAAGTGTAGAAGCAATCATTGCAAAAGCAAAAAACGCAATCACCGATTTTGACGACGAACTCGCAGCAGAAGTTGCAGCAGAAGCTCTTGCAGCAGGTGTTGACCCTGTAGAAATCATTGAGAAGGGCTTTACCGCAGGCATGATGGAAGTAGGAGAACAGTTCGAACAGGGCACTCTCTTCCTCCCCCATGTGCTTGCAGCCGCTGAGGCAATGAAGGCAGGTATTGAAGTCATGAAGCCGGAAATGGAGAGGCGCAAATCTCAGACCAAGAACCTTGGAACCGTTGTCATCGGGACCATCGAAGGTGACATCCACTCCATCGGAAAGGATATCGTTGCCTCCATGCTCAACATTGCAGGCTTCAATGTTGTGGACCTCGGAAGAGACGTCCCAGTCAGCTCCTTTATTGAAAAAGTAAAGGAACTCAAACCCCAGATTGTTGCATCCTCTGCTCTTATGACCACCACCATGATCAACCAGATCCAGATCGAAGAACAGCTCAAAGAAGCAGGTGTTCGCGACCAGGTAAAGACCATGGTCGGTGGGGCTCCATGCACCCAGGACTGGGCAGACAAGATTGGCGCAGACATCTACGGTGAAAGTGCCACCGATGTCGTCAGTAAGGTAAAAGCAGCCTTACTCTAAAAAGTTCAATACGCAGAAAATGCAGAAGATCTAATCAAATGCATTTTCTGCCCAATTATATTTTGTACAGTTTTTGCGAAACCGAGAGCTGAGGGTATCTACAAAAAATTTCTTGCATATCTGGTCATATTCACGGGATACAGTAACCATAGAACAGACTTTGCAGAAGCTGCTCAGTATTATGCTATACTATGGCAATACTAAGGCAATATTACGACACCACGGTAATACTAATGCAAATTTCAAAGAATGCAAATTTCAAAGCTGCTGATAATTGTTTGAAAATGGTAACTTAAAGCAATTGTCAAAAAGCCTGAAAACTGCAGTTAAAACGGGATAAAAATGGCAATTACAACTGTGGTAAAATATATGTATAGTATGCCAAAAACGGTAATTTCTAACTTAATTATTAAAGTGTATATAGTTCCCTGAGATGTAACTGCCCTTAGAGAGGGTTCGCAAGCTGTACTTTCGGGCTGTGGAATAGGGCTGAGACGGACTCATGCCCCGAGGGAATTCCATAGCGCTTCTGAAAAATGGAGGGATGTTCCGTGGATTTAAAATCTCTAAAAAAACAGGAAAGTAAACGAAAAATCAGTAAAGGGTACATGTGGGCCCTTTTCTGTGCTGTATTCTGGGGTATTTGGTATCTTCCAGGAACCGTTGTGTGGGTGCTTAACCCGTTCGATGAGATGTACAGCGCTATTGCTGAGACCGGAGGAGACGGTACAGCTCTTATTATAACTGCCGTGCTGATTACGGCCTTTAATGCACTTACGGTCATGCTAGCGCTTATGCTCTGGAACGGAGTGCTTGGTAAATACAAGGAACTCGGTAGGACCCTTAAGGAATTCCACCCGTGTTCCAAGTGGTTCTTCCTTGCCTCGATTTTCGGAGGCCCTATGGCAATTCTCGGTTCATTCATTGCTATGGGCTTTATAGGCGGAGCATTTGCAGCTGTTGCAGCTCTTCTTTACCCTGTGGTGGGCTCGATTCTTGCTTACTACTGGTACGGGGAAAAGATTTCCAAGAGAGCGGCAATCGGTATCGGTGTCATCATTGTAGGAGGCATCACGATCTTCGGAGGCGGGCTTCTGACTGAGCTTTCCTCAGGCAATGTCCAGTGGATCGGATACCTTGGAGGTTTGATGGCTGCTGCCGGCTGGGGCATTGAAGGTGCAATCGCAGGCAAAGGTCTCGATATTTCCGAGCCTGACGTTGGGCTGACTCTCAGGTTCCTGGGAGAAAACATTATCTGGTGGATCATTGTTGTTCCGGTGCTTGCACTTCTCGGTTACCCGATGTATTCCTTTGCACTCCAGGCCTTTGAACCCATGACCATGCTGGTCCTGATTTTCGCAGGGATTACTTTTGGTTTCTGTTATGTCTGCTGGTACAAGTCCTTCCCGCTTATTGGAGTCGGAAGAGGCCAGGGTATCGGAAACCTCTACGGGTTGTTTGCTATCATCTTCATTTTCCTCTTCTTCGGAGATGTCCCGGAGTGGTCTATCATTGTCGGAGGCACTCTCTGCGTGATTGGCAGTTTCGTTATGTTTACGGAAGACACAAGCGCACTTGAAACTCTGAGAGGTGAGTGAAATGAGCGGAAACCGTCCTATCAAATTCAGGATTCTGGAGATTTTACTGGATGGGAAAGAACGATGGAACTATGAAATCGTTTCAAAGATCCAGGAAGAGTACGACATGCAGGGGAATTACAACAGGGACAGCATCAACTTCGATATCATCGAACTGGCATCCGGAGGGATGCTGAAGGATGTAGAGCAGAAAGTCGATGAGGATGGAATCTACAAAAAAAGTTTCCTCCTGCACAAATACGTTATCACCGACTTCGGAAAAGCTCGCGGCTCTGATGCCTGCCTGAGATATGTGTAACCATCAATGGAGGATTAAAAATGACACAAACAGTAGCGGCTATGGAAGCTTACAATGCGTACTGGGCAAATTCCTTCATCCCCTCCGCAGAGATAATGTGGATGGTCCTCATCCTGGTCCTGGCGGTAATTGCCCTCTGGCAGGCAAGGACTTTCGTGTCCAAGTTCTGAATCCCATAGAATACAGCTTTCCATGTATAATATTGAATACACAAAAAATGGTGATATAAATGGCAACTGAATATGCTTTGAGGATGGGAGACGGGAAACGTATCTTCCTTACCAAAGAAAAGATTGTTGAGGAGATTGAGGCAGGTACGGCTAACGCCGCTGACCTCGGTGAGATTCCTGTCCTCAGTGGTAATGAACTTGAAAAGCTTGCAGAAATTCTGATGATGCCCGGAAAGGCAGTCAGTGTTGAGCAGGGCATGGAAGTTCCTGTTACCCACGATATCGGTACCCTTCGGCTTGATGGGGACCAGGGCAACAGTGGTGTTGGTATTCCTTCCAGTAGGCTTGTCGGCTGCATGATGCACGAGAGAGCCTTTGGCGCTGACACCATGGAGCTCGGGCACATTGACTACAGCTACAAACCTGTAAAACCTGTTATCTCAAACGAGTGTCAGACCATGGAAACCTGCCAGCAGAACATGGTCATCCCTCTCTTTTATGGCGCAATGCCGAACATGGGGCTGTACTACACCCCCGACGGACCCTTCGAAAACCCCGGGGATCTTATGAAGGCTTTCAAGATTCAGGAAGCCTGGGACTCCATGGAACATGCCGCAGAACACCTCACCAGGGACACCGTATGGGTTATGCAGAAACTCTTTGCCTCCGGGGCAGACGGGATCAACTTTGACACAACCGCTGCTGCCGGGGATGCAGACATGTACGGGACCCTCCACGCTATCGAGGCTCTCAGGAAAGAATTCCCGAACATGTATATCGAAGCCGGGATGGCAGGAGAAATGGTTCTCGGGATGCACGGCAATCTGCAGTATGACGGCGTAACCCTTGCCGGGCTCTGGCCACACCAGCAGGCTCCTCTTATCGCAAAGGCAGGCGCAAACGTCTTCGGTCCGGTGTGCAACACTAACACCAGCAAGACCTCAGCCTGGAACCTTGCCAGAGCTGTCACCTTCATGAAGGCAGCTGTTGAAGTCTCCACTATTCCCTGTCACGTTGACATGGGTATGGGTGTCGGCGGAATTCCGATGCTTGAGACTCCTCCAATAGATGCTGTTACAAGGGCAAGCAAGGCAATGGTCGAAATTGCCGGCGTAGACGGCATATAGATCGGGGTCGGCGACCCTCTGGGTATGCCGATCTCCCACATTATGGCTTCCGGTATGACCGGGATCAGGGCCGCAGGCGACCTTGTCGCAAGGATGCAGTTCTCAAAGAACATGAGGATAAAAGACGCAAAAGAGTACGTCGCAAAGAAGCTCAATGTCGAGACAATGGATCTCTCAGACGAATATGTTATGAGAGAACTCCGTGAAGAGCTTGACATCGGTGTCATCACCTCAGTGCCCGGCGCAGCCAAGGGCCTTGCCGCAAAGATGAACATCGAGAAGCTGCTCGATGTCAAGATCAACTCCTGCGATCTCTTCAGAAGACAGATTGCTTAAGATGGACTGGGTTCAGGCTTCGGCCTGTGCCTTCCCCCATGCAATGGAAAATCGGCAGGAAGCAAAAAACGCGACCACCAATCAAAAATGCTTCAATATCTCTGGAAGACCGCTCTGGAAAATTCCTTCCTGATCCGTGTTCCGGGGATAAATCCCTGCCACCTTTTCCATTTTGTTTTTTGGAATTTTATTATAATCTCTGTTTTTCTTTTGTTCAATTCTTAATCTTTCTATTGTCGGGTATTCTTTTTTATTTTTGTACAGTCATTTTTCTTTGTTTTTCCAATCTGCAGTTTTTCTTTCAGGGTTGAACAGTTTCAATTCCGGATTTCCTTTTAGGTTGTTTTCAATCAGGTTGTTCTACTATTTTTATTTTTTTAAGAACGTGATCTACTTAATGCGATAAATTTATATATTTATACGTGCTTTTATTTATTGGTAAATCAAATTTGCTTGATTTGCTTCTTAAAGTGCCATTTTAAATCTCCGTAATTCTGCAGACTCCTGAAACAATTTGCCTTTGAACCTCCATTCTTTTTTTCCTTTTTTTGTTTCCCTGAGTTGATCCTATCTTTCTTCATCCCTTCTCTTTTTCTGGTTTCCGTTCTTTTTCCATTTTTTTCCTTTTTTGATTCCCGGCGCCTTAAAACGGAAATAAATGGAGTACCTTCAGGGGTTTTTATTGCCAGCCCAAAGTTTATCAGTTGATACGATAATTATGCAGGAAATCCAAACCTGCAGGTAAATCATGAACATATCCTCATTTCTTGTTTTTATACCTGATTCTACGGTTTATCTAATATTCTGGTGAGAACCATGGCTGACACAATTCACTGGGCGGACTTCATAGCCGAAGACGTGTTAAATAAGAGTGGCAAGCACCTTGTTGCCACAGGAATCACCCCCTCTGGACATATCCATATAGGCAATATGAGGGAAGTTGTGACTGCTGATGCTGCTTACAGGGCTCTCCTTGACAGGGGCGCAGATGCCCGCTTAATCTATATTGCCGACAACTATGACCCTCTGCGCAAGGTCTACCCTTTCCTTCCTGAAAGTTATGCCGAGCACGTGGGAAAACCTATTTCCGAGGTTCCCTGCCCATGCGGGGAATGCGCAAACTATGCCGAGCATTTCCTGAAACCTTTCCTTGAAGCCTTGAGGCGCCTTGGCATAAACCCTGAGGTCTACAGAGCGGATGAAATGTACAGGGCAGGCATGTATACCGAATCGATAAAGTCCGCCCTCGTGAAAAGGGATGAAATTGCAAAGATCCTTGAAGAGGTTTCGGGAAAAACAGTTGCAGAAGAATGGAGCCCTTTCAATCCTCGCTGTAATGAATGCGGGAAAATCACGACCACGAAGGTTACGGGTTTTGACCTGGAAGCCGAAACTGTGGACTATGTATGTGCTTGCGGACACTCCGGGACGGTGCCGATGGCAGGAGGAGGAAAGCTTACCTGGAGAGTGGACTGGCCTGCCCGTTGGGGTGTTCTTGGGGTAACTGTGGAACCTTTCGGAAAAGACCACGCCTCAAGAGGCGGTTCCTATGATACCGGAAAGCGAATTGCAAGAGAAATCTACGGGCACGAGCCGCCCTACCCTATAGTCTACGAGTGGATAATGCTTGGAAAGCAGGGGGCAATGTCTTCTTCTACGGGAGTGGTTGTCTCGATTTCGGATATGCTTGAGGTAGTGCCTCCGGAAGTCCTTCGCTACCTTATCATCCGTACAAAACCCGATAAACATATCAAGTTCGACCCCGGGCAGCCTCTCCTTACCATGGTGGATGAATACGAGCGGCTCAGGGACAAATTCCGGGAAAATGATCCCTCCCTCGGGAACTTTGAAAAGAAGATTTACGAACTCTCCCGAGCAACCGGTATCTGCCATCCGGAAATTCCTTTCAAGCAAATGGTAACAATTTTCCAGGTTGCCAGGGGAGATTTCGAGCAGGTGCTGAAGATCGTAAAGCGTTCAGGCTTTTCAATTGAAGATGAAAAGTGTATTCGGGAACTTACAGATAATGTCTCCAGATGGCTTGAACTGTACGCCCCGCCTTTTGCGAAGTTCAGTGTAAAAGAGAATGTGCCTGTGCAGGTAGCAACCCTTTCGGAGCTCCAGAAAGCCTTCCTTGGGGCGTTTGCAGACCTTATCGAAGCAAGAGGGAAGATCAGCGGAGAGGAATACCATATGCTGGTCTATTCCGCAAAAGATGAAGGTTCTGAATTGAACAGGCTGATTTCGAAACAGTTAAATGAACCGGTCCCGCAGGTTGACCCAAAAGACCTTTTCAAAGCGATTTACACCTCAATTCTCGGGCAGAGCTCGGGCCCTAAAGCCGGCTGGTTCTTATCTTCTTTTGAGAGGGATTTCCTTATAACCCGGTTCAGGGAAGCTTCAACGTACATCCCCGAAAAACGCATGTGAATAAATACCGATTAATCTGGAAAAAACCGATGAATATAGAAACCGACAATGGGCGAGTTATAACGGATATGGGCTTCACGGACACAGAGAGCCCTGGCAAGGTAAAAATAAAGGATACGGATGTACCGGTGAAAAAACCTGCATGTTCTTCAAAAGAGCACTTCCTTGCCTGGGATAAAGAATACACCCACCTCAAATGGGGAGGTCCTGCGTCTATCCGGGGGCTACAGGCTTATCTTGCGCCGGAGGCGAGAGTCCTTGATGCCGGCTCAGGGAACGGAAGGTACCTTGGGGAGCTTTCAAGGCACTACGCTGCTGTAGGGGCTGATATCTCTTTAAATGCCCTTGGAAGTTCCCGCACGCAGCTTGCCAGAAGCGGCAGGTTTGCAGAACACCTCGGGGCAAGTGTGCATGCTCTTCCTTTCAAAGCCGGGTCATTTGACGGAATTCTCTGTTACGGTGTGCTCCAGCATCTTTTTAAAGAAGAGCGGGAAGCTGCTGTCGGGGAATTCTTCCGCCTGCTCTGCAGTGGCGGTTTTATTTTTTTCGAGGCTTTCGGCTGTGAAGATATGCGCTGCGGAGGAGAGCCTTCAAGCCCATTTGAAGAAAAAACTTTTGTCCGGCAAAACGGGATAATTTATCATTATTTTTCTGAAAAAGAAGTAAAGAAACTTTTTTGCGAGTTTGAAGTTCTTGAACTGGAAAATGTAACAAAAGAGAAAACTTTTAGAGGGGAATCTTATAAACGGCACATGGTTAGGGGAGTTTTCCGGAAACTTTGAACTAAATTCATACTTTTTCTGAATCGGTGCATTCTTTTATTTTTTTTGTGTCGGTCCATGCCCTCTATATAAATATAACAATAATCTAATGTTTTATTTTTATTTTTATAAAAAAGCTATCTTAAGGTAATTAAGCACGATTATTACAAGGGCTCCGAAAATACCTCCTATTGCGCAGACAAGGACTGCTACCCAGGTGATTGCGATTTCAAGGCCTAACAAAAATTTTGCTATGAGCAGGGCAAAGATCCCAAGCGCTGCATTTATTGCAAGGCTGGTGGCAGTCTTGAGAACTTTGTACAGCACAAATGCTGCTACTGCTGCCAGAATTAATACTGAAATTTCGGGAACTCCAACTACCATAGATTCTACATAGTGTTCAAATTATTTATATCTATCACTGAGTTTTATGAACAATTTGTGGCTTTTTGGGAATTTATGCAAGATATGCTTGGAAATGCCCCGCAGTATCTTTTAATTGAGAACGAACTACGATTTTACAGCCTTTTTTTCCTCAGAGAGCCTGAACAAATTTTACAATAATTTCATTAAGTGCTGCCTCGTTTGAATAAGTCCGTACCTCCAGTGAAGGATCCGGATTCCCGAGCACCATTGCAGAAACTGCCGCACCAGTCCTGTGCAGGCAGAGCACAGGAATTTTCCGGTCAAGCGCCCTGCAGATTTCATAGCCCACGCCTGTGGACGGTACTGTCACCTCTGCAATCAGCGCATCGCTTTTTGCAAGCAGACCCATATCTCGATCATAGATCTCCTGTTCAGTCATTTTTGATTCGTTTTCTTCCAGATCGGGATCTGCAACATGCCAGCTGAGCACTTCTGTCCCTGCTTCTTCGAGGGCGTCGTACATAAACCGGTATGTCTCAAGAAGCTGTCTTCCTCCCCGGATCGAACCTGACAGGAAAATTTTCGGGTCCTGTTTTTCTATGACTTTCTTTTCTTCCATTATCCTACCATCCTTTTTTAGCTGCTATCTCTTTCCGCTCTTTTTTGTCCGGTTTTTGTCTCTTTCCACTTTTTTTTCTATTTCGGTTCTCTTACTGCACGCCTCTGAAGTAATGCCCTGTGGTAAAACCTTTCCCGAGGTCCTCACATTTTTCCTTTGCCCTCTCTCCGGTCTCATAAAATGTGTCAATTGCTTTCCTGTATTTCCCTGTAATTCTCCTGATTTCTTCTACATTGTCCATTCCGAGAGTCTCGATTCTCAGGCTTGAAATGCCACTTTCGACAAATGCAGGGACATATTCAAGCATGCAGAGGGACCTTGAGTTCAGGAGGTGAGTCCTGCACTGGTAGTCCATGAGTAGGGGAAATTCGTAATTCTTCTCGTCTACCAGCGTAAAATTCCCTGAGGTACAGGGGGCACTGCACTGCTCTCCATCTTTCCCGAGTAGCCCTCCTGCAAGGCAGTGTTCGGATTCCATCAGTTCGAGGCGGCCGTGGACAATGCATTCGGCAGGCCCGTAAGAAGCTACTTCTTTGAGTTCTTCAAGCGTTAATTCGGGAGAAATTACAGCCATTTCTGCCCCTTTCTGCAAAAGGAGCGCAAAGGTATAGCCGTTATAGATATTCAGGGGACTGTCTGCAATACACGGAACCTTTTTTTCTTTTGCGAGGTTAAAAGTTCCGAGGTTTGAAACAAGGACTCCGTCAGCTCCGAACTTTTCTACACGGGAGAGAAGTTCTTCTACCTGTTTCATCTCGGTGTCCTTTACTATTTTAGGAGTATTAAAATAGATTTTTCTGCCTACAGCTCTGGCTTTCAAAACCGCGCTTTCAAAAATAGAATCAGGGTCCCTGCCGGAAGTTTCCTCTCCATTGGATTTATTATCTTTACCGGATGTGTTTCCGGCTGTATTCGGCCTTCTAAAAAGTCCCTCTCCAAAGTAAATACAGTCTGCTCCTCCTGCAAGGGCCCCTTCAAGTCCTTCAGGGGAGTACACGGAAACTGAAAGCAGGGGCTTTCCCGGAAGTTTTTGGGGTTTTATTTCCTTTATTTCCCCTATTTCCCCTATTTTCCCTGTTTCGTCTGTTTTCTCTATTTTCCCTGTTTCGTCTGTTTCCCCTGTTTCGTCTGTTTCCCCTGTTTCGTCTGTTTCCCCTGTTTCGTCTGTTTCCCTTATTTTCCCCGCTTCTTCTATTTCCGTTGCCTTTTTTTCTCCGAATGCAGGGAACTGCAGATTTTTGAGAGGTGAACGCTTCCACTTTGATACGCGCAGATTTTCAAGCTGAAAGACCGCTTTCGTCCTCAGGTCGTTCAGTTGCCTTACGGGAATAAAAATATCCTCTGCTACACTCACGTTAATTTCGGCTGCCTCAAAAAGAGTATTTCCAAGCTTGGTGAGCTGTTTTTCTATCTGGGCTTTTGAGGTTGGCACTTTTTCTGCCTTTTCTACCAGATATTCGGATTCAACTGCCACTACATTTGAATCGCTGTCTTTTATTTCGAGCCTGGCAGGTTTTCCCGGGGCAATGGTTGCTGTGAGAAGTAAGGGGATCTTAGGTCTCAGGGTTCCGACTTCGCTTTCTTTTTTAAGGGAATCCATAAGCTTCTTATCATGTGTCCTGTAAACCGTGCTTCCTGGGGGCGTCCTTGAATCAAAGGGGATCTCTATGGTTTCCCCTTTTCCTGCACTGTATACAGGGCCCCTTTCAGTATACATCGAGGATATGATTTTTCCTTTATCTTCAGGCCTGGTTTCGGCATTTTCGACCATTATCCCGTCTCCCAGGCGGAGGGAGTTTGAAAGTTTTACACGGATGCGCTTTGTGCGCCTGTCATAATTGACAACCGTGCCTGCGGGAATCCCACGGTTGTGGGGGTTTTCCCGGCTCATAAGTTTTCCACGCGGGTTTCCAAAAAAGTAGCCTGAGGTAAAGCCGCGGTTAAAAAGCTGGGTCAGGGTCTCCTGCTCTTCTTCGGAAACCGAATACCCGGCAGGATTTTTCAGGTACCTGTCAATCAGGCGGCGGTAGATCCTGACAACACCTGCAACATACTCCGGCCTTTTCATTCTGCCTTCAATTTTGAAAGACTCTATCCCGGCTTCTATAAGGGCTCCAAGGCCTGAGGTCGTGTTAAGATCTTTCGGGCTTAAAAGATAACTGCCGCTGGTTTTAATCTGCTTTCCTTCACAGTACAGCCTGTACTGTTTGCGGCACGGCTGGGCGCAGTATCCTCTGTTTCCGCTTCTTCCCCCTATAAGACTGCTCAGAAGGCACTGGCCTGAATAGGACATGCAGAGGGCTCCATGTACGAAAACCTCTATTTCCATATCATTTTTTTCTTTCATCTTGCTTATATCTTCAAGGGAAACTTCCCGCGAGAGCACGACTCTTTCGATTCCCAGTTCCTTTTCAAAAGCAACTCCTTCACTGTTGTGCAGAGTCATCTGCGTGCTTGCATGCAGGGGTAGGTCGGGCAGGTATTTTCGGGAAAGGGAAATAAGCCCAAGGTCCTGAATGATAATTGCATCTGTTCCCATTTCTCTCAAGCGGGAGAGTAAGATAAGAGCACTTTCGATTTCCCCTTCCTTGAGCAGGGTGTTTACGGTTACGTATATTTTTACGCCTCTTAGATGGGCATAATCAATAGCTTTCTCAAGCTCTTCTTCTGAAAAATTAGATGCATATCCCCGGGCACTAAAAGCCCTGGCTCCGAGATACACAGCATCGGCTCCGTTTTCTACGGCTGCCATAAGGGCTTCCATGCCGCCGGCTGGAGCCAACAGTTCAGGTTTTGCAGGCTTCATCAGATGGGATTAGAGAGTATGCTCTTAATTAAGCTTTGGCATCCTTTTTGGATATCCTAAAAGTCAACTGTCCGCTAAATCTAAAAATTTAACGGGTTTCCTGCTGAGGTATTATGAAATCTAAAAATGCGGAAATATTCCTTTCTGTAAGCTGATAACTGCTCAGGACGCAATTCCTCTAAAAAAACCTTCAAATCAATCAGTAACGTTTTTAAAAAAATAATAAAAGTGGGAGTAGGTTATTAAAGAATTTACGGGAAATCCAATAGCATGTTTTTTCGGGTTATGCTTTTGGTCCGATTGTACAGGTTATAATCCTATCGTTTTTCTTATCTTTTGAGGTTTCGCAGAGCATTTTTCCATCATGCATATGGGCTTCGCAGGAATAGCTGATTTTGTTTTCCTTTCCCATGTGCTTGAAGTGCATCTTGAAGTATCCCTCTGAGCACCCTATCCCGTATTTAACCCAGCCTTCAATATCCGCTCCACCTGCACAGCTTCCTTCGCATGCAATGAGCTCAAAGATCTTTTCCTCATAAGACCCGATTTTTTCTGGAGCTTGGTGGCCTTTTTTGTATTTTCCTTTCTCAATTTTCTGAGCCTGAAGCACAAAGTCCTCATCGGTGGTGTTCAGGATCTTCAACTGCAAACCTTCAAGAATTTCCATTGTTTCTTTTTCTGACATCTTCGATTACCCCGAGAAAATAACGAATCCAGATAATATTCCGAACAAGATATTGCCTCTAATAAATAAAAAAGTATCTCAAATTATATATAAGTAAATATATAATACAAAGAAGAATATCTGGACAAATAAAGGCTCAGGATACGCTAAGCCCCGGAAAATATACCTCATGGGAAAGTAGAGACCCTGAAATGTTGTGATCATGAGGATTACCACTTTTGAAGAGAGGGGCTCCAATTCTCAGTTTCTTCTAATTCTCAGTTTCTTCTGCTTGACCAAAACACCATTCTGCACTTATGCATTCTCAGTCAGTGCAGATGCCGGGCTTTCGCCTGCAGGTAGGACTGACCCCGGGGTACTTTTTAATCCAGGCTGAAAACGGTATGCCTGGAAAGAACATCATCCTTAATTTTTTTCCGCATTCAGAGCCTTACAGGGATTTCCCGCTCTCTCAGGTACTCTTTTACTTCCCGTATTGAATATTCACTGAAGTGAAAAATGCTTGCTGCAAGGGCTGCGTCGGCTTTTCCTTTGGAAAACCCTTCGTAGATATGCTGCGGGTTTCCGACTCCGCCAGAGGCGATGATGGGGACATCCAGTTCTTCGGAGAGCTTTCTTGTAATGGGGAGATCGTAGCCAGCGTAGGTCCCGTCCCGGTCCATACTTGTAAGCAGGATCTCTCCTGAACCCAGTTCTTCTGCTCTTCTTGCCCACTGCACGGCATCAATCCCTGTAGTTTCCCTGCCTCCGTAAATTACCACTTCATACCAGGCGGGGGTCCCGTCTTCAAGTTCCAGGATGGTTTTGCCGGGATTGTTCTTTATGTCTGTATTTCGCCTGCAGTCAATAGCAGTAACAATACACTGGGCTCCGAATATGTCAGAGGATTCTTTGATAAAATCAGGGTTTTTTACTGCTGAGGTATTGACTGAAACCTTATCAGCCCCAGCCCGGAGGATCTGGCGGATAGCGTTAATTGAATTTATCCCGCCTCCCACTGTGAGAGGGATAAAAACCTCATCTGCAGTCCTTTCGATCACATCGATCATGGTTCCCCTGCCGTGAGCTGAAGCTGTGATATCCAGGAAAACAAGTTCATCTGCGCCTTCTTCATTATAGCGCTTGGCGAGTTCCACAGGGTCTCCAGCCTCTTTCAGGTCAACAAACTCCACGCCCTTGACTACACAGCCGCCTGCCCTGTCAAGGGTCACATCAAGGCATGGTATGATTCTTTTGGTGAGCATCTAAGGGATAATGAAGTTAACTGTTATTAAAAGCTTATTGAAATTAAGCGATAGAAGTCTTGAGGGCAGCAGGCTGTTAGAATCAGCAGAGATGGAATAAGCCAGTGGTCCCTCATTAACTGGTTGACCTATCCCATACCTCGGGGAGGAGATCTTTCGTTTTTCTCTCCCTGCGCCGCAATAGGCATGGGCCTGCCGTCAACCAGATAAAAAGTGATACAAAAGCCGGCACCGCAATTAATAGATCTGGATTTTGAAGAAAGTAGCCCCGAGACCGAGCGAATACATTCCTTTACCCTTAAAATGCTTTTCCAATTCATGTGGAATATAAGTGTCTCCATCAGTCTGTCTGGCAGCCATTCAAAAAAAGCAGAAAAAACAGATTTGAAATGCCAAAACCCATCAAGTAGTCCTCTTGAGCGCAGCGAAAAGGACCGCGTACTGTTGCACTTACAGTGCAACTCCCAGAAAATCTTCGATTTCCTGAGATCCCAAAGCGCAATTCGGGAGGCGCAACTCGGGCGATTCAGCCAAAAATATTCATCACACGGGCGCCTTCAAGTCTGGACATCTCTATTTCGGAACATTCCAGCACTTTCTTTCTAATTCTTATCGGGGCTCCCACTCTGAGGGCGAGGGCAATGCAGTCGCTTGGTCTTGCGTCGAACTGCATTATGTTATTGTCCTTTCTTATCAGGAGGCGGGCATAATAGACTTTGTCTACCTTATCATCTATCATTACACCCTCTACCTTTATTTCCATGCGGTCAAAAATATTAACCATGAGGTCATGAGCCATCGGGCGAGGTGGGGAGATATTTTTAAGCACGTTTCCTATTGAAAGGGCTTCCAGATGCCCAATATATATAGGAAGCATCTCGCCTTTTAAATTTTCAAGAAGTACGACCGGGGTAGGGTCACTGAAAACATCGACTATATAGACATCTTTGACATGAATTTCTTCAAAATCCTCGTAATTCTCGATGTCCATATCAAATAGTTAATTTAACATGTATTAATACCTTATTTAATTCTTTTAAGATTATTAAAAGAGATCGATTCTTTACGTTTTTGGTCCAGACTTTTTACTTCAACAGCTGGAAGAATCGATTATAACAAGCTTATTCAAATATAAACGGCTGATTAAAATCTACACTTTTTATATCCGGGTCTTTTCTATCTTCGTTGCGCTCTCAGTTCTTTTAAAACCCGTATTTGCCTATCAAAGGTACGAAAACAACTCCCCCTCTTTTCTCTTTGTGTATATTGCCTTCGTTATCTTTTTTAATTCTGATAAGCTCCTGGATATATTCCCCCACAGGAATTACCATTATTCCTCCGGGTTTCAACTGCTCCAGCAGAGGCTCAGGGATCTTGGGAGCTGCGCATGTTACAACTATCCTGTCATAAGGAGCATAACTGGAATAGCCCACGGACCCGTCATCAAGCAGTACGGTAACGTTTTCGTAACCGGCTTTTTTAAGGTTCTCCCTTGCAAAATTCACAAGGGGTTCAAGGCGTTCAACAGTGTATACATGCCCACTTTTCCCTACAAGTTCCCCCATTACTGCTGCATTATATCCTGACCCCGCCCCTATTTCCAGGACTTTTAGTCCTTCCGAAAGCTCAAGGAGATCACACATGATAGCAACCATATGGGGGGCAGAGATAGTTTGCCCGCAGCCGATATCCAGAGGCGTGTCAATGTAAGCCCCCTTTTTCGCGTATTCCGGGACAAACATATGCCTGGGGATTTTGAGCATGGCTTTAAGGACTTTTTTATCCGTTCCATGGATCTCAAGCCCTCTTATGAGGCGCTCTTGCATCTCTTCGAGTTTATGCAGTTCTTCCTGATCTTCTTCCTGTTTTTTTACTCCCTTTTTTTCGGTGTGGTTTTCTTTACCACGGGCCTCTTCTGCTCTCACCCTGACCGAACCCTTCTCTTCTTCCCTTTTTGGCAAATATGCGTTTTACATATTTTGCAAGTACAACATCGCCCTTCCTTGACCTGAAAAGCCCGTCCCTGACCTTTATTTTAGTGATATAAAGCCTGGTATTTCCAACTCTCTCTTCTGCTCCCACAACAAATTCATAGTCTCCGGGAACGCGTTTTTCTACGACGTCTGTTTTTTCAGTTCCTTCCTGTGCGGAGAATTTCACAGTTATCTCATCAATTGCCCTTCCCCACACTGTTTCGATTTCTTCTGCAATGCCTGCATTGACACGTTTTCCTCCAGCTTCAAGGGAGGTAATCAGGATAGGGCACACCATTCCCGTCTCTTCATCGTCAACAACCAGTTCATCATCCACCTGAATAACAGTCTCGGAATCCAGATCGGTTTTGAAGGTATTTGAGGTGTCCATCTTGCTGACAATAACCCTTACGCTGACGTTTTTCGGGGTTTTTATCTTTACCGGATGTACATGGCCGCATTTCATACAGCGGACAAGCGGGCTCTGTCCTTCTTTCAGAACTTCATGCCCGACTTCCTCGCGCGGAGAACAGGAGGGGCACTCAATATCAATTTCTCTTATCATGGTCTTACCAGTACATGGATTCAAAATACTAAATACTTAACTTCTCCGGTGATGTTTTCTTCTGACAGTATTTGTAGGAGAAGGCTGAACACAAAAAGCTCCATTGAAATGAAATTCGAGAGCAATATAAAAGAATTTTAGAAATACACGGTTCCTGAATTTAAGCTTTGGGTCTGGGATGTTGTTGTCCTTTTATGTGCGAGACTTTCTCCTCATGCGAATATAAGGGGCATTCGATATTGATCTGCTGTATCATAACAGGTCTGTTTTCTAATTCCTTTTATTCTACTTACTTGTTTTGTAAAACTTTTTATATTTTTATTAGGGACACTGCTTCCTTTTTTCTTATATCCCTGCTTAATATCAAAAGTTTTATTATAATGAAATGCGTAGTCTTACATCTCATTATTGAGATGCATCTCAAAATTAAGGCAATAAGGGTGCCAACAGTGCCGGACATTGAATATCTGAAGAAACTTGCTCTCAGAGGAGCAGTAAACAAAACTGTTAAGGTCTCTTCGAGTGAGTTTCACAAGCATACGGGGGACAGCTCTAAAACCGCAGCAAGAAAGCTAAAGCAGATGGAAGAAGAGCGTTTAATTGAAAGAAAGATAGTTCCCGGTGGCCAGTTGATAAAAATGACAGAAAAAGGGATTGAAATCCTAAAGAACGAATACGTTGAATACAACAGGATCTTTTCCTCAGAGCCTTATACTCTGGAACTGGAAGGAAATCTGGTTAAAGGCCTTGGCGAAGGCCAGTATTATATAAACATTCCAGGATACAGGAAGCAATTTGAAGATAAACTACATTTTGTACCTTTCCCGGGTACTCTGAATGTGCAGCTTTCAGAAAACAGCTCGGCTCTTCGCAACATGTTGCTAGAAATGCCCGCTGTCCGGATAGAAGGTTTCAATGATGGAGAACGCACTTTCGGAGGCGGGAATTGTTATCCTATTAGAGTAGAGGGCATAGAGGCGGCTGTGATCGTCCCTGAAAGGACACACTACCCATCGGATTTAATTGAGATTATTGCACCGGTAAAACTCAGAGATGCCCTGAAATTGAAAGATGGAGATAGAATTGTGACACAGGTAACAAAGCAGGGTACGGAGGGACAGGAATGAGAGAGAGCACAGCATACGAATGCCTGAAGTATGGTAACGAGAGCATTAACAGGGCACTGGAAGCCCTACGTGATGGAAAAATGATTCAGATCTATGACTCTGACTCCCGGGAAGGAGAAACAGATCTTGTGATCCCTGCAAAGGCTATTACTTACAAAGACGTTAAGTGGATGCGGAAAGACGCAGGAGGGCTTATCTGTGTGGCAGTAGATCCTGTGGCATCAAAACAGCTCAGGCTTCCTTTTATGGCAGACATTGTCCGAGAAGCCAGTAAAACAAGTGAATCCCTTGGAGAAGTTGTTGAAAAAGACGGGGACCTTAAGTACGATTCACATTCCTCTTTTTCCATCTGGGTCAACCACAGGGATACAAGAACAGGAATCCCTGATAGTGAAAGAGCCCTTACAATCCGGAAAATAGGGGAAATCACGGAAAACTCCCTTTCAGGAAACGGAGTCCGTTTTGGAAACGAGTTCCGGACTCCAGGGCACGTGGCTCTCCTCAGGGCGGCCGAAGGGCTCCTCGATGAGCGCATGGGCCAGACCGAGCTTTCAGTTGCACTTGCCCGGATGGCAGGAATCACCCCTGCAATGGTTGTCTGTGAGATGCTGGATGACGAGAATGGGAAAGCCCTTTCAAAAGAAAACTCAAAAGAGTACGGCAAAGAACACGGGCTTGTCTTCCTTGAAGGGCAGGAAATAGTTGAAGCCTATCTGCAGTGGACAGGCGCAGGGTGCTAAAACACCTTTTCTTTTTCTTCCTTTTTTGTCCTCTTTTCCATGTTTGGTTTCTTTTTCGCGTTTGGTTTCTTATTTACCTCTTTAATTTCTTGTTTGCTAGGGGGGACAGCAGAATATTATAATATAAAACGTAAATTACTGCAAATATTATAGTAACAACAGTATCTTCCGGTTATACCCAACATTTGTTTCTGACGTTCCGTATTCCTGTGTTTTGCAGTTCATATTCATATTTGGAGGTGCCATCTGATGATGCATAGGTTCAAAAAAGTCCAGCAAGTTCTTGTTCTTGTACTGTTCCTGAACCTTGCCGTAGCTTTTGCTAAGATCATTTATGGGACCTTAACCAGCACTTTAAGCATGACTGCGGACGGATATCATTCCCTTTTTGACGGGATATCCAATATTGTGGGTCTTGTGGGAATTTTTATTGCATCCCGTCCCCCTGACAGGGAACATCCTTATGGGCACCAGAAGTACGAGACCGTTGCTTCGATTTTTATAGCTGTCTTGCTTCTGTTTGTCAGTTTTGAGATCTTCCAGAATGCACTTCACCGTTTTCTTTTACAGAGCACTCCCGGGGTAACTCCCCTGAGCTTTATCATTATGCTCGGGACAATGGGCGTGAACTACATGGTCACACGCTACGAACAGGGAAAAGGGGTAGCCTTGAGAAGTCAGGTCCTGATTGCAGACTCCATGCACACTAAAAGTGATATCTATGTATCTTTCTCGGTTATAGTAAGTCTGTTTGCCATAAAGTTCGGTTTTCCCCTGCTCGACCCTTTAATAGCCCTTTTCATATCTATTATTATCTTCAGGGCCGGATTCAGGATTATGAAAGAGAACTCAAGAGTCCTTCTTGACATGTCCAGGCTTGAAGAAGATGAGATCTGCCGCCTTGTCATGGGAGTTGATGGAGTTCTCGACTGCCACAAGATCCGGACTCGTGGAGGCATGGGCGATATCCGGATAGATCTGCATGTGCTTGTGCAGCCTGATATGCCCCTTGAAGATGCACACATTATTGCCCACAGGGTAAGCAAAATGCTGAAGGCTGAATATGAAGACGTCTCAGATGTGGTTGTGCACCTCGAACCTGCCTCACCCCAAGGATCAAATAGCAAAAAAACCAGTTAAGATGCATGGCTGGAAACGTTTTCGGGCAGATGTTTCAAATCACGACCTGGGGCGAGTCCCACGGCAGGGCTGTAGGTGTCGTGGTTGACGGGCTGCCCGCAGGTCTTCCTTTTTCCGAAGCCGACATCCAGAAAGAACTGGACCGTCGGCGTCCTGGGCAGAGTGAAGTTTCCACTCCCAGAAGCGAAGCTGACAGGGTGGAGATACTTTCAGGAATTTTTGAAGGCATGAGTACAGGCACCCCCATCTCCATGCTGGTCTGGAATTCTGACGCCAGGTCTTCTTCTTATGATGCCATTAAAGACACTCCTCGCCCCGGACATGCCGATTTTACATACATGGCCCGCTACGGAATGAGAGACCACCGTGGGGGAGGCAGGTCTTCAGCCCGCGAAACAATAGGCAGGGTTGCAGGCGGGGCTCTTGCAAAGCTCTTACTTTCCCATTACGGAATCCGGATTGCCGGGCATGTGCTCGAACTTGGCGGGATCAGGGCAAAAACACTTTCTTTTGATGAAATCCTTGAAAACGTGGAAAAAACCCCTGTGCGCTGTGCCGATCTTGAAGCTGCTGAAAAAATGCTTGAAAAAGTCGCAGCCCTGCGGCAGGAAGGAGACAGTGTCGGCGGAATTGTCGAGCTTATTGTAAAAGGCGTGCCTTCCGGGCTCGGAGAACCTGTATTTGACAGGCTGGATGCGGACCTTGCAAAAGCCCTTGTGAGCATCCCTGCAGTCAAGGGCTTTGAAATCGGAGCAGGGTTTGAGGCTGCCCGAATGTGCGGAAGTGAAATGAACGATTCCTTCTGCATGGAGGGGGAAAAAATAACCTGTTCGAGCAATAACGCAGGCGGCATCCTCGGAGGGATTTCATCGGGCCTGGACATCGTCTGCCGTGTAGCAGTAAAGCCCACCCCTTCCATAAGTAAACTTCAGCAAACCGTTGACCTCATAACTCTGGAAAACACCGAAATCGCAATCAAAGGTCGGCACGATCCCACGATTCCTCCGCGCATGGTGCCGGTTGCCGAAGCCATGGTTGCCCTCGTGCTTGCCGACCATATGCTCAGGAGTGGCTTTATCAATCCCAGGACTTTGCTGGAGTAAAGGAAAGTACAACGACAAAGTGAAATTGCGGCTTCTCTCCCCCAAAATCCATTCCAATTTATAACACCCCACAGCCTCAAATTACTTCTTTTTCAATTTTTATTAAAGATAATCGGCATGTAGCCATCTGGATTTCAGATAAACTGGCTTGAATGTCGACGTAGATAACCGTAGAGTTGTGTAGATTCTTTTTTTGTATATCAGTGAAAAACGTTTGCATTAACTGTTATTTTATAAGTTTTCTGTGCAAAGTCTCAAACAATCTAAGACCCGGAAATAATTACAGACTCGAAAAGAGTATGAAACCTGTCAGTTTGACGATCTGGCTAGAAAACTTATATAGAGATAATTAAAAGTAGTTTATGGAGTTCAAATGTACTTTCCAGGATTCTCTGGACTCCATGTTCCCAAAGGCATGATTACGTTAGTTTTGAGAGTCATCAGGGTTTGCCTGGTTCTGTCTCCCGGGAAACTTTAATTTTTTTAATTTTTCCTTAATTTGTCTTCTTAAATCAAAATATGAGGGATTTGACTTGAAAATAAGGGCATTGATAGTTATCTTCCTGCTGGCGATTACACTTATTTCTGGTTCCGGCTGCATTGACAGCAGCAGTAAACCAGTCAAAGAAACCGGCCTGGAAGAAATGACAGATAATCAAACAGATGATCAGAGCGATTCATTTAATTATTCCATAAAAACCGCTCCTGCAGAGAATTTCTCTGACAAGAGCAATACTCTTGAACTTGAAAAGGAAAGCTCCTTTTCCGGATATTACAGGAAAGAAAACTTGCAGTTCGAGGCCGAAGTTCCCACTTATTCTTTACCTCTACAGGCTTCAGAAATTGTAAATTATGACGATTTCATCCAAAAAATTCCCCTGAAGAACGAAAGCAGGGATTTACTGTACCGAAATGGGTTTGTTGTGATTGAAAATGGAACCATTGAAAATCAGTTTACAGTAGAACAGATACGGGTAAATGATACTTACAGAGTCCTGAAAGTAGCTGACGTTCCTATCTTCATCACGTCGGATTCTCTTCTTCACCTTTATCACATCCAGTTCGACGAGACGCTAAAAAGGGTCGAATCTGAGGAATTTTACGACGAGCTCTGGAAACTTGACAAAGCTCTTCTTGAAGCCTCCATAAATGATTATGACAGCGCTTCAGGTCGAGAACAGGAAGCTGCAAGAAGAAATGCAGCCTACTTTGCAGTTGCATTGAGCCTGCTCCAGCCGAAACCCTCACAGGTTCAGGCAGCAGAAGACTCTTACGACTTTGATGAAGCTTTCCCGGCAGGTTCGACAAAACAATATCATTTTGAGGTCCCATCGTTTGTAAAAAAAGAGGTTGAAGCCGAACTGGCTCTTATCGAAGCTCACGAAGGTTTTGCGACCTCTCCTATTTTCAAGTACGAAGAAGATTATTCCCAGTATGTACCAAGAGGCCACTATACCCGCTCCGAGAAGCTGCAAAACTATTTTAAGGCCATGATGTGGCACGGTAGAATAAGTATGTTCCTTCAGTCGGACATGATTATTGCAGAAGACCCGGAAAAGGAAGCAAAAATTCAGACTATTCAGGCCTTTTTAATTTCTGACCATTTTGATAGGGATAAAGAGCTCAGGGACAGGTGGGACAGGATTTACAAAGTGACGGCTTTTTATGTCGGCTATTCCGACGACCTCGGGCCCTATGAATATGCAAAAGCTCTGGATACTGTTTTTGGGAATGATAGATACGGAGTGAGTTTCGACAACGAAAGCCTTACAGCACTGAACACCGAACTGGAAATATATGAAAGTCCGAAAATCTACGGCGGAACAGGTGGAATTATTCAGACAGGCTCCGAAACTGAAAAAGAAACTCTTGAGGCCACAAAAGGTTTCAGGTTCATGGGTCAGAGATATACGCCAGACTCGTATATCCTCCAGAAACTCCATCCTCCTGCCCTGAATATAATGGATCTACTTGGTTCTGGAAGAGCCAAAGAACACCTGAAAAATCAGGGTATTTCTGAAAACGAAGAATACAAAAAAGCTCACATATCTCTGGAAAATGAATTTAAAGCTTTTGACGAAGAAGACTGGAATAAAAACCTCTACTGGGCACAGCTATACGCCTTAAAGCCTCTTCTTGTAAGCTGTCCCGAGGGTTATCCTACCTTTATGCAAACCGAAGCCTGGGAAGATAAGCAGCTTAACACGGCCCTTGCTTCCTGGACTGAGCTCAGGCATGATACTATCCTCTATACAAAGCAGGAGTACTTTACAGGTCCTCCTCCCCCGAAAGAAAAACGTGTTCAAGGATATGTGGAACCAGTTCCAGAATTTTATGCAAGGATGCTTGCCCTTACAAAAATGGCACACCGCGGGCTGGAGGAAATGGAAGTGTTTGATGATCAGTCGGATGAAGATTTCACAGCCCTTGAAAACACCCTTGAAAAGGTGCTGGAAATCTCAATTAAAGAGCTTAATAACAAAGAACTGACAGACGCAGAGTACAAATTCATCAGGAATTTCGGACAAAACATAGCTCCAATGCTTGAGAATGTGGATATAAAGTCTCAGAGGTCCACTCTAATTGCGGATGTTCATACTTCTCCTGCTGGAGTTTTGGAAGAAGGAACCGGAAAACTGGATCTGATAGTAGTGGCCTATAAACAGCCTGACGGCAGGATAGTGCTTGGAGCAGGTCCTGTAATGAGTTATTATGAGTTCTGGCAGCCCTCGGGAGAAAGGTTGACGGATGAAGAGTGGAGAGAAATGTTAGAGAATAACCCTCCTGAAAGGCCGGAATGGGTTGAGTCTTTTAAGGTGTAAAAGATGTTATCCTGGATAGCTGATCTTTTCACCCATTTTTTTTCTTTTTAAGAATCTGTTGATTATAATACAAACAAAGATGAGGAATCTATCTTCTGATGCGTATAATTATAAGGTCTGGTTTTTAAAATGGACACCATCTGCATAATTTGTCATATTTTTATCGATCTGCCATAACTGGATTTACATGATACATGGAGTACAACCGCTACAAGCTACCTGGCTTTTGGGAGCTGGACTGGAGCTATGGCAACAAGGGTGAAACCTTAATCACCCATTATATTTTTATTGAAGGGGGAATGTAAATGTTTTATAAGAAAGTGAATAAAAAGATAATATTTTTTATCTTTTTGGTAGTTGCTGTTGTTGGAGTGTGGTTTTTACTTAATTTCATTCAAATTGGTCCCGGCTTACCTCCTTCTGAATCCATGCCAAAATGGTACATCCCCGGATCCTGGCAAAAACATGAACAGAGCTGTACATCACTTTTTCCGGAAATCTCTTCTTACTGTGATAAGAGGAATTTTTCCGGAGGAAAATTTATAAATGTTTGGTATTTTGATGATGAATCTAAATTTTTAAAAGGAGAATATCTGCTTTATCGCTATCTGGAAGAAAACGGTAATGCGTTCCATCAGGAACTGAATATTAGTACAGAACTTCAAGACGAAATTGAAATACGTGAAGTTGAAAATTTCCCTGATTTCACCTTTTTTAACTCGACCGGGTATGAAAGCCCTGAAACGTCGGGATACTTTCTAGTGTATAAGAGACCTTTCCTTAAAGGGAGAGAAGATTATTTCATAGCTTATTACGGAATCCTGGGTACAACAAATCTCACTGAAGAAACCCCAGCGCTGAAAAAATTGATTGCAGAATCCTATTATATGTCTAATGAAGAAGGAAAAGTTGATGGTTTAAAGATGGGGAATAAAATAGGAACGAGCAATTCGTTACTTCCATGGTTTTAACAAAAAGGTTAGCTCTTATTTGTATTTTTTTATGAGCATATCCAAAAATTCAATATGTGACTCAAAACATCTACTTCCAAAAAATAATTTGAGTTCCTCATATTGGAAATGGTTCTAAAATTCTTATTGGGATAGGAACAAAATTGGTTTTGGGATAATCTCGGTATAAAATTGCTGATTGATCGTATTCCAAATTTGCCGATCAATGGTATCCGAGAAATCAACAGGAATATATTCGCAGAGTAACAAGAATTATCCACAAAACGAATACTGGCTAAGAAGGAGATTTACTAATCTCCTCCTATTATAGAGGAATTTCAAATGCAAAATATCAGAAAAATACTTCTCATCTTGCTGATCATACCCATAGTTGCAATTGTGGGTTATTATGCATTGATATTTCTTCTGGGCGGTCCGGCTTTACCGAATTTTTTTGAAATCAGAAATAATGATGCGGGGACCCATGAAATCACTGTAGAAATATTGGACTCGCACAACAGTTCAATATTTAAAGAATCATACAAGCTTTATCCAGATGAAAGGGCTTCAGAAGCAAAACCGTTTGATCTTCTATATTCTACCGGAATGAAAAATTATACATTCAGGATTACACTGGATAATGGGGTTCTAGAAGAAACTATTCCAGTATCTTTGCATCGTTGGAGCACACCTATTATAGTAATAGATTGGGATAACGAGGCTCCAATAATGATAATGATAGAAACTGTTTGAGGAGGCCTGTCCAGATGATAGAAACTGTTTGAGGAGGCCTGTCCAGATTTTTCTCTAACAAATTTCCGCATCACTGAAATTTTGTGAAGTCTGCTTTCCCTTTACAATACCAGAAAAGTCTCTCTCTCCACCCAGTGGCTTTCAAGTCAGAACTGAACAATAACTCACGGACAAGACCAATCAAAGATCTATTAATCAAATAATGCAGGTAAAAAATTGTCTCATTATCTTTTATATTTTATTGTTATGCTCCTATAAAATTAAAGAATAAAGTAGACAAAAAAGATATATGGAGGAAAAGAACTTGTTCGCAGACTCTTTTTGTATTAAAAATAATAAATTTAAAGTTATTTTCCTGACTATTTTTTTGCTTATCTGTAGCTTCGCTGGATGTATAGGCCAAGAATCGATTGAGAATTCTTCTCAGACATCAGATAGTACTAATACATCTGTAAGCGAAGGAGTAGATAATTTAGATATTAATTACTCTGTGATTGAAGTACTTCCACCTTATGACGAATCGGAGTCAGAATGGCTCAAAACAGATGCTTCTAATATAGCTAAAATCGCACTCAAAGACAACCGTACGAGACAGTTAATTCAGGAAGGAGGGACAATAATGGGAGTGACTTATTCCTGTCATCCAACGTCTGAGAATTATGATGGCCCAGGATGTGCTCCCGCTTTGAGAATTCAGTCCGGAAACAGGATAGTAGATTTCCTGGTCGATGAAGAAAAAGGAGTAGTCGTTGAGACGGTTACAGAAATAAGGTGAAACACTTATAAGGTAAAAAACTTATAAGGTAAAAAACTTATAAGGTAAAACACTTATTAAATTATTTTTTCCAGAGTTTAATCCTGCACTTTATTTTTATGGTATGTTTGGAGTGAATGCTATATGAAACCAAGAACAACAGCCTTAATGATTATTTCTTTTGCTGTTTTAGCATTACTTCTAGTGTTCTTTTTAGTGATTTACCAGCCTGGAGCTGGTATGTATATTAGAGCAGATAAACTTCAGAATCCACCTGAGGAATATATTGAATTTAGTTTAGCAGATCTTGAGAAGTACTCTTATGTTAAAGAAGCAGTAATGAACCCTGGGAAAAACATTAAGGTTCCTTCCGATTATCATGAAAGTGTATCAGAATTCGGCGAAATAACTTCCAGTAACGGAACTAATTATATAAAAGTTAATAATGACTACTATGATATTCATTACGAGTCTGCTGATTAATTAAGTGGTGAAGAGCTGCTAAAATAGAGAAGCCCAACTCATTTATTATTTTTGTCCATAAATAGATCAGGTTATAGTATGAGACTCAAAAATTTATTTACTACATTGCTGATTATTTTTACTATCAACTGTGCATCTGCTACTACAATTACTGTAGATATTAATAATGAAAATAGCAGTAATTTCTCTTCTATACAGGAAGCAATAAACTTTGCACAGGAAAATGACTCAATCCTGATCTACAAAGGAAACTATTCGGAAACTCTCACCATCGATAAACAGTTAAAAATCAGTTCTATTTCTCGCAACCCGGAAGATGTAATTATAAACCCTGAAGTCTCTTCTCTACCGATAATCCATGTCACATCAGACAATGTAGAAATAACCGACCTGACAATTTCTGGGAACAGCAGTGAAAATCAAATCTCAGGAATCTTTTTAGACAACGTCAGTAACTCTTTTATTCAAAATAATATTATTTCAAATTTTCAGGATAGCCTTGTTCTAAATGCCTCTTCCGGCTGCAGTATTGAAAATAATACTCTATTTTCAAACACTTTGCATGGAATCTATCTAATTAATTCGACGGACAACGATTTGAGGAACAATCTCATCACTGAAAATAAACGTGGTCTTTACTTGAACCTATCAAATCAAAATACTTTAGTTAATAACAATGCCAGTAATAATGAAAACTATGGAATTGCTCTCAGGAAATCAAATGCCAATAATTTAATTAATAACCAATTTTTCATGAACAAATATGGGCTTTGTCTAACTGTCTCTCATGAAAATGTAATAGCAGATAACGTTGCCGGTAACAACAAACAATCCGGCTTTCTTTTATGGATCTCCGAGTCAAATAACTTAAAAGATGACATTTTCATAGAGAATGGAAACTCTGGCATCTATCTCCTGGCTTCTGATAAAAATACTTTAATTAGAAACATTTTATCTAACAATTCCAATGGCATTTCAATCGGAGATTCCAGCAATAACCTTGTTACTAACAACACTTTTAGTTCTAATAAAGAGTACGGCATATTCTACTTCTACTCTAATTTAAACAAAAATAACACTATCAAGGAGAATATTTTTTTAGATAATAAAAAAGGAGATGATAATCTAACCTCTTCCTCCATGCCAATTTATACTATCCTTATTCTTCTAACAGGAATCGGTCTTGCATTTTACTTAATTAGAAAACCTTTGTCGAAAAAAGCCCTTAAAAGCTTAGGCATTTTAATAGTAATATTTTTGATTGCAATTATTGCCTGGTACTTCCCGTTTGAATCGGGTCTTCCCGGGAACAATGTAGAGATTACTAATTTCAGTTGGTATAATTCCTCCAAAATTAATGAAACGCGCACACAGGTTACTCTATCAATGGATATTAATTACAGGAATAAACAAGCATACGATTACAGTTTTGCCGAAGATTCACAAACTGATGTTATCCCTACAAGGATCCAGATATTCTCAAGGGAATATAATCCAGACGAAGGCGAAGAAATACCTTATACGCTGCTTTCTGAAGAAGATATTACTTTAACATACCGAAAACCATTCAAGTACGAAACTACTCTCAATTTAGAAAACGACATGGAATACGACGTTCAGACGATAATTGTGTTCAAACGAGAATTTGATTATCCGAACCCATATGGAGAAGAAACAAGGTGGGAACTACTTGGAGGGTGGCAGCAGCTGATATCAACCTGAACAACTTCTCATTTTATTTTTTTCTCCCTGTTCGGGCAGACATTTAACTGTTTAACTATTTAAATCATAAATCTTCAGCCCACCATTCGGATGAATACATGACTTCCTCTTCTCTTTTCACCGGTCACTGTTTGAAATGGCAGAATATTAATATTACTTTATTAATATGACCTCTCAAGTTTTAATTATACTAACTTTAAGTAGTATTGGTTCTGACCTCTATTCAATCTTTAAAATATGACGCTACTTTCGGTTATCGTTAATTTGTAAATCTTATTTCCCTCTGACTTCCATTAAAATCTCTGAATTTAATTAAAAAAGAAACCCTTAATCTCTGATTACCATGACAAATGCACCAAGACTTATCGCATGGGAACTTACTGCGGGCTGCAACCTGAACTGCGTGCACTGCAGGGGGTCTTCCACTTCCTCGGTCCCCGAAGGTGAGCTTACAACCGAAGAAGCTAAACATTTCATTGATGAGGTTGTCGAGCTTGGAAAACCCATCCTCATCGTGAGCGGAGGCGAACCTCTTACCAGAGCGGATGTCTTCGAGATCGCACGTTACGGGACTGATGCCGGGCTCAGAGTAGTGCTCGCAACAAACGGCACCCTCCTGACCCCTGAAATCGTGGAAAAGCTGAAGGCTGCAGGAGTTCAACGACTGAGCATTAGCCTTGACGGAGCGATTGCAAAGACTCATGATGAGTTTCGGGGAGTGCCAGGAGCTTTTGATAGGACGCTTGCAGGCATCGAAGTCCTCAGGAAAGCAGATTTTCCTTTCCAGATCAACACAACGATTTCAAGGCGCAACCTTGAGGAGATCCCGAAGACCTTTGAGCTTGCAAAAGAGCTGGGGGCAGTTGCTTACCACGTCTTTTTCCTTGTGCCCACAGGCAGGGGAGAAGAGTCTGATGAGGTATCCCCTGCAGACTACGAGCGTGTCCTGCACTGGTTCTATGACATGCAGAAAGAATCGGAAATCCAGTTGAAAGCTACCTGTGCTCCCCATTATTTCAGGATAATGCGCCAGCGGGCAAAAAAAGAAGGCATCGAGATCTCCGTCAAAACCCACGGCTACGAAGCCATGACAAAGGGCTGCCTCGGTGGAACCGGTTTCTGCTTTGTATCAAGCATCGGAGAAGTCTATCCATGCGGTTACCTTCCCGTGCTTGCCGGAAATATCAGGGAACAGTCTTTCAGGGACGTCTGGGAAAACTCCGAGGTTTTCAGGAAACTGAGAGATCCCGAAGAGCTTAAAGGAAAGTGCGGCATATGTGAATACAAAAAAGTCTGCGGAGGCTGCAGAGCAAGAGCTTATGCTGCTACAGGCGACTATCTCGAAGAAGAGCCTTACTGTATCTACAAGCCTGGAAATAAATGATCGTGATCGAGATGATTGGCATTGATAATTTGAAAGATCAGCTCCGGAAAGAGGCTGTCGATTTTTCCTGTGATATGGATCATAACGGTAGGGAAGTTTCGGTAATAGAACTTGATGATACCGACAAAAGAATCCTCAACCTTATCCAGCAGGAAGTCCCCCTCGAAGTCGAACCTTTTGCCAGGTTAGGGGAGATTCTCGGACTTCCGGAAATTGAGGTAATTGAAAGGCTGCGTGAACTCCACAGGAAAGGGGCAGTAAGAAGGGTAGGCCCTGTCCTCAGCATGAGAAATATGGGGGGTGTAAGCACTCTTGTAGCCCTGAAAGTGCCTGAGTCCCGCGTAGAGGAAATTGCTATTTTAATTAACGAGTATCCCGAAGTTTCCCATAATTATCTCAGAAGTGCTGCACAATATAATCTCTGGTTTACGCTTTCTGCTCCAAATAAAGACAGGCTTGAGAGGATTCTTAGCGAAATTCGGGAGAAAACAGGTTGTCCTCTTCTTGATCTTCCTACAAAGCATCTGTTTAAGATTCAGGTAAAGTTTGATATCAGGTGAAATTATGGATAAAACGGATGTAAAACTGCTAAAACTCGTGCAGGACGGAATTCCAATCACTCATTCTCCTTTCAAAGGGTTTGCTTCTGAACTTGGAATCAGTGAACAGGAGGTTGTTGACAGGCTTAAAAACCTCCAGAATGCCGGAAAGATCCGTCGCTTTGCGGCTTCAATCGGGCACCGGGCCATAGGCATAAAAGCCAATGCAATGTGCGTCTGGAATGTTCCTGATGAACAGATCGAAAAGGTAGGGAATATCATGGCTGAATTTCCCGAAGTTACGCACTGTTATGAACGCCCCCGCTATCCTGACTGGCAGTATAACCTGTTTACAATGGTCCATTCCTATAACCCCGAAGACTGCGAAAAAGTGGCTGAGAAGATTTCGGAAGCCACAGGGATTAAGGACTACACCCTTTTCTTCAGTGAAAAAGAGTTCAAAAAAACCGGAGTCAGGCTTTAAGTGCAGACT
This sequence comes from Methanosarcina sp., assembly GCF_028693135.1. Taxonomy (GTDB): domain Archaea; phylum Halobacteriota; class Methanosarcinia; order Methanosarcinales; family Methanosarcinaceae; genus Methanosarcina. The sequence continues at coordinate 50,849 of NZ_JAQUVZ010000014.1, forward strand.
AATTAATTCATCTAATTCATCTTTATACTTCGAGGTCCCTGAAAATGGCTGAAACAAATAATTTTCTCCCCCTCATGCTTGACCTTTCAGGCAGGAAAATCGTTATTTTCGGAGGCGGCTCTGTTGGGGAGCGCAAGGCTGAACTTTTCTGTGGCTGCGCGGATACTGTTGTTGTCAGCCTCGACTTTTCCGAAAGGCTGCGGGAACTTGAGGCTTCAGGGCAGGTAAAGCTGCTCCGACTTGATCTTTCGGCAGCAGCGGACTCTGAGTTAAATGAAATTATTTCAGGGGCTTTTCTTGTTATCCCTGCAACCAGCAGTTCCGAACTTAATCGGAAAATCACTGATATTGCAGGGGAAAGCGATATTTTGATTAATCAGGTGGATGCTTTAGGTAATGTTGTAATCCCCTCGGTCATCAAAAGAGGAGACCTTGTGATCGGGATCTCTACCCTTGGGCACAGTCCTGCGGTCTCAAAATATACTCGCAGGCAGATCGAAGGTGTGATAACTCCTGCATATTCCGATATGATCCGGCTTCAGGACGAACTGAGAACTTACCTCAAACTGCACGTAAAGGAGCAGAGGAAAAGGAAAGTACTTCTCTGGAAAGTCCTTGAAAGTGAAAGTGTCTGGAATGGATTTTCCGAATCATATGAAAAGGCAGCAGAAATTGCATACTCAATAATCTCCGATAATCTCGGGTAATCTCCGATAATCTCGGGTAATCTCCGATAATCTCGGGTAATCTCCGATAATCGCAGAGATTCAGGCAAGTAAAATCAGACTGGAAAAGCGCAGGACACATTGAAAGGAAAAGGACTACTTTGAGAAAGAAAACGCTCTGTGAATGAAAAAGCTTTTAATTATTATCCTTTTAATTACCCTCTAATAACCCTTTAAATAGAAACCCTTTGGTGAAAAATGGCTGAGGATTTCTGGACAAAGTTTAATTTACAACTCCTTATATTATTCATTTTATTTCCTGTATTCATTCTATCCGGAGGCTCTCTGTGACAGAAATCTCAAGTATGGTTATATCCCATAAAAAAGCGAAGGTTGAGGAAATGGAGTCCGCCTGGCACGGAGATCTGGACGGGCTGCTCCATAACCTGTACAATCATGAGTATGTGTACGAGTGCGTCGTCTTAAAAACCTGCAACCGTGTTGAAATCTATGTAGTTTCCCCCAAAAGCAGCAGTATACTTTTCTCTTTTGCAAAGGAAATGGGAGCTTCCACCCATATAATCGACTTTTACGGGCATGACGAGTCTCTGGAACACCTGCTAAGGCTTTCAGGGGGGCTTGAGTCCATGATTGTAGGAGAAGACCAGATCCTGGGGCAAATAAAGGATCTCTATGCCTATTCCAAGAAAGCGGGAACAACTGGAAAGATCCTTGATACGGCTTTTGAAAAAGCTATCCAGGTAGGTAAGAGAATTCGGAACGAAACCCGGATCAATAAAGGTTCGGTTTCCATAGGTTCGGCAGCTGTAGATCTTGCTGAAGATATCTTCGGAGGGCTCACAGGAAAATCCGTGCTTGTAATCGGAGCCGGGGAAATAGGGGTTCTGGTTGCAAAGGCTCTTGCCGAAAAGGATATTCAGGCTATTTACATTGCAAACCGTACCTTTAAAAAAGCCGAAGAAATCGCCTACGAGCTCGGAGGGCACGCGGTCAAGCTTGATGATATAAGGGGCTATCTTCCGGGCGCAGATGTTGTGATTAGTGGAACTGGTGCTCCCCATTATATCCTTACGCGGGAAATAATTGAAGAAGCCGTGAAGGGCAGGGACAGAAAACTCCTTCTTATCGATATCGCAAATCCCAGGGATATTGAGGAATCCGTTGTGGAGCTTGAAAATGTTGAGCTCTGTAATATCGACAACCTAAGAGTCATCAGTGAAAAGACCCTGAAGATGCGAAAAGAAGAAGCAAAAAAGGCTGAAGAGATTATTCTGGAAGAAATCAGGCTTTTAAATCTCCAGTACAAACGTCAGAAAGCTGACCGTTTGATTTCCGAGCTTTACCGGCAGGTCTATGATGTCCGCTTAAGGGAACGGGAAAAAGCAGTCAATCGGCTCAGTGCCTATCATACTATCGGGGAGATCGAAACCGAGGTGCTTGACGATCTTACTCATTCAATTGTCAACAAGATCCTTGCCGAGCCTACCAAAGTCCTCCGCCAGGCTGCCGAACTTGGAAATGAAGAGTTCCTGGATGTGGTGTCAAGGGTCTTCTGCCTCGATAAAGACAGGGCGAGGCTTGAAACCGTGAAGCCCGGCTGCACAAAAGAACAGGTACGGGTTAAAGAGCAATATGCTGTAAAAGATTAAGGCAGAAACGTACAGGAAAGCAGAAGCAACTCACAGGCAGAAATAATTTTCAAATTAAAGTAATTTACAGGTAAAGCAGTTCATATTTCAGAAAGCAATTAACAGGTAAAACAATTCAATTTCAGGAGTGATCACATGTTTCCAGAAGTCAGGTTAAGAAGGTTGAGGACGGGTAAAATCAGGGATCTTATACGTGAAACCACGTTGTCAGTGAATGACCTGGTCCAGCCTATTTTTGTGAATGAGACTATTGATTCCCCCGTTGAGATTTCTTCCATGCCCGGAATATACAATATTCCGCTCTCCGGAGTCGTAAAAGAGGCAAAAGAGATTGCAGAGCTCGGGATTCCTGCAGTGATCCTTTTCGGAGTGCCTGCATTCAAGGACGCAGAGGGCAGCTCTTCCTGCGGGGAAACTGACGTCATTCAGGAAGCGGTCAGAAGAATCAAAGCTGTACTCGGAGACAAACTTGTGGTGATCACGGATATCTGTATGTGTGAGTATACGAGCCACGGGCACTGCGGGATAATCGACTTTGAAACTAAAGAAGTCCTTAATGATCCTACTCTCGAAGTCCTCGGAAGAATTGCTATCAGCCATGCAAAAGCCGGAGCTGATATGGTAGCTCCTTCGGGAATGATGGACGGGATGGTAACCGCAATCCGGCAGGCCCTTGACTTCAGCGGCTTTGAGAATATTCCCATTATGTCCTATGCTGCAAAATATCAATCTGCTTTCTACGGACCTTTCAGGGAAGCTGCCGGATCGGGTTATTCCTTCGGGGACCGTTCGACCTACCAGATGGACCCTGCAAACAGCGACGAGGCCCTCAGGGAAGTTACCCTTGATGTGGCAGAAGGGGCAGACATCCTGATGGTAAAGCCTGCGCTTCCCTACCTGGATGTCATATACAGAGTTAAGAGCGAGTTAGGTATGCCAACAGCTGCATACAACGTAAGTGGGGAATATGCCATGATCAAGGCAGCCGCAGCCAACGGGTGGATTGATGAGAAAAAAGTCATGTACGAGTCCCTTATTTCGATCAAGAGGGCAGGAGCGGATTTCATCATTACTTACTTTGCAAAGGATGCTGCCCGAATGCTGAGGTAACAGCTCCTTTTTCAGGCATTCTTGTTTTTAGGAGGTTTCTGCCAGGGTTTTCTTTCCCTCCTCCTTTTCTTACCTTTTGTTTTTAAGCCTGTCTTTTGCCTGTATGCTATAATCAATGGTTTCATCAATAACTGCTTAATAGGTGAAGGCTCTGTTATAAAGATAAATACAGAGCACAGAATAGAGCATTAGCTTAATCCGGAAGCTCAGTTCTGGAAGCCCACTCGAAAAAGAAAGCCTGATTCACTTAAAGATTAACTTTAAGCCAGGAGTTCATTTCAGTCCGGGAATTGACCTTTATTTAAGGTCTTTTTAGCTCTAAAGTCCCCTTAATTTACCCCCTTTAATCCAGTCACTTTGATTCAGTCCCTTTAATTTACTCCCTTTAATCCAGCCACTTTAATTTACTCCCTTAAATCTATTTACAGTCCTTTATCGAACATTTAAGTTCATCCGGTGAGATTTATATGACGTTTGAGGTAACACTTGATAAGTCCAGACAGATGTATGAGAAAGCAAAGACCTTCATCCCGGGCGGGGTTAGCAGTCCGGTGCGTGCAATCAAACCCTATCCTTTTTATACCGATTCTGCGGACGGTTCGAAGATAAGGGACCTTGACGGAAACGAATATATTGACTACTGCCTTGCCTATGGTCCTGCTATCCTCGGGCACAATCATCCGGTAATAAAGGAGGCAATCAAACAGCAGCTTGATAAGGGCTGGCTCTATGGGACTCCCACCGAGCTTGAGGTAACCCTTGCAGAAAAGATTGCAGGTTATTATCCCAGCATTGATATGCTCCGTTTCGTTTCTACCGGCACGGAATCCACCATGAGTGCCCTCCGCCTTGCGCGTGGCTTTACACGTAAAAATAAATTCATTAAGATCGAAGGCGGGTTTCATGGCGCTCATGATGCAGTGCTCGTTAAGGCAGGTTCGGGAGCTACTACCCTTGGAGAGCCTGATTCCCTCGGCATTCCTGCAGATTTCACCAAACACACCCTGCAGGCTCCATATAACGATATTGAAACAATGACCGAGCTTGTGGAGAAGAATCGGGACGATCTTGCAGCAGTGATTATAGAGCCTGTAATGGGGAATATAGGTCCTGTTCTCCCGTTACCCGGATACCTGGAAGACCTCCGAAAACTCACGCTGGAAAATGATGTCCTGCTCATTTTCGATGAGGTTATTACCGGGTTCAGGCTCGCAATGGGCGGGGCGCAGGAATACTTCGGGGTCGTGCCTGACATGACCACCCTCGGAAAGATCGTAGGTGGAGGCCTGCCAATAGGGGTCTTTGGCGGCCGCCGGGACATTATGGAAATGATCTCTCCTTCCGGGCCTGTCTATCAGGCAGGGACCTTCAGCGGAAGCCCCTGTTCGGTGGCTGCGGGCATTGCCATGCTTGATTACCTGAAAAAGGAAAATATTCATGCAAAACTGAATGCAACCGGAGATTATATGCGCACTGTGCTTTCGGAAATCGTTGAGGACGAAGGACTTGACTATAATGTGTGCGGAATTGCCTCCATGTTCAAGATTTTCTTCGGGGCAGAGCCTCATAACTATCAGGAGGTCCTGAAGTGTGACAAGGATGGCTACTTTGCTTTCTTCCACAGGATGCTTGCAAGCGGGGTTTTCCTGCCTCCATCCCAGTTTGAGACCAACTTCATATCTGCAGCCCACAGCAAAGAAGACCTTGAAAAGACCCTCGAAGCTTATATGGAAAATCTCTGAAGATTTTATCTTTTAAAACGTTTGAGGATTCCAAATGATAATAGGTACCCGGGGCAGCCAGCTTGCGCTTGCCCAGACCGAGAATGTTGCGCGCCTTCTTAAGGAGCAGGGCGTTGAAACCAGTATTAAGATTATAAAAACCAACGGAGACCGGTTTACTGACCGTCCCCTGCATGCGATATCCGGAGGAGTCGGGGCTTTTGTCCGGGAACTTGACGATGTCATGCTTGCAGGAGAGATCGATATTGCTGTCCATTCGATGAAGGACATGCCAACAGTCCGCCCCCCAGAGATTCCTACTGTTGCAGTTCTGGAGCGTGACACTCCATTTGATTTCCTGCTCACGTACGACGGGACTCCTCTTGACGAACTGCCTGAACAGTCCATTATAGGCACCAGCTCCCTGAGAAGGGCTGCCCAGATCAGGCGTTACAGGCCTGACCTTATTACTCAGGAGCTCAGAGGCAATATCGACACCAGGCTCAGGAAGCTTAAAGAAGGGCAGTATGACGGGATCCTGCTCGCGAAAGCAGGGCTCGAGCGCATGGGCTGGGACCTTGAAGGAGAAATCCTTTCCCCTGGTTTTTTCTGCCCTTCCCCGAATCAGGGCACGGTTGCAGTGGTAACAAGGGCAGGCACTGAGGCTGAAGCTGCGGTTTCCAAACTTGACCATACCGAGAGTCGGATTGTTACTGAACTAGAACGCATCCTTATCTCCGAACTCGGAGGAGGCTGTACAACTCCTATTGGTTCCTATGCCGAGCTTAAACCTGATAAGAAAGAAATTAAGGTTCTGGCTGAAGTCCTTTCCCTGGATGGTAGAGAAGTTGTTCGGGTCGAGGAGGTTATCCCGATGCTTGGGGGTATTGAGAGAGCCAGGAAACTGGGGCACAGGCTTGTGGAGATGGGAGGCAGAAGGCTGGCTGATGAAGCGCTTCTTCAGATCTCCAAAGAGGCATGCGGTACGGAGAATTTATCCGATTATTGATACAGAGACTGCCTGCGGGCAGGAAATGGAGTTATTTAATGTATACTCTCACCGGACTTAAATTAAAAAACCCGACCATTCTTGCAGCCGGGGTGCTTGGGACAACCGGCGCTTCCCTCTGCAGGGTTGCGCGTGAAGGGGGAGCAGGCGCTGTTGTGACCAAATCCATAGGTCCCGCTCCAAAAACCGGACACTCCAACCCCAGCATGGTCAGGCTGGACTGCGGCTTTTTAAATGCCATGGGGCTTCCGAACCCTTCCTATCCCGGCTTCCTGCAGGAGCTCGTATTTGCAAAAAAGAACTCCTCAGTTCCGGTAATTGCAAGCATCTTCGGCGGAAATCCGGCTGAGTTTGCTGAAGTTGCAGAGGGCCTGCTTCCTTCAAATCCAGATGCTTTCGAGCTGAATGTGAGCTGTCCTCATGCCGAAGGCTACGGGGCTGCAGTCGGTTCAAACCCCTGCCTGGTAGAAGCAGTTACAGCGGCGGTGAAGGATGTTGTTAACGTTCCTGTCTGGGTCAAGCTGACTCCCAATGTTGCAGACATTACGTCCATTGGAACTGCAGCCGAATCCGGGGGGGCGGACGCTGTTGTTGCGATCAATACTGTAAAAGGAATGGTTATTGACATTGAATCTGGATATCCTGTGCTTGGAAACCGTTCAGGAGGGCTTTCCGGAAAGGCTGTCAAGCCCGTAGCCGTCAAATGCGTTTATGACCTCTACACTGCCCTGGAAATTCCGGTGATCGGCGTAGGAGGAGTTTCTTCCTGGGAAGATGCCGTGGAAATGATGATGGCAGGAGCAGCCGCTGTTCAGGTTGGGTCTGCGGTATATGACAGGGTGGATATATTCTCTGAAATCGGGGCAGGAATAGAAACCTTCCTAGAGAGAAAAGGTTATTCAAATATAAAGAAAATTATAGGGCTCGCCCACGAGATGGTCTGATGCTTCCTCTTAATGCTAAAATAACACAGATAACTGAAGAATCTCCTGCTGTCAGGACTTTTTTCTTTGACCCCAGGTTTGAGGATCTGGAGCCAGGCCAGTTTGTAATGGTCTGGATCAGGGGTGTGGACGAGATTCCTATGGGCCTTTCCAGAAACAATTCCATAACTGTCCAGAATGTCGGAGAGGCAACTTCAAAGCTTTTTGAGTTAAAAGAAGGGGATTCTTTCGGGCTCAGGGGTCCTTTCGGAAAAGGCTTTACTCTTCCTGTTAAAGGCGATAAAATACTTATTATAGCTGGCGGGGTCGGAGCTGCTCCCCTATCTCCTTATGCCGAGGCAGCCTTTGCTGCAGGCGCTGAGGTGCATACTATTCTTGGGGCACGGAGTGCCGGAGACCTGCTTTTTGAAGGGCGGTTCGAAGCTCTCGGAAATATTTACGTTTCTACTGACGACGGTTCAAAAGGAGTTAAAGGGTTTGTGACTGATGTCCTCAAAGGTCTTGATGTCGCAGCCTATGACCGAATTGCAGTCTGCGGCCCTGAAATAATGATGTCTTCGGTTTTCAGGCTCCTTGAAGAGAGAAAGGCTCTGGAAAAGGCAGAGTTCAGCCTCCACCGCTATTTTAAATGTGGCATCGGAGTCTGCGGGGCATGCTGCATAGACCAGTCCGGGCTTAGGGTCTGTAAGGACGGGCCTGTGTTTTCCGGGGTTCAGCTCATTGGTTCCGAACTCGGAAAATATTCACGGGACGCCAGTGGGCGAAGAGTTAAAATTTAAGTTTTGACATATCCTTTTAAAAAATGAAAGAGAGCAGGTAAAAAGATCCGCTAAACAGGATTAGGAAGGTAAAGCTATGATTGGAAGGTTCAGGTCAGGAGATAATGTTTTTTATGGAGAAATCGAAGATGGGCGGGTGTATCCCAATGGAGGGATCTCTGCCGGGGCATTTGAACTTTCGGAACTTCGCGTTCTACCACCTTCTTTCCCCTCTAAAATCGTCTGTGTTGGCCTGAACTATAAGGACCATGCCGAAGAACTTTACATGGAAGTCCCTGAAACCCCTGTTCTCTTTTTAAAGCCTCCCTCTGCGGTTATTGGGCATGGAGACAAGATCATTTACCCTGCATCCAGTTTGAGGGTGGACTATGAAGCTGAACTCGCAGTCGTTATCGGAAAGCGCTGCAAGAATATTTCCGCCGAAAAGGCCGAGGACGTGATTGCAGGCTATACCTGTTTTAATGATGTGACCGCCCGTGATCTCCAGCAAAAGGACGGGCAGTGGACAAGGGCAAAGAGTTTTGATACCTTTGCAGCATTCGGGCCCTATATCGTCTCTACGGAAGAAATTGATGTTACTGATGCAAAGATTGCCTGCAGGGTAAACGGGGAAACCAGACAGGAATCAAACACTTCAAACCTGATTTTTGATATTCCTTATCTTATTGAATTCATTACCGAGATTATGACCCTGGAAGTTGGGGACGTAATCGCTACCGGTACACCTCCTGGTGTTGGAGAACTGCATAGAGGGGATACCGTGGAAGTTGAAATTCAGGGAATCGGAAAACTTAGAAACGAGGTTGTCTGATGCTTTTTGAGCATATTGGAACTGAACTTGACCTTACAGAGCGCCACCTTATTGTGCTCAAAAAAGTAATTGAAGAAGGTCCCATAGGAATCCTTAAACTTGCAGAAGTTACCGGAATGCAGAACCATAAGGTGCGTTATTCCCTTAGAGTCCTTGAGCAGGCAAATCTTATCAAGCCTTCAGCTCAGGGGGCTGTTCCAGGGGACGCCGTCCCTAAATTCCTGCAGGATTTTGAACGGGATCTGGGTAAAATCAATGAGAAAGTGTCTCGCATCTGGGAAATTGAAGCTTCCATTCCTAAGTAAAAGCTTTCGTCTTTGAAAACACTTTAGGGGTTTACTTGTTTGTTGTCCGGTTTTTTCCGGAGTTCCGGGCTTCGGTGACTTTTTATAATCCTATTTACATGTTTTTTCCTCAATCATCGGATTCAGCGCATTTTATGTTTTCTCCCTTTTTGGGGGTTATCCATTCGGTTGAATTTGTGTGATATTCTCATTTCATCCAATCAAGATTTAATCCATGTTTATTTTTGGAGAAGCTCCTATGACCTTAAGTCCTGAAGACCTTAAATCAATAGAAAAATATGCCCTTCAAAATGCTGTTAAATACGGAAAAGCTCCCCAGCCCAAAGCTGTAATGGGCAAGGTAATGGGGGAGTATCCTCAGCTAAGGGCCGATCCCAATGCCGTCTCTGAGGCACTTGTAACTATTGTTTCTGAAATTGCTAATGGAAACCCGGACACCTGGGAAGCCCGGCTGTCGGAAATTGCTCCGGAGCTCATAGAAGCCCTGAGTGTAAAGAAAGAGCCTGACAAGGGGTTAAAACCTCTCGAGGGGGCCGAGACCGGGAAAGTCGTAATGCGCTTTGCTCCGAACCCCAACGGGCCCGCGACCCTGGGAAGTTCAAGGGGCATGGTAGTCAATTCCGAGTACGTAAAGATCTATCAAGGCAAGTTTATCCTGCGTTTTGACGATACCGACCCTGATATAAAGCGCCCTATGCTTGAAGCCTACACCTGGTATCTGGACGACTTCAAATGGCTCGGAGTTGTGCCTGACCAGGTTGTCTATGCCTCTGACCATTTCCCTATGTATTATGATTATGCAAAAAAGCTAATTGAGATGGGCAAAGCCTATGTCTGTTTCTGTACCGGGGGAGACTTCAAACAGTTTAAGGATGCCAAACAGGCCTGCCCGCACAGGGACACCAGCCCGGAAGAAAACCTTATGCATTGGGAAAAGATGCTTGCCGGGGAATATGAAGACCAGCAGGCTGTGCTGCGGATCAAGACCGATATAGAACATAAGGACCCGGCTTTGAGGGACTGGGGGGCATTCAGGATTAGAAAAATGTCCCATCCCCGCCCTGAAATCGGAAATAAATATATTGTCTGGCCCCTCCTGGACTTTGCAGGCGCTATCGAAGACCACGAGCTCGGCATGACCCACATCATCCGGGGCAAAGACCTTATAGACAGCGAAAAGCGGCAGGGTTACATCTACAACTACTTCGGCTGGACATACCCTAAAACCACCCACTGGGGCAGGGTCAAGATCCACGAGTTCGGCAAGTTCAGCACGAGCACCCTGCGTAAATCCATTGAATCCGGAGAATACAGCGGCTGGGACGATCCCCGCCTGCCAACAATCCGGGCAATCCGCCGTCGTGGGATAAGGGCTGAAGCCCTCAAAAAGTTCATGATAGAAATGGGAGTCGGGATGACTGACGTGAGTATCAGCATGGAGTCTCTTTACGCCGAAAACCGTAAAATTGTAGACCCTATTGCAAACAGGTACTTCTTTGTCTGGGACCCGGTAGAACTGGAAATTGCAGGTATGGAACCTTCAGTTGCTAAACTTCCGCTCCACCCCACTGATCATGCAAGAGGGGTAAGGGAAATTACCGTAGGAAATAAGGTGCTTGTCTGTAAGGATGATGTCGAAAAGCTGGAAGTAGGCTCCATCCTCCGCTTAAAAGATTTCTGTAATATCGAAATCACTTCTCTTTCCCCGCTACAGGCAAACCACTCTGAGGTTTCGCTTGAAGCCCTTAAAAAAGCAAAAGCAAAAATCCTCCACTGGGCTCCTGTTGACGGAATCCCGGTTAAAGTGCGCGGCCCTGAAGGCGATATTGAAGGAATCGGAGAACACGGGATTGCAGCCGAACTTGACAAAATCGTCCAGTTCGAACGTTTCGGATTCTGTAGAATTGATGCCGTAAGCGAAGAAAACGTAGTGGCTTATTTTGCCCACAAGTGATTCAAGTGATTCAGAGAAATGAGAAGGACAGGGAAAGGAAAAAGGACAAAAACTGTCCCTTCTTCTTCTTCTTCTTCTTCTTCTGCTTCCTCTCCCTTTTTTACATATTAGTTATCTTTTCCGCTTCAGGATATAAGCAGTTCCTGCCGCCAGAACTGTAAGTCCCAGACCCGGCCCGGGAGCTCCGTTTTCTTCTGCAGCTTCGGTTTCGGTTGTCCCCTCTTCCTCACCTGCGGTTTCGGTTACTTCTCCGGTCTCTCCCTCTGTCGCTTCTACCAGAGGGTTTTCAGTCTCATTTCCTGCCCCTTCCATGTCTGTCAGACCCTGTTCATAAGCTTCAGCGTCCAGCTTGCTTTCAAGGGTTGTGACAGCAGATGGGATTCTCGGGAAAAGCGGGGAGTTATCGGACCCGCCTCCAGCTACCGGGTATGCGGAATCACATATTCCATTGCTGTTCTCATCCACACAGGTTTCACTGTAGCCGGTACCTTCAGGGTCTGCCCAGAAATTTCCGCCAATATAGGGACCCCGGACAAGATTACTTCTGGTTGAGAGGGTACTCTGCCAGGTGTTGTCTGCGTTTACGGTGTTTTCTTCTACATTTTCTGCGTTTTTGAAGTAGTTATTAAATATAATGTTCCCTTTGCTCTCTTCAAGGGAAACCCCGAAACCGTAGTTATAAGCAACGAGGTTGTTCTGGATCGTGTTTGAGTCCGAACCTTCGAGCTTTATCCCTATTTCGTTCAGGGTCATGGTGTTCCCGTTTATGTTATTACTTTTCGCATCCTGCAAAAGAACCCCATATTCTGTGTTTCGGGCTCTGATATTGTTGATATAGCAGTTACTGGCTCCTGTCAGCAAGATCCCTGCTTTATCCGAATCCTCCACCCCAAACCCGCTGAAAGTTACCCTGTCCGCAGTTATTTCTACGGTACTTTCCACAGGGTCGGCTGCCCTGACAACCGTATTTTCAGGGTTTCTCGAGTCAGACCAGATTTTCACCTGCTTATCTATTTTGAGGTTTTCATCATAAGTCCCGGGGCTTACAAAAATAGTATCTCCGGCTTTTGCAGCGTCTACTGCAGCCTGTATTGTGGTATAGCCCCCTTCTGCTTCAGGATCCACTTTTAAGTTTGCTGCAGAAACGGCAGAGCATGTGCATATGACTGCCAGAATAAATGCAACTGCTACTATTTTTAATACCTGTATATTCCGTTCTTCTATTCTTTCCATCTTTAGTTCCCCTTTTACTCTTCCATTTCTTTATGGTTTTTCATTCGTTTTTATCGTTTTAGAAACCGTTAATTTCCTCTTTCCTGAATTTCATATGGTTTTCAGGAATGAATCTTATCTCTTTTTCATGAATGAATCTTATTCGTTTTTCAGATATAATTCTTTCAATATTTTGTCAGGAAAATAATTTTATCCTGATAAGATATATCTTTGGAATCATAAGTTCTGAACAATCCTTCTTGAAAAGTAGGATCTAAAAGATTATAGAAGCGAAATTTGTTTATACTAACCGTTAAGGATTTCCCAAAATTATCTTTATGATTAACTGAGTATCCGTACTTATCAGGTACCGAAAATCTAAAGTCCTGAAACCCGACTATCTATAAATGTGCGCAGTTGTAAATGACTGCAGTCATAATAGTAAAACCTGAAATCCTTATATCTGAATTGTTTTATTCTTGTCTCGAATGGAGGCTTAAAATGGATGAAAATATTGCGCCCCAACTTGAAGAGCTAACCAGGGCGCTTGGAGATCTTGAAAAGACTGGTATCCGGGCAGAATTCGATAAACTTCTTGCTTTTCGCGTACCTCCGGAGGTTGCAAAAGAAAGTATCCTCCGAAAGTTTGGTGGAAAAAGAAAAGTTCTGAAAGTAAAAGACCTTTCAGCTTCCCTGAAGAATTTTGAAATAACAGGCAGAATCCTGGACATAGGGGAAAAGGCAATCCGCCCTCAGGAAGGAGCTCAGCAGGGGCCTTCCAGGCTGTATACAGGGGTTCTTGCAGACGAAACGGGTTCAGTCATGTTTTCCTCATGGAGGGAGTTGCCGGGTTCGGTTGGAGATGTTCTTAATATCAGAAATGTCTATACCCGCCTCTGGCAGAACAGAGTCAGGCTTTCTATAGGGGAACAATCTCTGGTATCTAAAGTTTCTGACTCTTCACTTCCTCAGCTTTCCGAACTCTCCAAAAGCCCTGCAAAAAAATTGATTGATATAGTTGCTGCGGATTTCTCCGTAGGGACCGTAGCCTGTGTACTTCAACTTTCTCACAGGGAAGTTCTGGTCAGGGGCAAGCAGTCTAAAGTGATTTCCGGCGTGCTTGCGGATGAGACCGGCAGATTACCTTTCACTGCCTGGGTTGAACTTCCGGGCATTGACATAGGAAGCATAATCAGGATAGAAGGAGCCCAGATCCGCATGTTCAGGGGAATGCCTTCGATCAATATCCTCAGCAGTACTAAATTCTCTTCAGTCGGGCCTGATGACGCTGAAACGCTTGCTTTTACTTTTGAGTCTGCAGCAAAAGTCCCTGTCCCCATGAAAATTGAAGAAATAGCCTCAAGAGACAGCATGTACGATATAGCTGCCGCAGGCAATGTTGTTTCCGTCCGACCGGGTTCAGGAATCATTTCCCGCTGTCCGGAGTGCAGCCGTGTAGTTCAGAAAGCTCACTGCAGGGCGCATGGCAAGGTAGAAGGTGTAAGAGACATGCGGATTAAGGCTGTACTGGATGACGGTACAGGGGCAATGTCAGTCATGTTTCCAAGGGAACTTGCAGAAACTATCTACGGGAAGACCCTCGAGGAAGCCGAACAGCTCATGTTCTCTGATGTTTCCAAAGATGCGGTCTATGAAGACCTGAGACGTTTTCTTACCGGCCGCTACCTGGCAGTGCGCGGAAACTCTTCAAGGGGAGAATATGGAATTTCTTTTGTTGCAGAAGGCTCCTGGGTGCCGGAAGATGACCTTGCTGTAAGGGTAGTTGAGTTGCTGCACAGGCTCGGGGAGGACGAAGATGAACCGGGTTCCGAGGTTTCCGGGGGAGGGATAAACCTTGCTTAAGAGGGAAGTTGCAAAAAGGGTTTTTGCAAAGGAATTCGAAGCTTGCAGAGAGCTTGAGAAATCGGCAAGGCCTGTGTCCGAATCAGCTGATACTAAATCTCCTAACCTGCTTATCAGCCCTCTGGGGCTTATTCTCAACCGCGTCTTTGCAGTTGGTGTGCTTACCGAACTCGACAGCATAGGCACGCAAAATGAAATGTGGAAAGCCCGGATAGTTGATCCTACTGGAGCTTTTACAGTGTATGCAGGGCAGTACCAGCCTGATGCTTCCATTTTCTTTTCAACTGTTCAGGTCCCTGCTTTCATAGCCCTTACCGGAAAAGCCAGAATTTACGAACCCGAACCCGGCTCTATTTTTATCTCAATCCGGGCAGAGGAGGCAAATGTTGTAGACGAAGAGATCCGCAATAGATGGGTTGTGGATACGGCAGAACAAACCGTTGACAGGCTTGAGGCTTTTTCGGATGCTCTAAAAAGCGGATACCATGGAGAAACACTCAGGGAATACTTGCTTGAGAGGGGAATTTCTGAAGAGTTTGCGGAAGGGATTTCCATTGTCCTTGAAAGGGAACGCGATCCTTGGAAATTTGCAAAACAGCTCAGGGTTTCTATCAGGGAAGGGCTGAAGGCTCTTAACTTTGAATCCGAAGGCCCTGCAGGAGCCAAGGCTGACCAGAAGGAGTTCGTACTTGAACTGCTCAGGGAAATGGGTGGAGGCAGGGGGGTTGATTACTCTATTTTTGTAGATTCTGCAGTCTCAAGAGGCATCCCTGAAGAGTTAGTAGAAGAAGTTGTCCGTTCCCTTCTTTCGGAAGGGCAGTGTTACGAGCCGAAGATCGGGATTATAAGGCTTGTAGGTTAATCGTGCGGAGTGGGACTTTAACGATCCTAAAATTAGGGGAATCCGTCTCTAAAAACATGTGATAACGCTTAAGTGTGATTAAGTTGATTGGTATTCTTTGTTAAAATTTAGCATTTCACATTTATAGTATTTATCTGGAGAAATTAACATGAAAGTATTGGTCAGCGACTCACTCTCCAATGAAGGTTTGGAGATTTTAAAAGAGAACTTTAATGTTGATGTTTGCACCGGTCTCTCCGAAGATGAACTGGTGGAAAAGATCGGGGCTTACCATGCCCTTGTAATACGTAGCGGCACTCAGGTTACTCAGAGAGTCATCGAGGCTGCCGACAACCTGAAAATTATTGGAAGGGCGGGAGTCGGAGTCGATAATGTCGATGTGGACGCAGCCACAAAGAAAGGAATCATTGTGGCCAATGCTCCCGAAGGAAACATGATCTCGGCAGCAGAGCACACAATTGCTATGATGATGTCGATGTCCAGGAATATTCCCCAGGCCAACGCTTCCCTGAAATCCAGGGAATGGAAGCGTAACAAGTTCACGGGCATTGAGGTTAAGGGAAAGACCCTTGGAATTGTAGGGCTTGGAAGAATTGGATCCGAGGTTGCAAAAAGGGCTTCAGGGCTTGAAATGAACCTTATGGGGTATGATCCTTTCATTTCTGAAAAGCGGGCTGCCGAACTCGGAGTCAAGCTTGCTACAGTGAATGAAATTGCAAAAGAGGCTGACTACATCACAGTGCACACTCCACTTATCAAGGAGACCCGAAATATCCTTGATGACGAGCAGTTCGCCCTCATGAAGCCAGGGGTTAAGATCATCAATTGTGCCCGCGGCGGCATCATCAGCGAAGAAGCCCTGACAAGAGCCCTTGAAGGTGGTAAGGTAGGCGGGGCAGCACTGGATGTTTTTGTAGAAGAGCCTCCTTTTGACAATCCTCTTCTGAAATTTGACAACGTCATTGTAACTCCGCATCTCGGCGCCTCCACACAGGAAGCCCAGGTTAATGTTGCAATCGACATCGCCAGGGAAGTCGTATCCGTCCTTACTGGCGGGCTTGCAAAGAACGCAATCAATATTCCCTCGGTGAAGCCCGAAGCTATGGCAGTCCTTGCCCCATACATCAGGCTTTCAGAGCTCATGGGGAAAATTGCAGGGCAGCTTGTAGATGGCAATTACGAGAAGGTAGAAATCGCGTACAATGGGGAAATTTCCGGAAAAGACACAAGGCCCCTTACAGTTTCTGCTCTCAAAGGGCTGCTTGAAATGGCTCTCGGTTCCGGGGTAAATTACGTCAACGCCCCTACTCTTGCGAAGTCCAGAAAGATCGCAGTAGTGGAAAGCAAGTCCGAATCTGCAGAAGAGTATTCTTCAACTGTCAGTATCAGGCTCTCCAGCGGAGAAATGGCGAAGCTGGTTGTCGGAACTGTTGTTGGAGATGAGCCCAAGATTGTTTCCGTTGATGAGGATTGGGTAGACATCTTCCCCGCAGGCCGTATGATCTTTGCCAAGCACATTAACAAGCCAAACGTTATCGGACCATGCTGTATGGTTCTTGGTAGAAACAACATCAATATTTCAGGCATGCAGGTCGGAAGGGCGGAAGTCGGAGGCGTGACCATGATGGTTCTTAACGTGGATACCGAGGTCTCTGATGCAATCCTTGAAGAGGTCAGGCAGGTCCCTGGAATCATCAATGCCAAGCTTGTGTCCCTTTGAATTTGTTCATCAGTAAATTGTAGGAAAGATATTCCGAAAAACATTCCACTTCGGTACAGGCTTAAATCGGATTTCTGTGCCGGAGACATTTAATTTTTTCCGGAATTCTTCAAATGTGAAACTGCATCCCTGGTGGGACTTGTATACATACTGCCCTTCACAGCGCAGTTATTTTTCGAGGTTCGTGAATGGAAGAACTTAAACGTGTTGTTTCTGCTCCTTTTAAGAAAAATCTTGCAGGCTCTCTCCCGGAAAAAGACTTTGAATTTTCCCTTGCCTTTGATCTGAAATGGTTTTCCCCGAAGACTGCTTCTGAGGTAAAGAGCCGTGCCCTTGAAGCAGGCTTGCTTTCCCTTAAGGACGGTGTACTTTCACCCTGTTTTGACGTTGAGAGTGTTCGGCTTCCCCATGCTTTTAAACCACCAGAAGATTTTCTTGAACTCAAAGCTAAAACCGGAAAATCAGGCAACTCTTCTGCAGGGCGCCACAGGGAAGAATTATCCTTTGAACAGATCCTTGACTTCGTTTCAGCGGACACGGGATTGAACAGACAACGGCTTGTTTCCGAAATCAATTCCATGCAGGACCGGCTTGCTTATCTTGTGGATATCCGGATAGTGGCACTTATTGTGGCAAGAAAGTTCGGATGCGACATAGAAGTAATACTTGGGAAGGTTTCCAGGGTTGTTCTTGGCTCTGCCGATTACGCATAATCTTTATGTACTAGAAATGTTATTCACATCATACCAATCCGACTAATCGCTTGATCTTTAATTTGCTGCCTCGAGCTTCATAGCTACGGCAGCATAGCGATGTTCGAACGCGATAGGTAATTTTTTCTCGC
This sequence comes from Methanosarcina sp., assembly GCF_028693135.1. Classification (GTDB taxonomy): domain Archaea; phylum Halobacteriota; class Methanosarcinia; order Methanosarcinales; family Methanosarcinaceae; genus Methanosarcina. Next base: position 68,318 of record NZ_JAQUVZ010000014.1, read on the forward strand.
GTGAGTGAGATTTATACTAATCTTGCGGAGGAACATACATTGGGTAAAAAATCACTGGTAAAACTAATAAGAAAAACAAATCCAAGAATCGTTTCTCTGATTCTTACCCTGAAAGAGAGGGCAAATGGAGATTCAGCCCCCATCTGGAAGGATATCGCGAAACGTCTTGAGGCGCCGTCTAGAAACTATGCGGCTGTGAATATAAGCAAGATCAACAGGCACACTGCTGAAGATGATGTCCTGCTCATCCCTGGAAAAGTCCTGGGTGCAGGTCTTCTTGATCATCCTGTTACGGTTGCGGCTGTAACATTTAGCGAGTCTGCAGTTGATAAAATCACTGAAGCCGGCGGCAAGTGCCTGAGTCTCGAAGAGATTATGGAATCAAATCCAAAAGGGTCCGGTATCCGGATTTTCCGCTGAGGTGACGAAGATGACGGTTATCGATGCAAATGGACTTATTCTGGGGCGTCTTGCAAGTACAGTTGCAAAACAGTTGCTTTCAGGAGACGAAAAAGTTTTTATTATAAATGCCGAAAAAGCCATAATTTCTGGCTCAAGGGCAGCCACCCTTAGAGAGTACCGGGAAACTCGGGAAAGGGGCGCAACTGAATTCGGGCCTTACTTCCCGAAGCGTCCGGACCGCATTCTGAAGAGGACAATTCGTGGCATGTTGCCCTATAAGAAAACAAGAGGCAAGGATGCAATGTCCAGGCTCAAAGTCTATGTAGGTGTTCCTTATGAACTTAAGGGCGCTGAAGCGATTGCTATCGCAGATGCCGACATGAGGCTTCTAAGTTCCAACAAGTACATGGAGCTTGGTGAAGTGAGCCAGAAAATGGGTTCAAAGTTCTAATGGGTGAGTCCTCATGGTCAAAGTAGTTAATTCATCTGGAAAGCACAAGACTGCAACTGCACGTGCAACAGTCATAAAAGGTACCGGTAAGGTTAGGATCAACAAAATTCCGCTCGAGCTCTATACTCCTGAGCTTGCAATGATGAAGATCTCCGAACCTCTGCTGATCGCAGGAAATGAAGTGGTCTCCGGGCTTGACATCAATGTCGATGTCCGGGGCGGTGGAATTGTAGGACAGGCTAATGCGGTAAGGACCGCGGTTGCCCGTGGGATTGTGGAATGGACAAATGACACAATCATCAGAGACAACTTCGCAACCTATGACCGCAGTTTACTTGTAAGCGATTCCAGGCAGAAAGAATCAAAGAACTTCGGTGGGCCCGGAGCAAGGGCTAAATACCAGAAATCTTACAGGTAAGGACAGTTATGATCCCAGTCCGATGTTTCTCATGTGGAAAAGTAATCTCTAACTATTGGGATGAGTACAAAAGACGCGTCAACGATGGCGAAGACGCGGCTGCCGTAATGGATGATCTTGGGATCACCCGTTACTGCTGTCGCAGAATGTTCCTCAGCCATGTCGAACTTGTTGACGTGCTTTCGCCGTACCAGTAAGGGACCGTAGGGTAGCTTGGTCCATCCTTCGGCGTTCGGGACGCCGGAACCTGAGTTCGAATCTCAGCGGTCCCATTTCCCTTTTTCAAGGGTACTGGTTATCAGGTGTATGTACGGAATATCAAATTTATCATGCTTCTCAATTATCGGAACTCATCGGAGCGTTTTTAAGTTTCAGGGTGATCTGTTGGTCAAGGAAAAGTATACCCGGTTCGAGCGTGCACGAATTGTAGGTGCAAGAGCATTGCAGATAGCAATGGGGGCTCCTGTTCTGGTTGAAGATGACGGGCGGCTGGACCCCCTGGGTGTAGCTATGGCAGAGTTGAAGGCCGGAGTTATTCCTATAACGGTCAAACGTAAGCAAAGATAAAAACGTAATGGGATACATTTCAGACGCTGAATGCGTTTTATTGTTGATTCTATATATGAGGTGACTTTATGGAGGAAATTGAGCAGACAGGGCAGGAGGAAGCCGGAGAACAGCCTTTGCCTGAAGAAGATATCGTGGCTGAAGCAAAACCTGAACCTGAAAAGGAAGCCGCAGTAAAGACCGGATCTGTGCCTGTGGAATCGGAGGACGAAACCGTTTCTCCAAAAGAGGGGTCCACATCTCTTGTGTCCATTGACGAATACCTGGCAGCAGGCGTTCATATCGGGACCCAGCAGAAGACTCAGGATATGATGCGTTTCGTATACAGAGTCAGAACTGACGGGTTATACGTACTTGATATCCAATCAACAGACGAAAGGGTCAGAGCTGCATCAAAATTGTTGTCTCACTATGACACTGCCAGAATCCTTGTGGTATCTTCAAGGCAGTATGGGCAGCACCCTGCAAGAATGTTCTCAAGGGCACTTGGCACAAGGGCAATGCTCGGAAGGTTTATTCCAGGTTCACTTACAAACCCGCAGATGCATGGTTTCTTTGAACCGGATGTTATAATTGTAACCGATCCGGCTGGAGACGCCCAGGTCCTGAAGGAAGCTTCAAGTATTGGGGTGCCTGTGATCGCACTTTGTGACACTAACAACCTGACCTCAAATGTGGACCTTGTAATCCCAACCAACAACAAGGGTCGAAAAGCACTTTCTCTCATCTACTGGCTGGTTGCAAGGGAAGTATCCCAATTCAATGATACCCCCTTCAATTACGAGATGACTGATTTCGAAACTCCACTCTGATTTCGGGACATCCGTCCTGCATACTGCAAGGGTTTATACAAATTGCCCATTCTTATATTATGGGTGATAGGAAATGAGACAACCAGCAGTTGCAGGGCAGTTCTATCCCCTGCATTGTGATATTCTGGAGAAAGAACTTACACGATGTTTCGAAGGTCTGGAGATCAGGGGACGAGAGGTCCTGGGGGCAGTTTGCCCGCATGCCGGGTATATTTATTCCGGGAAAGTGGCTGCACATGTTTATGCAACTCTCCCTGAAGCCGATACCTATGTCCTTTTCGGTCCCAACCATACAGGGTACGGTTCGCCAATATCAGTATCCAGGGAAACGTGGAAAACCCCTCTGGGAACTATTGATGTTGACCTCGAACTTGCCGACGGATTTCTCGGGAGCATCGTTGATGCAGATGAACTGGGGCACACATACGAGCATTCTATTGAAGTCCAGCTTCCTTTTCTTCAATACCGTTTCGGACGGGATTTTAAAATTCTTCCTATCTGCATGGGCATGCAGGATGAAGAAACGGCAGTTGAGGTTGGGAACCTTGTTGCTGACCTTGTTTCCGAAAGTGGGAGACGTGCGGTCATCATAGCGTCCAGTGATTTCACTCACTACGAAACTGCAGAACGCGCAAAGGAGACGGATGACGAAATTATAGGTGCTATCCTGAATCTCGATGTCTCAGGTATGTATGATCGTCTCTATAGAAGAAATGCTTCTGTATGCGGATATGGGCCTATTGCAGCAATGCTTTCAGCTTCCCAAAAACTCGGAGGATCCAGGGCAACTCTGCTTAAATATGCAAATAGCGGGGATGTTTCCGGAGATATGAGTGCAGTTGTCGGGTACGCTGCAATTATTGTGGAGTGAACTACCCATCACTGAAGTAACGGGCTTCCTGCTTCATACCTCGAACTACCGTTCATAAGTCTACAGGCTCTACCCTCTGTTCCAGAGGTGAAGAAAGATCAAATTGGTTCTGGTTTCCCTGGCTTGGTTATCGCTTAGGAATTCAGTACATAGTATAGGATAGAATAGTATTTAGAGGTTAGAAGATAGCGAAAAACAGGGACGTTGACGGCATTCATCCCACCATTAAAGTAACAGGCATTCTACCTTTGACTTTCGTAAAGACCTCTTGCAAAAAATGATGTATGCTTGTTTTTGATTATGCAGAAAACACCCGGGATAAATTTCATGCCGGGATATGTTTTTTTATATTATCTTTTCTTTTACTTATGGTCAGCCTCTCCGAGGATAAAGTTCATTACTTTACATACTCAAATTCCACAAAACTTTACATACCCAAATTCAATAAAACTTTACAAACTCAAATTCAATAAAATTTGAAAATTTTTGAGGAATAATATGGTTTCATGTTCTGCGCCCGGTAAAATCTATCTTTTCGGAGAGCATGCGGTTGTTTACGGAGAAACCGCGATAGCATGTGCGGTAGAGTTGAGAACCCGGGTGCGGGTAGAGTTAAACAATTCCATAGTTATCCAGTCTCAAATTGGTAAAACAGGTATTGATTTTGAAAAACACCCTTATGTTTCTGCAGTTATTGAAAAAATGAGGGAATTTGTGCCCATAAAAGGGGTCTTTCTAACTATTGATTCCGATATTCCTGTGGGTTCTGGGCTCGGTTCGTCTGCTGCGGTAACAATTGCAAGCATAGGTGCTCTCAATGAGCTGTTTGGCTGTGGCCTCTCCCTTGAAGAAATTGCAAAACTTGGGCATGAAATCGAGATCCGGGTACAGGGTGCAGCAAGCCCTACCGATACCTATGTTTCTACTTTCGGAGGGGTTGTCACCATCCCGGAACGGAGGAAGTTAAAAACACCTGACTGCGGAATTGTGATCGGGGATACCGGGGTTTTTTCTTCCACAAAAGAGCTTGTGGCAAATGTCAGGCAGCTTCGGGAGAGCTATCCTGAGTTGATCGGACCTCTTATGGCTTCGATTGGTAAAATCTCCCGAATTGGGGAAACCCTTGTACTTTCAGGGGACTATGCTTCCATTGGCAGGCTCATGAACGTAAACCAGGGCCTGCTTGATGCTCTTGGGGTAAATATCCTTGAGCTTTCACGTTTAATCTATTCAGCAAGGGCAGCAGGAGCTTTCGGGGCAAAGATTACGGGAGCCGGAGGTGGCGGCTGTATGGTTGCACTTACGGCACCTCAAAAGTCCATACAGGTAGCTGAAGCCATTGCAAACGCAGGAGGTAAGGTTACCATTACAAAACCCACGGAACAGGGACTGAAGATCGACTGAGCCTTAAGGAACTCCCGTGGGTTTACCTGCAACGGAAATACCTATATTCTCCACAATCATAAAGATCCGGAATCTTTACGGATTTTTCAAAAAAAGTGTGTTTAAAGGTTGGATTGGGCATTTGATACTAATTATTCACGGTTAATTATTCACGGTTGTATCAATGATTCATTGTCAACACTATCTCAGAGTTATCCTAATTATTCACGGTTACTTATTCACGGTTACTTATTCACGGTTACTTATTCACAGTTTACTACTGTCGCAGAGTAATCCCTTAAATCTACTGAAAGCTATTTAAAAAGGCATAGAGTGATATAATGAACACTTCAACCGAATCTGTTATCCTTAAACTCGGAGGCAGCGCCATTACTGACAAAGGCGCACATGAAGGGGTTGTAAAAGAGGCTGACCTTCTCAGGATTGCACGGGAAGTTTCGGGCTTCCGGGGAAAAATGATTGTTGTACATGGAGCCGGCTCTTTCGGGCATGTCTATGCCAAAAAATACGGGCTTGACAGAAATTTTGACCCCGAGGGGGCAATTGTAACGCATGAATCCGTAAAGAAACTTGCCTCAAGGGTAGTGGATGCCCTGAACAGTTTCGGAGTTATGGCTATTGCCGTGCATCCTATGGGCTGTACTGTTTGCAGAAACGGGAGGATACAAAGCATGTACCTCGACAGCATAAAACTCATGCTTGAAAAAGGCTTTGTCCCCGTACTGCACGGAGACGTTGTTATGGATCTCGAACTCGGGGCCTGCATCCTCTCGGGAGACCAGATAGTTCCCTATCTGGCAAAGGAACTCGGGATCACGCGGCTCGGATTGGGCTCGGCTGAAGATGGAGTGCTTGATAAGGATGGAAAACCGGTGCCTGAGATAACTCCTGAAAACTTTGAGGAGTTTCGGCAGTGTATCGGAGGTTCGGAAAGTACGGATGTTACAGGCGGAATGCTCGGGAAGGTGCTGGAACTTCTGGAACTCAGCAAAAATTCTAGTATCACTTCACATATATTCAATGCAGGAAAAGCGAATAATATTTACAGGTTCTTAAATGGGGAATCCATAGGGACCCGGATCAGTCCGGATAAAAGGGTATGAAGTATGATCAATACTACCTCAAGGCGAAAGATAGAACACCTGAAGCTCTGTGCTGAAAGCCCGGTTGAATCCCGGGGGGTCAGTGCGGGGTTTGAAGATGTGTCCCTGATCCACAGGGCGCTTCCTGAATTAAACATGGATGAGCTCGACCTTTCTGTGGACTTCCTTGGAAAACGTATGCAGGCCCCCTTTTTGATTGCATCCATAACAGGAGGGCACCCTGATACTATTCCTGTCAATGCTGCACTTGCGGCCGCAGCCGAAGAGCTGGGAGTTGGGATAGGGGTTGGCAGCCAGAGAGCTGCAATTGATGACCCTGCTCAGGAGGACTCTTTCAGGATTGTCAGGGATGAGGCTCCGAATACCTTTGTCTACGGAAATGTTGGGGCTGCCCAGATTCGCCAGTATGGGGTTGAGGGAGTAGAAAAACTAATTGAAATGATTGATGCCGATGCCCTTGCCATCCACCTTAATTTCTTACAGGAAGCCATCCAACCCGAAGGGGACAGGGATGCGACCGGCTGCCTGGACATGATTGCTGAAATATGTTCTACACTCAAAACACCAGTGATTGTGAAAGAGACCGGAGCAGGCATTTCCAGAGAAGATGCCCTTCTCCTTCAGAAAGCCGGAGTTTCTGCAATTGATGTCGGGGGCGTCGGGGGCACCAGCTGGGCAGGAGTCGAGGTCTACAGGGCAAAAGAAAGCAGGGATTCGGTTTCTGAACGTCTCGGAGAACTTTTCTGGGACTTTGGAATTCCTACTGTTGCCAGCTTAATCGAATCCAGGGTTTCCCTTCCGATTATAGCAACAGGCGGGGTCCGGACAGGGCTTGATATTGCAAAATCCATCGTCCTCGGAGCCAGTGCGGCAAGTGCAGCCCTGCCCTTTGTGGGACCTTCTCTTGAAGGAAAAAAATCGGTTGTCAGTGTCCTCTCCTGCATGCTGAATGAATTCAGGGCTGCGATGTTTCTTTGCGGTTGTGCAAACATCCAGGCTCTGCATAATGCACCGGTTGTTGTTACCGGATGGACACTTGAATACCTCGAGCAGCGCGGTTTTGACGTAAAAGACTATTCTTTACCCAAAAATACACTTTAATAAAAGGAAGAGAAACTGTAATTATTTCCTCGTCCCTTTCTTTTATCCCTAATATGCCTGCACAGCCCATTACATATTTATTCGATTACATATTTATTCGACTACATATTTATTCGATTACAGATTTATTCGATTACAGATTTATTCGATTACAGATTTATTCGATTACAGATTTATTCGATTACAGATTTATTCCATGACAATGTTTATACGTAAAACGGAAGTAATGTCTCAAAAGAAAATAGTTAATATTAGTTAATATTAACATGAGAATCGGTTTATCTCTCTGAACTCTTAATCAGGGAAAAAGTAATTAGCTTTGTTTCCCTTTAGGTATACCGGAAGAGTAAAAGAACGCCGTTTATTAAGACTGCATGAGAATGCCAGAATTATTCATGATTTCATCTGGAACACCTGGAAGCAGTTTATCTGGGATTTGCAGGGTCTGACTGCGGCAAGGTCCTTTAAAAGGAAAAGATCGTACGTAACAAATTGGCTGAGAAGCTGTCAGTTTATTGTCTGTCAATTTATTGTCTGTCAATTTATTGTAATACCTTAAATACTGAAATACCGTAAAATAAATAGTTAATTTTTCTGGTAATTCAGATAATTATAATTACCATAATAGAAGTTAGCAGAATAGAAATATGTCAAATTACCTTCATTAAGCAAAGCAAGGATTAGCTCCTTAATGAAATTACTAGTTTGAATACCAATTTCCCGGGATAAAGACCTTATAAACATTAATTTGGTTAATTTTCTCCCTGGGATATACTCTTTAAATTCATTAACTCAGGACCAATTCAAATAATTGGTTCTTTAAAAGTCTTGATTTAAGAATCAACTTCTTAAAACCATTTATTAGGGCCATTTATGGAATTGTTAAATTAAAGGTCACTTCTCAGATTCATTGAATCAGGAATTATTCATAGGATCAACTGGAATAAGGGATAAATTATAAAAAATTCATTCAGGCAAGTATTGAAGTGAGTTCCATACCTGATCAACTGGAATATGGAAAATACTGGAATGAAGGAAAATAAACTGTTGGAATATGAAGACATATCATTCGAATCTGAAAAAACAGGTTATTCGAATCTGAAAAAACAGGTCATTTGAATCTGAAGAAACAGGGTTATTGGATATAGGAAATAGGTTAGTAAAGTCATTTAAAGGTAAAAGCTTACCCCTTAATTTGGAACATGTTTGGAATCAGGCTTTTTGAGAAATAGTTGTGACTAAGGAAGGATACTGAAAGTGCCTGTAGATCAAACTCGGAACCGGAATTCTCTCAATGGGTCGGAAAGCCCTTTGAAAATCTGTATTGCATGAGAACAGCATCAGTGGTAGTTTTCCGGAAATTCGGGCAGGTCAAAATATTTGTATACTGAAACAAATATATATATAAAGTGGTATTCTTCTGCTAGGAACTGCAGCCTGGTGTATTATCCTCCAGGGGATAATTTCTTCAAGGGTATAAGAGGTAGCTTTTAGAAGTGACTTTTCTAAAACGATTCTATACTTCTCTACTATACCGTTTACATTCATGGTCATTGATTTAAGCCCGTTACCTGATTCGTTTTGAGGTTTCGGTTTCACAAGGATTAAAAACTAAAAAATTTAATAAGAGGTTAAAAAATATGACTGAAATAGGAATTGTCGCAGTCGGCGGCTACAATGAAATGGGCCGCAATATGACTGCTATTATTATAGGTGAAGATATCGTCATTCTGGATATGGGGCTCAGGCTTGACCGGGTTCAAATTCATGAAGATGTTGAAATTGACAAGATGCATTCTCTTGAACTGATCGAGATGGGTGCAATCCCTGATGATACTATCATGAAAGAAATCAATGGGACTGTCAGGGCAATCGTCTGTACTCACGGACACCTTGACCACATAGGTGCGATTCCGAAACTTGCCCACAGGTATAACGCTCCTATACTTGCTACCCCCTATACTGCAGCTATCATCAAACAGCAGATCGATTCTGAGCGCAAGTTCGAGGTCTGCAACAGAGTCATTCCTTTACAGGCAGGTGGAACCTACCAGGTTACGGAAGATATTTCTATAGAATTCATCAGGGTCCAGCACAGCATTATCGATTGTGTACTTGCAGCTGTGCACACTCCAGCAGGTGCTGTTCTTTATGCCTGTGATTTCAAGCTGGACAGGACTCCTACTATGGGCGATGCTCCTGATTTCGAGCGCTTCAAAGCCCTCGGAAAGGAAGGGGTTATTGCAATGATTGTAGAAAGTACGAACGCAGGGCGCTCAGGAAAAACCCCCTCGGAACAGATCGCAAAGGACATGGTCAGGGATGTACTGCTTGGGACAGAAGAATCCGATGTGGGCATGATCATTACGACTTTTGCCTCTCACATTGCCAGGCTCAAAGCGATTATCGAGGCTGCCGAGGAAATGGGCAGAATTCCGGTGCTTATGGGGCGTTCTATGGAACGTTATGTGAGCGCAGCCAGGGATGTAGGCTACCTTGATCTGCCCTCCAATGTAGAGATTTACGGCATGAGAAAAGATGTCGATAGGGCATTTAAGCGCATCATGCAGGAAGGCAAGAACAAGTATCTGCCTATTGTTACCGGACACCAGGGGGAGCCAGGCTCCATTCTCGTGCGGGTTGCAAACGGGGAAACGCCTTACTCAATTGATCCCGGAGACAAGATTATTTTCTCCGCAAATGTGATCCCGAGCCCAATGACTCAGGCAAACCGCTATGCTCTTGAGACCAAACTCAGGATGAGGGGTGGCAGGATCTATGATGATGTTCACGTATCAGGGCACGCTTACAGGGAAGATCACTGGGAGCTTTTGCGAATGGTAAATCCTGAGCATGTTATTCCTGCTCATGGGAATATGGAAATGCATGGACACTACATCGAGATGGCAGAAGATGCGGGGTATGTACTCGGAGATACCGTACACCTTCTCCGAAACGGCGAAGTGTTATATATAGAAGAGTAATCCTATAATGAAAACCCCCCCGTGTTCTCGTGATGCTTATGATGCTTATTGATGAGATCAAAAAAAGAAGTTCACATGTTGATGCTGCAATTGACGAATTGCTTCCAATAACCCGTCCCGAGGAGCTGTATAAAGCTTCTCGCTATCTCGTAGACGCAGGCGGAAAGCGCCTTCGTCCGGCAGTCCTTATCCTGGCGGCAGAAGCTGTCGGCTCCGATCTCAAGTCCGTTTTGCCTGCAGCAGTGGCAGTGGAACTTGTACATAATTTCACCCTGATCCATGATGATATTATGGATAAGGATGACATCCGCAGGGGAATGCCAGCAGTCCATGTTAAATGGGGTGAAGCCGGAGCTATCCTTGCCGGAGACACCCTTTACTCTAAAGCTTTTGAGATCCTTTCAAAGGTCGACAACGAACCTGTAAGGATTTTAAAGTGCATGGATGTCCTTTCAAAGACCTGTACCGAAATCTGTGAAGGGCAGTGGCTTGACATGGACTTTGAAGCAAGGGACAGGGTGACGGAACTTGAGTACATCGAAATGGTGGAAAAGAAAACCTCCGTCCTTTATGCAGCTGCAGCCAAGATCGGAGCTCTCCTCGGTGGAGCATCGGACGAAGTTTCCGAGGCTTTATCCGAATATGGGCGTCTTATAGGAATTGGCTTCCAGATGTACGATGATGTCCTGGACATGGTCTCTCCTGAAGAAGTGCTCGGAAAGGTGAGAGGCAGTGACCTTATGGAAGGGAAGCATACCCTGATCGTCATTGACGCTTTCGGGAAAGGTGTAAATCTGGGTATCTTCGGGAAAGGGGCAGCTACGCTCGAAGAAACTGAAGCAGCCGTCCTGGCTCTGACCGAATGTGGGTCTCTCGATTACGTAAAAAATCTTGCAATCTCATATATCAATCAAGGAAAGGCAAAACTGGATGTTCTCAGAGACTGTCCTGAAAAGGAACTTCTCCTCCAGATTGCTGATTATATGATTGCAAGGGAATACTGAAGTTTCTGATAATTTATTTTTCTTGAAGGATTGCGGCAGATTCTGCTGCAATTCGAGAATTCTTTCTTACTATTTTTCTGGTTTTTTGAGGCTGATGCCATAAGACAAAATCAGTTTTTCAGGTTTTGAAGGCGAGGCTGGATGTGGGTTAGCCGCTCTGCTCCAGGGAACTATTTTATAAAAGAAGAAAAAGGCAGGATCTAGTCCTGCCAGAGTTTTAAATTTTAGATTTTTTGTTTTGCGTTTTTGGCTTCGATTGTGCTCTGCGCAGCTACGAGTCTTGCAATTGGGACTCTGTAGGGGGAGCAACTAACATAGTCAATGCCTATCTGGTGGGCAAAGACTATGGACCTCGGCTCTCCGCCGTGTTCTCCGCAGATCCCTATCTTGAGCTCGGGTTTGACGGAGCGTCCTTTTTGTATGCCGATCTTCATGAGCTCGCCTACGCCTTCCTGATCCAGGACTGCAAAGGGGTCGTGTTCAAGGATGCCTGCCTTCTGGTAGATAGGCACGAATTTGGATACGTCGTCCCTGCTGAACCCGAAGGTCGTCTGGGTCAGGTCGTTTGTCCCGAAGGAGAAGAAGTCGGCTTCCTTTGCGATCTGATCTGCGATGATTGCAGCTCTGGGCAGTTCGATCATGGTTCCTACCTTGTAGTCGATCTTGATGCCTTTTTCAGCCATGACAGTTTCTGCCATCTTACAGACTTCCTCTTTGGAGAGAGTGAGTTCCTTTACAAGGCCCACAAGAGGGATCATGATCTCAGGAACAATCTCCATTCCCTCGGCTGCAAGTTCACAGGCGGCCTCCATTATTGCACGTACCTGCATGTTGTAGATTTCGGGGTAGGTGATTCCGAGCCTGCAGCCCCTATGCCCGAGCATAGGGTTTAGCTCCTTCAGAGAAACCACACGCTTGATGATATTCTTGATATCATCGATCTTCCCGCAATCCCCTGAGGTTTCAAGTTCTCTGAGCTTTTCATCGAGCTCTTCTTTATCAGGAAGGAACTCGTGCAGAGGTGGGTCAAGGAGCCTGATGGTTACAGGCATGCCTTCCATGCTGCGGAAGATTCCGAGGAAGTCTTCTTTCTGCATGGGGAGCAGTTTCTTGAGAGCTTTTTTCCTGGTCTTCTCATCTTCGGCCATGATCATTTCCCTGACTGCGGGGATCCGGTCTTCACCGAAGAACATGTGCTCTGTCCTGCAAAGCCCGATACCTTCTGCACCGAGTTCGCGGGCAAGGGCTGCATCAGCTGGGTTGTCAGCGTTTGTCCTTACTCCGAGAGTTCTTATCTCGTCAGCCCAGGTGAGCAGTTTTCTCAGATCGTAATTTATTTCGGCATCAATCAGGTCTACTTTCCCGATTATGACGCTTCCGAGAGTTCCATCGATCGTAATATATTCATGCTCTTTGATGGTAAAGCCGTTTACCATGAAGATGGCTTTCTTAATATCGATTGAGATCTCTCCACAGCCAACGACACAGGGTTTGCCCATTCCTCTACCAACGACTGCTGCGTGAGAGGTCATTCCCCCGCGCACGGTAAGGACTCCCTGCGCAGCTGCCATGCCTCCGATGTCTTCCGGAGAGGTTTCGGTACGGACAAGAATTGTCTTTTCGCCTAATTCTGCCATCTCTTCAGCAGCTTCGGCAGTAAAGACCACCTTTCCGACAGCGGCTCCGGGAGATGCGGGAAGCCCTGTTGCAATTATGTCTAGTTTTACTTTCGGGTCAATCCTCGGGTGCAGGAGCTGGTCGATGTTTTCGGCTTTGACTCTGGTTACTGCAGTTTCCTTGTCTATGAGCCCTTCTGCCACCATGTCCGTTGCAATCTTTACGGCTGCAGCAGCTGTACGCTTTCCGGTTCTGGTCTGCAGCATATAGAGTTTTCCTTCCTGAATGGTAAACTCTATGTCTTGCATGTCCTTGAAGTGAGATTCAAGTCTCTGGCAGATATCCACAAGCTGGGAATAGGCTTCCGGGATTTCGTCTCCGAGAGTATTAATATACTTAGGGGTCCTGATCCCGGCAACCACATCTTCGCCCTGTGCATTAATGAGGTATTCTCCGAAGAACTTCTTTTCACCTGTAGAAGGGTTTCTTGTAAAAGCAACGCCTGTTCCTGAGGTGTTTCCTCTGTTACCATAAACCATGGTTTGTACAGTAACAGCTGTGCCCCAGTTGTCACCAATGCCATTGAGCTTCCTGTAGGTGATGGCTCTCTGGTTATTCCATGAATCAAAAACAGCATTAATTGCCAGTTGAAGCTGAACTTTAGGGTCCTGGGGGAACTCAAATCCTTTTTCGAGTTTGATTACTTCCTTAAATCTCTCTACCAACTCTTTCAATGCTTTTGAATCGAGGTCAGTGTCGGACTTAACTCCCAATTCCTTTTTCTTGTCCGAAATTAAGGAATCGAATTTCCTAAATTCAACTCCGAGCACCACGTCCCCAAACATGGCGATAAACCTTCTGTAGCAGTCGTAAGCGAATCTTTCATCATTAACTTTCTTTGCGAGTCCGTGTACGGATTTGTCCGTGAGCCCCAGATTCAGGACGGTGTCCATCATCCCCGGCATGGACACTCTGGCTCCGGACCTTACAGAAACAAGTAATGGATCTTCAGGGTCTCCCAATTTTTTATTATTTTGTTTTTCTAATCGATCGATTGCTTCTTCGACCTGTCTGAGCACTTCTGCGGAATAGTTCTTCTTCTTGAGATAGAGTACACAAACTTCGGTTGTTATTGTAAAGCCTGGTGGTACGGGAATTCCGAGATTTGCCATCTCGGCAAGGTTTGCACCCTTACCTCCGAGCAGGTCTTTCATACTACTTTTGCCGTCAGTTACATCTTTTCCAAAAAAATATACGAACTTAGACAATGATTCTCCTCCCTGAAACGAGATCATTAATCGGAGTTAGAGTCTGGATTTTCCTCAGACTTATGGTCTGGTCGTTGCCAACAATGTCCATTTAATATATAAGCTTGTGGTTTCCTTTTCCTCTTTTTTATACTTTACTCTATCAATTTAGTTGAGTTCGATGTATAATATAGGTCTTGCGATATCTTTATATATAATAAGCATAGACTACATATGCTTTTCAGTCTATAATATATATTATTATTCGTGACTGACAGTTTAATCCACTCGAAGCCGGGGCATTCTACCCTTTGCAGAGAGGCATAATATTCGTGGCTGATATGAAACGACTCGGTACAGTACTGCACAGGTCAGGTCTAAGAAACCTGATACTTAGAGGGGATGAGGTAAAATCCGATAACGTCTCAGGTAGTCTCCCAAAGTTGAATTCGGTTGTTGTTGACAAGGCCCTGAACCGGATTGGTACAATTGGCAGTGTCTTTGGACCTGTAAACCATCCATATTTTTTAGTGAAGGGCTTTAAGCAAATTCCGGATTCAGAAATTCGGGCTCTAGTCAATGAAAGAGTCTATATTCGGTGAAATATCTGATATTTGATGAATATTCTAATCCGTTATTATGGTTAAACTTTAACTGGTTTATATGCTTTTTGCTAGTAATAGCCGCAAGTTTTCTTGTCCCTTCTTTTATATATATACTGTAATATATACTGTGCAGACTTGAGATTGCAGGAAATCATAAACATAGTCATGTTAATTTGTAAGGTGATATAATATGGTAGAAGTCGAAAGAGTTCGCTATTCGGACACTCTTGAAAGAGAAAAAATACGTGCCATGATCAAAGCTCGCAAAGAGAAGCAAAAGGAGCAAAGTTTTGAGAACGAAAAGGCCGTGTGTCCGGAATGCGGCAGTAGGAACCTTGTTCACGACTACGAGCGGGCAGAGCTCGTTTGCGGTGACTGCGGACTTGTCGTAGATGCCGATTTTGTGGACGAAGGGCCCGAATGGCGAGCTTTCGATCACGATCAACGCATGAAGCGTTCCCGTGTGGGTGCGCCCATGACATATACAATCCATGACAAAGGGCTTTCCACAATGATTGATTGGAGGAATCGTGATTCCTATGGAAAGTCTATCTCCTCCAAAAATCGTGCTCAGCTCTATCGTTTAAGAAAATGGCAGCGCAGAATTCGTGTAAGTAACGCAACTGAAAGAAACCTGGCTTTTGCCCTTTCCGAACTGGACAGAATGGCTTCTGCTCTGGGTCTGCCGAGAACTGTCAGGGAAACCGCGGCAGTAGTCTACAGAAAAGCTGTGGACAAGAACCTTATCCGCGGCCGCAGTATTGAAGGTGTAGCCGCAGCCGCTCTTTATGCTGCCTGCCGCCAGTGCAGTGTTCCGAGGACTCTTGATGAGATCGAAGAGGTTTCAAGGGTGAGCAGGAAGGAAATCGGAAGGACTTACCGTTTCATTTCCAGAGAACTTGCCTTAAAACTCATGCCAACTTCTCCAATCGACTATGTCCCGAGGTTCTGCTCCGGGCTTAACCTGAAGGGAGAAGTCCAGTCAAAGAGCGTTGAGATCCTCAGGCAGGCATCAGAAAAAGAGCTTACAAGTGGAAGAGGGCCAACAGGAGTTGCGGCAGCTGCAATTTACATTGCATCCATTCTCTGCGGTGAGCGGAGGACTCAGCGGGAAGTTGCAGATGTTGCCGGGGTTACAGAAGTTACTATCAGGAACAGGTATAAGGAACTGGCAGAAGAACTGGATATTGAAATTATCCTTTAAATTCTTCTTTTTTCCGTTTTGCCAGTTGCTTTTAAGTTTTTCTGGTGTGCAGAGGGTAAAATACGCCCTCTTTTTTTCATTCCTTTTTCTTCAGAGCAGATACTTTTAGTTGGGCTTACATCCGTTTTCAGACCTCTTTTCTTACTGGGATCCCTTTCTTTTATTTTTTCTTTACCTTTTTCTTTACCTTTTTCTTTTATTTTTTCTTTACCTTTTTCTTTTATTTTTTCTTTACCTTTTTCTTTTATTTTTTCTTTACCTTTTTCTTTACCTTTTTCTTCAAGGGAGTTTTCCAGTAAAGGTCAGATAGATCATTACTCCTCCAGTAAAGGTGAGTACCCATAAAGCCAGCATTATTCTCATATTTCTACGAGTTTTCCAGCTCCATCTATTAATAACGAAAATAAAGCCAAAAGCCAGGGATACGGCTCCAAAAAGGCCGTGGGTATATATGACAGAAGGCGCCCTCCCGCTAATTGTCAGGTTGTAAGCCGAATAAAGCATATATATGACCGATAATACGGCAAGAGTATATCCCCCGGTTGCCATCTTCCCATGTCCTGTTATGCCTCCTTTTTTTGATTCATTTTTCAATACTATAAGGCTCAATAAAAATAACAGTAAAGCTCCTATTTGCAGCCCGAGAGATATCGTTCTGAGGTTATATATGATCGTTTCAACTACCAGATTACCCCTTCCTTTCCATTTTAACACTTTTTTAATTATTCCTATTTTATATGGCTCCATGTATAAAGGTGTCTTTGGGAACTAAATATCTAAAATAAGTCCATGATTCAGTTTCGATATTGAGATAACTTAATAACAAAAGGATAGCTTTAGAGTTCCAGAAGGTCGGAACTCCATGAAACGGCAATGCATAAAAATTCCCAAAAAGAAAGGAGAATCTGCAAGGCGAGTACTCCTTGATTTTGAACTTCTTGATAATTCACTGAAAATAGGTTCGGATAAATCTTTTCTTTATCTTCCCCTTTCCAGAGAGCCTCTTTCGCATGAGCTGGCAGATCTTCCTGTGGAAGCTGGACTGGCTGAGTTTGATTTTGAGCCTCAGGAGAAAAAACCCACGCCGGGGGATCTTCTTGGTTTCAATCCGGCTTATGAGCTCATCGGGGATATTGCGCTTCTGGAAGACGAGGGCCTGGACTCACAAACAGCCTCCAAAATCGCCGCTGTCCTTCTTCTTGCCCAGCCAAACATAAAAACCGTTGTCAAGCCTCTTACTCCTGTTATTGGAGAGTTCAGGCTCAGGGAATTTGAGGTGATTGCAGGCGATCCCAGGACCGAAACCGTCCACAGGGAGTACGGCTGCCGCTACAAAGTTGACCTTTCAAGAGCTTATTTCACTCCCCGTCTTTCTACTGAACGCTCAAGAATCCTCTCCTGGGTTAAGGAAGGCGATATCGTTGTCGATATGTTTGCCGGCGTCGGTCCTTACAGCATCCTGTTTGCAAAGAGCAAAAAGCCTTCAAAAGTTGTTGCAATCGACAAAAACCCTGACGCAGTCCGCTACCTCAGGGAAAATATAACCCTTAACTCCGCAAAAAACATCGAAGCAATCGAAGGCGATGCCCGGGAAGAAGCAAAAAGATTTGCAGGCACTGCCGATCATGTAATCATGAACCTTCCTCACAGCGCCCACGAGTTCCTTGACTCTGCTGTCCTCCTTACAAAATCTGGCGGCATAATCCATTATTACGGAATGAATCATGAAGACGATCTCTTCGAAAGTTCCGTCGAGCTTATCAGAAAAGCTGCGGAAAAAGCAGGAAGGAAGATTGAAATTCTGGAGGAAAAGGTAGTCCGTTCTTATGCCCCTCATCAGTATAATATATGTATAGAGGCAAAGGTAATTTGAGGTTTCCTTTCCCCGCTCGCCCCTGGAAATCTTCTGAATGTAAAATGCTTTCTGTGCGCTGGCACTTATGGGCATCCGGGCCGATGCACCAGTAAAAATCCTTTGCAGGCGGAAGAGAATGAATCATATGATCTAAAATTCAGATGCCTGTGTATAATTCAAATAAAGAAATGTTTAAACATTTGCAGGTCAATTTCAATAAAGTTGCTTAATTACAGATTCTACTCATAATTCCACAGGGAGCTGATTTCTGATGTCCACATTTGTCTATTTCATGATAGGCTTTTCAGTTCTGGTTGCTCTTATCTTTATATGGTTCTACTCCAGGTACTTTCAGAAAAGAGATAAATAATAAGTTAAATAAGTTAAACTAATAATTAAAAAGCAAGAAAGTAACTGGCAGTTTCGCTTTCTTTCTCTTTAATTCTTCTCTTTGCGGGAAGGAAACAACTCTTGCGAGCGAAATAGTTAAATTCTTGATCGCTATTTTAAGTCTGCTTATTCTTCAATCTATGTGCCGTCGTGGCTTAGCGGTATAGCGGCTGATTCGTAATCAGCAGGTCGGGGGTTCAAGTCCCCCCGACGGCTCTTGCTTTTTTTGGTTCAAAGCTTGTTTTCTGGAACTGTTGAAAAATGGGCGTTTTCTTTTTAAACTTCTTATCTAAACTAAATCTGGAAATTTTCACTGATAGTCCGATGGGCTGATCTTCATTTTTTCAGAACCTCTATGATCTCCTTTATATCCGGAAGTTCATGACCAGGATATGTCTTGAAGAATATCACTTTCTGATCTTCGGCAATAATTATATTCGCCCTTTCAGAGACTCCTTCCTTTTCCTTGAATATTCCATATGTTCTGCCTAACTTCCGCCTTTTTAAGCGCATAATTCCAACTTTCCCATAATATCTTTTTGCTTCCTTGTGAGTTCTGTAATTATTGTTTCTCCATTTTCCAGCTCTATTTTCTTGATTTTTTCAAGTTCCAG
>NZ_JAQUVZ010000056.1 GCF_028693135.1 Methanosarcina sp.
GAAGAGCCAAATAAAAAACAACCTTCCTGTCCCAAGGTAATGATGGAGTTAATATCAAAAAAAGGTAAGTGAAAAGGACTTTCATTGTTTGGGCATGTTATTCGAAGAATTTCATGTGCGTTTTTCTTGATTTATCGTCTTTTACAGGATTTTATTCTCGTTTTACTGCTTTAAGGACAACTGCTCCTTCCGGATTTTCGGATTCCACATTGAAACCCACATCTTCAAAAAGCTCCCTCCATGAAGCTTCCGAGAGTTGAGGCCCATGGTGGTGGTGATGTGCCAGCGGCTCAACTGCAGTTAATGACCCACCTTTTTTCAGCACTCTTTTAATCTCGAATAAAGCAAATTTAATGTCTTCAAGATGGTGGAGCATGAAAAAGCAGGTAGCAGCATCCATCGAACTTTCGTCAAAAGGCAGGGCATAGGCACTTCCGGTCCTGAACTCAACGTTTTCGATGCCGAGGACTTCTGCATTCATCTGTGCCTGCCCTGTGAGGGAGTCGTGAAGATCGAGGCCATAGACCTGGGAATCCGGGTTATTTTTTGCAAGCTCCATTGTAAGGGTTCCGAAACCGCTGCCGATATCAAGGATAGTTTCCCCTTTTATTCCGGGAAGCACATCTGGAAGCACCTGTGCCCTCACGCGGGCCATGCGGTCTTCAGGAAACTTCGCATTTTTTGCTTTTTCTGCATCTGTTGATGTAAAAGGAAGGATAGCGAAGACCTTTGACCCGTTAACTGCCATCAGACCCCGTACGTAAGCACTGCCTGTATCGGCTACGACCAGCTCCACAACCGAAACTCCGGCATCCTTACAAAAGCGCAAATTCCACTCCTCCCTTTTTTCAGGGAACCGGATATTCAGAGGAGTGTGCACTACAATATAATGTGAGTAGTCCTGGCTGAAATATGCTGATACGGCTTCAGGCTCTTTAAGACGGATTTCGCTTATGCTTTCCCTGAAAAGGGAGAGAATTTGCAGGGAAGTTTCATCTGCCTCGTTTCTTACGCTTCCAATTTCTCCGAACATACTTCTAAATTTGATTTAAGGAATAAAAGCTCTCTTATGGGAGGAACTTAAGAAAAAGTCTAAAAGAAACCAAAAAAAGAATGCAGGTAAAAGGTTGAAAAAAAAGTAGAAGAAAATTTAAAAGTGCGGATAAAGAGTTACCTGCACTCAAATGTTATATGCGGATTCTCCATGCTGTGTCTTGTCAAGCCCAATGTTTTCCTCGCTCTCGGAAACCTTGAACCCGATGGTCTTCTGGAGGACGAATCCTATTATGAGTGTGCAAACGACCGCATAAACAATCGTAATAATGACTCCTTCGACCTGAATGAACAACTGGTGTGAATCACCAAGAAGGAGGCCTGTGGCACCCACACTTGCGAACACTCCCGTTAAGATCGCGCCGGTTATTCCGCCGACCCCGTGGACTCCGAAAGCATCAAGTGAGTCATCATACCCGAGCTTGCCTTTGAGCATCACAGCCTTATAACATATGACCCCTGCGATTAAACCCATTACTATAGCTGCCATTGGCGTGACAAAACCAGCAGCAGGAGTGATTACAACGAGTCCAGCCAGGATGCCTGTGGCAAACCCCAGGGCGGTTGGTTTTCCTGTGGACATCCATTCTATTGCCATCCAGGAAAGGCCTGCAGCTGCGGGAGCAACGAATGTTGTAATAAATGCAAGGCTTGCAACCTCATTTGCGGCAAGGGACGATCCGGCATTGAACCCAAACCATCCGAACCACAGAAGCCCTGTGCCGAGAAGGGTGAGGGTAACATTGTGCGGCTTAATCGAATCGATGCCGTACCCCTTCCTCTTTCCGAGGAAGACCAGAATTGCAAGGGAGGAGATACCTGATGTTACATGGACAACCGTGCCGCCCGCAAAGTCAAGGGCTTCTCCGGTAAGAAAGCCGCCGCCCCAGACCCAGTGACAGACAGGCGCGTAGACGATAAGGCCCCAGAGGGCTATGAAAGCGATGTATGAGCTGAATTTAGCACGCCCGACAATGGCTCCGGAGATAAGGGCAGGCGTAATTACGGCAAACATCCCCTGAAACACAACAAATGCGTATGTGGGAATGGTACCTGATACCGAGTAAAGGTCAATTCCCCGCAGGAATGCGTGTTCAAGGTCGCCTATGAACCAGTTTCCGGTTCCAAAAGCAAGAGAGTAACCTATTACCACCCATTCTATGGTCATGACACCCATTGCGACAAAGGAGTGCATCATGCTGCTAAGGACATTCTTACGCCTGACCATCCCTCCGTAGAAAAAAGCAAGCCCCGGAAGCATGAATAATATAAGTGCGGATGAAATCAATACCCAAACAAGATCTGCTGCTACAATAGCCATTTTTACTTCACCTCAAATAGCATCAGATCCGGTTTCACCTGTGCTGATCCTGATGACATCCTCAAGCGGGAGCACGAAGATTTTGCCGTCCCCTATATGACCACTATTGGTCTTTGCCCCTTTCTGGATCGCAGCGATCGTCGGTTCCAAAAAATTATCGTTTACTGCGATGTCAAGCCTTATTTTTTCAAGGAGATTTACTTCAAGTTCCAGTGCCCTGTAGACTTCCAGATGTCCTTTTTGCGCGCCGTATCCGGAAGCTGCCGATACGGTCAACCGGTTTACTTCAACTTTCTGAAGTTCTCGTTTGACCGACTCAAGCCGTTCCGGTCTTATTATTGCTATTACATATTTCATTGCGACCACCAGTAGGTAACTTATTTCCTAATTACTTATTAATTAATATATAGCTCATTGCGACCACCAATCGGTAACTTACTTCTGATTTAATATATTTAAATGTACCCATCTGCTACAATCAAGGCGACCAATGTCGATTAGTTTAAATAAAAGGAACTCGGAAAAAGGTAAGAGATTTGAGGCTTCCTAGTTATCATATAAAAAAGATGGGATGAAAAGATGTTAAATACTGGTTCAACCGGCTTTATGCTGCTTGCGACAAGTCTTGTAATGCTTATGACCCCCGGTCTGGCATTCTTTTACGGAGGGCTTGCCTGTAAGAGAAACATTTTAGGAATTATGATGCAGAGTTTTGTGTCTCTCGGGTTGACAACTATTTTATGGTTTTTCGTAGGATATTCTCTGTGCTTCAGTGGAGGAGAAGGTGCAATCTTAGGAAATCTGGACAAAATATTTTTGAATGGAATTACCCCGACTGTTATGTTTGGAAACGCTGGATTCCCCGAACTTGTCTTCGTGGCCTACCAGATGATGTTTGCAATTATTACCCCGGCCCTGATTACCGGAGCATTTGCAAATCGGATTACTTTTAAGGCTTACATTATTTTCCTTGTAGTCTGGCAGCTCTTTGTTTACTATCCTTTTGTCCATATGATCTGGGGAGGCGGTCTGCTTGCGGAAATGGGAGTTATTGACTTTGCAGGCGGAATCGTGGTTCATGCGACAGCCGGATTTGCAGCCCTTGCCTCAGTCTTTTACGTAGGCTCAAGGAAGTATAAAGATTCAAAGCCAAACAACATTCCCTTAATGGCTATAGGAACTGCGCTTCTCTGGTTTGGCTGGTACGGTTTTAACGCTGGAAGTGAACTCAACGTTGACGGAATTACCGCACTTGCATTCCTGAACAGCGACATCGCAGCTTCTTTTGCGGCTATTACCTGGATGATAATAGAATGGGTCAAGGAATCAAAACCAAAATTTGTAGGGCTTATGACAGGAGCTGTTGCAGGTCTTGCAACCATTACCCCTGCAGCAGGCCTGGTTTCCCTGCATGTGGCTGCATTAATGGGTATCATCGGAGCTATTGTCTGCTACTTTGCGGTACATCTTAAAAACAGGATGCAATGGGATGATGCCCTGGATGTATGGGGAGTTCATGGAATAGGAGGAGTAACAGGAACAATTCTCCTTGGAGTCTTTGCTTCAACTGCCATAAATCCGGCAGGAGCTGATGGATTGCTTTACGGTGGCACTGCGTTCTTTATCAAAGAACTCGTGGTTGTTGCAGGTGCTTCAATCTATGCATTTATATTTACCTATATTATGCTGATGCTCATAAATGTAATAACTCCGGTCAAAGTTTCAGATGCAGAAGAGCTTGCAGGTCTGGATATGTCTATGCATGGCGAATGTGCCTACGATGCAATTCACTGATAAAATCCCTTTAAACCTATTTAAAATCTGGAGATCTCTATCCACGGTGAACGGGCTTACAACACAGGCTTCTCTAAAGAAAAGTTCCTTTATCAGCAGGTTTATTTGATAAAGTGAAAGGAGGTAGGGTAAACCCTATCCCTTGTATTTTTCCATTTTTACAGTCTTCAGCTTATCTTCTTTCCATAGAAACCGGCGATTGAAGGATTTTCGTATCAATCTTTTTTGATATTGGACGTTCGAGTTTTTAAGAAGTGAATTCCATAATTAATTATAGAATAATTAGAGGATTTCAGAATAAATAGAAGAATTTGAAGCTTCCATAATTGATTAGAAGAATTTGACTTTATTTTTGAGAAAAATATGCCTGATAGCGATGAGCATCAGGAAAAAATATGAGGAACAATTTTCAGAATTCTTACAGGTGGTAAAGATGCCGGGAAATCCAAATGAAATAAAGCTGGTAAATAACGCTATGGCTAACGCCACTAGAAGGAAGATAATGAACTTCCTGGAGAAGGGCGAGACAAGTACAGAGGAAATAGGAGGAGAGATCGGGAAGACCATGCTCGATTTTCATCTTAAAGTTCTGCAACAGGCAAGCCTTATTGAGTTAGGAGAAGGGACTGCGAAGCTAAGTGAATACGGCAGAAATTTCCTGAAAGGTAAGGCAGACAAAGGTGAGGAGAAAAATGCAGACATTTCTAAGGCAAAGCCAGTTGAGATTGCTGAGATAAGGCAGCTTTTGCCCTGCATAGCAAATTCCTCGAAATTCAGGGTAATCGCAAACATGGCTCCTCCTCTGGGTGGAACCCTGAAGGTCCTTGAGCCTCTCTTTCCCAGAGGGAGATATTCGGACAGAATAAATGCTCTGATAATGCAAAAAGGGGAAATTATTACAACTATTTATGGCACTGGAAAAGTTACAATGACTATGATTAAAAACGAGGGCGAAGCCGGAGAAGCGCTTGAAAACCTGAGAAACACCATCAATGAGGCTATTGCAAAAGGTGTCGTTCCAGCTCCCAGGGAAAAGGTAAGAGTCGAACCCATGGAGATCTACAAATACCTGCCCCAGACTAACTGCGGAAAGTGCAGCGAACAGAGCTGTTACACCTTTGCCATAAAACTAATGAGTGGGGAAGTCTCCCTGGATAAGTGTACACCCCTCAAAGAACCGGGCTATGTAACCAATTTCGAGCACCTGCAGGTACTGAGTGCGTATATTTGAGCCTGTTACTTAAAAACAATTTATTCGGAGGAAGTTTTGAAGACGCTTACTATCGTGCTCACTGACGGCCCTTATATTTCCGAATACGCTGAGATTGCCTGTAAACTGACAGAAAACGCACTTAAACGGTACCAAGTGAACATATTCCTGTACCTGGACGCAGTGCAGATTCCCAAGAAAGGTCAGAACCCGTCCTTTGTTACCAGCACAGGCGAACTTTTCACTGGACTTGCAGAGAAGGGGGCTGTAATTAGAGCCTGTGCACGGTGTGCTGCTGCAAGAGGTTACATAGCAGAAGAGGAAACTGCGAACGGAAGTAACTGCAAAGACTACTTGCCTGGAATAAAAATATCCAGTCTCTATGAACTCTCAGAAATGATAAGTAAGAGTGATAGAGTAATCTCACTTTCGAGATGAGGCTTGAATCTCACTGTCAAGACGAGGCTGGAAGAATATGGTTATTATGAGGTCCGGATTCCGATGAAATCAGTATTCTATCTGCTGGACACTGCCCCATACGGCAGTGAAAAAGCCTTTGGAGCATTGAATGCGGCTGCAGTAAGCCTTAACAGAATGCAAGTGACCCTTGGCCTTTATGGAGATGGAATTTATCTTATAGCTGCCGGCCAGGACAGCAGAAAGCTTGGAGTACCAAACCTTTCAGATATTCTCTATTCATATGGGGAGTTGAGAGTACTTGTGCATGAACCCTCGCTGTTTGAGAGAGGCCTTTTTGGGGAAACCCTGATAGAGACCGTGGAACTCGTCGATGAAGAAGATTTTTTTGAATCCATGGAAAACTCGGACTGCGTTATCCGATTTTAAACTGGCAGCTATTTAAGAAAGGTGAACCGGGATAATAATATGAAACGAGAACAATATGATGTATTCCTGCTGACAAAGCCCCCCTTAAGCCTGGGATCGGAACTATGCCTCAAACTGGCTGCTCGCTCTAGAAATGTCAGACTCTACCTTGCAGGAGATGGAGTCTATCATTTACTTTCTCACCTGCTTTCCGGAATAGAGGAACTGCCGGGATACAAAGTCTATGCCTGTCAGGAAGACCTTGATGCCAGAGCAATAGTGGACAGAGAAAAAGTTACAGTTCCGGACAACTTTTACGCTGCTTTTATAGAGGATATGATGGAACACTGCAAATGCGCATATACATTTTAAATAGTTAGCAGTATACATTTTAAATAATTGGCAGTATACATTTTAATATGTCCTAAGTAACATTACAAATTTTAAGATATTTAGCTGACTTTACAAATTTTAAGGTATATTTTTACTTGTAGCATTTAGAAGAAAATTAAAGCTTTAACAAAGGGTCACCGGACAGGACTGTTTTATATGGCTGAAAAGCTTCCACGTGAGGTTATTGAGGAGTTGGAACGGGTAAGCCGGTTGCATGAGCAGGCAGTCTGTGACCACGAAAAATGCAGGGAATTTAGTGAAAAGTTATCCGGACTTCTGGTCAGGCTCGAGGATATGAAGTTTTATCGGACAGCCGACAGGTTAATGGGTATTCTCCTAAACTGCAGCCCAAAAGAGGCATCTCACTGCGAAAAATCAACGCTTGTAGGGGAAATGATTAAAGACGTGGCAAAAGAGGTACGGAAAGCAGCAGAGAAATAAAAAAGTTATGAAGAGGTCCGAAGTTAGAACTTTTAATATGGAACAAATATTAAATTAAGGTTTCGAATAGATCAGGATTCAGAACATTTCTTTTCTCAACATCGTAATCGCCAGAATCACCGAGAAAAACATAGAAATTATAAAAATAATTGTAAAAGCATGGGGATTACCCTGGAATGGGACGCTAACGTTCATCCCAAAAAAGCTTGCGACCATCGTTGGGATCGACATGACGATAGTTACAGAGGTCAGAAATTTCATCACACTATTTAAGTTGTTGGAGATGACTGATGCGTATGCATCCATTGTCCCGTTCAGGATATTACTATAAATATTTGCCATTTCAATTGCCTGCTTATTTTCTATAATAACATCGTCAAGCAGTTCAGCATCTTCCGGGTACATCTTAATAGGATTGGATCGTTGAATTTTTTCAAGGACCATTTCATTACTTTTCAAAGATGTGGAAAAATATACAAGGCTTTTTTCCAGTTCAAGAAGTTGAATTAACTCTTTATTTCTCAGGGACTTATGCAGCCTGGTTTCAATAAGCCCGCTTGCTTTGTCAATATTTCTTAGGTACTGGAGATATAATTTTGAGTTCTTATAGAGAATCTGTAAAAAGAAACGTGTTTTTTTAAATGTATAAAAGGATTTTATTTTCCGTTCAATAAACTCATTTATGATATAATTCTCCCGCAGTGAAACAGTAACAATATTTTTATCATTAATAATAATTCCAAGCGGAACAGTATAATAGATCCCCCCTTCCTTAACATTCGTACTCGGCACAGGGCTATCTATCAATACAACAGTACAGTCCCCGTCAACTTCAATCCTTGCACGTTCCTCTTCATCAAGGGCAGCTTTAATATGATCAACAGGAATGTTCAGAGTTTCCGAAACAAATGAGATTTCTCGTTCACCGGGATTTACCAGATTAATCCATGCTCCATTTTCAACTTGACCCAGATTTATCATTCCAGCATCTGTTGATTTGAAGATCTGAAGCATGTTAATTCCCCCTGCCTTTTCCTGTTTTATATAATCCATTTCCTGTTTGATATGAGATTAAATTGCAATTATAAGCCCTAAAGCAGAGCATAAATATATAAATAGTTTTGCGAGTCCATACATAAACGCACTGAGAATTCAGATCAGTAAAATTCTTTGATAGGAAAATAGTATACAGAAAACACCTTTTTCTGGAGATGCTTGTAGATTCTACTTTAATACTCATATTCTTAAATTGTTACTTTAATACTCATATTCTTAAATTTCTACTTTAATACTCATATTCTTAAATTATTGCAAAAATATCTATAAATATTCATATGCGAAAACCCCTGCAGGGTATGAACAGCAGCTCTGAAGCTCCGGAAAGAGACGCAAACTGGAGAGTAAATACAGACCGAAAACTTATTTCAAATAAATTTGAAATAGGAAATTTTATATAGGTTCTTTCAAATCTATTTGAAATAACAGGAACAATCTGGATAAATACCCCTGGTGGAAAAATGACTCTTGATTATCTCACTTATCTCATATATGTAGGGCTTCAGTCAGTGCAGGAGTATCTGGCACTCCATGTACTGATGTGCCTTGTGCCCGCCTTTTTCCTGGCTGGTGCGATTGCCTCCCTCTTTTCCAAGGAATCGGTACTTAAGTTCTTCGGAGCGGACGCCCCCAAATATGTCTCGTACACGGTAGCTGCGGTTTCCGGCTGCCTCCTTGCAGTTTGTAGCTGTACAGTGCTCCCCCTTTTTGCAGGGATATATAAACGGGGAGCAGGCATAGGTCCTGCAACCACATTTTTATTCTCTGCCCCAGCAATCAATATCCTTGCAATTGTCTATACAGCAAAAATCCTGGGATATGACCTCGGAGCAGCCCGTGCCTTCGCAGCAATTCTTCTTTCCGTACTTGTTGGTTTAGTTATGGCCCTTTTGTATGAAGGGAAAGTAACCGAACGCAAGTCCATAAAAACCTTTGGAGAAGAAGAACACAAGCACAGCGTTGAAATCTTTGTTGTGCTAATTGCAGTCCTTATAGCCCCTGAGCTGATGTCCTCCTGGGGCTGGAAGTACACAACCCAGTTTCTTGTCTGGATCCCAATGCTAGGACTTACGGCCTTCCTATCTTTCAAATGGTTTTCAAAAGAAGAACTTGAGAGCTGGATGGGAGAAACCTGGTTCCTGATAAAACAGATCACCCCTCTGCTCCTGCTGGGAGTTTTCTTTGCCGGAATTGCGGTAGTCGTACTCCCCAAAGAGCTTGTAGCGGCTTTTGTGGGAGGAAACTCTCTGACTTCAAACTTTATTTCCTCAGTAGCCGGAGCCTTCATGTATTTTTCCACCCTTACGGAAGTGCCAATCATTAAAGCCCTCACGCTACTTGGAATGGGAAAAGGCCCTTCCCTTGCCATGCTCCTTGCAGGCCCGGCACTCAGTCTACCGAATATGATCGTTATCAACAGGATCATGGGAACAAAAAAAGGCATGTCCTACATCTCCCTCGTGGTTTTGATTGCGACCGTTTCAGGGTATATATTCGGAGTTATGTTTGTATAAAAGAGAAGTCTAATCGAATCAAATAAAATAATGTCATAAATAATTGCATGAAGCTTATATCTAAAAGTATCACGAAAAATGAATAAAGACAGAATTAAGCAATAAGGTGAGAAAATGAAAATAGAAATACTGGGTTCAGGTTGCGCAAAATGCAATAAGACAAAAGAAATGGCCGAAAAAGCCGTCAAGGAAATGGGTGTTGAAGCCGAAATCGTCAAGGTAGACGACTTTGACAAAATCCTGGGATACGGAGTCATGATTACACCTGCACTTGTTATTGACGGAGATGTTAAAGTCGCAGGCAAGGTTCCGAGTGTAGAAGACATCAAAAAGTGGATTACAAAATAAAAGGACAGATAAAATTTACTTCGTAAGAAATATAATAAACGCGGACAAAAAAACCGTCAAAAAGGAGTATAAAAACAATGGCAGAAGAAGTAAAATGTGCATGCGGGACAGCAAACGTAGGGATCTTTGCCTGCAGCGGAGGGTCCAACGTAGGCCAGATCGCAAACAAAGTCGCAATCGAACTTACAAAGCAGGAAGTCGGGAAAATGATGTGCACTGTTGGGATCGGCGGCAGGATTAAAGGCCTTATGAAATCGGCCGAAGGTTCCGAAAGGCTCATAGCCATTGACGGCTGCCCCTTAAACTGCACAAAAGAGACCCTGGAGCTTGCCGGTTTTACCCCTAACAGGCACATTGTGATCTCCGAGTTAGGGATCAAAAAAAGCAAAGACCTGGACCTCAAGGATGAAGAAGTTAAAGAAGCCCTGGATAAGATAAAGGAGATACTGCAGTCCGATTGATCTCCAATTCACTCTTTTTTACAATTAACATATTTTTTTAGAGACCTGTTTTGGCAGGATTTTGGATTTTTTGGATCTCAACCCAGTTTTTGGGGCAATGTATGGTCCGGACTTCTGCAAGCCACAGGCACCCCACAATTTTTACCAGGCCTTAAGAAAAGTATTTATACGACTATAATTCAATGATTGATCATATGATTAATGAAGAAAATTTAAAGATCTTCAAAGCCCTGAGCGAGGAAACCAGATATAAAATAATAAAAGTCCTGCTTGAAGGGGAAAAATGCGCCTGTGAGATTCCAGACCTCATAGGCAGGACCCAGTCCAACACCTCGATGCATCTTGCAAAACTGCAGGACTGGGATATCATCAAAGTAAGAAAGGACGGAAAGATGAGGCTTTATTCCATAGACAACGAAAAGGTCCGGAAGCTTCTGAAGTTACTTGAAGAATAAGTTCTATTTCAATCCTTTAGTATTTTTTTGATCCTTTAGTCCTTTTTTGATCCTTTAGTCCTTTTCTGATCCTTTAGTCCTTTTCTGATCCTTTAGTCCTTTTTTTCAGTTAGATTCCAAAAATTCGGAAACGCCCATATCAAATCCCACGCAGACAGGAGCCAGAAAAGTAGAGGTATGAATTAATAACGGCAGCAGTCACAGTCCCCCCTGCATGACGGAAGAAGGTTCTGGTTGCCCCTCTCCACTTCCCAGCATTCAAAGCAGAGCTTTATTGTGCCAAGTTCTCTATGCTTTACTTTTAGCAGTGAATATTCATCCTTCCCACAGATAGAACATATAACCATTTTAGAACCTCAGTTTTAATTTTCATCCCAAAGTACTGTGAAAGTCTCTTTTCGTTCACAGAAAATATCTGGAATAAGATATCTAACCCGGCCTATTTTGAGATTTTGCTGTGATCGGATGTTCATTCGAACTCAAGTATTCCTGTTGAAAGCTTCACTCGAAGCGATATCCTTATATCTTAGTAACAATATATCAATATATACTGATACGATATGATATAATTGAGTATCCAAAAAGAGCAAAAACAAAACATAAAAGAAGGAACTCAAAATGGCTGATATCTTTTATCCTCTGCAATGGATTGCAGACAAACTGACGTACGAGGTTTTCGGGATTACCCCCACTACTCACCTTGCAGCCAGTGTCAACTTCATCATCTACGACGTGTTGAAAATAGTCATCCTGCTTGCCGTGATGATTTTCGCGATCTCCTACCTCAGGACTTATATCACTCCGGAAAAAACAAGAAAGGTGCTCGGAGGCAAAACAGGACTCCGTTACCACCTGATAGCTTCCCTGATAGGGACAGTCTCTCCATTCTGTTCATGCTCCTCAGTGCCCCTTTTTATCGGGTTTGTGGAAGCTGGAGTGCCCCTCGGAGTTACCTTCTCCTTTCTGATCACCTCCCCTCTGGTAAACGAAGCTGCTGTAGCCGTACTCTGGGCAACCCTCGGCTTGAAGGCAACTGTAATTTATGTGGTATCGGGCATTGTGCTCGGCGTATTTGGAGGCTATGTAATCGGAGTCCTGAAACTGGAAAGGTATGTGGAAGAGTTCGTTTACAAAATAAAAGTAGGTAAACAGGCTAACGAACAGGAAAGCATTACCATAAAGGAAAGGACAGACCTTGCTCTTGAAAGCGTTAAAGACATCGTGGGAAGAGTCTGGATCTACGTGATCATAGGAGTTACCATAGGAGGCATCTTCCACGGCTATGCCCCCGAAGGCATCCTTGAAAAATATGCAGGTAAGGACAACCTGCTTGCAGTGCCGATTGCTGTCCTTATTGGAGTCCCCCTGTACTCAAATGTAATGGGCATGATCCCAATAGTTGAGAGCTTGATAGGAAAAGGGCTCCCGATAGGGACTTCCCTGGCATTCCTGATGTCGGTTACAGCTGTATCCCTGCCCGAAATGATCATCCTTAGAAAGGTGCTGAAAAAAGAACTGATTGCGATCTTTGTCTCGATTGTGGCGCTGTCAATCGTCTTCACGGGATACCTGTTCAACATACTTCTGTAACTACATCAGAAATCTTTGAAAATTGAGCGATTGAAAATACAAAACCTGAAAATCAAAACCTGAATCAAAACCTGAATCAAAACCTGAATCAAAACCTGAATCAAAACCTGAATCAAAACCTGAATCAAAACCTGAAATCAAAAGATAAAAAAGTGGAGAAAAGCATGAAAATCGAAATTCTCGGAACCGGATGCGTAAAATGTAAGAAAACAAAGGAAAACATTGAAAAGGTCCTCAAAGAAACCGGCGTGGAAGCCGAAGTCTTAAAAGTTGAGGATTTTGAAACCATCATGAAATACGGAGTAATGGTCACCCCTGCGGTTGTTATTGACGGAGAAGTAAAACTTGCAGGAAAGGTCCCGGATGAAAAAGAAATCCGGAAATGGATTAACTGAATATCTTGACCCGACCAGATCCGGACTATTTTTTTGAAAGAAAGGATTAACTCTGGAGAGGATTAATTAATATTTCCAGATACCTGAAAATTGAATTCAAAAACGAATTGAGGTGGTTATATGGCTGAAATTACTGTCAACTCCACAATATGCGACTTCACCCACAAACTCCGTGGAAGCATGAAAGGTGGAAAAATCATTGTGGATATCGAAACTCCGTGTGAAAAAATAAAGAAAATCTCGCACCTGGAAATCCCCATGATGGAAACCCTGGACATCAAAGACAACTATGTAATGGACAGGGCAAAAGAGGCAAAGTGCTGCTCAAACTGCCTGGTACCCTGTGGGGTGCTTAACCTCTGCAAGCTGGAAAGTGGGTTTCTTGCAAAGTCCCTGGCAAAAAAAGCAGGAAGCCTCAGTATCGATTTTGATGAAGTATGAGGTTTTTCTGAGAAGTAAGGATCTGTCTCTGAACCTTCATATCTTGAAATTTCGGGCAGAACCTTATTTTCCAAAACATTTTTTCTCTTATAAAATATCTTCATTTAAAAACAGTTTTTGATTTTAAGAATAGTTATTCATTTCAAAAATCCCTTTTCTTTTAAAAAGATATCTTCTTTTAAAAATCCCTCTTCTTTAAAAAACATTTTTTCTTTTTTTACTTCAGTGCATCAAGCTATTAGCGATAAAGACATAATTATGAACTGGGGTCATCAAAAAGCCACAGGGTACTGAAAGATAAGACCTTCAAAGCAAATGGAACGAAAGGGGGCTGCGGATAGCAGATGATAAGCACAGTACTTGTTCCTGCGGATTTTACAATCGAAACGGAAGATTTGCTCGGCTGCATAGGAGAACTTAAAAACGCCGGTTTGAAGAAAGTTATCCTGCTGCATGTAGTGGACATACATAAAAGCCAGGGGCTTGCCCCTATGTTTGAACGGAATGCAAAGGAAAGGATTGAAGATTATGCAGGGTTTGCCAGGGAACTAGAACTTGAAACCGAAACCCTGGTAGTGTTAGGAGACGTAAGAAGAACAATTGCGGAGATCGCAGACCGGGAAGACGTTGATGCGATAATAATGGGAGCCACAACTGAAGGATTCATAAAGGGGAAGCTTCTCGGAAGGACTACGGAATACATAGCACGTAGTTCAAAAAAAATACTGCTGGTTGAAAAGTATGAAGCTATGAAAGAAGGAAAAGAAGTTTATGAGAAGGTATGCAGGGCAACGTTCTCCAGGATTCTTGTACCTCTCGACTTTTCAAAAGAGGCAATGAAGGCAATAGAACAGCTTCAGGAGTTTACAGGGATCGTAAAAGAAGTTCTGTTCCTGCATGTAATAGATGACATAAAAGACATGGATTTGCTGGATGAACAGATAGAAGAGGCAAAAGAAAGGCTCCGGAGAATAAAGGAGCGGCTTGAAGGCATAAAGAGCCAGTACCTTGTCGTTGAAGGAATCCCATCCGAGGAGATTGTTAAATTTGCCAGCATGGAAGATGTCACCCTGATCATGTTGATTGCCCGCGGGAAAGGAGCCTTAATGGACATCCTGCTCGGAAGCACGGCAGAAAATGTACTCCGGAAAACCCCAAAGCCCGTGATGATCATCCCTGCAAGCAAGGAGTTCGAGGGAGAAGAGTGGGATGAAGGGGAAGCATATGCCTGAAGAGATTGAAAGAAGAGTGGGATGAAGGGGAAGAATATGCCTGAAGATGAAGGGAAGGAGCTCGATTTCTTCAGTAAATATCTTTCTGTTTGGGTTGCAATCTGTATCATACTCGGAACTGCAATAGGCTATTTTTTCCCAGGTTTTGCGGACACCCTTGGAGGTATTGAGATTGCAAACGTCTCAATTCCTGTAGCTGTCGTGCTTCTGGTTATGATGTATCCCATCATGCTTAAGATCAATTTTGAAGAAATCCTGAACGTTGAGGCAAATTTAAAGCCCCTCCTTTTAACTCTCATCATAAACTGGGCAATCAAGCCCTTTACAATGGCTTTTGTTGCATGGCTTTTTATGCGCGTGCTCTTTGAATCCCTGATCCCGGCTGACCTTCAGGCTCAGTATATCGCAGGTATGATCCTGCTGGGGATTGCTCCCTGCACAGCTATGGTACTTGTCTGGACTTACCTTGCGAGAGCCAATATTAATTATGCTTTGATCCAGGTCTCGGTAAATGACCTCATTATTCTGGTCCTCTTCGCTCCACTGGGGAAGTTTCTCCTCGGAGTCACAACTGATTTTCCAGTTCCTCTAATGACTATCTTTGTCTCTGTCCTGTTTTATGTGGCAATTCCTCTCGGCCTTGCTGTGCTGACAAGGCAGGTTGTGATAAGGAAAAAAGGAATTAACTGGTTTGAAAACAGGCTGATCCAAAAAACACAGTGGATTACTCCTGCCGGACTTTTAATAACACTTGTCCTGATTTTTATATTTCAGGGAAACAACATCATAAATTACCCCCTGCATATTCTCCTGATAGCAATTCCCCTTGTGCTGCAGACTTACCTGATCTTCGGGATCGGGTATGCAGGAGCAAAATACCTGAAAATTCCCTACAGGGAAGCTGCACCTTCAACCTTTATCGGCGCCAGTAATTTCTTTGAACTGGCAGTAGCAGTAGCCTTAATTCTGTTTGGGATGGAATCCGGGGCTGCACTCGCAACCGTTGTGGGAGTACTTGTGGAAGTGCCTGTTATGCTTTCCCTTGTGAAAATCATGAACAAGAATAGGGAGAAATTCAGGTTTTGAGAAGGTTCTTATCGGAATAAAGGAGAAGCAAGGAAAAAGTAGAAAAAGAAAAACAGAAACCGAAAAACAGAAAAAAGCAAAAATAAATTCAGAAAATTAACTGATGAGTCCGAAACTCAAAGCTCCAGTGTTTTTATTCAGTTCCCGCAGCAGCCCTCGTTCTCGTTTTACGGGTTTTCGTTTTCCAGCTCCTCAGGCTTATTTTCTCCAAAGATATTTCCAGGCACTGTTAACCAATTTCTATTTCAAAAAAACTGCATGGCTTATTGGGATAAGCCAGAACAATTTGATCTCAGAAGCTGCCGAAATGGTTCTGGTAAACCATAAAAAAGCCGACCCCCAGAATTATAAGGCCTGTAACTTTTTTTAACGGAAAACCATATTTTGAAACTTTCTGAAGCTTTTTGGAAGAAAAGCTTGCAGAATAAGCAACAAGCAGCATTGGAATTGAAAAGCCAATGGAATAGATGAAAAGCATCAGCGCTCCATACGTAATTTTACCTGAAACAGCAACCATTGTAAGGATTGAACCAAGTACTGAGCCCACACATGGGAGCCAGACAATCCCGAGAGAGAGACCAAGCAAAAGGCCTCCTAACAGCCCCTCTTTTTTGGAATTTACAAGTGATGAAAAATTTCCAAACACATTGAAAATATTGAAGTCGAAGAGCAATGAAATACCCATCGTGATCAGAAGAGCTTCGGCAAAAATATTAAGGTAACCTAGATAAGCCGTGAGCGTCGCTCCGAAAAGGGATGTGACGATTCCCATGCTGGTAAAGGAAAGAGACAGCCCTGATACGATTGCAAGGGGTCTGAACTTTCCTTTTTCAGTTGAATAAGCAAATACTGCCGGAATTACAGGAAGGATACATGGGGAGAGTACACTGACGACCCCTGCAAAGAAAGCAGCAAACGGGAGAAAGTCTGAAAACAAATTTACTCCCCTGTGTTTCTGGATTCGATGGCTTTCTCAAGAGTCTCTGAAAGGGTTTCTTTATCGACAACACCCAGGAACCTTGCACTTGCTCTTTCTGAACTTTTGCTACCGTCCTGCCACATGTACATGTATTTACCGTCTTCTATGCCTGTAATAATACAGGTATCCGGAATGACTCTTACTCCGAACTTTGTTGCAAACTCAGGGTACTCTTTGATATCGATGAGCATAATTGAAGCAGAATCTTGATAGATTGGAAGGAGCTCTGAAAGCACCTCTTCCTGCTCTTTACAGGGAATGCACCCTTTAGAACCAAGCTTCAGAACAACAGGACCTTTTGTGAGGGCTTCATCAATCTGGATCAGATTCGTAACTTCGACCAATTCTGCCCCACTGCCAGAATAGTTAACATCCTTTGTAACTTCAACAACCTCTGCTTCGTTGCCAGAATCATCAGTGCAACCTGAGCTGAAGAGAATAAAACAAAAAATCGCCAAAATGAAAAGCGGTTTTTTCGAAAAGAGCGGAAACGAAAACGAAACTCGTTCTTTGTCTTGTATTTTATGCAATCGCTTCATTATAATTCTCCGAAAATCATCAAGTTATATTTTTATAAGAAATAATAAGGGAGTTGTGTGAATAAGGGAGTTGTGTGAATAAGGGAGTTGTGTGAATAAGGGAGTTGTGTGAATAAGGGAGTTGCTGGTATCAAGATATATTGATTCATTTATACATACATATGATATTAATATTTTCCATAAATCAAAAAGATGCAGAAAAAATTGAAAAAGGTGTATCATCATCAATGAAACGAGGTCATGGCTGAAAAAATTATGAAATTATCAGGTTAATTCTGGCACCATTTCATTCAACAAAGACGTCTTAGAGCTATCCGAAAAGTCAGTAATACATATTGTAAAGTTACAATCGGTCTATAATATCGAGTATCCTTTTCGGTTGTGCATATTGTCAATAGTAAAAGTACAGTAGGTCACAACATTTTTCGGATAGGCTGTTAGTTATTCCAATTGAATTCATGATTCACATTTATAAAAAACCGCAAGGTAGATATCAAAAAATCTTGATATGGAATCAGCCGGGATCTCAAAATTCTGGAAAAAAATCCAATATAAATAATAACATTATCAATATCAAATAAAATTGATATGAAAATCTTTATTTAGAAAACTTAACTTCTTTTATTTATGAGCTATTGTTGCCCTGCAGACCCCGAGAAAAAAAAGGAATGGGAAGAGAAAATGCTCCAGGAAATAGATTTTCTGGACAATGACATTAAAAAAGCCAGTGAGATATTCAGCGCTCTCGGGCATCCGATAAGACTGAAAATTGCTTATTTTCTCTCTCAGCGAGACCACTGTGTTTGCGAACTGATATTTAAGTTGAACGAGAGACAGAACCTGGTTTCCCACCACCTTACAATTATGAAAAACTGCGGGATTGTCGAAGCTTACAGCAGCTCAAAATGGCGATTTTACAGGTTGAACCCTGAATTGGGAAACATTTTAAACATCATATTGCAGATGCAAAACAAAAAATCAGAATAAAAGGTTAAACTCGAACCGAAGAACAAAGGACATATAAAAGAAGAAAAATAATAAAAAGGAAATAGAGAGAAAACCCTGTAAAGATAATCCGAAAAAACGTTAAAACTCCCGAAATCCGCGATAAAAAAAGAAAACTTAAGGAAATAAGAAATCTGAGGTGAAAAATTGACCGAAATTACAGTAAACTCTACTATCTGCGGCTTTACCCACAAAATTATGGGGAGTATGAAAGGCGATAAGATTATTGTGGATATCGAAACCCCCTGTGAAAAAATAAAAAAAATCTCACATATGGAAATTCCCATGATGGAAACCCTGGACATTAAGAACAATTACGTGATTGATAGAGCACAGGAAGCACAGTGTTCCTCTAATTGTCTGGTGCCCTGCGCTGTACTTAACCTCTGCAAGCTGGAAAGTGGTTTTATGGCTAAGTCCCTTGCAAAAAAAGCAGGCAGTATCAGTATCGAATTCAATAATGCCTGAAATTAATGCCTGAAATATCACGATATTATTGCATGGTACTTGTATTCATAATACATGGACTGCACATACTCCATCTCAAAACCATGTTTATTTGCAATACTTTCTATTGTGGAGGGGTTGTGAGTATACCCGAGAATATCTTTAGGGCGGTTTTTTAAGCGCGCTGATATCATAGATTGAATTTCAAAACCTATTTTATAAAGAATCTTCCTGAATCCGAAATTTCGTGAAAAGAACCCTATTTTCCATAATGGATATAAGCGAGGATCCAGCAGGTCAAAAAGTACTATTTTACCCCCTTTATTAAGATGTCCTGATGCTTGAGAAATAAAATTATCAACTTCTTCATCTGTGAGGTACTGGATCACTCCAGCTGCAGTTATTCGGTCAAAGGAGGAATCAAGCTTTTCCCAGATTGTTTTATCGTCAGCAAGGATTAAAGCTATATTATCACACTTTCGGGCTTTGATTCTTTTGTCTGCTTCATCAAGCATTGATGCAGAAAAATCGGTTCCTACAAGTTTTTCATATTCCCGAGCATAATAAACCAGAAGCTCCCCGGCCCCACAACCAAAGTCAAGAAGTGTTTTGCCCCCATCCAGATGGAAGAGTTTTTCCCTGGCTTCTCTGGAAATAAATTCCTCAGCTGAGGACCTGTGACCTCCGCTTCTTTTATCTGCAAAGAACTCTTCCCAGACAGATTTTGGTTTCGACATGTTTTTTATACCCCAAGTCCTGTTTTTGTTATAACTTTTTTTCCATACAATCAGGGTTTTACATCGAGTAATTTTTTTTATAATTATTTTTTATAGTTTAAGCTCACTGATTTGTAATTTTCAAGAGGAAAAGAAAACTAATTTCACTCATTCGTACATAAATATATATACCTTTCGGGTTAAAGACCCTTCTTGAACTGTTTATTTTCACAACCTTATTGCTTTTTCATACAGATGCAGAGATTTTTTTAAAATATGTCGGCATATAGGAGCCGATGTTTCTGAAAAAAATCAAATGTGAATAATAATAGGATTTATATCAAACAAAATTGAGATGAAAAATCTTAATTAGAAAGTTTCACTTCTTTTATTTATGAGCTATTGCTGCCCTGCCGACCCCGAGAAAAAAAAGGAATGGGAAGAGAAAATGCTCCAGGAAATAGATTTTCTGGACGATGATATTAAAAAAACCAGTGAGATATTCAGCACTCTCGGACACCCTATAAGGCTGAAAATTGCGTATTTTTTATCTCAGCGAGACCACTGTGTTTGCGAGCTGATATTTAAGTTGAATGAAAGGCAGAACCTGGTTTCCCACCACCTTACAATTATGAAAAACTGCGGGATTGTCGAAGCTTACAGCAGCTCAAAATGGCGATTTTACAGGTTGAACCCTGAATTTGGAAATATTTTGAATATCATATCGCAGATACAAAACAAAAAATCAGAATAAAAGGTTAAACTCGAATCGAAGAAAAAGATAAGCAAAACCTGAAAAAACAAAAACAAAAAAGAAGATAAGAATAAAAGGAAATGCCTGAAAATGAAAATATCTGAAGGAGTCAGTCCTCACAGCAACAGCAACCGTCCTCTTTATCATTATCTTTTTCAAAAATTTTGTCGTAGACGTTTTCACCGTATATATTCGTCCACCCAATCTGCGACCCTGCAGCTACAAACATGGCAACTGATATTGCTTCGGCAATCTCTTCTTTTGCAGCCCCTGCTGCAACTGCCCTCTGGGAGTGTACATCAACGCAGTACTGGCAGCGCATGAGCACCGACGAGGCAATAGCAATCAGTTCTTTTGTTTTAACATCAAGGAAACTGTCCTTGAAAATAGAATTTCTCAATTGCCCAAACGCTTCGGCAGTTTCAGGCAACATTTCGTTTATAAATGGCATTAAAAGCTCCTCCAGCAATGAAAAAATGTTTTTAACGGCCCGGCTTTCTGCATAAAGTGGTATTCCAGCGCATTTCATTTCCCTGGGATTCAGGCTTA
Organism: Methanosarcina sp.; assembly: GCF_028693135.1. GTDB lineage: Archaea > Halobacteriota > Methanosarcinia > Methanosarcinales > Methanosarcinaceae > Methanosarcina. The sequence continues at coordinate 20,605 of NZ_JAQUVZ010000056.1, forward strand.
TGCGTATACAGAAGGTCTTCTTCATCGGGTTCGGCACTGTTCTCAGAATATTCTTCTTCTGCCTTTTTCTTCTGCATTCCTTCTTTTTCGTTTCCCATTTCTCAGTCTCCTTAAGTATTGAATTCCCAAAAACCAGTAATAATAAGTAATATTAGAGAATCGCAGATTAAAAAACCGCCTGGATGGTATCAAGAATATTTGATACATGTTAAAACAACCGGGCAAAAAGAGAACAGCCCATGAAGAAATTCCATTCAGAGGGGGACGATGATGAAAATACTTTCAACTCCCAATCTGCTGCTGCAACGGGATAGACAGGAACATAAAACAACTGACAGGCACTCCAATAAGGTGAACCACGGAAAGCACGGAAAAAAGGAATAAATAGATGGTAGGCACAGCTTTTTCAAATCTTTCCGTGTGTTCTGTGGAGTGTGTTCCGTGGATATAGAGTTAGTTAAGCCTGAATTTTAAGTTCAAAACTCTATTTAAATTTCTAATCCTGCTTCCCACAGCCATATTGAATAAGTCAAAGGTAGAGCCTGGTCGGGTAAAGTAGAAAGGTTATTATTATCAGAGGCTGAAAGGGAAGATTTAACAGGAGATGAACCTGGCAGATGAACTCCTCTTCTTTTAACTCCGGCTCCGGGACGAACTATGACAAGCAGTGGGCTTTTGAAGTTGCCTATTTTATCCAGCACACAGGCACAACTTTGCAAAATCTGGGAAACTTTCTGAACTCCAGGGATTATGTTGAAGCCCGGATCCTGGCTGCAGAGATGAAACAGAGAGCAGAATACGAAAAAACCCTCCAGCCGGATTTCAGGACTTCGGATTATTTTATGCAGGCTCGCAGGCTGTTTAACCGCTTCCTGGACGAATGCGTAAACTTTGCCGAGCTCCTGAAGGTCACAACCATTCAGGAAGAAACCGGATGTGAAGAATTGCTGGACAAACCAGAACAGATCCGCAACTCCATAGAAAGACTGAACCTTTTAAAGGAAATGTTAACAAGCGAGCTTCACCTTATGGGCTGGTATTGAGTAAGCCCTGACCTGTGAGAATTAATACATTTAAAACGCAATATGTTTTCAATTCTGGATTTGCAAACTTTCAATCATGGATTTCACCCTGATTTCACAGCTTCTTCTGGAAGGTTCCTGCCCTAAAGGTAGCAAAGAATTATATACAGGGAAAGGATGTAGTGAGTATCCACTTGGGTAAAAGACCACAGGTCTGGTTACTCATTTGCCTGTATCACGGGGAAGAATTCAAAAGTGTCCGGAACTTATCCAAGAAAGCTATTTTTTGCTGTATAAGTTTATGAATGTCAATTATGAATTTCCCTGGTTTTAGGCAACTTTTCGCAGTCCCGGGGAGATCAACCATTTATACGGCGTGTTTACCTGTTTTTAGCGGTATCATGTACCGGTGTTGATAAGTGGGCTTTTCCGTAAAGGAAACTGCCGGGCATGCGGCCGACAGTATGTAAACA
>NZ_JAQUVZ010000057.1 GCF_028693135.1 Methanosarcina sp.
GCAATAAAAGGATAACTGTCGCCCAATACATAAAGGGTTTGAAAATGCTTGAGCGGTATGACATGAAAATGTCATGTACCGTTCTTAGAAGAGAAAGGGAGAGTAATCTCCCTGACTTATTCGACTATCGACTGTTCAGTACTTATGTTCACGTTTAACTACAAATAAGAGCACTTATGCTCTCACTTGTAACAATGCCTATTACGCGGTGCTCGGAATCAATGACCGGAAGTGCGGAAATTGAGTAATCTTCCATTATTGAGGACGCTTTCTCAATCCTTTCGTCTTCATATACGTACCTGACATCGCGTGTGATAATTTCATCCAGCTCATTGATTTTACAGGCTACTGCTTTTGTAATGTCCCAGGAGGTGACGATGCCTTCAAGCTTTTCATCCTCTGAAATGACAGGCAGGTGGCTCACACGTTCTTTTACCATAAGCCTTGAGGCGTGCTCGATTGTTTCGTCTCGCGAGACCGAATAGAAATTCCGGTTCATAACGTCGCTTACAAGAATCTGCGAGAGGAAGCCTCTTATCAGGTAATTCAACTGTCCCTCTTCAAGCAGGAAAGCATCGTGTCCGTATTGAGACCTGATTTCTTCGTATCTGGCATCAATACCGTTTGCAGTAAGAGCCGATACGATCTCCTGAGCCTGGTAAGGGGGATAGAGCCAGTCCGAGGATATGGAAATTACAAGATATTTTGCAGTAACTCCGGAAAAGCCCTCTATAAGGGAGCCGTTCTTTGCGAGGTCAAAGTAATCCACGGCTTTTGTAATGTACAGGTATGAATTGGCATCAAAACGTTTTGTAAAATTATCTCCCTGATAATTCAGGTAGCTCTCGACCTGGAAGTTTGGAGCGAGATCAGGGGAAAGTTCAGGAGAAAGTTCAGGAGAAAGTTCAGGAGAAAGTTCAGGGGAGAGTTCGGACAAATTCGCGCTTGTCATACTTGTCGTGCCCGTCGTACCCTTCGTGCCTGTTATGCCTGCTGCATCCGTATCCTGCTGTAGCCTTCCGAACTTCTTTTGCATTGAAGCGTCACTCAGGTATGTAATATGCCCTATCATCCGGGCAAGGGCAAGTCCCTGTGCAGGGATTTTTTTCCCGTAGTAGTTTCCCCCGTTCCACTTCGGGTCATCGGTTACGGCTTTTCTTCCGATTGCTCCGAATGCTATTTGCTGCGGGGTTGTGGAGGCTGTGGTCGCTATTGCAATTGCTTTTTTTACCATGTTGGGGTAGCTGACCGTCCACTGGAGTACCTGCATTCCTCCCATTGAGCCGCCCACAACCGCAAAAAGCTGTTTTACTCCGAGGTGCTCGACAAGCTTTTTCTGAGCCTTTACCATATCTGCGATGGTAATTACGGGAAAGGAGATGCCGTAGTTTTTTCCGGTTTCAGGGTCTATGGAAGAAGGGCCTGTAGAGCCTTTACACCCGCCCAGTATGTTTGAACAGATGACGCAGTATTTTTCAGTATCAAACGCTTTATTGGGACCGATTACAATGTCCCACCAGCCGGGTTTTCTGTCGCCGGTATGGAACCCGGCAGCGTGGGCATCTCCCGTAAGGGCGTGGCAGATCAGGATAACGTTGCTCTTATCGATATTCAGCTTCCCGTACATTTCGTACTCTATCCTGACGCCGGAAAGGGTTTTTCCGCTCTCAAGGCTGAAGGTCCCCGGGATTTTATAGTTCATTGAACGGACTATCCCGATGCTCTGGCCTTTTTTTTCCGAAAACAGTTTTTTAGATTTAGATTTATATTTGGATTTGGGTTTGGATTTAGATTTAGAAGAACTTACGGAAGAAACTGCCATGTTTACTCAGACCTCTGAAAGTGCCTGTTCGATGTCGAAAATCAGGTCTTTTTCGTCCTCGATTCCTATGGAAAGCCTGATGAAGTCTTCAGTTACTCCGCATGCCAGCTGTTCTTCTTTTGAAAGCTGTTCATGGGTGGTTGAAGCCGGATGGATTACAAGGCTTTTAGCATCCCCTATATTTGCAAGGTGGGAAAAGATTTCAAGGTTTTCAATAAACGTTTTGCACGCACCGATTCCGCCTTTAATTCCAAAGCCTACTATTGCGCCAGAACCTGATTTGAGGTATTTCTGTGCAAGTTCATGGCTCCTGTGAGATTCAAGGCCAGGATAGGAGACCCAGGAAACTTTCGGGTGGTCCTGTAGGAACTTTGCAACTGCAAGGGCATTGTCGCAGTGTTTTTTCATTCTCAGGGGGAGAGTCTCAAGCCCCAATATGAACAGGAAGGAGTTAAAAGGGGAAATACATGCGCCTGTATCCCTCATGAACTGCACCCTTGCTTTTCCAATAAAAGCTGCCTTTCCGAAGGCTTCCTTATATTTCAAGCCGTGGTATCCGGGGTCGGGCTCGCAGATCTCAGGGAATTTCTCAGGGCTCCAGTCAAAGTTTCCGGAGTCAATAATTACCCCACCTATCGAAGTCCCGTGCCCCCCTATGAATTTTGTTGCGGAACATACAACTATATCTGCCCCGTGGTCTATTGGCCTTAAAATCAGAGGAGAAACAGTATTGTCCACGACAAGGGGGATTCCTGATGCATGGGCAATTTCGGCAAGTTTTTCAAGGTCAGCAACGTCCAGTCCCGGGTTTCCTATTGATTCTACATACAGGGCTTTTGTGTTTCCGGAGATTGCATTTTTAAATTCTTCGGGGCTGCTTGAGTCTACGAATTTTACGGTCCTTCCGAGTTTGGGGAACGTATAATTGAAAAGCTCGTAGGTCCCTCCATAGAGCTTGTCCCCTGAAACGATCTCGTCTCCGGGTTTTGTAAAGGTGAGAAGTGCTGTTGTAATTGCAGCCATCCCTGAGGCTGTTGCAAGGGCGCCTATGCCTCCTTCAAGGGCAGCAACCCTTTTCTCAAAGACATCAGTTGTGGGGTTCATCAGGCGCGTGTAAATATTGCCTGCTTTTCTAAGTCCGAAAAGGTCGGCTGCTTCTTCAGTGTCTTTGAACACATACGCTGCTGTCTGGTAAATCGGAACTGACCTTGCTCCTGTAGCTGGATCAGGTGTTGTTCCTGCATGCACAGCTAGAGTAGAAATTCCAAGATTTTCAAGGGTTCTTTTCCTCAAGCCCTTTTCTCCAGTTTGGCTTTCATTTTTTGTTTCCATTTATCTTACTTCCAGACCGTGTTTTTTTCCAGACCGTGTTTTTCGACTCTCCTTAATCGGGAATCTTTCGTGTGTTTTGGTTTTTGAGTTCCATTCTGGTCGGTTTTTAAAGTCAGAAGTGAGAATCGAACTCACGTAGCTCCGGGTTGCAGCCGGAGGCATAGCCACTCTGCCATTCTGACATGCATTTGCTTTTTATGTATGTTCACAATCGTGATGTAATCTTCACAATTGTGATGTTTCTATAAATAATTATCTCAGAACCGAAGAAAACATTGCCTGGAGTCTCAAATTCAAAAAATAGTTTAGAGATTCCTCAATAACCTGAGAGTTTAGTTTGACAACAATCAAGCATTAAAAAGAATGACCTGAATTTCATTAATGCTATTCTAGCAGTGCTCAATGGAGAGCCGCTATTATCCTGAAAATTACAGCTTTTTGCCGAAAAAACGTATTTTATATTAGTGGCTGAATAGTTATTCTTTTTTTTCTCTAGATTATCACATTTCAGGGCAATCTTATCAGTATTTTTTACACTAACAATAACTTTTACACTAACAATAACTATTACACTGATACTAAATATTACACTGATAATAACTATTACACTAACAATAACTATTACACTGATACTAAATATTACACTGATAATAACTATTACACTGATTATAAATCTTACACTGATAATAACTATTACACTGATAATAAATATTACACTGATAATTAATATATATGTACATGGGTTATATCCGTTCTCAATTGTAAATATCAAAAAGTGATGGTAACTATGGAAACTCCGTGTCAAAAGATTGTGTGGGATCTGGTCCCTGCAATAAGGGCCAGTCTTGCAATCGAACTTGTAAATAAAGGACAGTCACAGGCAGCTTCCGCAAAGCTGCTGGGGATTGCCCCGTCGGCAGTTTCCCAGTATATTTCGGGAAAAAGAGGATACAGGATCGAATTCCAGGGTGAGACGAAAGAATTGGTTGAAAAACTTGCTCAGGATTTAATCGACAATAAAGTCGACGACTTTGTACCAAGGATCTGCAAGATCTGTACAAGTGCAAGAGGAATTGAGGATAACTGCAGTAGCACCTGTGTTCCAGAAAAACAAGCCATTAAAAAGAAGAAAGCTAACAAGTTATAACATGAAAAACGAAAACTGAAAAATGAAACCTGAAAAATGAAACCTGAAAAATGAAAAACGAAAACTGAAATATGAAAAAATGAAATATGAAATATGAAAAAAGAAAAGCCAGAAAGTAAAAGTGCCATAAAAAGTCTGTGAGGATGGAATCAGGACAGAATAAAGTTCTGCCTGGAAAATGAACGTATAAATGCACTTATATGTGTCTGTTTTTCATTTTTTGAATTATATCAATAAACTCTCTGGTTTCCCTTTTTACATCGTCGCTGCAAACGACTGCAGAAATTGCAACAAGGCTATCGGCTCCATTTTCAACCACGAGGATGCAGTTTTCCCTGTTTATTCCGCCAATGGCGACTACGGGAATTTTTATCGCATTTTTTACATCTCTTATGCTGCCAGGGCCGATTCCCTTTCCTGCATCTTTTTTAGTGGCAGTATCGAATATGGACCCCAGGCCTGCATAATTTGCGCCACTTATCTCTGCTTCGATTGCTTCCTCGACGTTGTGGACAGTAAGGCCGATTATCTTATCCGCGCCCAGAAGTTTTCTTGCAGTTTCAATTGGCATGTCGTCCTGGCCTATGTGAACGCCATCCGCATCAACTGCCAGAGCAACGTCAATCCGGTCATTTACAAGAAATATTGCTCTTTTGCTGCATATTCTCCTGATCTCGGCCGCTTCATCGACCATTTCTTTTGTACTTTTATTTTTCTCCCGGTACTGAATAATCTTGCAGCCTGCTTCAACTGCTTCCTTTACATCGGATAAAGTTCCTTTCTTTGAGAGCCCGGAGTCTGTCACAAGATAAAAGTCAATTTCATTTAAAAGGGAGGTTTTCCGGGAAAAATTTTTCTGGTCCATAATGCTTCAACCCATCCAGTATACGTGTTTTAAAAATAATTAGGTAGCCAACTCGTAAATTGTTGATATTGTGATAATCGGCGTTTCTGTGCCTGATATTTAGAGTTTCATTTTTTCAAAGGCGGCGGTTCCAATCGTCGGGGTGCGGGACGGAGATGATCGAAAGATGCCATTCGGGGTGCGGGATGGAAATGATAGGGAGATGCCATTCGGGATACCCTGGCAGGGTGCATCAGCAGGTGTGCACCGGAGGGTGTTCGAATAGTTATCCAGACCGATCAAACAAGCCGCTTGCTAGTCCTCTTTTTCAGCCTCATCTTTCTTCGACATTCCTCATACTCTTTACTTTCTCATCTGACAGGTTGAACACTTCGTCGTAGAGGTAAACCTTAAAACTTCCGGGCCCGTTTGATTTTGCAGCTGCAAGTTCTCCTGCAACTCCAAAGTAGCATAAAGCGTCTTTTGCGGCGTCGCAATAATCCGGATTAACCGAAGCAAATGAACCGATTATTGAGGCAGCCATGCAGCCGGTCCCGACAATTGACCCCATCAGCTCATGCCCGTTTTTTACAATAAAGGTCCTGTTTCCATCACTTATTATGTCTTCTTTTCCTGTCATTACCACTATGCAGGATTCTGCTTTTGCGAATGCTTTTGCAACTTTCTCGGGGTCGGCATTGATTGAGGTAGCTTCAACCCCTTTTGTTTCCTCGTTTTCGCCTGCAAGTTTTGCAATTTCGGAGTAATTGCCTTTGATAATGTCAATATGGACCGAACCAAGGATTTTTGCAGCCATTTCATCCCTGAATTTTGTAGCCCCGACGCCGACTGCATCAAGTACCACCGGGATTTTCTTTTCGTTTGCAGCAGCAGCGGAAAGCAGCATGGAATCTATGATTTCGGACGTCAGGGTTCCGATATTGAGCACAAGAGCCGACGAGATCTTTGTCATGTCAGCACATTCTTCAGGAGCATGCGCCATTACAGGAAGCGCTCCAAAAGCTCTCGTCATATTTGCACATTCGTAAATAGTTACCCAATTGGTAATGTGATGAATCAGGGGTTTTGTTTCCCTTATTGTTTTTAGTGTGTCCTTCATCGGTATTCCTCAATAGACGTTTTAATTTTACGAAAAAAAAGGCAGAATGCCCATTACTTTAGTGGCGGGATGAATGCCGTCAACGTCCCATATTTTCGCTATCTTCTAACCTCTAAATACTATTCTGTCCTATACTATGTACTGAATTCCTAAGCGATAACCAAGCCAGGGAAACCAGAACCAATTTGATCTTTCTTCACCTCTGGAACAGAGGGTAGAGCCTGTGGACTTATGAACGGTAGTTCGAGGTATGAAACAGGAAGCTCGTTACTTCAGTGATGGGTAGTTCACGTGGCTTATAGGTATATATGAATTTGCAATATCTGCGTGTGGTGAATGGGCAGGAATCGCAGCTAAGCATTAAGGATCATAGTTAAAAATACTTCTGATTTTTGATCCTTTCCGTGCCGGGGTTGTCCTGTAATAGTCAGTTGATACTATTTCCAAAATGAGTTTAGTACAGAAGAAGTAGTACCAGTCATATAGCTGGTATCTCTCCGTCCATTTTTTAAACGCTTTGCCGGAAACGGGAGGGTCAGCAGAGATAGTAATCTGCCAACCCCCGGCGAAAGAACACGAACCGAAACCACTGGTAAAAGTAAACCGAAACTGCGGGAAACAGTAAATCGAAACCGCTGGTAACAGTTAGAGCTTATCCGGTACCGGTACCGGTACCATTCGTTTTTAACTGGTAAAAGTGGTACTCGTATGGTTGCCAGGTATCATTGATGGTTCCGTCAGTAACATTCACAGTTCTGTTCTCCCATAAGACATCATACGTCCCATCTGGCACGCCGGTAATTGTTGCATTATTTGCCGTGCCGTTTGCTTCGGTAAAATCAAGCATACTTGATGATGCAACTAATTTTCTGCCATCCGCATCAGTAAATATGTAAGCTGTAACCGCATCGATTGTGCCGCCCGGGTCCGAAGTTATATTTGTCCTTCCGCTGGTTACGTTTGTTGCCAGAAGTGTCCGGTTACCTTCCATAATCCAGGGCCAGATCTGTTCATATTTCGGCTTAAAGCTGGCCCAGCCAGCATAGTTTGGAGTATCGGCTGCATATTTGTAAGCATATGAGAAAACACCCTGAGCCCCACCTAATATTCCCATCACAACCTGACTTTCATGACGGGCAACCACTTTCTGCGTGGTGTTCAGGTCCGGATCCAAACCATTCACCTCAGTAGCCTGACCAAAGGCTTCTGTTGTTACATATACTGTTTTTCCTGTATTTTTCCAGTCAGGGGCGTTGGCAATAAGATTGCCATATACCCAGGCGTGCGGGCGTTCTGGATGAAATTTCGTGTAGGTGGTGAAGTAACAAACATCCAGGCCCGGAATAAATTCTTTATCTTCAGGCCCGGTCTGCATATCCCCTAAATAATCACCAGCAATGGCATTCGGGAAGTATTTCTTCATAGCTGTGCGCATGGTGATAAGCGTTGAAGGGCTTCCTTCCTCGTCAGGGAAATAGACCCCATAGAAATCATTATCAGTAACACCCAGATCCTTGACTGATTTCCAAAAGTTTTCAGCCTCCATTTGCGGGCCGCCAGTAGCTACTAAATATTTCGAAATTCCCAGCTCTTTACCTCTATTAATGTTATCAACAAACTGTTGTGGAGTTATGTAAGTGCTCCACCCAAGGTGGACAAGCGTGGCGTTATCTGTTAAAAATTGAGTGCCGGTCTCCCATCCCATCATTCCATATGGCGGGGCTGTACCACGCGGATACGGAAATTCATTACTGGCCGATGAGCCGTTATCCGAAGCATTTTCTTCGCCGGATGCCAGTGCAGCAGATGAGCCGATAATTAAAAAACAAACCAGAACTGCTGAAGTCAAAAATGTTAAGGATAAATTATCCTTATTTTTCATCTATCTCCATCCCCCATTTCTTATGTGGTTGTGTATATGAGTTATACAGAGATTATTATAAAATTAGATTATATTTATAATTGCAGGTGCATGATCTATCGAGTAAGCATCAAATTCTCTTTCATGCACACGTTTTTTATTATCCTTTTTCCGGTATAACGTCCTTATATATCGTTTTTGTCACTCAACGAAAATCACGTCCCACACATACAATCCCATGTACTCTCACTTATGAATCTGAATTTGTGACATCTGTAGACCCTATGAATATGTGAAATTATGAAACCTAGTTTCAAAAAAGCCATCAATAATGAGTCTCACATTTTAATGTCGCCTGCTCACTGCAGGTTATATGATAGTGAGTAATGGTTCTTAATACATGTTCTCGAGTAATTTTATATTATTACATATAATTAAAATACATTGGTCATCGGTTAAGGAATTTTCTTGCCTGAAAGCTATCGATTTTGCACCAGAATGCTGCCCTAAATTTTGGCCTTTTTACATGAAATCGATACCCGGTTCCAGCCCACGATTCCTTAAAATTATTGACAACTATTGGGGGAATGGAGGCAATTTGTCACGATTCATCACTTAACCGAAGACGTATGAATTAAAATATACCCTTTTATAGGCAAGTAGACAAAAAAATCAACATGCCAAACTATTAAGAAAATAATGAATGACAAAATAAACGGCATATTCCGCAAGCTGGAGGGAGATCAATCGTTATAGGATCAGCAGCGCCACAAAAATCGTCGCGTGAGCTCGTGGTTATTACGAAGCCGGATGCACAATTACGGATTGATAAGGGACCGGCATCTGCAAGAAACGGGGTCGACGTATCCCCGTTGAACAATTTGCTGGAGATCGAAGGGATCAGCATGAAACCCTTGTTCGGTCTCAGCGAGGAGCGTATTTCGGACCGCACGGCTTCGCTGATGAAAGAAACTGGAGAAGCTATACCGGACCTTTCTGTCTACTACTATGTAGAAGCCCCCGATGAACGACTGGACGAGCTGGCTGAGAAGTTCATGCAACTCGATGTGGTCGAGGCAGCATATGTCAAACCAGCAGGCGAGCTTCCATTGTGGATAGATGTAGAGCACGAAGGACCGATAGAAACGAAGTCGGGGGAACCTCCGGCAACAACTCCGAATTTTACGGCCCGTCAGGTTTACCTCGGACCGGCTCCAGCAGGCATTGACGCCAATTATGCCTGGACGTTAGGCGGAGGAAAAGGGGCTGGTGTGAGAATCATAGATTGCGAGTGGGGATGGAACTTCACGCACGAAGATCTCCTCCAGAACTCGCTCGGCATTCTGGTTGGTACGGGAACTTCTGATCTACATGCCGAGAATCATGGTACAGCTGTGGTTGGGGTTATTGGTGCAGATAACAACGCCATCGGAGTAACCGGCATTGCCCCGGAAGCACAGGTAGGAGCTGCAGCCTTTAGTAAGTCAGAAGCTCAAGTGATCATGGAAGCGGCGGATAAACTAGGTGCTGGAGACATAATCCTCCTTGAGATTCATCGACCTGGGCCACGCTTTAATTTCCAGAAAAGGTCCGATCAGCGCGGTTATATCGCTATAGAATGGTGGCCGGATGATTTCGCTGCCATCCGCTATGCAGTCAGCAAAGGAGTGATTGTTGTGGAGGCAGCAGGCAACGGAGCAGAAAATCTGGATGACCCTATCTACAACACACGCCCAGCAGGCTTTCCTCCAGGCTGGACCAATCCATTAAACCCAGCTAACCAGGGCTCGGACGCAGTTCTCGTTGGTGCCGGTTCCCCACCTCAGGGGACGCATGGTCGTGATTATGGTCCTGATAGGTCGAGGCTCGATTTTTCCAACTATGGGGCGCGGGTCGATTGCCAGGGATGGGGCCGTGAGGTTACCTCCACAGGCGGCTACTACGATCAGCCTGGAGACCTGCAAGGCGGGAGCAACAAGAAATTATGGTATACAGACCAATTTTCGGGGACTTCCAGTGCGTCGCCTGTGATCGTCGGCGCCTTAGCGTGCGCCCAGGGAGTGCTTAGAGGACAGGGAGGTACTTTGCTGAACTCTGCTACAGCTCGTAACGTGCTCCGGAATACCGGTTCTCCGCAGCAAGACGCACCAGGTAGGCCAGCTACCCAGCGCATTGGCAATCGCCCCAATCTGGCCCAGCTCATACCTGCAATGGCTGACGTATGGCAAAACGACAAGACAGTGATCCGTACCCACGCCAAGGTCGGCAGTCAGATGGCTTGGGCCTTGCTCTCTGGGAGCAATTGGCTGAGTGTGCGACCTAGCTCCCCAGACGGCGTTTCCAACGTATTTCAAATCCTCTGTGAGGCGCTGGCTAAGAACCACAAGGTGGATGTCTACATTCGCGATGGACAGATTGAGCAAGCTACCTTAAAGTAAATATGTAAATATCTTAATAAATTCCGAGGCTATGGCTAAGGAGGGGTAAATATGTGGTATAACGACAAGACTGTGGTAAGAACTCACACAAAGAATGGCACGCAGATGTGCTGGGCAATCGTCAATGGCGTACCTAACACCGGTTGGATTCGAATCAAACCTGCTACTGTCGATGGTGTGTCCAACGTCTTCCTGATACTGAGCTTAGCTCTGGCTACCGGTCGTCACGTGGACGTTTATATTCCCAGCGGGGAGATTGAGCAGGCAACACTCAGATAATGTGATTGGGCGCATGGTTGAACAGCTTTGGTGGTCGATGCATCGCCAGTCTGTGTGAACCAATTACAACACCCAAAAGATAACAGAGGTGAGTTCTTGATCCCTGAGATAACCGTAAAAATCACATTTGGTCCGCAAAATATGGCCGAAGAGAGAGCAGGTGGGTTGGAGAGTAAGGTCATTCCACCTTTGCCTGAGATTCCGGAATCGCAAGCAATGATTCCTCAGGCCCTTCCTCAAGTTCCTGAATATCCTGCAGGAGTGACAATAGAAGGGATGGCGATCCAGACGCCAGGATTTGGAGAGACCTTTGCAGAGGTCGAATTCATTCCCCCTCCGCCGGAAATGGCAAGCATGGAAAAAATGCCAACGTTACCATTGCCTGAAGAAGGGGTAGAGGTCCCCCGGGACATAGCACCACCGGAACTCTAAAAGAAGCCATGCAGGACTTCACTGTCCTTGTATTAAGATCGAAAATTCGGAACTCCCGGATTATTCACCAGTAGAGATATTGTTTAAAGCCTCATCAATCAAATATGGAGCTTCTACTGGTTTGATCCCTTTTTTTCTTAATTTTTCCTGTGGTCTGCTCCCAATTCTGGAGCAAAGTAAAGCCTCACAGTCCGAAATCAAAGAAATTGTTTTATTCAAAACCTCATCCGGATTCCCGTAATCCGCCGAGCCGCATAGAGGTGTGCACTCTCTTACTTTCAGGAATCGCATAGAGGTGTGCACTCTCTTACTTCCAGGAATTGTATTTTGCCACCGCCGACATCAAATATATAAAAAAGAGGTGCTTTTCCAAAATGCTGATTGATAACCTTCCCGTCACTTGAAACAACAGCGACTTTCATTTCTTTCATCTTCATTTTGTCCTGCTTACGGTTAATAAAAATTGATTTTTTTGTTAGTCGCACGCGGCATATTATGTATTATATTCATTAGCAAGATCTGCGTGTAGAGAATGGTCAGGGCTCGTAGCCAGGCATTAAGGGCTCATAATTAAAAATATTAATTATATAATTAAAAATTCCTCTTATATAATTAAAAATGCTCCTGTTTTTTGATTTTCTCCGGGTATTTCATGTATTCAAAATTTCTGGCCTTCAGGTCAAGAAACCACAATCTAATACTATTTTCTCTGTGACAGGTCTTTAGAATTTGTCTATAACCAGATCTCAAATCAACCAGGCTTAAACCCCGGTTAATCAATAAACTTCTTGTAAAAATTAAACGCCTGCCCGCGAAACAAATTTATCTAAATCGGACTCATGTGCCTACATTAAAAATAAATGTACTGAAGATCCAACACCTTATAGAGGGATCTCCGCACTCGAAAAGAGAAATAAGAATATATTAAAAATAGGCATATATAGATCTATAGATTATATAGAGCGGCCCAAAATATGTGGAAAACATAAAATATAATGAAATGGTCTGGAATACCATAAGAGACATGGATTTAAGAAGAACGGGTGAAGACTCCATAAATAAAGCATAAAGTGGAAGAAATCTGAGGCATCATAGCAATTATGCATCTAGCAATTATGCATCTAGCAATTATGCATCTAGCAATTATGCATCCAGCAATTATGCATCATATAAATTATAGCAGTTTTGGAGTTTAAAATATCTGGAGTAAGGAAAAAAAATGGATTTACTTGTCATAGCTATTATTCTTGCAGGCTTATACATGGCCTGGAACATAGGGGCAAACGACCTCGCAAATGCTATGGGGACTTCAGTAGGAACGGGTGCCCTAACAATCAAGCAGGTCATTGTCATTGCCGCTGTGTTTGAATTCCTGGGTGCCGTGTTCTTCGGAAAACGAGTTACCTCGACAATTGCAAAAGGGATCGTTCCCATTGATATGATCAGCCGCGTTCACCCGGATATTGTGGTGCTGGGGATGCTGGCTGCAATTCTTGCCGCAAGTTTTTGGATCACGCTCGCAACCTTTTACAACCTTCCCGTCTCAACCAGCCATTCCATTGTTGGTTCTGTGCTCGGCTTCGGGTTGATTGCAGCCTACAAAGGAATTATCTCTTTTTCTGACATTCACTGGGCTGCTCTTCTGAAAATCGTTGCCAGCTGGTTTATATCTCCGGCTCTTGGAGCTATTTTTGCGTTTCTGATCTTTTCTCTAATAAGGAGCCTCTACCTTCACAAGGCTTCAGATATGCCAGCTGTTGAGAAAAAATTCATATTCTTACAGCTCATTACTGCCTGTTATATCGCATTTGCGCACGGGTCAAACGATGTAGCAAATGCTGTAGGTCCTCTCTCTGCCGCGCTTAACGTGATGGGAATAACAGGGACAGTAACAGGAACAGGAACCGAAGTCCCGATCTGGGTGCTTGTAATGGGAGGCCTCGGCATGGTAGTAGGCATGGCAACCTGGGGCTATAAAGTGGTCGAAACCATAGGGTCAAAGATCACGGAACTCACCCCAACGCGCGGTTTTTCCGCACAGTTTGCGACTGCCTCGGTAGTTTTGCTCCACAGTTACAGCTCTCTCCCCATTTCGACTACTCATACCCTTGTAGGTTCGGTTATTGGTGTAGGGCTTGCAGGAGGGCTTGCAGCCGTTGACCTGGGCGTAATCTGGAGGATTATTTCTTCCTGGATAGCAACAGTCCCCATAGCTGCCATTACATCGGCAATAATCTTTGTGGGACTCGAGGTGGTATTTTTATGAAAGACTACATCCGTTCCGTACTTGACGTGGTCGCAGACTCTCCCTTCGTCCCTCTCGAAATGCACGCTAAAAAAGGGGTGCTCGCAGTTGAGAAGCTCTCTGAAGCAATGGAAGCTTATTGCAAAGGAGACCAGGTACTTCTTAATGAGCGGACTGAAGAAATCGACATACTGGAACACGATGCCGACAAAATTAAACAGAAAATCAGGGCAAGCATACCTTCCTCCATCAGGCTGCCGGTTAACAAAAAGGACCTCCTTTCTTTCCTAAAGCAGCAGGACTCTATCGCTGATTTTGCCCAGGCTTCAGCCTACTGGATGACCCTGCGCCCCTGTAAAGACCTCCCGGATGAAATCAAGGAAGGCTTTCTGGAACTCATGGCAGCCTCTCTGAAAACCGCCAGGCTGTATGACGAGCTTGTGGGTGAACTTTACAAGCTGCTTGCAACATCTTTCAGCAAGGAAGAAATCAAAGAAACAATGCAGATCGTCCCTAAGGTCGAAAGGCTGGAACATGATGTGGATGTGCTTGAGACAGCTCTCTTAAAAAAGATCTTCGAACATGAAGATGCTCTTGGAGGGGCAGGTGTCTGCCACCTTATGGGGCTTGTTGAAAAGGTCGGAGGCATTGCTGATAAGTCCGCAAGTGCAGCTGACCGCCTGAGGTCCATGATCCTCAGAAGGTAAGTTTCCTTTTTACTTACTTCCTTTTTTATTTTAATATTTTTTCCGAACTCTGCAGATCTATTTTGATTAATTTGGATTAATTTGGATTAATTTTTAGATATATTCCAGGGGTTCAGAGCTGAATCTTTCAGTTTTCTCTCCCTGTGCCGCATGGCGTTGGGGACGGCCTGTCAGCCAGATAAAACAAAACCGGCAAACCAACCCTGCAATTAAGAAAGATCAAATACTTAAGAAACGTCCCCCGGTTCAAGAGAACATTTTCCTTAATCCTGGGAACCGATTTTCAATTCACAGTAAAATAAGTGCCTCCGCCAGCCAGCCTATCTGGCGGCCCGTCAAAAACAGCAGACAAAGAAGGAAAAACTCAAATAAAAAATAGAAAAGAGCCTGGAAAAAGAGTCTTTTTCAGGTAGAATTTAATTCTGCTTTCTACTCCTGAATTTCTTATAGGTGTCCTCAGTTGTTTTTACCTTTGGCTTTTTCTCTTTTCTTTTTTCTCCAGCATTCAGTAACTTTCTGCGGTTTCCAGATAATCCGCGCATGCTACAGAAGGTTTTTGAGATCCACCGGAACTGACGATTACAGCTGCAGTAAGGACCAGGAAACAGCCTGCAAGGGTACCTGTTGAAAGGGCAACCCCGAGAAACGCCAGGTCGAAAAAAACCCCGGCAACCGGTTCGATAAGGGCAAGCAGGCTCCCTGTCTGAGATTTAAGGTTTGCAAAACCTATGGTCGTAAAAATCCCGCCCACTCCCACTGAAACAATTCCGAAAGCCATTAATGGAAGTATATTGGGTACAAGCGCGGAAATAGAAGTCTCTGCAGCAAAAGGTGCCATCAGGAGGCAGCTGATTGCAGTGCCCCAGAAAGCGATTGCAAATTCGGAATGATCTTTTTTCAGGACTCGCACGTTCATAATGATAACTGCAAGGAGTATGCCTGCGAAGAGTCCGGATGCGATCCCTATAATATAACTCCCTGAAAATTCTAAGGTTCCAAACCCGCTTTCCGGGCGGATCACCAGATAAATGCCTGCAATTGCGAGGAAAAGGGCTGCAATGCTCTCCTTTTTGATCTTTTCTTTCAAAACAAAAGGTGAAGCCAGCATTACGTAGATAGGAGCAGTGTATTCGAGCAGGATAGCCATGGAAAAACATGTTTCCTTTACGCACAGGAAATAAAAGAACATGTTAACCAGAACAAAGATGCCCTGTAAGAGAAGACGAGCCCTCCTTTTTCCAGGTTTCAGTTCTCCAAGTCTGTTCATTGCCAAAAGATAAGTGAAAATAAAGGCAAGCCCGAAGAACAGGCGATAAAATATTATTGAAGTTATGGGCAGGTTGTGAATATTAGCAAGGAATAACCCGGTCATCCCGTAGAGAATACAGCCAAGCAACACTGCCAGATGGGCACCTTTTTTCACCTGAAACATAAGACAGGTAAGAAGATTTCAAGATTAAAGAATTTGCCGGATAAATTTCCGGAGGCTTTCGGAGATTTTCGGAGATTTTCGGAGATTTTCGGAGATTTTCGGAGATTTTCGGAGATTTTCGGAGATTTTCGGAGATTTTCGGAGATTTTCGGAGATTTTCGGAGATTTTTTTGAAATATATTGAGCTCATAATGAAGCTCAAAAAATGGAATCTCTTTTAAAAATAAAGAGTTTCAATTTATCAAACAGGAAGGCAAAATGAGAAGGAATTAAAATAATGAGAGGGTACAAATTGTAATACTATAAAAAAGGAGGACTCAGCTTACACCGCAGCCAGGTCTTATCTCATTCTTTTTTAAAAACGTATTTGAACTAAGTGTAAAAAACAAACAGATGGGGACTTATAATGGATCGTAAAATTGTAATCTTAGCAGTCTTATTGCTTGTGACCGTAGCTGGTCCGGGATGTATCTCACAACCAGAGAACACACAATCAGAGAATTCACAGCAGAATAATATGTCCGGTGAAAATATTCAAGATATAAAAGACATCGAAGGCATGTGGCTAGGAACTCTGGAGGTTCCGGGAGGAAACAAATTAAGACTTTTATTCAATATTTCCACCAGTCCTGAAGGCTCAATTACTGCCACTATGGACAGCCTGGACCAGGGAGCAAACGGCATACCTGTAGAGACGGTTACCTATAAAGATGGAAACCTGCACCTTGAAGTGAAATCTATCAGGGGAGTTTTTGAAGGGACACTTCAAGAGGACGGTAAAACCATCGATGGAGAGTGGAAACAGGCAGGATCAGTTTTCCCGCTTGCGCTGTCCCTTATTGGTGAAAAACCTGAAATTCGCAGGGAACAGGACCCTGTAAAACCCTATCCATACGATGAAGAAGAAGTCGTTTATGAAAATAAAGAAGCAGGAGTAACTCTGGCAGGGACATTAACCCTTCCCCGCTCGGAAGGGCCATTTCCGGCAGTAATTCTCATAACCGGTTCCGGTCCGCAAAACCGGGATGAAGGGGTTTTTGGCCACCGTCCCTTCCTTGTACTCTCTGATTATCTGACACGTCAGGGTATCGCCGTGCTCCGGGTTGATGACCGGGGCATCGGAGGGTCGACCGGAAACTCTTCGCAGGCCACGACCGAGGATTTTTCAGGGGACGTACTTGCCGGAATTGAATACCTGAAAAGCCGCGAAGAGATAGACTCGACCAGGATCGGGCTGATAGGGCATAGTGAAGGCGGTTTGATTGCCCCGATTGTAGCAGTGCAGTCTCCTGATGTTGCATTCATCGTGATGATGGCAGGCCCTGGTCTTACCGGGGAAGAAATTATCCTGTTGCAGAGTGACCTGATTGCCAGGGCAGAAGGGGCAGACAATGAGACTATTGCCCGGAATAATGCTCTTATGAAAAGCATGTACTCTGTGATAAAAGAGGAACAAAATAATACAATTGCCGCGGAAAAACTTCGCAATCTTCTAGAGGACGAAATGGCAAACATGAGCGAAGAAGAAAAACAGAATTCCAACTACTCTGAAGCTGACCTTGACGCTCAGGTTAACGGTCAGGTCCAGGCACTTTTGTCGCCGTGGATGCGCTTTTTCCTGACATACGATCCCAAACCGACATTGATGCAGGTGAAATGCCCGGTCCTTGCGATAAACGGCGAAAAAGACCTCCAGGTTCCGCCTGAAGAGAACCTGCAGGCAATAGAGGAAGCCCTTAAAGCAGGAGGCAATAAGGACTATACCGTAAAAGAGTTGCCAGGGCTCAATCACTTATTCCAGACCGCTAAGACCGGGTCTCCCTCTGAGTACGCAGCTATTGAAGAGACAATCTCTCCGACTGCTTTAGAAGTGATAGGGGACTGGATTTCGGAGCACACACAGGAAAAATGAACTGGTTGGAAAAAGATAGTAAATTTTCAGGAGGAAATGACGGCACTGTATTGCTATGCAGTGTCATTTTCCTTTTACATTTTCTGCTTTCATCCTTTATGCAAACACGTAATCTTCCTCAGCACTGGAAAAAAAATCTTCCTCACCGGAAAAAATCGAGTTTTGACATTGAGTCTCGAAATTGAGTCTCGAAATTGAGTCTCGGAACCGAGTTTTGAAATACTGACTGTTTAGCGAGGGAAATTAAATAATTGAGATTGAAATCAATGGGGGATTTAAATGAAAATATACTGCGCATCTGATTTTCACATTGGTTATGAAGATGCAAATTATCCAAAAATGAAAGAGTTTTTTGAGCTTGTGAAAGAAAACGCAGACGAACTGATTCTGTGTGGGGATGTCCTGGATTTGTGGCGTTGTCCCATTGAAACAATCATAAGCCAGGAACCAATGAAAAGCACTTATGAAGCGTTACTTTCGATGACCGAGGAAGTGCCCACTACAATCGTATGGGGAAACCACGACTATAAGCTATGGAAAAAAGTAAAAATCCCTGTACAGGTTACTGATAGTTTTGTTTCAAACAACACCTATTATTGTCACGGCTGGCGATTTGATATACAGCAGATGTTTGGGCACTGGTTGTACGGCTGGCTTGTAGACCAGTTCCCTTATCTGTATCAAAAATTCATTAAAACTCCTTTTGAACTGAAAATTGAGGACAAAAATTATCGCCTGCGAATCGAGAAGATCCATGAGAAAGCAAGAGAGTTCATCAAAAAAGAAGGCTTGGATTACCTGATAATGGGCCATACCCATGAACCTGTAGGAGATGACGGTAAACTCTTTGACTGCGGGGATATGATTGATAGCTTTACCTATGTAATAATTGAAGATGGCAGGCCCAGACTTGAAAAGATGCCTGGAAATGACTAAAAAACGACTCTGAATGGCGAATTATAGTTGTAAAGATCAGAGATATTTGTAATTTAGTCCCCTTGAACGAATTTCACTGCTATAACCCATAATTTTCTCGGAATCTTCTTTAATTCCATTCTTTTTTCCTGGCATTGATGAAATGAAATTCTAAACTAAAGCTGAATTTTCCTAGTTATTCGTAGAGCAAATATCTTTATGAAGTAACACGGAAATGTATACTGAATAGAGGGATGATTTGAGAGACGAGCAAAGATCGAATGGCCCCAGGAAGATTGAAGCTTTTGATATTGAAAATAAAAAATGGTCAGGAAGTTTAACAGAAGCCGTAAAAGTGCTGGCAGTGTTAGTGTTCGCACTTGCGATGGCAACCGTTATCCTGCTAATACTGGTGCCGGAAGTCGGTCTTCTGATGAGGAATATTTTTGTTACGGTTTTTTCTGCAATGATAATGGCTATCAGTGTGCTGGCATTCATTTTTCTTGTAATATATATTTATGAGGTAAGGTTAAAGGTGAGGTATGAGGGGAAGCTTAAGGAAATAAACGCCAGCCTCCAGCAGCTTTCATCACCCCTCAGGGTCGCGATCATCACAGGCATGAACCTGATATTTTTAGCTATGGTAAATTTATTCTGGACAGGTGTGCTTGTGGCTATAAATATCTCAGGAGACAAGCCCCCCGAAATCGTGCCATTGCTTTCACCGCAATTTGCTGAAATTCTTCCATACCTGAACCTGCTCATCATTTCAACGATCATCGCAAATCTGCTCTATCTTGTAATTAAGAGCAAATGGGTACCTATGACCATAGAAACAGTGCTCAGTATTACCTCAGCTGTCCTGTTATATGCTGTTCTAATGATTTTTCCTTTCAATCCAGTCTTAAATTCCAGTACACTGCTTGCTATAAAATTAAGCCTTGGATTTGTACTGGTGATGACGCTGATGGGAGCTGCAAAGAATCTCCTGAAAACGATAACCCTGTTGTTGCAGAAGTAAAATTGGGAAATAAAACCGGCGGTAGTGAGCAGGATCGCCATAAACAATAGCGGCAATATACCTTGAATTTTAGATAAAATAGTTCTTGCAATATATAATAAAATACATTTTACTCATAAAAACCAAACCTTTCCCCGGGGAAAAGTGAAGTCGTTTATCTAATTTCAGGGCAATTAAGGGGTTGAGCAAGATGTCAGTCGATCAGATCCCAATCGGTAAATTTTCCTTCATGACCCGCCTCTCCCAGAAAGCGCTCAGGCTCTATGACAGCAAAGGGCTCCTTGTTCCGGAGGCAAAGGACCCTTTCACTGGATACCGTTACTATACGGTTTCCCAGCTTGAGCATGGAATGAAGATCAAGGCCCTTTCGTTCCTTGGTTTTTCTCTGGAAGAGACCGCCATGCTTCTGGACGCAGAAGACATGAGAAACTGTGAGGTCATTGAAGCCTGCTTCAAAAAGAGGCTTGAAGAAGTCCGGCTGGAGATCGGGCAGCTGCAGAAAATCGAGGGCATTTTGCAGGGCTCCTGTAAATCCGATGGAAAAGTTATGGAGATATTCAAAATGTCCGTTACAGAACCTGTTATAAAAGAAGTTCCCGAGATGCGGGTAATAAGCAAGCGAGAAAAAGGAATTTATGCAGTAACGATTGGAAAACTCATAGGCGAAATCTGTGCCTGTATCAGTAGCCCCGAAAATCAGAGAAATCGTGTAAAGGTCACAGGTCCTGTCATGTTCATCTGCCATGACGAAGAATATAAAGAAACGGATGCGGATATTGAGGTTGCACTTCCGGTTTCGGGGAGGGTTTCAGTTGAAGACCCTAAAATGGAAATCAAAACTCTTCCCGCAATCAAAGCTATTTCCGTGGTCTACCGGGGACCCTATCAGGGGGTTGAGGCCGGTTACAGCAGTATCTTTGCTTACGCTGCCAAAAACAACCTCGAACCTTCAGGCTCTTTTGACCCTGGCAGGGAACTGTACTTAAATGACCCTGCCGAAGTCCCGGAAGAAGAGTTGATGACAGAGGTTCAAATTCCGGTCAGAGAAAAATAATTCTTGTGTTGCATAATTATTGTGTAGCTCCAGACTTCTGGAGCAGTTCTTTAATTCAACTTCATAACTGTACTCTGTACTACAAATTGCTGCGTATTTTTCTGGTTAGAAAATTCTCCCTTGAATTTGAAGAGGAGACATCAAAATGACAAAAGGGTACTTTCACTTTTTTTTGTATAATTTAAAAAATGTATTGATAAGTATCAAAGTTAAGAACTAGACAATATTCCCGGGGAGAAAAAGACCACTTTCTGTATAATGTATACAGTTTTAGTATCTATTTGTATATTTGTAAAATATATAGTATTCAAGATGATGTGAACTTTCAATCCCTTGTTTAATTGAATTTATGTGATAGCATTTTTGTCTATTTCTGATTAAAGTAGAGAAGATAGTGAACAATAGATATTGTTTAGATATATCTGCAGAAACTCGACTATTAAATCCAATGCTGGGGGTTTTATAAGATTCTTATTTATATTTCTATAATTATTATATTGGATTACATAATAATGTCTTTCTGATACAATTTGAAATCACTTTTACTGCATAAAAAATAAATAAAATTTTGCAAACAATATATTTTTCTAAAATTTAATCAGGGTGATTGATTGGTAAACTAATATTTTACTCAGCAAATCTTTCGAAGGGAGCAGATCAAGAACCAGGTCAAAATTGTATCAAATTGAGCAAGAGTCTGGGGGTATACAATGGGAGAACAAACATCCGGCTTAACACAAAAGATACTCTGTGTTTTCACATTAATTTTAGTGATCTCAGCAATAGCCGTAGCAGTAAGCGCAGCTAATGGCGATACCGGTGATAATGCAACAGAATCAGAAGATAACTTAACAGGATCTGATACTAACGTAACGGGACCTGAAACCAATGTAACGGAGCCTGATACTAACGTAACGGGACCTGAAACCAATGTAACGGGACCTGAAACCAATGTAACGGGACCTGATACTAACGTAACGGGACCTGAAACCAATGTAACGGAGCCTGATACTAATGTAACGGGACCTGAAACCAATGTAATGGGACCTGAAACCAATGTAACGGAGCCTGATACTAACGTAACGGGACCTGAAACCAATGTAACGGGACCTGAAACCAACGTAACGGAACCTGAAACCAACGTAACGGAACCTGAAACCAACGTAACGGGACCTGAAACCAATGTAACGGAACCTGAAACCAAA
>NZ_JAQUVZ010000058.1 GCF_028693135.1 Methanosarcina sp.
AAGGTATCTGAAATAAAGGTATCTGAAATAAAGGTATCTGAAATAAAGGTATCTGAAATAAAGGTATCTGAAATAAAGGTATCTGAAATAAAGGTATCTGAAATAAAGGTATCTGAAATAAAGGTATCTGAAAATGATGCCTGAAATCCATATTTTGCATTTCTACAGGACCGTGTCCCTATTGAAACGGACAAGATTATATAGGTACTAACTTCTATACATATTTTATACTTATACATTTCTAAATCTATTTTATACTCACGTACTTCTAATTACTAAAAGGATGATGAAATTCCATTCATTTGATTTCTATTTTTATATATTTTTCTCGTCGACGGTCTGCCCTGATCTCCTGCAAACACGTTTGAAAAAATCGAGAAACCTAAAACCCATAATTTTTACAGATTTAGAAGAAGCACTTTGCAGGCTTGATAAGTTTTACTTTATCGATAATCAAGCCAGAAGTAGAATTTCAGGCACTTTTATCTCCTTCACAATCCCTGGCTGCAAAGCGTTCCCCTATTTGAGAGAGTGAACTCCCATTTTCAGACCATTTTCATAGGTATATTTATATATTATAAGTGCCAGGTATGTGTGTTGATAAATAAAGAGACGTATAATAACCTGTTATTAAAAACCAATTTTTGTTTTTAATCAAAGAGTTCTATACAATCTTGTTTTAAAACAATTTACTAACAACTAAAACCAAAGGTGAAACAAATATGGCTTTTAATGACAGAAACTTCAGAGGAAATTCCAATTCTAATTTCGGCGCACCCAGAGAAATGCACAAGACAACCTGTTCAGACTGTAAAGCTGAGACAGAAGTGCCTTTCAAACCTGACCCGGAAAGACCAGTTTACTGCAGGGATTGTCTTCCTAACCACAGGACACCCAGAGAAAACAACAGATATTAAGTGTTATTTGTGTAACTGAGTTTACATCAACACTTAACTGGGTTACATAAACACTTATTTCTTTTTCACTTTTTTAAATGCACGTTAGACTTGGAATATACTTTTTTCTTAAACCAGAGCTTTTACAGATTGAGAATTAACTTTTTACAGTCCAATCAGTTTTACTTTTATCGATAGATTTTCCTCAAGGCTATTTTCAAGAGTTCTCAATATCTTTTTTGACCAGGGTGGTTGTTTTCGAATTAAAGTGAAAACCTACTAACTGAATTTTATTTTCGTTGGATCTATCCAAAATTGGACCGCCGAATACGAAATGAAAATCTCCCCCTAACCAATTCAGTTTAAATATATTTTTTCTGCCGGCGGTCTGCTAAAATCTTCCCTGGAGACGTTTGTGAACCAAAGTGAATTTAAAAACCCGCGATTTTTGCAGCTTTAGAATGAACACTTTCAAGGCCCGATTATTTTGCTTTATCGGATAATAGTCGGCATTAGAATTTCAGGCATTTTATCCCTCCCATTCCCCCTGATCACAGAGTTTTTTTTGTGTAAAAGAATATATCTTTTGTATTATGGAACATTTATATATTTTAAATGCAATGTATAGGTATTGAAAATAAAGAGACATATGACAATCTGTTGTTAAAAACCAATTTTTGTTTTTAACCAAAGAGTCGTATACTATCTTATTTTTCAGCAATAACTAACAACTAAAACCAGGGTGAAATAAAATGGCTTTTAATGACAGAGGAAGCAGGGGAAGAGACAGCAACCGCGGAGACTTCGGAGCTCCCAGGGAAATGCACAAGACAAAATGTTCTGATTGTGGTGTTGAAACCGAAGTGCCTTTCAAACCTGACCCGGAAAGACCCGTTTACTGCAGAGAATGTCTTCCTAAGCACAGGAAACCCAGAGAAGACAGATACTAAATGTTATTTGTTTAACTGAGTTTATATCAACACTTATTTTTTTTCACTTTTTTAAAAATAGACCGAACTCGGAATATATTTTTTCTTAGCCCGTGGTTTTTTGCAGCTTTAGAAGGATCACTTTTACAATCTAATTTTTGCGGTTTTGTAGAAACCCATCTATACCAGCTTCAAAAGGCCAAAAATAGATAAAAATATACATAAAAAAATCCCGGGACATTACGTTAAAATTAATGGAGACCGGTGTCTTGTCAATCCTCAAAGATTGAACTATTCTGACTCATTGTAACTGATTTTATACGACATTTTACTGCTGACGCTGCAACTAGTCATTTCTGAGGATTTCAACAGAGCCCTTATTATAAACTTTTGGATAAAAACAAAACTTAGAGGATTTCTACAGAGCCTTTATTATAAACTTTTGGATAAAAATAAAGCTTAGAGGATTTCTACAAAGCCAATAAAAGAAAGATTATTATCTTTGAGTTTATATTATTTATTACAATTCGGTGAAACCTTCTTTTAGTCATTTTTATGGTCGCACTTATGGTTGCACTCGGTTGTGATAACCAGCTTAACCCGAAAAAACTCTGACTTCAATGAATTGCTATATTGTCCGTAATAAAAAACGGTCAAATTTAAAGATTTTTCAAAATTCTCAACAAATTTAATAATTCATATATCAAGGGGGTCTAAAATGGGAGGAACGAAATA
The DNA here is from genome assembly GCF_028693135.1 of Methanosarcina sp. Taxonomy (GTDB): domain Archaea; phylum Halobacteriota; class Methanosarcinia; order Methanosarcinales; family Methanosarcinaceae; genus Methanosarcina. Next base: position 2,561 of record NZ_JAQUVZ010000058.1, read on the forward strand.
TGATAGCATATTTAGGGGGCAAACCTTCTATAAAACTTTGGGGACAACAGCACTTGCTTTTTTGATGTTGGTGAGTATCGCAGGCTCCTCGCCATTTGCATACATTACAAATGCAGAGAGTAACAATGTCTCTGTAATTGACACAACCACAAACAAAGTTACAGCTACGATACCTGTAGGATCAAATCCTATGGGAGTTGCAATTAGTCCGGATGGAACAAAGGTATACGTGGTAAATGCTCATAGCAACGATGTATCTGTAATTGACACGGCAACAAATATTGTTATAGCCACAGTGCCTGCAGGAAGTTCTCCTAAAGGAGCTGCAGTCAGCCCGAATGGAAAAAAGGTGTACGTGGTAAATGTCCATAGCAACGACATATCTATAATTGGCACGGTAAACAATACTGTTTCAGCCACAGTAAATGTAGGAAAATCTCCTGTGGGAGTCGCAGTTAGTCCAAATGGGAAAAAGGTATATGTAACAAACGAAGGCGACAACACCGTCTCTGTAGTTGACACTGCCACAAAAGCTGTTACAGCCACGGTGCCTGTAGGAAACGGTCCTAAGGAAGTTGCTGTTACACCAGATGGAACTAAGGTATACGTAGTGAACTATGGTAGCGGGAGCGTCTCTGTAATTGACACGACAACAAACAGTGTTACAGAAACGGTGAAGATAGGGCGAGTGCCCTGGGGAATTGCAGTCAATCCGAATGGAACAAAAGTATATGTGACGAATAATGATGAATATGTTAGCACTGTCTCTGTAATTGACACTGCGACCAACACTGTAACAGCCAGGGTGCCTGTAGGAACCAATCCTTTGGGGATTGCAGTCACACCGGATGGAACAAAAGTATATGTAGCAATCAATCTCTACAACGCTGTCTCTGTAATTGACACTGCGACCAATACTGTAACAGCCACGATGCTTGTAGGAAACAGTCCTTATGCTTCAGGCCAGTTTATAGGTTCTATTCCGGTACAACCAGTTTATCCTTTAGCAAACTTCAGCAGCAACATCACATCAGATTATGTTTTTCTTTCTGTACCTGTGCAGTTTACAGATTTGTCAAAGAATGCAACCGGGTGGAACTGGAACTTTGGAGATGGAAATAATTCTACAAAGCAGAACCCCACGCATACCTATTCTGCAGCAGGAATCTATACCGTTAGCCTGACAGTAAGCAATTCAAAAGGCACGGATTCAAAACTAGCTACAATAAATGTTGTACCAAAAGGTTCTCCTGCACCTTCATATGCATATATTACGAACTTCAACAGCAACACTATTTCTGTAATTAACACAGCAAACAACACTGTTGCAGCAACTGTGAATGTCAGAAAAAATCCTTACGGAATTGCCGTCAGCCCTGATGGAACAAGGATATATGTGACAAACGTCAACTACGGCTACAGTGGTACTGTATCTGTAATTGACACAGCCATAAACGAGGTAACAGCCACTGTGGATTTGGGAAAGAAATACAGTCCTTGTGGAGTTGCAGTCAAACCGGACGGAACAAAAGTATATGTGGCGGATCGCGATATCAACGGCGTCTCTGTAATTGACACAGCCACAAACACTGTTACAGCCAGGGTACCTGTAGGAACCAATCCTTTGGGGGTTACAGTCACACCGGACGGAACAAAAGTATATGTGACGAACCGCTACAGTAACAATGTTTCTGTAATTGACACCAGCACAAACACTGTTACAGCGACTGTGAAAGTTGGACTTGGTCCCTGTGAAGTTACATTCAACCCGGCGGGAACAAACCTATACGTGGCTAATTCCGAAAGTAATGCTATTTCTGTAATTGACACGGGCTCAAACATTGTTACAGCCACAGTGCCTGTAGGAAAATGGCCTATGGGAATTGCAGTCAACCCGGATGGAACAAAAGTATATGTGGCTAACTCAGGCAGCAATAATGTCTCTGTGATTGATACAGCAAACAACACTGTTGTAGCAACTGTTAATGTCAGAAAAAATCCTTATGGAATTGCAGTCACACCGGATGGAACAAAGGTATATGTAGCGAACTCCGGCAACGATGATAAGCTCGGAAAGACTGTCTCTGTAATTGACGTAGCCACAAATAAGGTTACAGACACTGTACAAACAGGTTCCAGTCCTATTGCTTTCGGTCAGTTTATGAGTCCTCTCCCGGCACAACCGGTATTTCCTGTTGCAAACTTCAGCTGCAACCTCACATCCGGTTATGCTCCTCTTTCTATCCAGTTTACGGATTTCTCGAAGAATGTGGATGGGTGGAACTGGAACTTTGGAGATGGTTCCAGTTCAACACACCAAAATAAAGCACATACTTACTCCAGAGCAGGGAATTACAATGTAACGCTTACAGTAAACAATACAAACGGTACCGATTTGAAATTTGCCACAGTAACTGTTCTGGCACAGCCAGTATTTTCTGCAGCCCCAACTTCTGGAAAAACGCCGTTTAATGTTAGTTTTACTGACCAGAGCACAGGATCGCCAACGGCATGGAACTGGACTTTTGGAGATGAAAATTATTCAACGGAAAAGAATCCTGTGCACATTTATAGAAAACCAGGAACATATTCCGTTACGTTGACATTAAACGAAACTGGGGACAGGAGTGCGGTAACAAAATCCAGCTATATTATTGTTTCAAACGGTTTTGAAGCTCCTATTGCTGCTTTTTCTGCATTTCCAGCTTCTGGAAAAGCGCCTCTTATTGTTAGTTTTACTGATCAGGGTACAGGATCTCTAACCTCAAGGAAGTGGACTTTTGGAGACGGTACTCATTCAACCGGGGAGAACCCTGTGCATACATACAGCAAAGCAGGATTATACTCTGTTACATTAACAGCAAGTAATGCAGATGGCAGCAATAAGTTAACAAAATCCAGCTATATTGTTGTTTCAAACGCTTTAAATTGTCCTGTCACCAACTTCTCTGCGTCTCTTACTTCAGGAAATGCCCCTCTTACTGTTGATTTTACAGGTCAGGGTAACGGATCTCCAACATCATGGAAATGGTCTTTCGGAGATGGGAATACTTCTACAGATAAAAATCCTATATACACATTCAATAAATCAGGACTTTATTCTGTTAGATTGACAGCAAGTAATGAAAAAGGCAGTAATGCATTGACAAAATCCGGCTATATTGCTGTCTCAAGCGTTTTAGATCCTCCTATTACCAGCTTCTCTGCATCCCCTACTTCAGGAAACGCACCTCTTACTGTTGGTTTTACTGACCAGAGCATAGGGTCACCAAATACATGGAAATGGATTTTCGGAGATGGAAGTAATTCAACAGAAAAGAATCCTGTACACACATACAATAAATCAGGATTATACTCTGTTAGATTGACAGCAAGTAATGCAAACGGCAGTAATGCGTTGACAAAAACCGGCTTTATTGCTGTCTCAAGCGTCTTAGATACTCCTGTTACCAGCTTCTCTGTGTCTCAGACTTCAGAAAATACGCCTTTTATTATTCGTTTTACTGACCAGAGCACAGGGTCGCCAACGGCATGGAAATGGACTTTCGGAGATGGTAGTGCTTCAACAGATAAAAATCCTGTACATACATACAATAAATCAGGAAATTATACTGTTTCTTTGACGACAACTAATGATGGAGGCAGTAGTAAGGTGCAAAAATCAAGCTATATAAATGTAGTTTCTGAAAGCGGGACTGTGACGTCGAATCCAGGCTATATTGTCCCCGTCACCACCTTTTTAGCAACCCCAACTGTGGGAAGTATGCCTCTTACTGTTAGTTTTACTGACCAGAGCACAGGATCGCTAACTGCGTGGAGATGGACCTTTGGAGATGGAAGTAATTCAACAGAAAAGAATCCTGTACACACATACAATAAATCAGGACAATACACTGTTACATTGACAGCAAGTAATGCAAACGGAAGTAATGCGTTAACAAAATCCAGTTATATTTCTGTCTCAAGCGTTTTAGATGCTCCTGTTTCCAAATTTTTTGCATCGCCTACTTCAGGAAACATGCCTCTTACAGTTCATTTTACTGACGAGAGCACAGGGTCACCAACGGCATGGAAATGGATTTTCGGAGATGGAAGTAGTTCAATAGAAAAGAATCCTGTACATACATACAATAAATCAGGGCGATACACTGTTACATTGACAGCAAGTAATGCAGATGGCAGTAATGCGTTGACAAAATCCAGTTATATTTCTGTTTCAAACGCTTTAAATGGTCCTGTCGCCAGTTTCTGTGCGTCTCCGACTTCAGGAAAAGTGCCTCTTACTATTAGTTTTACTGACGAGAGCACAGGATCGCCAACTGCATGGAAATGGTCTTTCGGAGATGGAAGTAGTTCAATAGAAAAGAATCCTGTACATACATACAACAAATCAGGACTTTATTCTGTTACATTGACAGCAGGTAATGCAGATGGCAGTAATGCGTTGACAAAATCCAGCTATATTGCTGTCTCAAGCGTTTTAAATACTCCTGTTTCCAAATTATCTGCATCCCCTACTTCAGGAAGCATGCCTCTTACAGTTCATTTTACTGATGAGAGCACAGGGTCGCCAACTGCCTGGAAATGGATTTTCGGAGATGGAAGTAATTCAACAGAAATGAATCCTGTACATACATACAATAAATCTGGAATATACTCTGTTACATTGACAACAAGTAATGCAAACGGCAGTAATGTGCTGACAAAAACCGGCTATATTGCGGTTTCCAGCTCCCTTGTCGCTGCTTTTTCTGCATCTCCAACTTCAGGGGCTGCACCGCTTGGTGTCATATTTACTGACAACAGCACCGGATCACCAGCTTCATGGACATGGGCTTTTGGAGATGGAAATACTTCAACAGAAAAGAATCCTGTACACGTATACAATAAAACAGGACAATACACTGTTAGTTTAACAGTAAATAATTCAGGAAGCATTAGTACTGAAACCAGGTCTAGATATATTGCAATTAGTAAGTAAACAGCTTGGATCAAAAAAAAGGCTTTGTAGAAACTTATCTATACCAGCTTCAAGAGGCTAAAAAGAATTGAGTAAAAAGATTTATGACATTCAGTTTAAGCTAATGAGGATCAGTCATTTCGGAGGATTTCTACAGAGCCAAATTTTTTCATTTTTTTATTTCTTTTTTATCAGAGTATAATTTTTTTATAGAGCTGTTGCGTTTATATGATTTTAGCTTCATAAATTTTTTTATCAGAGTATAATTTTTTTATAGAGTTGTTGCGTTTATATGATTTTAGCTTCATGAATTTTTTTTATCAGAGTATAATTTTTTTATAGAGCTGTTGCGTTTATATGATTTTAGCTTCATGAATTCCTTGAGACAAACTTGCCTTCTTCCCCATCACCAATTCAATATAAATATATTTATCCTGTCATCGGTCTGCTTGAATCTCTTCCTAATACATTTGTTAAGAACACAGAAATTTTCCATGATGGGAATGCCTCATTAAAACCTGAAACTGAAATAATTTATGAATTGAAATAGTTAAGTCAGTATTTAGAATAAAATTTGGTATGAAATAGAGTAAAATTAGAAGGAAAACGAGAAAATATAATTTGTAATAACCGTTTTTATTTCATTTATAGCTTTTTAGATCAATTTAGTAGATCTGGTATGACGGTAATTCCCTGTAATACTATTCAAATAATATTAGTCCAATGAGATAACTATTTATAATAAGTATATGTAATATATTTATCAAAGTACAATCAAAAAATAACTTATCATTTGGGGAGGAAAACATGAAACTGACACCTGGATAAGGTGGTTAGTTCCAGGGAAGAGATCTTTACACTCAATCTGAATGAGCACCCTTTTCACCTGGCTTTTAGACCTTCAAGTAAGGATATCTTTGGACTGGTAGAAACCTGCCCGAAGATTGAGGTAATTCAGTTACCTAAATCTTATGCGAATACAGTCAAAACAAATTTAAAAACAAGTGGGTGGTATTTTATGGAGTATGTAAGAAAGACATGTCCAGTTTGTGGGAATGAGTTTATAGTCCTGAAAAAAGTGGAGGAAAAGGCAATTTACTGTACACTTGAATGCCTTTCAACTGCTCAGAGAAGGATGAAGAAAGAGAACGTTTCTTCGTTCATGTCTGCATAAATTATTCCGTTTCATCGTAAACAGGATAATTACTTTACATTTTCCTTTAACCTGAAGTAATTAAAAACTAAAGTCAACTTAAAACAAAAAAATATATAGTGGGGAGAAAAACATGAGAATAAGAGTAGTTAGTTCCAGGGAAGAGATCTTTACACTTAATTCGAACGAGCGTATTGTTCACCTGGCTTTCAGACCTTCAAATAAGGACCTCTTTGGACTGGTTGAAACCTGCCCGAAGATTGAGGTAATCCAGTTGCCTAAATCTTACATGCGTACAGTTTCAAAGTCTATAGAAATGTTCCTTCAGATGCAGAGAATCCAGCTTATCAAAGGAGATGTCTGGGGACACCGGAAAGATATCAACGAATACTATGCAATTCCCTCTTCAGTAGTTGAAAAGATTAAGGAGATGAAAATTGAAGGTAAAACCACTGAGGAGATTGAGAAAAAGGTTTCAAGGGAAAACAAACTGAACCCTGAAATGGTCGGTTATATTCTGGAGAAGGAAACTACTGCCTGAATTCAAACAGAATAAAACATTTTGGCAGATGTTTTGCTGGAGATTAGATCGGATAGAAAGGGGTTGAATCTTCCGGTCCCTGATCTCCAACTTAACATAGAGGAAAATCTGGAAAATTATTGCTGAAAGGGTTTCAACTTTTAGATCAAGAAATTGAGGTTGTTAACAGCATCATTAGACATAAATAATGTCTCTAATATTGATCTTGCTGAAAAATCCTTTACCATTTCTTAAGGAGTTTGAGTCACATTTCTTACTTTAAACCTTTTTTATTAAGTCATTTGAAATATATTTTTTCCTGCAGTCGGTCTGATAGAATCTTCCCTGAATCCCTTTGTTAAGAAAAGATAATTAAAAACCCGTGATTTTTGCAGCTTTAGAAGGGGCACTTTGCAGGACCGATAAGTTTTACTTCATAGATCGTAGCCAGGTACCGCAGGTACTCCCTGTTTAGGTCAGACTTCTTTTATGAAGTCTTTAACTATGGTTTCTCCTCCGTCAAAGCCCATTTCCTTGATTTCACGAAAGAGGCGAGCGGCGGAATAGGAGCTTTCATTAAGCCTCTTGAGTATGTGAGGTTTGTAAGGGTCAAGCTTGCTCTTTCTTCCTGGACGTTTCTGAGGTTCAGGTGCTGTCTTTTGGTTAAGATATTTCCTCACCGTTTTCCTATCATGACCCGTTTGTCTGGCAATTTCACTGACGTTAAAGCCTTTTGAATGCAAATCTTGTATCAACAGCCATTCTTCCTTTTTCAGCATGATTCGCAATCCTCAAACTTTCTTTAAGGATTGGAACCTGGGGTATTTTAAACCGTCGAAAATGTGGAATTCTTAACCGCCGTTGACAATTACAAAGAGCAAAATATTGGGGACTTCCTAAAATGAACATACAAGCAATAATAAGTGCAATTGTAGTCAATGTAAAAAGATTGGTGGTTCCTTATTAATCGGTTGATATTATTCAGAATATCCTGAGATTAAATCATTTTTTCTCTCTTCTGCGGCTTACAAGGCTGAAACCGTCTCGTCTGCCAGCAAAAACAACTAACAGGCAAATTCTTGCTGGTATTAAGAGAATACGAGAATTATAGTGAAATACTTCCAGGTCCGAAGAATACTTCCCTGGACCCCGGAAACCGCTTTTTAATTCACAGGTAAATATCGGACGCATCCGCCAGCTTGTCTGGCGGCCCTGCAAAAAAAGTAGAAAAAAGAAGAAAGATAATAGAAAAGGAAGAAACAAGAGGTTGAAATCTCCAGTATAAATCAATAAAAACAGACGTGGAAAAGAGTATTTTTCAGGTATATTTTTATCCGGTTCTGACCGTATCCTCCTCTTTTTACTCCACTTTTACTTTATGGCTTTTCCTTTGGTCTTTTGTCTCATTTTTTGTCTGAAAGCCGCTCTCCTGCGTCGAGCGTGACAAAAACGACATGATAAAGCGAATGACGTTGTACGGGTCATAAATCTTTTTAAGTAGTCCTCTTGAGCGTAGCGAAAAGGACCGCAGGCTGTTGCACTTGCAGTGCAACTCCCAGAAAATCTCCGATTTCCTGAGATCCCGAATCGCAACTCGGGTTTTTCAAAAATATCAACCATGTAACAGTGGACGACTAAAAGAAACATACAAGCAATAATAAGTGCAATTGTGGGCAATGTAAAAAGATTAGGTATATTGAGTAGCCGAGGCTATTGATAAACTCCTAAAAATAGGTCTGAAGAATGAAAAGTTGAAAGAAAAGGATGAAAGGAATGAGTCCTTTTAGTGAAAACTCCTCTCAAAATTGGAGACTATTAATGAAGTTCAAAATTTGGCGCTGAAAATTTTACGATGGCTAACCATTAGCTACTTTTACGATTCTATCCTGTCTATCCGATCAATCCTATCCCATAAGGCGAGAATACCCCTTCCTCAAAACTCTGAGCTTTGCGAAGAGTTTAGGGAGGGGGAGTTGACTCGCTTATTCATCCAGAAGAACAACAGGTTTGATCAGATCTCTTGGTTTATCTTTCATGAGCATGAGGGCCTCTTCCATTTTGTCAAATCCTTCGAATACGTGGGTGGCCATTTTTTCTGGTTTTATTCTTCCATAGGTACATAGGTCGGCCATTCTTTCCATTCTTAGACGACCTCCGGTTGTCAGGCCACCACGTATGTCTTTGTGAGCCATACCCGACCCCCATTCAATACGTGGAATAGGGAGTATGTCTCCGGTTCCATAGTAGTTGACGTTTGATACCGTGCCCCCAGGTTTTACAATTTTGACTGCATCTGAAATTGTGTTTTCATTTCCTCCTGCTATGATTACAGAGTCCACACCTTTTCCCTTCGTCTTTTCAAGAATCTGTTCAACTAGTCCACGGTTTCTGTAATCAACAATTTCAGATGCTCCGTATTCCAGAGCAAGATCGACACAGACTTTCCGACTTCCTACTGCAATGAGCCTACCTGCACCAAGAATAGATGCACCTGCCACTGCCATCAGACCAACAGGGCCAATGCCTATGACTGCAACTGTAGAGCCCGTTTTAATATTTGCCATTTCTGCACCCTGTATTCCAGTAGTTGCCATATCTGAGAGCATGACAGCCTGTTCGAGGGGCATTCCTTTTGGAAGTAGAGCTAAATTCATATCTGCATCATTTACATGGAAAAATTCTGCAAAGACTCCACTTTTGAAGTTTGAAAACTTCCATCCGGAAAGCATTCCATTTGAGTGCATAGGCATTCCATCCTGTGCCTCCATGGATCGCCAGTCAGGTGTAATTGCAGGAACAATTACTTTATCGCCCGGTTTGAAGTCTTTGACCTCTGATCCGACTTCTTCTATAACACCTACAGCTTCGTGTCCTAAAACCATGTTTTTGCGGTCTCCAAGCGCACCTTCCCAGACAGTATGAATATCTGATGTACACGGCGCGACCGCAAGAGGCCTCACGATTGCATCATATGGGCCTGCTGAAGGTCTTTCAGTATCAATCCAACCTACTTTCCCAATTTCAAGCATTGCAAATCCTTTCATATTATTACACCAACCTTTTCAAAATAATTATTTTTCAATGTTTTTCATAGTAACCCGTGATATTAATCTGCTGTAGTGGTATTTATAATTACTAAGGATGGAAACTTGAATTATATTTTCAATATAATTCAATTTAGTTGAAATATATTTTTTCTTGCCGGCGGTCTGCTGGAATCTTCCCCGAATACGTTTGTAGAAATCAAGAACTCGAAAACCTGAGAGTCTTTACATGCAGGAGAAGGAGCTATTTCCAACCCGATCAGTTTTGCACTTCATTGATCGGTTCCTCTCAGGATTGTTTTTTAGATCATCAATCCGATTTTTGGTATGGGATAACTGTTTTTTAATATAGTGGTGGGTTTTTCGGGTGAAGCCTATTTTCAGGAGCTATCAGAAAATAGGCTGTTATCTCCCCTGCAAACCATATCTGGAAATTGTTCTCATTTGAGAGAGGGTGTCTCAGATTTTATAGGTATATTTATATATTATAGATGCAATGTATGTGTGTTGATAAATAAAGAGACGTATAATCATCTGTTATTAAAAACCAATTTTTGTTTTTAATCAAAGAGTTCTATACAATCTTATTTTAAAACAATTAATTAACAACTAAAACCAAAGGTGAAACAAATATGGCTTTTAATGACAGAAACTTCAGAGGAAATTCCAATTCTAATTTCGGCGCTCCCAGAGAAATGCACAAAACAACCTGTTCAGACTGTAAAGCTGAGACAGAAGTGCCTTTCAAACCTGATCCGGAAAGACCGGTTTACTGCAGGGATTGTCTTCCTAACCACAGGACACCCAGAGAAAACAACAGATATTAAGTGTTATTTGTGTAACTGAGTTTACATCAACACTTAACTGGGTTACATCAACACTTATTTCTTTTTCACTTTTTTAAATACACGTTAGACTTGGAATATACTTTTTTCTTAACTTGTGAATATTTGCAGCTTTAGAAGGAGCACTTTGCAGGGCTTCTTTAGATTAAGCGATTCTTTCCCTCTGGGGAGGGTTTTTCTGATTCACATTTCATCCAGTATGCGTTTGATATCCGGTTTTGCTTCGGGGATACCTTCTTTAACAGATAACCACACCACCTTCAAGTTCACTCCGAAGTAAGCGTGGATCAACTTGTCCCGTATGCCTGCCAGGTCTTTCCAGGGTACGAATGGGTATTTTTCGCGTACTTCATAGGGGATATTCTTTGTTGCTTCTCCAATAATTTCCAGAGCCCTGATTACTGCAAACTGGGTCTTACGGTCGGCAGCAAAATCTTCGAATGTCCAGCCGCTAATAAATTCTTCTGCTGCTTCCATTGCATCATAGATGTCCTGGACATAGTCTTTTGCTTCGCGAATCTCAATCCCTCTTCAGACGGCTTCAACTTCGTTCAGGATATGTTTACCTATGTTCGGTTTTAACGCATCTTTCATAACCAGGTCTACCTTAACGCCCAGAGCCTCCGAAAGGTAGTTTTCGAGGTTGACAAATTTAAAAATAGTAGGGGTTCTGGAAAACTCAACGAGTATATCCAGGTCGCTCTCGGGTTTCTGTTCTCCCCGAATGTAGGACCCAAAAACTCCCAGGTAACTAATGTGGTATTTCTCTTTAAGTTCCGGGAGCATTTCATGGAGTTTACGGATGTAGATTCCAGCATCTTTTCGGTTTTCCGGCATTTTTTCAGGCTCTATCTGGTCCCTTTTGATATGTTATAGTATTCTGCAGTTGTAGTATTTATATTTACTAAAGAAGGCGGCTGAAGTTTCCGGTCTTTACTTCCAATTCAGTTGAAATATAGTTTTCTTGCGGATGGTCTGCTTAAATCTTCCCCAAATACGTTTGTAGAAATCAAGAACTCGAAAACCTGAGAGCCTTTACATGCAGGAAAAGGAGCTATTTCCAACCCGATCAGTTTTGCACTTCATTGATCGGTTCCTCTCAGAATTGTTTTTTAGATCTTCAATCCGATTTTTGGTATGGGAGAACCGTTTTTTAATTATAGTGGTGGGTTTTCCAGGCGAAGCCTATTTTCAGGAGCTATCAGAAAATGGGCTGTTGTCTTCTATTAAGCCTTATCTGGAAATTGTTCTTTGATTTGAGAGGGTATGTTTCATTTTTTATAGGTATATTTATATATTATAGGTGCCATGTATGTGTGTTGATAAATAAAGAGATGTATAACCATCTGTTATTAAAAACCAATTTTTGTTTTTAATCAAAGAGTTCTATACAATCTTATTTTAAAACAATTAATTAACAACTAAAACCAAAGGTGAAACAAATATGGCTTTTAATGACAGAAACTTCAGTGGAAATTCCAATTCTAATTTCGGCGCTCCCAGAGAAATGCACAAGACAATCTGTTCAGACTGTAAAGCTGAGACAGAAGTACCTTTCAAACCTGACCCGGAAAGACCCGTTTACTGCAGGGATTGTCTTCCTAACCACAGGACACCCAGAGAAAACAACAGATATTAAGTGTTATTTGTGTAACTGAGGTTACATCAACACTTATTTCTTTTCCACTTTTTTAAATAAACGTTAGACTCGGAATATACTTTTTTCTTAAATTGTGATCTTTTGCATCTTGTGAATATTTGCAGCTTTAGAAGGATCACTTTGCAGGGCTTCTTTAGATTAATCGATTCTTTCCCTCTGGGGAGGGATTTTTATGATTAAAGTGAAAACCTGTCAACTGAATTATATTCTCATTTTTTCTCATTATATCTATCCGACCCTTAAACCCTTTCACCCATACAAATTTAAGCAAAAACTTCATAATCGACATTATGAGGTTCAAAATTATCCTTGAGGAAGACGAAGAAGTCGGAGGATTTATTGCCAGCTGCCCAGGCTTACCGGGCTGTTTTTCACAGGGAGATACTGTAGAAGAAGCAATTGAAAACATTAAAGAAGCAATTCAGGCTTGCCTGGAATCCCTGGCAGAAGATGAACTGCAGGAATGTATTGGGAAATCCTCCTGCAGAGTGGTTGATGTGGTTGCTTAAATCCGAACTTCCTGTAATTTCCGGAATGCAGGCAATTAAAGCCTTTTCTAAAGCTGCGTGTCTCCCTCACAGACAGGTAGGCAGTCATGTTGTTCTTAGAAAGGAAGGTTCAAAAGTTACGTTGACCGTCCCGAAGCACAAAGGACTGAAACCGGGCCTTTTAAGAAATTTGATTAAAGCTTCAGGACTCACGGTAGAAGAATTTGAAGCTCTTTTGAAGTAATTTTTTTGGTTTGGGTACTTTACCGGTGAGACTTATTTGTCAAGATATGTTTTTTTCCATACTCAATTCAATTAAAATATATTTTTCTTGCCGGCGGTCTGCTTAAATCTCTTCTTAATGCATTTGTTAAAAACACAGAAATCAAACATCTTTTTTGCCATGCTCGGATAGATATTGCTCAACTGCACGTTTTGGACTATGCCAGGTTTTTCCTATTTTTACTGCATCCAGGAGCCCCTGTCTAGCCCGCAGGCTGAGATATTCCTGAGAATAAGGCGTTTCCGCGGAAAGTTCTTTTAGAGGCAGTAGTTCGTCATTTCCTCCTGAGATAGAGAGATACAGGGTCAGGCTTTCATCCACGGCTTTTGCAATGAAATTGGTAAATGGTCCGAGGTTTCCTGCATCTGCGGCTTTAAGAGATTTGTAATATTTTCCTCTATCTTCTTTTTTGAGCACAACAGGAGGATAATCCCTTGCAATCAAATACAGGTTTGTGAGGAGTCGGGCTACCATGTCGTTTCCGTCACTGAAAGGATGAATCGCAACAAATCTGTGATGCAGGAAGGAAGCTGTTTCAATGGGATGCTCCTGGCTTTCAGATACCTTTTCGATCAGTTCATCCATCAGTTCCACGACCTGCGACCAATCGGGCGGAGTCTTTACTGAACCTTTTATCCTCATATTTCTGGTGCGGTATCTTCCGGCATCCTCAAGTATACCTCTGGTTACAATTTCATGGATTTCCTGAATTGTAACATGGTCTACAGCGTGTTTTTTCTTTGCTAGCTCTTCCACCCGGTCAAAAGCTTTTGCGTTATTGCTCACCTCAAGATGTCCTCTGAGTGATTTTCCGCCAATTGTCAGCCCTTCGTCCAGTATGAGTTTTGTTTCATGGAGTGTTAGTGTATTCCCTTCTATTGCATTGGATTGATAGGTATAAATCAACCTCATCTCTTCATGCAGCCTTCCTAAAGCATCTGCCGGAATTGGCCTCATGGAGTTTAGACGCTTCATTTTTTCATCTATTCGTGCAAGAAGTTCTTCTTTAATCAGGGGTGTATCGGTATCGTCCATAATTTTACATATCCGATATATACTCCGGGATATATATCGGTATCGGCAAATTTTAGAGTTATCCGATAGTGAGATCTTTTTTCCTGACCAATTCAATTGAAATATATTTTTCCTGTCGGCGGTCTGCTAAATTTTCCCCGAATCCTTTTGTAGAAATCAAGAACTCGAAAACCTGAGAGTTTTTACATGTTGGAGAAATAGCATTTTCCAGCCCAATCAATTTTGCCCTTCATCGATCGGTTCCCCTCAGGATTGTTTTTTAGATCATCAATCCGATTTTTGGTATGGATAACTGTTTTTTAATTCTAGTGGTGGGTTTTTCAGGCGAAGCCTATTTTCAGGAGTTATCAGAAAATGGGTTGTTGTCTCCTATTAAGCCATATCTGGAAATTGTTCTTTCATTTAAGAGAGTGTGTCTCAGTTTTTATAGATATATTTATATATTATAGGTGCCATGTATGTGTGTTGATAAATAAAGAGACGTATAATCATCTGTTATTAAAAACCAATTTTTGTTTTTAATCAAAGAGTTCTATACAATCTTATTTTAAAACAATTAATTAACAACTAAAACCAAAGGTGAAACAAATATGGCTTTTAATGACAGAAACTTCAGAGGAAATTCCAATTCTAATTTCGGCGCTCCTAGAGAAATGCACAAAACAACCTGTTCAGACTGTAAAGCTGAGACAGAAGTGCCTTTCAAACCTGACCCGGAAAGACCGGTTTACTGCAGGGATTGTCTTCCTAACCACAGGACACCCAGAGAAAACAACAGATATTAAGTGTTATTTGTGTAACTGAGGTTACATCAACACTTATTTCTTTTTCACTTTTTTAAATAAACGTTAGACTCGGAATATACTTTTTTCTTAACTTGTGATCTTTTGCATCTTGTGAATATTTGCAGCTTTATAAGGGGCACTTTGCAGGGCTTCTTTAGATTAAAGTGATTCTTTTTCCTCTGGGAGATTTTTCAGATTCAAGTGACGTTTTTCTTCACATTAAATTTAGTTGAAATATATTTTTCTTGCCGGTGCCTGCTTAAATCTTATTGGATATTTTTTTCGGATACTGAAATACCAAAAAATCTTTAACTTCAGTTAGATTCTCGAAAATGCATCACTTCTGTTTCCTTACAAATTTATAGTTTTTTTTGCAGAACAGGATAAGAAAAGTTAATATGTATTACAATACATTATTTATTGATGCTAGATGGTTAACTGTGGTTGTTGTGGCAAGAAAATAAATTATCTTCCTTTTAAATGTAAATTTTGTGGGGCCTATTATTGTGAGGATTGCAGATTACCAGAAGCACATAACTGTTTAGGCTTGCAAATCTATAATATTGAACAGGAGAGAAAGTTTCAGGAAAAAGTTTTGTTTGTTGCAAAAAACTATGGAAAAACAGATGACAGAGGATATGAGGTTATAGTTAAAAATCCCAGCCCAGCAAAATATACAGAGAAATTCGCTTCTTCAAACACTAAAGATAACGAGCAGAAGAATCCTATTTCTCCCTTTATCGACGAAAACAAATCTAAGAATAATAAATCCGAAAAACCAAAAAGAACTACCAGAAGATCAAAAAGCTCAAACACCATTTCAAGAAACAAAACTAAAGCACGAAGCTCAAAAAACATAATCCTATATTTAAGTTTGCTGTGTATTGGAGTTCTGGTCACTTTTTTCTTTACGAATAATTATGAACTAAATGATACAGTTTCGGTGAAACAAGATCTGGATAATTATCTGGATAATGGGATTAACAAAAAAGAACTTCCGATAGCTAAAGCATCTGGAGAAGCTGTCCAGTTGGTTAACTACAAAAATGCTACTGACCCTACATGGGATAAGTTAATTTTTTTCCTGCGAAGTGATCCTACAGATGAATTTCTCTATAATAGCAGCTTTGTTTGTGCTGACTTTGCCGAAATGCTTCACAACAACGCTGAAAATGAAGGGATTAAGGCAGGATATGTCGGTGTAGATTTTCTGGATATGGAATCTCATGCCCTCAATGTTTTTAACACTACGGATAAAGGCATTGTCTTTGTAGATTGTACAGGCGATACTGAGCAATTAGGATCTCTAGACAATAAAGATAAAATTGCTTATGTACAAATAGGTAAGGAGTATGGTCTTGTATCAACCTATAAGACAAACTCTCCAGATTACGAATTTTATGAGATTCACAAAAGAAAAAGGGCTCAGGGAGTACCGGGAGTCTACTTTAATCCGTTAGGTACCGTAAAAGATATTGAAATCTATTGGTAAGATTTCGAGAAAGATGAGAAATATATTGGTGTCAGCAATATTTTGAGTGATCCAATATCGCGTTTTTTAATTCCTTTAAAATATATATTTCCTGCCGGCGGTCTGCTGGAATCTCCCCAGAATCCGGTTAACGAAATATGAGAAATAGAAAACCCAAAAACTTTAATTCTCCGGCTCACAGAATCTATATAAGATTTAGACCGCATAAAATTAGATATATCATGTTCGGAAAGATGTGATCATACTTATCCAGTATAACCACGCAGCTCTTGAAAAGGGCAAAATACGAAATAATCGATAACGAAGAACCTTATTATGGAGAAGATCCCGAACTTGAGGGTGTGTGGGCTACCGGCAAAACCCTTGAGGAATGCCGCAGAAACCTGGAAGAAGTTTTTGATGAATGGACAATTATCAAATTGAATAATGGATCGCCTCTGCCTGGATTCTGCAAATTTTCGAATTACATTTAAATATCCATGAAGATAGATTAAAATGAAAGTACGTGAGGTCATAAAACTTCTTGAAGTCGATGGTTGATATCTGGTTGCAACAAAAGGCAGCCACCGGCAATACAAGCATCCTGCTAAACCAGGTAGGGTAAAAATTGCGGGCCATAGTGGAGATGATCTTGCTCCAGGGACATTGAACAGCATCTTAAAACAAGCACAATTAAAAGTGGAGGACTAATCATGCATCGTTTCCTAGTTGTGATCGAAAAAGCAAACAACAACTATTCAGCGTATTCACCTGATCTGCCGGGCTGTGTAGCCACAGGCTCTACCCGAGAGGAGGCAGAGAAAAATATCTATGAAGCCATTGAAATGCACGTTCAGGGACTGCTGGAGGACAATTTACCAATTCCAGAATCAGAATCCTTTGCCGAGTATGTGGCTATTGCTGAAAAGCCCTCTACAGGTTCTGAAGTTGTGTAAGTTATATTATTTCCTTTAAACCTCATTCTAATTCATTTGAAATATATTTATCATGCCGGCGGTCTGCTGAAATCTTCCTCGAATCCTTTTGCAAATGTGGCGGAAAAGAGAGGTGCCAGGAGCATACATAATACATTTAAGGTTGGAGAGATAAAATGGTAGTTAGGTGATACTATTGGGAGATGCTATTGAGTACGTGAAAATTTCCCGGAAAATCTTTGAACCTATCAGTGACATGGTGAAAGCAGGCCTGTATAAAGACGAACAGGAGGCCTTAAAGGGGCTTGTGCATGACCAGGCTGAACAAAAGATAGATTACTACGACAAAAAGGTAGCTGAAATGGAGCAGAAATACGGCATGGACTTTTCTGCTTTTGAGAAAAGAATCCATTCGAGAGTCGGGGAAGAAGATTTTGAAGAATGGGATGATTTCATAATCTGGGAAAGCTATGTCACAGCATCACGGTACTGGGAACAGTTCCTATGACAATAAGCAAAACTTTTTCTACTCTTTCTTCCAGTGATCTTGTACTTGAATTAAACGTTATCAAAGCAATAGTTGAACCACCTGTCCAGGCCCTGAAAGCAAGAATAACTCTTAAAGGGGGTTACACGTTGCAGATAAATGAAAGCTCAGGGTCAGATTTTAGACGATATTCCTATCACCTGCAAAAAGGGGATGAAATGGTAAAGCGTTGGGATAATTCCCCACACTGGAAAGACCTGAAAACATTCCCCTATCATGTCCATCACGGAAATGAAGCAGAACCCAGAGAATCTCCCGAAGTATTTATAGAAGACATTCTCCGTGAGGTGAATAAACTGCTGAGCCCAAATCCCTGATTATCAACGATTTTTGATTAGTGTATGCCAGGAATCCATTTTTAGAAAGGCCCGATCCGATTTTATCTTCTTCTTTTCATCGTCTTTGTGAGCAAATCCACTCATTTTTCCAATTCATTTGATATATTTTTCCTGCCGGCGGTCTGCTTAAATCTACCCCGAATTTTTTAGAAAATCAAAGTTGCGCTGGCGCACCCCGCTGCAAGCAACGGGGTATGTTCGCGCCACCGCCCCAAATTCCGTTAAAGTAGACAATAACCCTAAAAATATAGTTTGAGCAGAAGTTAACAACCAAAAAAATGGAATTAATAACTTGACATTGTCAAATTAACTCATTTTTGCAGGTATCGCAACCAATTTCCACCCAAATTTACACCATTTTGAAAATTTCTACCTTACTATTTTTGTTTCTTCTATTTTCGTCTTAATCAAA
>NZ_JAQUVZ010000059.1 GCF_028693135.1 Methanosarcina sp.
GCATATCAGTACATATGGGATAGAGTGAGCAATAAATTTGAGATGCCACCTCTGGCTCAAATCATCAGAGAAAAAAGCTCGTTGAGTTGAAAAACAGAGCTTTCCACTCAATTTGAAGGGGATACATAAATTACGTTAAATATTCAATGATTTATTAATTTTGTTTGCTTATCAACATTTGATTGAGGCATTATTTTATAACTGGCTGAAAATTATAGTTTACTCCTAAAATATAGATAGCTTCTTCTTTTTTAATCCAATTAAAATTTTCAAGCAAAGCAAAATAAGGACTAACCTAAATTTCAAGAAAGTATGGGTTACAGGAAAAATAAAGTTTTATTAAGGCATTAGAAAGAAATATTCAGGGAAGAAAATAATAAAAACAAAACTACAACTAAAAAAGAAATCGACCTTAAGGTCGATAGTACTGAATTAGTTGCCGTTTGCCTCTCCATTTTTCAGAAGCTCCACAGCCAGTTCCTTGAGCTTGTATTTCTGGATTTTGCCGCTTGCGGTCAGAGGGTATTCCTTTACTATGAAGACATGCTTCGGAACCTTATAGCGTGCGATCTTGCTTACAGCATAGTCCCTGATATCGGCTTCCGTAAGGTCTGCACCTTTTTCAAGGATAACAAAGGCTCCTACGATTTCTCCGTATTTCGTATCAGGTATGCCAACTACCTGAGCATCTTTGACACCGGGCATTGCGTGCAGGAACTCTTCAATTTCCCGGGGATAGATGTTTTCCCCGCCCCGGATGATCATGTCCTTTATGCGGCCAGTAATCCTGTAGTAACCTTTTTCGTCACAGGTCCCAAGATCCCCACTGTGCAGCCAGCCTTCTTCATCAATCACTTTTTTTGTTTCTTCCGGCATATTGTAGTAACCCTTCATGATATTATATCCACGGCAGCAGAGCTCTCCTACTGTGTTAGGAGGCACTGGCTCATTTGTAGATGGGTCAACTACTCTGACTTCAACTCCAGGGAAACACTTGCCTACAGTCTCAACTCTGAGTTCCACGGGGTCATCGACAGTTGTCTGGGTCATTCCCGGAGATGCTTCCGTAAGTCCGTAGACGCTGGTGATCTGGTGGCAGTGCATATCTTTTACGACCTTTTTCATGGCTTCTACAGGGCAGGTAGAACCAGCCATGATCCCGGTTCTAAGGGAAGAGAGATCGAACATATCAAACATGGGATGGGTGTACTCGGCAATGAACATTGTAGGGACGCCATAAAGTGCGGTACACTTCTCTTTCTGGATTGCAGCGAGCACTAGGAGAGGGTCGAAAACCTCAAGCATAACAAGTGTTGCCCTGTGGGTCAGGATAGCCATAACTCCTAGTACGATTCCAAAACAGTGGAAAAGAGGCACTGTCAGGCAGAGCCGGTCTTCGTGAGTGAACTTCTGGCGGTCGCCTATGGAGAGCCCATTGTTCAGGATATTTTTGCTGGTCAGCATAACTCCCTTCGGAAAACCGGTTGTCCCTGAAGTATACTGCATGTTGACTACATCATCTCCACTGACACTTGCCATAATCTTCTTGAGCTCGTCATCGGGATAATGGCTGCCAAGGAGCATCAGCTCATTGGTATTGTACATACCCCTGTGCTTTTCCTGTCCAACATAAATTACGCTCTTCAGGAATGGGAAATTTTTACTTCTCAGGCGCCCTCTTTCAGAACTCTTGAGCTCCGGGACCAGCTCGTTAATAATTTCAAGATAATCAACGTCCCTGAAACTATCGATAAGAGCAAGTGCCTTCATATCTGACTGTTTAAGCACATACTCAACTTCATGGCTCTTGTATGCGGTATTTACCGTAACGAGCACTGCTCCTATCTTCGAGGTGGCAAACATGAAGGTAAGCCAGTCAGGGACGTTCTTTGCCCAGATCCCTACATGGTCTCCCTTTTTTATCCCTATCGCAAGCAGCCCTTTTGCAAGGTTGTTTACCCTTTCGTTGAATTGGCCATAAGTAAAGCGCAGGTTACGGTCGGGATAAATGATAAATTCGTGGTCAGGGTCTACAGCTACCTGTTTTTCAAAGTATTCTCCAAGAGAATCTTCTATAAGATGCATGGTTTCAGCCTCATCTTCTGGACTATTACTTTCAGAAACTATTTTCAGAAACTACTTTCAGAATCTACTTTCTGAAACTTTCGGCTTATGAATGGGGTTTTTACATCCAGGCCAGTAAAAGGTGTTTCTGAAGTATGTTTAAATCGAGCAGGGAGAATCCGTATCAGTTCTTGCGTCCTCCGGGGAAGTGTCCATTGAAGGGAACATGTGCCTTTTCAGGACCTCGCGGATAGAGTCCGGAAGGGGAAACGCTTTCTGGAGTTTGAAGTCATAATAGACCAGTACCGCCTGGCCTTTGACCTTGAGTTCCCCTTCCTGCCAGGCTTCATGCCCGACAGTAAAGGAACTGTTTCCGATCTTTGCAACGAAGGTCCTGATCTCCACATCGGACCTGAAATACATCTGCTTCAGAAAATCAAACTCAGTTCTTACAAGAATCAGGTGCCACACATCAGGGCTAAGGATAAGGTCCGGGGAGAAAAGCCTGAAAATGGAGTTTCTTCCCGTTTCGAACCAGACCGGAAGGACTGTATTATTTATATGCCCGAGACCATCAATGTCTCCAAAGCGCGGACTAACATTTATACTGAACATTTTGGATTCCCTAGCTCTTAATATTGTACTCAATTATCCAATTTTTAATCTAAACTTTGCCCGTTGAAGTCAATTCTTACTCTCTTACCCATCCAACTGAGGCTCTTAGAGAGGAGCATAGACTACAGCCATTATTCGTGCATCCTCTTTTCCCGTTGCATGGACGTCATGTGGGACAATGGAATCGTAATAGATGCTGTCTCCGATACTCAGTCTGTGAACATCCTTGCCGTAGAAGATTTCAATTTCTCCTGAAAGGACGTAGATGAACTCCTCCCCTTCATGAGAAGAGAGCTTGTGGCTTTCCTCAGGAGAGGGATGGATGTCAATAATAAAAGGCTCCATATGGCGGTCTGCTTTGTCCGAGGCAAGGGAGTAAAACTCAAGAGCACTCTTCTTAGGTCTCTCGGTCTTTCCGGAAAAACGGACCACGTTTTCGGATAGTCCTGCCTTTACCACTACAGGCCCGCTCTGGGGCATGTCGTCTAGAAAAGTCCCGAGACGGACGCCTAAAGCCCGGGCAATCTTTAAAAGAGGGGTTAAGGAGGGAACGAGGGCTCCGTTTTCTAACTGCTGGATTAACTCCACGCTGCTCTGACTGGCTTCAGCCAGTTCTTCAACAGTCATATCCTGGGCTTCTCTAAGATGGCGTATCTTACTGCCGACACGGTTCTCTTCTGACATAATTATGTTTCCTCACAAACATTTTTTAGTTAGAGGGCCTGGCAAAAAAATGTAAACCAGAGTCCCTATAAATAGGCTATAAAGCTTATCCCTTTTGTATCTCTCTATTATAAAAAATATACGTTTAGACCCACTTTTTGAAGTAATAAATTAAAAAACAATTGTAAACAAAAACCAAAAATCGGTTGGAAGAAAAAAGGAAAAATTAGAAAAAAAGAGAAAGTGGAAAGAAGGGAAAAAACTAAAAAAGAGTAAACTTGGGAAACAATAAAAAATTAAAAATTAAAAATTAAAAAGTAAACTGTAAAAAAATACAGTTTTCCTGAACTCACTGAAACTCGAAATTGCACCTAATCCCCTCGGGGTCGAAACAGAGGTTGCAGGATACACACCTTGCCTTTTTAGCCTTTCCGGATTTAAGCTTTAAAAGTAGGTCAGGTTCGCTGATGAACGTCCTGCTCATTGATATAAGGTCTGCAAACCCGTTTGCAAGAAGTTCCTCCATTACAGAAAGAGACCTGATGCCACCTACAAGGATTACCGGGATACCCACTGCACTTTTGATCATCTTTGAGTAGTTCTTGAAATATGCCTCTTTTGCAGGAGAATTAATTGCAGTTTTTATGGTTACCCCGCCTGCTTCGCCTATCCCTCCGCTGACCTCTATTGCACATATACCTGCCTTTTCAAGAATTTTTGCAATTTCCACGCATTCAGGGGAATCGAGTCCCAGCCCTGCCTTCGCTGAGCCAGGTTGGAAACCATCCGTTGCATTCATTTTCACAAGAATCGGAAAATCGTTCCCTACTTCTTCTTTTATGCGCCTTACTATCTCCGTGACTATCCTTGCCCGGTTTTCTACGGAGCCTCCCCATCTATCAGTCCTCCTGTTCGTGTAAGGGGATATAAAGTTGCTTAAGAGGAAACCGTGGGCGCAGTGGAGCTGGACTCCGTCAAAGCCTGCCGCCTTTGCCCTCACAGCCGCCAGGGTAAAAGCCTCAATCATTTCCAGGATTTCCTTTTCGGTCATCTCCCTGGGGACTACTGACGAATGCCCGTTTTTGACCACTGACGGAGCAATCGGAACCGGGTATTCGTCCGAAGTGTCTGCCTGCCGTCCTCCATGCACTATCTGGAGCACAATTCTGCTTTTGTACCTGTGTACCCTTTCGGTTATCTTCCGGTATGGCTCGATGAAACGGTCATCATAGATACCTTGCTGCAAGTTATCGCTCTGACCGCCTGGAAGAACATAAGAATATCCGGTTATGATCATCCCGACTTCATTTTTTGCAAGCTCTTCATAGAGGTCTCCAAGCCTAAAAGTGGGCGTCCCGTCTTCTTCGGCCATGAACTCATGGGTCGCAGATCTCACAAAGTGGTTCTGCAGCTCCATGTTGCAGACCATGATAGGGTCAAAAATCATAGAAAAAGATAGGAAAAGAAAGGGTAAATAATTTTCCCGGAGCTTAATCGTGTGAGCTTGAAGCTTCCGAAAACCTGACCCCTCAGTCAAAATTTATCCCATAGATATGAATAATTACTATAGAATTCTTAAATTATAAACTAGCAAATAAAAACAAAAATTATAGAATCTCAAATAAAATCAAAAATTGTCAAATGGCAAATAAAACCAAAAATTGTAAACTTGCAAATGAAAACAAAATATCAGGGGTGGGGAAATGCTTAAAATGAAATACATAACATGGACGATGCTTCTTATTTTGCTTGCAGTTATGTTTCCTGGCTGTGCTTCGGATGAATCCGGGCCTGAGCAGGTCAACGAGACTCCTGTAGCCGAAGATACAGCTCCCGAAGGGGAAACTCTTAGCGGGGAAGCCCTGTATACATACGTAACAGAAGAAAACAAGTATCAAAACTGGAATCTCCTGCCGGGCACGACAGAACTCACTGCCGGAAATAGTCCACATGGAGCTCTTGTTACAATCTATGCCTCGGATGAAGCAGTTTCTGCAATTGAGGAAAAGGCCGGGGTTATGCCTTACAATAGCACAATTTTGAAAGAGAATTATAATTCCGATGAAGAGCTGGTCGCGGTCACTCTGATGCATAAGGTCGAAGGTTTTGACCCGGAACACAATGACTGGTACTGGATGGTTTATGACGTAAACGGAAGTATACAGGCAGAAGGCAAGGTGGAGAGCTGTTACAACTGCCACAGTCAAAGGGCAGATAACGACTATATATTCAGAGGAGACCTCAAGTAAAAAGTAAATGCAAAAAGTCCAGAAAAATAATACCTATTCTTATCAAAAAATTTCCAAAACAGAGCCGAAAGATATGGTGTGGAAGAGGAGAACTGTTAAAGGGGAAAAATGTTTAAGGGGAAAAATGTGAAAGAGGAAAGGTTTTTCTTTAAATATTTTCCTCAAATTCTTCAACTCTTTTTTCATCAATTGCTTCTTGCATCTGCTCGTTTTTCACCTTGATGGAAAAAAGGGTGAGGAAAAGCAGGAAATAAGCTATGAAATTGACAAGGAGGGTCAGTTGAAGCGCCGTTCCTTCAAGTCCTCCTCCGCTTCCACCTGTGTTTCCTCCAAACATAAGGGGATGAGCCGAGCGCCAGAGTCGGATTGAAAAGAAACTCAGGGGTACGGACATGAAGCCTAAAATTCCGAAGACTGCCGAAAGCCGGGCTCTTTTTTCAGGCTCTTCGAGGGCTTTTCTGAGCATCATGTAGGCGAGGTAAACAAGGAAGAGAACCAGGGAGGTGGTCAGCCTGAGATCCCAGATCCAGTACCAACCCCAGGCATCCTTTGCCCAGATCGAACCCGTAACAAGCACAAGGAATGCAAAAAGGGTTCCTACTTCAGCAGCCGAGCGGGCGTAGATATCCCATTTGAGAGATTTTTCCCGGAGGTAGAGGATACTTGCGGCAAATACAACTCCAAAGGCCAGATAAGATATAATTGCTATTGGCATATGGAAGAAAAAGATCCTGAAGCTCCCGCTCAGAACCTCGCCTGCTTCGCCCTTAATCGGAGGCAGGTAGAAAAAGATCATGTATATCGCAAGAAGCATTACACCGGCAGTTGCAACTGCCAGCACTCCGGTTTTTCTGGAATTTGATGCCATTTTGTTCACGTGTTTTGATAGGTTAAGATAACAAAAATTCAATACCGATACTTGTTATTGACTCGATTCACGATAAATTAAGGAAGGATGCCTATGACTTCAGTCGTAGGAGGAATTCCGTCAACTTCCAAATTCTCTGTGGCATATTCATATCCATCTGCTCGACTCAAAATATTACAATATTTATGATTAATTCCCTGCCCTATTCTAACACCTTCTTTATTTTTAATATCAAAATACCCTGTTTTTCTACAAGCTACAGCACCAAAAAGAATTCCTTTGTGTTTTCCTTTCGGAACAACCGCTTTAACAATATCTCCTGTTTGGAATCCAAAGAAACTCTTTTGTCTACTCAGATACCCTCTAGGAAATCCGTACTTATCAAGATTGGTTCTGCAATGTGATCCTCTACCTTTTGCTTTTATGTGAAGTACTGAATTTGTTTTGAATCTAATTTCATTTGGTGTTGAAGCACCAACACAAATTGCATCAAAATGATGATCTTTGGGTAGATTCAACCTGATTCTATTCATCTTCGTTCTTGCACCTGTGCCACATTCGACTTCAAGTCCCTTTTCTGTGAGTGTGTTGTAGACTTTCCATCGTGTAGCAGTTACGAGTGTAGCATCCCTCAGTGGTATTCTTGCTTGTTTTTGAATCTCAGGATACCCGAATTCTTCTGCTGTCATGGTTCCTTTTGCTTCATTGCAAGTCCTGCAGGCTAATGTTAGATTGGAAACTCTGTCAGTTCCTTTTCTTGCTCTTGGAATTATATGTTCTATCTCCAGGGGAACATTCTCTGCTCCGCAATATGCGCATTTTCTCCCCCATTTTTCAAGCAAATATTCCCTAACTTCGTATCCCTGAAGTTCTCCCTGCTGATATTCAACACCTGATATTTCAGGATTTTGCATTAACTGGGTATCAAATTTGGCATTTTCATACGAAATATGAGTCAAAGGACATAACTTTTGCAGTTTAGCAACCCAATTTTGGATGTTGTCTACCCTGCTTTGCAGGGATGGAGGAAGCCAACCTTCTTTTCGTTTTCTGTTGTTGAATCTGGGTTTTCTATATCTGGTTTTTCTATTTCGTCGAGTTCTCCGCATTTCTCTGCGGCTATCCATATTGCTTTTAATACTGGTTTTGTGATGGATTTGAGCAAGCCCAATTACTTTAGAACCATTTAAGATAGCTAAACCTGTGTGTCGGCTTCCATAGTCTATTTTTAATCGGAATTCAGCTTTATTTTCGGAATTTTTCAACTCTTTTAGTCGAATTGTGAATGGATATTTTTTATGAATAACAGCTTTTCCTGTTTTAAGCAATTTTCTGGCAACTGCTGAATGACAGGGACTTAATGGTTGTTTGTTTTTGTTTAATACGAAAATCATAATTGGATTTCTCCGATCTCAGAAGTAAGATGAATCCTGCTTCCGGTAACGCACGTTCGTGTCTCCTCTCGCTAATGTTGGAAATGCTTGACAGGTATAATACACCGTTCCTACCCTACAGAACTTTTAATATTATACAACAGAGCTACAAGCTGAGGAAGCACCTGCAGGTGTTATGACAAATCCAACGTAGTAAATTAATACTTAAGCTGGTCAACCAAAGCACTATTACATGCCTGCCAATTTATTGGCGGGTAGTTGACTTCGTTTATTATTGATTCGATTTTGATCGCTGTCTTGAAGATTCTTCTGTTTTACTATTTTCCTTTTACCTTCTTTTTTCTTCTCGTCCTTCTTTTTTCCTGCCCGAAAAACCTTAGTCAGACCTCAGTCCGAAACAACATATTCAAAGACCAGATGCGAGATTACAAAGAACACAAGGTCGTAAACTGCAAGCAACCTGATTTCAGGAACCAGATTTCCAATGCTGTTGCCGGCAAGAACTCCGGCAGTTGCTTCCACTGCAGGAATCAGGACAGGCAGGAGGACAGGCAGGAGAAGGACAGGCAGGAGAAGTTCTCTGGTACGGGTGCCAAGGGTAAGGGCAGAGAGCAGGGTCCCGACAGCAATAAATCCGAAAGTCCCGAGGAAGAAGATGAGCAGGAGCAGGAACAGGGTTCCGATTCCCAGGCTGTAATTGAAAAGTATGATAAAGAAGGGCAGGGTTACAGCTTCCATAAGAAATACTATCGCAAGGTTGGAGAGGATTTTCCCGGTATAAATCGCACCCCTGTCCACAGGGCAGAGCATAAGTGCTTCAAGACATCCGTTTTCAGTTTCCATTACGAAGGTCCTGGAAAGCCCGAGCATCCCGGCAAAGGTGAAAGCAATCCAGAGCACGCCGGGAGCAAGTTTTTCAACTTTCTCAGCATCCCCGAGAAAATCCCCGAAAGAAACGCTGAAGACCACAAGCACCAGAAGCGAGAAAATGAACATTGAGTTGAGCATCTGTTTTGTCCGGAACTCGGCTTTAAGGTCTTTTGCAGCGATATAAAAGCTCCGGATCATTTTTTAAACTCCTGTTTTCACATTACCTGTTACTTTATCCTGATTTCAATATTTGTCTTTTTATACTTACGTTTTTTAAATATCCTTTTTTTAAATATCCCTTTTTTAAATATCCCTTTTTTAAATATCCCTTTTTTAAATATCCCTTTTTTAAAATATCCATTTTAATCGTATTTTTCTTTCTTAACTTTCGGGCTCATGCGAGCATGGAGCCGCATTTTTCCCTGAATTCCTGAAACCCTGAGAAATTTGTCTTAAATCCATCATATACAAACTTTCCTTTATCCAGGATCAGGAGCCTGTTGCAGAGGGCAAAGCCCCTTTCAAGGTCGTGGGAAACCATTAATTTTGTGCTTCCCTGGAATTCAGGGCTTTTAAGGAGATTTTCGAAAACCAGGGAGGCTCCGGGGTCAAGCCCTGTATATGGTTCGTCCAGAAGGAGGAGGGAAGGTCTGTGAAGCAGAGCCCTTGCAATGGAAAGCCTCTGTTTCATGCCTCTTGAAAAAGTGCTGACCCTTTCGTCCGCTTTTGTTACAAGCCCGACCTCTTTTAAAAGCTGTAAAATTCTCTTTTCGAGTTCCTGACCATCAATTCCATACATCTTTCCGAAAAAATGCAGGTTTTCTTTTGCAGTAAGATCTCCGTAGAGGTAAGAATCGTGGGAAAGCATCCCTATTTCTTTGCGGACTTTTTCGGGCTCTTCAGTTATATTAAACCCGGACACGAAAACAGAACCTGCGGTAGGTTCTATCAGAGTTGAGATCAACTTCAAAAGAGTGGTCTTTCCAGCCCCGTTTGGGCCAAAAATAACCGCGAATTCGCCTTTTCTGAGGTCAAGGTCAAGGGCTTTCAGGACAGGAGTTTTCCCGAAAACTTTTGATAGTTCCCTTATAGAGACCGCGTTTTCCATCGGACCTACTTTGAGAATCCCTCTAAATTAATCTTTTTATATGGTCTGTGCTGTTTCGGCCCGTAACTTTGCACTGGATTATGGTTCTTTATAGTCTAATGCTCTGTATTGTGGCTGTCTGAGGCATGAACGTTATAGTCTGTGCGTGACTTGTCTATGCATTACTTGTCTGTGCACTACTTATTTGTGCACTACTTATTTGTGCATGATTTTTTCGCACAGTTCCGGATCTATACTGATTTTATCTACAGAGCCTGTCTTCAACAGTTATTTCTTAAAACTCCTTAGTATATTCTGCAAAAACCCCTTCTTTTCAAAGTACTGCTGGTGGTAATCTTCTGCCATATAGAAATCAGAAACCGGTACTATCTCGGTTACGATAGGGTTTTTGAAAGCCTCTGACTTCTCTAGTTCTTCCTTTGAGGCTAGAGCAGCAGCTTTTTGCTCCTCGCTGTGGTAAAAGATCGCAGAGCGGTACTGTTTTCCTACATCAGGTCCCTGCCTGTCCTTTGTGGTCGGGTCATGGACCTTCCAGAAGACCTCCAGCAATTCATTATACGAAACAACTTTGGGGTCGAAAATGACCCGTATGGCCTCTGCATGTCCGGTATTAAGGGTGCAGACCTGCTCGTAAGTAGGCTTTTCAAAATGCCCTCCACTGTAGCCAACCGCAGTTACAACCACGCCTTTTACCTGTCGAAAAGCCTCTTCGATTCCCCAGAAACAGCCTGCAGCAAAGGTCGCCTTTTCCAGTCCCTCTCCAGGATTTTCAAATACGTCCTTACTCTCTTCAGGTGTTGCGTTTCTCTGTTCATCCTTTTTATTTTCTTCCACTATCTTCCCCCCAGTCTTCAAGAAAATCAGGTCTGCCTTATGATCAGGGTATATCCCACAATCGAAGCATACCGCATAATAAAGGTATAGCTTATTCAGGATAATACCCTTTTTCTCTGATCAGGTTTTACCGTATTTCCCCATCAGTTCCCCTTCGGCAATGATGTGCCCTATCATTTCGTTTTCAAGCTCTTTTCTCCCGGCTCCTGCTTTGAGCTCAAGCTGCCTGTCCAGTGCATAAACCTTGAAGAAATATCTATGCGTTCCTGAGGGAGGGCATGGGCCTCCATAGCCGATCTTCCTGAAATTATTGATTCCCTCAATCCCAGGGATACTATCTTCGTCTATTTTTGCCACCGGCTCAATATTCCAGACGACCCAGTGAGTAAATGGATTCATGGGAGAATCAGGATCGTCCATGATCAGTACCAGACTTTCGGTCTCCTCCGGAATGTTCGCAAATTCCAGAGGCGGGTTTATGTTTTCCCCATCACATGTATATTTTCGGGGGATAGTACTGTTAGATTCAAACGCGCTGCTAAAAACCTTTATAATCTGGATGTCCATATTCTCATCCCCTTTGCCGGTATCGGAAGACTTTTCATCTGCAGGTGCTTCAGTCTGCTCATTTTTTATACATCCCGAAATCAGGAGCACTCCTGCAAACAGGAACATTAAAACAACTGCTCCGGCTTTTCTGTTCATAAACCCTCAGCAGGAAACCCCTGAATCTTTAGCTCAGGGAAGGAATGCGTAAACTTCCCCATCCTGCTCTATTGAATTAGTTTTTTATCAATGTAATGAGGGCGAATAAATCACCCTCCACCTACATACGTAGGGTAATGCGTATCCGAATTGTGGAGTCAATTCAGGAATCCGTCCTCCTCTCGATCTGATATGGAAAGGTTTAACGATGCAAGCACTGTCCCTACCTCTCAGGACTGTTTAACCTGCATCCTTAGAGCCTTAAACTGAGGCGACATCCAAGGGTAACTATTTCTTTCCTATCGTTTACCGATTTTCCAAAGCTCCTAATCGGTGATCTGGTCAACCAGGGCTTGTTAGACAAGCCCCTGAGTCTTTAGCTCAGGGGTAGTTGACGCACAGCACCAGTTCCTGAGATCAGAGAAAATTGCTTAACACTATAATGTTAAGGCTAAAGAGATATAACCTTAAGGATTTTATCTCAGAACCTTATCTCAGAACCCGACTTTAAAACTTGAATTGAGATACCATAGTATAAACTAATTTGAAACCCGACCTTAAAGCCTGAACCTCTGAAAAATAACTTAAATTGACCAGACTTAAATTACCCGAACTTAACTTCCAGTACGGTTTAAGTCCGTTTTCCGGAATTACCTGGCTGCACAACAGGTATCGATACCTCCGGTAACCTGAAAACCAGGTTTAGAAATAAACTGTGCAGCTCAGGAACAATTTTTAAAGTCATCCTGGATAAGGATGGAGCTCTAAAAGGCAGATAACTCAATCTTCAACATCAAGAGACTGAATTATATCGTGAACTGTAAGTTCCCCTTTACCTACGCGCCGTACAAGCGGATAAATAAATGCGCAGTCATCAATTGCTGCCCAGCGAGCTTCACCTACGCGTCTTATAACATCGTTCATAACTTTGCCACAATCGTTGCAGTATCTTGCATCGCTCTCTATTCCACAGATTTCGCATTTCATAGAAAATACCCCAATTAATCTATTATGTGCCTGTCGAAAATAAATAAATTTTGGTGATAGGTGATCATAATTGCACAGGCATTGAAAAACGGGGACCGAAATGTATTGCTGGTACAGTGTCTTATCCTTTAAAGTCGTCCGGGTTTTCACCTTCAGTCCGCCCTGATTCTCCCGGGAAAGATGGAATTTTCGGAAATCTGATCCATCAGGAGATCTTTTTCAGATAACATCAGGTAACGGTCAGGTCAGGCAAGGTTGGCAATAATCTCGTTTATCTCTTCTACCCCGGAGCCCTTGACCATGATCTCTTCTTTGCTGCGCGCCCCCAGTCTTAGTTCCACAGCCTTTTTTATCTGGGGCTGAGCCCAGACTGAGTTCCTCTGGATTTTCGGAACGGTGCCCAGGGTTTTCAGAAGGGCAAGTCCTGCCACATCGTTTGCAATCACATCCGGGCTTGCCAGGATAATTCCCGGCTCCCTCAGGGTCCCTATATTCGGGCCTTCAGTCACAAAGCACTTTGTCGCATCCGAGATATAGAAATCAGGCTTATAAGCGAGGTTAGATTCGGCAATCATGTTTCCGAAGAGCGTATCCATCCCCTGTCCGTGAGGAAGCTGCCGCCTGTCTCCGTCTGCGGTTATGCTGATCTGGGACTTAAGGCCCATAGTAAACGTTGCAGTCCAGTGAGTCTTGATTACCGGAAGGGCAATCGTGTAATCAACTGATGACAGAAGCTCAGGCACAAAAAAGCCGATGGGCCAGGAAGAAGCCCCGTCAGGTTTCACATGCCAGCGCTTCATATGATCAAAGGTCAGGATTTCGTCCACCCCTTCGACTTCCGCAATCTGCCAGAGCCCAAGCTTCTTCATCACATTTTCGGTATCCAGGGTAGTCATAGACTTTTCAGCCACAATTATTTTTCCCGGGTTGTATCTTTTTACTTCCCTGATAGCTCCCCTCAAAACCTCGGGGTTTGTCGAACCCGGAGCAGGGTCTGCAGTGTTTGCGTTAGGCCGGATCAATACAGTTGTCCCTTCCTTAATTCCGAGCCCACCTGCAAGTTCCACAGCTGTCCTCACGGATTCAAGGGTATCCTTACTTCTTGAAAATCCAACAATTACCATCTCAAACTCCCATAGAGTAATATGTAACCCGAGGTATAAAAACCAGAAATACAATGGATTTCTGTGTACTTAAGCGAAGAGCAGCCGCTGATTACTCAGTTGATATTTTGAAAATATCCCAAAACCGTAGATATGTTTTTACTCGCGCGCCGTACAGGGCTGTAACCGCCTTCCAGCCAGAAAAATTCTATCAGAAATGCTCCGCTAGTCGAAAAATCTACTCTTCTCCTCTAGAACCTCTTTTGACCCGCATAACCTCGAAAGCCTCCGCCAGCCTGTCTGGTGGTCTATCGAAAAAAAGAAATAAGAAATAAGAACGAAAAAATAAAATAGAAAAATTCTTTTTTAGATCGAATTTAATTCTATCTTGTTTGGTACTTATCTGTCGGTTTTTTCTTCTTCTTTCCTGTTGATTTTTTGTTGATTTTCGGTTAAATCTTATAGGCTTCCCCGGTCATTTCTATCGATTAGTTTTTTACAGTGTTCTCAGTAGTTTTCACTTTCAGGCTCTTATTTTCTCTTCTTTTTTTATCTGAAAGCCGCTCTCCTGCGTCGAGCGTGACAAAAACGACACGGTACAGCAAATAAGGTTGCCCGGTTCAGAACGCTCTAATTTCGTCCTCTTGAGCGCAGTTCAGTATTAACATCCATAATTTAGTCCCCTGAGCAAAGTTCACTGCTAAAATCCATCAAGTAGTCCTCTTGAGCGCAGCGAAAAGGACCGCGTACTCCCGAGGCGCAACTCGGGCGGGACAAAAACGACACGATAAAGCGAATAAGGTTGTACGGGTCAGAACGATTTAATTTCGTCCTCTTGAACGCAGTTCAGTATTAACATCCATAATTTAGTCCACTTCAGCAAAACTCACTGCTATAATCCATCAAGTAGTCCTCTTGAGCGCAGCGAAAAGGACCGCGTACTCCCGAGGCGCAACTCGGGTGGCGCAACTCGGGCGAGTCGCTATTCGTGCTAATCACAACTCGGGCTAATCACAAATCGTGCTAATCACAACTCGGGTGTCACTGGCGTAACTTGCACTCACACATCTCTATGAGCGCCCCTTCTCCAATCCTGGACCCACGGGCAATAAGCGTGTCTCCTGCCTGGACAACATTATTGCCTTTGGGAGCATAGACCCAGCGTTCTGCTCTCTTGATCGCCATTACATGCAGCCCGGTTTCGGTTTCGAGTCTCAGTTCTGAGAAGGTCTTGCCCACTATTGGAGAGCATTTTTCTACCTGGAGCCGGGTGATCACTTCTTCGGAGTTTCGGACTGCAAGGGTAATGATTGGGTGGAGCTCAATATCCCTCAGGACGGTATCTGCAATCCCGTAGGCGGCGTCAGAAATCGCTTCCGAGGCACTGGCAAGGTGCAGGATTCCCCTGAGCAAATTTACATCTTCAACGTGTTTTGCGGTTTCAAGCACCCAGTGCTGAAGTTCGTACTTCATGGAATCCATTTCGGACTCAAGGGCACTGACCTCATATGCGATATCCTCGTTATCGAAGAGGATCGCAGAGTAAGCAAGCCCGACCGAGAGTTCAGACATGTTTTTCATGTCCACGATTATGTCTACGGCGTGTTCAAGGTCCTTTAATGCTGTATCGTGTTCTATTTCTTTCGGAACAAACTCCCTTGTCGTCGCCATTTGAAATAAAAGAGGAACTCCTTCATCATGCCCTCTGGAGATCAGCACATCTCCCTGGCGGATCCGGGTCTCCTTATCAGGGTCATAAATCCAGTCCTCACTTCTGCGGATTGCAATTACCCACATCCCGGTTTCGATATCAAGTTCAAGGTCGCCAAGAGTGCGTCCGGCCATTACAGATTCAGCATCAACAGTTGCCCTGACAATGGTTTCTTCTGCTTCCCTCAGGGCTACCTTCAGCTCCATAGGAATACCCATGTTCATGAGAACAATTTTGGCAATGTCGCCCGCAGCGTTTGCTATATTTTCCGAGGATGCAGCAACCGTCAAAACTCCAAGGAGTTCTTCAGCTTCATCAACCCTGCGGGTGCTTAACATTGCAGCCATCTTCATATTATAGTCGAGGGTATCCATTTTATCTTCAAGGTTAAGCACCTCTTCTGCGATGTCCTCATCATCATAGACCATTGCGGAATACGCCAGGTCTACCATGAGTTCGGAAGTATCTTTCATCTCAGTCAAAAGGTCTATAAGATTCCTTGGACTGTATCTGAATTCTTTAGGGAACATGGTCTCTGTATCAACTCTACCTTATTGTTGGTGTGTATGAGTATATACCTCATAGTAATTATTAATTATTGAATTATTACGAGTTGGAAGGCTTAATAAATTAAATAAAAATGTTCTGGATAAAAGTGATATTATTAACTTGCATCCCATTTATAAAATCTCCAGCAAATGCAGGGCTATGAAGATTCCCATAACCCCCACAAGGTCTCCAAGACTTGCTATAATAGGTATAACAGTATCATCAGGATCTATCCCGAAGCGGTGAGAAGCAAAGGCGATGGCAATCGTTGCAGAGTATACAACTGTAAGTTCTATAACTACTGCAATAAGGCTGATTTCCAGTAGGGTAAGGAAAGGCATCCCAAACCCCATGAATTTGCTTGCAAAGAAAACCAGCACACTGACAGAAATTGAAGAAACAAAGCCCACAATTGCTGCTGCAATAACGCTGTTATGTACCACAGGGTTCCTGTAAATCCGGTCCCCAAGCCCCATGTGGAAGGCAGATGAGAGTCTGGCACCCAGCATGCTGCCCGTGTCGCCTCCAATCTTGATAAGGGAAGGGATAAGGATCAGGATTGCAGGCATAGAAAGCAGGCTGTTTTCTCTTGTGTTAAGTATCTGCCCGACAATGATCCCTATTACGCAGGTAATCGAAAGAACGGGAAGCCCACGCTGGATAATACCCCTTACAGTGTAATAGCTGGTCTGGCTCCCTTTTTTTCTCAAAGCATCATCACCAGTTTTGCTGAAAGAAAAAGCATGAACATGGAAACGATATCCCCGATAGTTGCAATTGAAGGCGTAACAACATTATCGGGATCGAAGCCGAACCTGAACATACCTATGGCAAGCAGGACAGCAACAAAAGAAAGGATTACTCCGGAAGTAAGGGCAGAAATCACACAGATCAGGATAAGTTTAAAAGCCCCCGCACTTTCAAAACCCAGAGCAAGGGTAACAAAATGTCCTAAAAACCCGAGCAAGATCGCCATTAAAAAACCAAGAAGAAGAGAACCTGAAATATTATTTGTTAGCTCAGGGTTGTTCCTGTCTATGTCAGTGATCAGCCCCATATGAATTGCACTGCCCAGCCTGGAACCAAGGGTTGAGGAAATATTCCCGCGTAGCCCGAGCAAACCAGGATAAATAACAATTAATCCGGGAATCATTTCAAGTTCACTGGTCATTCCCGATAAAATGATCCCTGCAATGACCCCACCTACAGTCGCCATAAGTTCAAAAGGCAGCGCCTCGCGTACTATTGAAGAAACACTCGCATACTCGCTGAGATATCTGTCTATATACTGGGATTCGAAGATATCTTCATCCCTGTGCGACTCTGGGGGCATGCGACTGTATTTATACGCCTATATTATTAAACTAATGGGTAACTCTCTAAAATTTAATAACTATACAATCTTTCTGTGTGTTCGGTGTCATGCTTTATCTGAAGCACTTAGGATGCTGATCCGTGCCATAGGTGATTATTTGTAGAGTAAACTTTTGTAGAGTGAACTCAAAACTCAATTAACCGGCTTTTTCTGTCAATTTTCGGATAAAAATAAATAACTTGCAGCCGTTACCTCATAGTGATACCCATGGTCATAGGAGTTACTATAGTACTAATCCAACTTATTTGCAGTAATAATTACAATTTGATATGTCATGTAGGTGATATTGATGTGGATGTCAATACAAGAAATTAGGGAAGATGAAGCTGTAAAAGAATGGTTGGATAAGTACAAATCAGAAAATACCAAGAATGGGTATCTGAGTGCCATGCGGAAATATGTTTCCATGACTCAAATGACCCCTTCTGAATTGTTGGAAGAAGCAACAAATGAATGTGGGGAACTTCCACCCAAACGTAAATATTTAAGATACCTAAAACAATTTAGAAACTTTCTAAAAAATGGTAATGAAGTGCAAAAACCACTAGCAGAAAAAACTATAAATCACCATATCAATACAATTGTTAGTTTTTATAAAGACTATGAAATCCCTATTCAGAAGCCGCCTATTAACAAATCTGCCAAAAATATAGAAAAAAATGATGAAGTCCCTACAGTTAAAACGATGTATAAAATACTTCGTGCTTCAGATTTGTTATTGAGGACATATATTCTAGTCGCCACAAGTTCAGGATTATCTGTTTCTGATATAGTCAGGTTGAAAGTAAAAGATGTGCGAAATATTGATGATGGCGGCATTGCTACATTGAAATTGAGAAGGCATAAGAGTGATACTCCATTCTATACTTTCCTTTCACCTGAAGCTACAGAAGCCGTTAAATTGTATATGGAATGGAGAAATGGTAAAGGAACTGGAAAAGGCAAAATTGGTGAGATATGGCGGGAAAAACACAGAATAAATTCTGATGAAGATTTTTTATTCATTAAAAATAAAATTATATATAAAGATTATAAGAAAGCTTTAGAAAAAAGTTATAAAGATGCTGATGAATATAGGCAATTAAGTGAATACAATGTAGCTGAATGCTTTAGATACCTATGTAAGAAACAAGGGTGGGAAACTGAAAAAGGGAATTACAATACAATACGTAGCCATATTTGCAGGAAATATTTTATCAGTACATTAGAAACTTATGGGATGGGAATAGGGGAAATCCATTTTCTATCAGGAAAAGAGTTACCGAAAGGCTACCAAACATATTCTAAACCTGATGGATTCAGAGAAGATGGTGTAAATGAATGGAAGGCACGTTATAAAAGATATGTAAATCATCTGATGTTTGAGAAAGAAATCGTTGATGAAACCGATAAGAGATTAGAAGTATTCGTGGAAGAATTCAATAAATATAAAAAAGATATGGAAATAAAAATGCTAGAAATCGAAATGAATACTTCTATAAAACCCGATCAACTGGAAATCAAAGATTTGGAATATCAAGTAGAAGAATGTAAAGGATACTTGGAATCTGGTAAAGAACCTGATGAAAGACCATTTAAGAAAGGACAAATGGTTGACCTTACACCTGAAAGAGTAGAATATTATAAACAGCATATTGAATGGTTGGAAGGGGAAATCAGAAGGATTGAATTTGAAATTCAACAAACAAAAGAATATTATCTGAAACAGATTGAAGAAACAAAAGAGAAACATAGTGATTGAAAAATACTTCTCGCAAAAAACGCAACTCTAAAAAAAGTAATAAGAGCCAGTTAGATCATTTGTGTTGGAATTTGGTGAATAATTTAGTAACTGGCTTATACATAGCGATTTCCTCATATTAAATAAACTTTTGCAGTGAGGGTCTATTAATAAGGGGATCGAGGTAATTGTTTGGATTCATCCCATCGTACTCTTATGAAGGGATATAGGTATCTCGAATTTTTGTACGCTAGTGCGAAAATAGTACACAATCGTATTTTTCTAAGGTGCCCTGTCCAAAATTACTCTATTTTTATAGCATTTGTTTAATAAAGTGGTTTTTTTGTACACTAGAAATTCCAATAGTATTTTTTATTGAAAATAATGCCATAACTAATATTTTTTTAATTCATTTGATTTTAACTTTAAATTTACTACTACATAAAGTATGATTAAAGCAGAAAAAATAGAGAGTTGTGTTTTTTCGTGGAGTGATGGAATAACGTTGCTAAAAAATAATTTACTTGTTTCACATCCTATAATAAAACCAACAGCCCATACAAGAGGTCTCTCCGGATTGTCAATAATTTTTATGAAACCATATGTACAAGCGATTAAGTAAGATATTAATGGCAGGTATCCATAAACCAATAGCATTCCAGCCATAGTTTTGATAATAAATAAAGATAATACTATGCTGCAAATGTACCAAATTGGATCATCTTTTATTACTTCTATTAATGAATAGAACCAAGATTTAGTTATTTCAGTTGTCATCGTCAGTTATATATTTAAACATTGGTTAATCAAAATTAATGGGTAGCTATTAATTCTTACTTATGTTAAATTCATGAATGCGTCTACAAAAATCAGGATGATACAAATAACAAAGACTAGAGCTCCAGTTACTTCTAGAACCCGTATTTTCTGTTTGTTACCAAAAACTGATACTATTCCACTTATTATGGCAATTTTAGCTAGCGGTATTAAAAAAGTGCTCATAGAATAACCTTTCTAAAATATTAACAAATATATGAGAATAAACGTTATTTATTCTTTTCCTTCTTGATTAATAACTATTATTGTTACTATTCAGGTTTTAGAAGCGCTATCAGTTGACTACATCTTTAAACAAAGGCATACACTACAACATTTCTAATTTGTAGCGATATCGACAGCAAGGGACTATCTGCAACAAATATACAAATGTTACCTATTTACTAATAATAAACAATTTTTCGCCATCGAGGGCCATACTTCTAAAACGTGAATAGTTACCTATTATTTACAAATATTTTGACTAAGGACCCGTCACAGAACAACTTATGGCAGTGTAGCGAAAGTTCTATAAATTAAGGCAAATTGAAAACCAGAGTTATGAACTTTTACATTCAGCACACATATTTTAGAGTGATTTGACAATTCTCCTAACATTACTTGTCTTAAAATTCAGATATCCTTCCTTTGCTTTTTTCTTCAAATAAACCAAAACATTTCTATGCTTGATTCCTATTTCTCTTGCTCTTTCAGGAGTAAGATTCAGAATAAAATAATAGACTGCCTTTTCATTGATGAAACTTTTTCCCACATATAAAGAAGTGATTGTTTAAAGACACTGCCTTAATCATAAATTTGTCACTCTTTTAATTTTGGATTTCTGTTATAACCTTTATTAGGATTATTTGATTGGAATTCTCTTATGAATTTGTATTCCATTTGATATACTTCTTCTATAGATGCCGTTTCGGATTCCCATATAATTTCTTTCCTTATTGTAAAATCACGTTTTTGATCCCTAGTGAAATCCTTTTCAATAAGATCATTATTGGCACTTCCAAAATAGTTAATGCTATCCGTCCTATCCTGTCCAATGTATATTTTACCATTAGGATATGTTATTTTGTAAATAACTTGCATACAAATACACCATTAATTAAGACGTATCCTCTTCAAATTAAATGGATTTTCAATCGCAGGAAAAATATAATAGTTGCTCCATTTCCTCTTTATCATATCTTGGAGTCACAAAATGGAACTCGAAGCTTTAAAACAATTGCTGGCGTCA
>NZ_JAQUVZ010000060.1 GCF_028693135.1 Methanosarcina sp.
ACTATTTGTCCACTGGCAAATGGGAATTTTTCCTGGGGCTGGATAATGGGAGCCGGATGAGCTGAGAGGTTCACGTCCGGTTCTGAGAGGGCCTGGGGGTGAAATTCCCCTGGGCTACTCACCTTGTAGTCCTTTCAAAGGAATGGATCGATCCTGACAGGGTTGGGGCTATTCTGGCTGATCTGGGCCTTGAATTGAACAAAGAAAAGACTTATGTCGGAACTGCTGGGAACGGGTTTGAGTTCGTGGGCTTCTATTTTCAGGAAATTGTGGAGGAAAACGGGGCAGGGAGTATTATAAAGATTATACCTACCGAGGGGTCTATTGAGAAGATAATAGAGAGTATCGAGAGCATAGAAAGCGCAATATGTATAGAAAACGCCCGCTTTGACAATGGATATCAAGCTCAGGCTCTGGATAATGTAATTAAAAATATCTATAGAGTTGTTAACCCCTGGGTAAACTACTACAAACACACGGAATACGCTGCTGGGCTTGAAAGAATTGAGCAGAACTTCAATAAAAAGATTAAAGAATTTATTTAAATATATATTCTGATTATAATTATATAGACAACTTATTCGATTAATATCATAAGCTATTTATCTTATCCCAAATATGAACAAAATTGAAAAATGTATTTGTAAAAAATTCCAGATAGATTTTATGAATTCTGAAAACATTAAACTCAAAACCCTTGAAATGACTTTCGAAGGAACAGAAGAATTCAGGGGAGATGCAAATCAGATCCGTGGTTTCTTTGCGTCAAAATTCAATGAATATGACCAGCTCCACAACCATAACACTGACAGGTTTTACTATCGTTACCCTCTCGTGCAGTACAAAGTTCTTGACAGGATGCCTCTCATAGTCGGTGTAAATGAAGGAGCAGAAATCTTGAAAGGTTTATTTGACAAATTTGATACGGTCACCCTTCCTCACGAAGACTTTGAAATCACTGAAAGGTCTATCAGGATTAAAAAACAGGACTTTGGCCTTACAAAAGGCATCTTTTTCTACGAATTCCTGACACCCTGGCTTGCTCTCAACAAAGAAAACGAAGAAAAATTCCTTGAGACCAGAAACCCTGAAGATCAAAAGGAAATCCTCAGGAGGACTCTGATAGGAAACCTGCTTTCCATGTCAAAGACCTTTGGGTACACTGTTCCTGATACAATAAAATGCGATGTTGATGTGGAGATTTGCTGTTCAAAATACAAAACTATGGATTTTACTTCTTTTACAGGCGTTTTTATGGTTAATTTTTTGATCCCAGATTTTATGGGAGTGGGGAAGGGAGTTGCTAAGGGGTTTGGGACTGTGAGGAAAATAAAAGAAAATAGAAGGAAATCTGAATCATTCCAATTTCACTAATGTTTGGTATTTTTAGAAAATTTATCATGAATTATGGAGCCATTTATGATAGAACCTGAGCCCATTATAATCGAAACTCTTACTCCAATATGGACAGGTGGAGTAAATGGGAAATCTACTGCAATTAAAGAAACAGGCATTATCGGAAGCATGCGTTGGTGGTATGAGGCAATAGTAAGAGGAATAGGGGGATATGCTTGCGATCCGATCAATACAATAAGTGAACAACGATGCACATTGGACGGAAAGGAAAAAACAGAAGACGAAAGAAATAAAAAAATGTGTCCGGTATGTTATCTTTTTGGGTGTGGAGGATGGAAACGGAGATTTCGATTAGAAATAGTGG
Organism: Methanosarcina sp.; assembly: GCF_028693135.1. Taxonomy (GTDB): domain Archaea; phylum Halobacteriota; class Methanosarcinia; order Methanosarcinales; family Methanosarcinaceae; genus Methanosarcina. Next base: position 1,721 of record NZ_JAQUVZ010000060.1, read on the forward strand.
ATTCTGGTGCAAAAGAGACTTTTCATTTAGCTACACTTGATAGTGGAGCAGGAAACTACTGGTGGTTATCAACAATTTTCGAAAAAAACCTTAATGAAAACCTTTCCTTTGGAAAATTCACTTTTAAAATTTATCTCATTGGAAGAGATAATCAATCAGAAATAATTAATCAAATCAAATCTTTGCTCTCCATAATGTCTCATGTTGGTGCGATTGGTGCCAAAAATCAATATGGTTTTGGTCAGTTTGAAATGGAAGATAGGATGGATTTTCAAAACGCTCTGAATGAGATAAATAACTTTTCTAATAAGGATGAATTCAAAAAAGAGGCAAATAAACCAGACTGGTACTCTTTATCAAATTTTTGGTGTTATGAGTTTAAAATTCCTGTGAAAAACCAGTTAATCCAAAGATTTCAGAAATCGAACATCATTGGGAATAAATCTTTGTCTACGAGTTATCTGCCGGTATCTTTCGATATAAGGTATAAACTTCCAAACCACAATAAAGGTTCAGGATTGAGACAAGCATATTACGTTCATTGTAATGGAGATAAGAAACAAGTTCGTAAAATATTTGGCACACTCCCTAAGAGCGAAAAAAAAGAAGGTGGAATTGGAAGTCGAATTTTTGTAAGTCATCTATTTAGAGAGATGTCAGAAGAGGATTATTATTTTTTACGTGTTTGGGGTTTCACTAAAAAAGACGTGGGTGACCTTGTCAGTACGGAGATTAAAAAAATGTTTTCTCTTAAAGAGGTTCCAAAAATGAAATACGAAGAGGAGATCAATAATTTTTTAGGGGGTGCCTAAATGAACACTGATTGGGGTTCAGTTCTTCATCAACAGGAAAAAAACTCTATAAATGATTCAGAGATAATTGTTAAGGAAATCGATCAGGCAAGAAAGGAAGAAAAAGAAGAATTACAAAAAAAGTTAGAGATCAAACTTAAGGATCTAATTTTGCCCAACGAACATCTGGCCTATCATTACATGGTTACCATTAATCAAAAACTGTCTGATAATTTCCGAACAGCATGGCAGAGACAGAACTTGAAAGTCAATTTAGAAGAAGTTATAGAAAACTGGGGACTTACAAAATACATTAAAGACAATTTCTTGTATCCGAAGGTAAATCTTTCTACACTACCCAGTTATTCCTTTGTTCTCAAATTTATGTTTACACTTAAAAAGCCTTATATGTCTCTTGATGAAAACGATTTTCACATTATTGATAATCCCCTGAGAAAGGATAAAGTTATAAACCTCCCATTTGTAGCGCCTTCTTCTTGGAAAGGAAGTCTCAGGAACTCACTCTGGCAACTTAAATACGACCCTGAAAACGACTTGATAAGACGTATTTTTGGAAACGAGAAATCTCCCTCTGAAGAAATAGATCTGAGAAGAGGAAGATTGTATTTCTTCCCTACCTTTTTTACCAAAAAATCATTGGAAATAATTAATCCTCATGACCGAGAGCGTAGAGTTGGGACAGTGCCGATTCTAATGGAAAGCGTTCCACAAGATACAACGGGATTTTTCACACTTCTATATGTTCCTTTTGACTTGATTGGATGTGATGAAAACAACATTAAAAAACAGGTTTCTGAAGATCTAGAGTTGATCTCAAAAGGAGTAAAATTGATGTTTACTTATTATGGTTTTGGAGCCAAAACATCAAGTGGATACGGGACAGTTTATGAAAATGTTGAAGAGGGTACTGTCACTTTAAGAACTAAAGAAATAGAAGTTTCCGTCAAAGATACTGAGAAAGTAAAGCCTCCAGAAGACGGTTATATTAAATATCTTAATGAAGATGGCAGTGTCAAGGGAGAATTAAAAGGATCTGGAAAATATGGACTTCTAAGTGATAAAGAGTATTATAAAATAAAAAACCAGCTTGAAGGAAGTAAAAACGAATATAGAGGTTTCAGACAATGGTATGGGTTAAATGGAGAAAAGTGGCAAAAACATTTAAACTCTCTACAGTTTCCAAAACCTGAATGGCCAATTAGGAACTTTGAAAATTTCTCAGAATTAATCGAGATCTCCAAAAATATTGCTACCTCTTTAGAATCTTCGGGGGCTCATAATGAGTGCTGATCTCAAAATCCTTGCTGAGAATAGAGTAAATCTATTCTTAGCTGAGATTGCTGCTTGGTTGCATGATATGGGAAAATGCAGTGATAAATTTATAATCGGAAGTTCTAGGGACAAACCATCAGATTTGAAGTATTATGATATAAAAAAAGATTATTTATCAAATTTTGATGAAAGTAATAATGAAATTAAATCTCTTTTTGAGAAAAGATATGTTGACTTTTCTAAAGTAAATTTCATCAATGAGAAAGTTACCTTAAATGATCTTATTGTAAAAGGTCTTCCGAGGACTAATAAAGAAAAAGAGATAGATAAATTTCCTTGGTTGGTAAGAACATTAGGACGTTGTCATGGTGCAGCACATATTGAAAAAGAAACTACAGATAAAGTGTATAAACAATCTAAAGATTGCACAATGAAAAGTAATCCTTTTGGATTTGAAAAAAAGATAGATAATCTTACACTGAAATTAACAAATCTTCCGTATAGCGAAATGGAAAATCGGTCTTTTTTTGTTAAGTCGTTAGTTGAATCTTTTAATTATGCATTAGGCGATACCAGAAGGCCTACAAATGAGGTCACACTTACTGATTGGTCAGGCATAGTTGCTGCATTGTATAAATCCACTTTAGCTGGTGCATTACTCCTTGGGGAAAAAATAGATCCAGTTGAACTAAAGTGGAGGTTTTTATCAATAAGGTTTAATTCAGAACAAATATGGGGAAATGCTCAAAGCGTACCTGTATTAACTACAAAAAAAGAACTTTTAACAGAAGGTTTGGATCGAGTAAAAATTCTTCTTGAAGAAACTTGTCCATTAGGAAACGAAATATACCGAGATGAAAATAATAGTTTGTTCGTTGTACCAGACATCCCCGATTTACTGGACAAAATATATGAAAAAGATAAATCGCTAAAACAATTAATAGCAAATGAGTTTGGATTTGAAGGCGAAGTCGTTGTCACTACAGAAATTGATACTGAAACCTGGTGGGGACAAAAACCAGATAGAAATGATAATTCCCAAGAAAACGAAATCCCTCCTATAGCAAAGATACTTTCTAATGAAAAGCCTCACTCTACAGCAGATGCTAATTCCATTGAGAAATTCTGGAAAGATTCTTTCAATAGAGGAATTTGCACAATTTCCTGGTTACGTCCGCAGGGACCCACTTCAAAGGGATTTAACAGGAAAGCCTCAGATTGCTGGGTCGAGAGGGTAACGGGGAGAGCGCGTGAATGGTATAATAACCTTAATACCACAATATGGATTGATGAAGTTGCTGATACAAATAACAGAATTTGTTTGCTAACTGGAAAACTAGACCTCTTAGAATGGCTAAAACCAGATGGGTATATTTCTACGTTAAAGGTAGCTGAAGCACAAAATGAAGTCGTTACAAAAAACCCATCTTTTGCTCGTATGCATCGAGTCTGGAAAACAACTAAAGAATTCTGGGAAGATGTAGAATCTGAACTGAAGGGGAAAGTAGGCCCAGTTGACAGTAGGTTAAAGATTACTGGAAAATTCAAACCTGAAAACGCAAATATTCGGCTCACTAGATGCAATGCCTACAAAGCAATGTTGGATAGAATCGGTTTTAGCATTTTTTATGGGGAAAACAATGAATATCTCATAATCGATAATCTCAAAGAACTAGCAAATAAATTTGGTTTTAATCCTGAAAAATGCGCTGATAAAAGTCCTACAGAATATCTTAAAGAATATCTGTCCAATAAAAAAGTTAACATCTATGATTCTGAGGGACAAAACCGACTAAACCCCATCGGCAACTTGATAATATTAAATATCGAAGACGAAAATACCCCTTATGTTCCTGCAATTCCCATAATGGCTGAACCAAGTGTATTCATGGCTATAGTTCCAGCAGATAAAGCTCTTGAGATATCCAGACTAATAAAAATAAAATACGAAAAAGAAATGGGGAAAGTAAGGAATCGTTTGCCTTTAAGTCTTGGGATGGTATTTGCTAAGTCTCGCACTCCGTTAGCGGCTTTAATGGATGCAGGACGGAAGATGTTGCGCAAATCGAATAAAGAGAGATCAGTTAAAGAGGATAAATGGATCTTGAAAGAAAATCCAATTGAAAACGATAAATTGATTACTCTCAAATTTAATAACGGGATTAAATGGGAAGTTCTTTCAAAAATGGGAGATGACATAACTCCTGATATATGGTATCCCTTTTTTTATGTTGACGGAGATCTTCAGGACAGTTCTGACACTTTTATACACTCTTTTAAGAATTCTGAGGGATGGCTGGTTCATATTAATGAATTAAAAGAAGGAGATTCAGTAAAAATTTTACCTTCTAAATTCGATTTTGAATTTTTGGATTCGGCTTCCCGCAGATTTGAAATTTGTTATAATGAAAATGGAAATCGGAAGGAAAGCCTGAAAGCTCTAAGACCATACCTGCTAGAAGAACTTGATAGTTTCGATGGTTTATGGGATATATGCTCCAAAAACCTCTCAAACACTCAGATGAACAATATTATTACTCTTATTGAGAGAAAAAGGGATGAATGGGCTGTCGAAGAGGATAAAACTATTTTCGAAACTTTTGTTCGTGATGTCCTTTACAATGCAAACTGGAACAATGGAAGAAAACCAGATACTACAGACTTGGATAAATTAGAAGATGCGGCTAAGTCTGGGAAATTAAGGGATATTCTGGAGTTACACATGAACATTTTAAAGCTTAGAGCGAAGGAAGTTTCGGGAGGAATTTAAATGAACGGATCAAACGGACTTTATACTCAACAACGCTATCTATTCATGGCGCTGGACCCTATTCATATAGGTACTGGACAATCCCAACTTGGAAGGGTTGATAACACGATAGTTAGAGAGCCTGGAACAAATCTCCCCAAAATTCCAGGGACGAGTTTAATGGGAGCAGCACGTCAATATGCCTCAATGAAATATGGGAAACTAGAAGCAGCTGGCCTGCATAAAAAATTAAAAGGAAAAAACCATGAAAATTGTCCAATAATCTATACATTCGGTACATATACAGACACCGAAGGGGGCCAGCAAGGTAAAATTAGCATCAGTGACGCACAAATTTTGCTATTTCCAGTAAATTCTATTGCAGGACCCTTATGGGTCAGTACAAAAGAGACCCTCGAAGCTGCAGGATTCTCTTTAGAAAATGATGTTGAGTTTTCCGACGAAAGCATGTTTACTTCTACAAATTGGGGTAAAGAAACTTTAAATCTTGGGTGGCTCTCACTGAAGGCGATTCCCGGGTTAAATGTAGTCCCTCCAGATGTTATTAAAGGAAACAATGAATGGAATTCTATAGCTAACCGACTTTCAATTGTATCTTCCAAATTATTTTCTCAAATCGTTAATAGTAATCTTGAAGTTCGTACTTCTGTTGCCATAAATCCCGAAACTGGAACAGCTGAGGATAAAGCTTTGTTTACTTATGAAGCTATCCCGAGAGCAACCTGGTTATTTTTTGATGTAGTACAGGATGATTATAAAAATGAGTTTCCACCAACTGAAAAACAGTACAAGGACAAAACCGACAATATAGGTGATTCACTTGGGGAAACTTGGAACTCACCCATTGATGTTTTGAACGCGGGTTTTCATTTGATAGAGTATCTAGGTATCGGGGGAATGGTTACCAGAGGATTTGGAAGAATGAAAAATATATGTGGCTGGGAGGTTGAAAATGAATCTTGATCTCGAGGCTGCACGATCCTCTCAAGCACTCATGAAAGATACAATTAATCAACAAAGCAAGAGTGTAGAAAATCTCGTTAAAATGAATCTTGATCTCGAGGCTGCACGATCCTCTCAAGCACTCATGAAAGATACAATTAATCAACAAAGCAAGAGTGTAGAAAATCTCGTTACAAAGACTTTAGGTGTTTTACAAGAAAACGGGGTTTATGCTTGTATGCTATTTCTTTATTCGCGCAGTAATTCTGAAAAAGAAATTGCTAAATGTATAAGAAGTAGACTCCTGGAAATGACTGTATTTGTGGGAAAAAAATCACCAGATGGTGATAATTCAGAAGAAATCTTAGAATTCTTTACAAATAATATTTGTAATGACATTGATACGCTTTTCTTAACTAAACAACTTTGGGAGCAGACATTAATTTACGCCCGATATGGAGCAAAGGCCAGGGAGGACTAAAATGGCATGGACCTTCTATCGCATAAGTTTACGTCTTCTTTCTCCAGTTCATATAGGATGGAAAAAAACAGATAACTTGCAGCAGACACGGCCTTATGTTCTTGCCAAAACAATGTGGGGTGCATTGACTGCAAGAATAGCTAGAGACTATGGAAACTTTGACTATGAAAAGATTGGAAATGAAGTCGCTGAAAATTTAAGATTCAGTTATTTTTATCCTACAATAATACCTAACAAAATTGATATTTTTCCATGGGAAAATATTGATGACTTTTCCTGGAAGTATTTGAATAGTTCCCAAAATACCGCCCTGAATCAAAAAACAGCAGAAGAAGGTTCACTCCACGAGACTGAATATATCTCCCCGAAAACACGTAATAATAAGTCTGTGTATCTATTAGGTTATCTTTTTGAAAAAGAAGGGAGTGACTTAAAATGGCAAGAGTCATTAAAAAAAGTTCAGCTGGGAGGAGAACGTGGATATGGATGGGGAAAAGTGGAAATGGGAAAAGTGGAAATAGAGGAAATATCTAAACTCCATGACGAATTTTTTAATGGGTATACTGTAGATTTAAGTAATGAGAATCCGATTATAAATGTTCTCGAAGAAAATAAATACGTACTAGCGCATACTCTTGCAAACAACTTGAATTTAAATGGTTTAATAGAACCTTTTGTTGGCAGAGAAACATCCAAAAATAAATATTTTGGGGGGAAATATTCAAATGCTGAGATTTGTTGGATGCCTGGAGGCTTTGTAAATAAAAACGAAAAATTTGAAGTTCTACCTACAGGGTTATGGAAAAGTATGCATTGAGAGTTGAAATTTGTTAGATTCAATAATAAATTTATTTGGAATTCTATTTTATGACTTCATAATCCACCTATAAACCTGGAAAGTGAGGAAAACCTATGGAAACGTTAGAAAATCCATTTTCCTTTTTGGATATATTTGTTTATCTTTTTCCAGGACTTATTGTATTTTTTACAATAGCTTGGTTTTTCATACCTGAAAATCAGGTGCCTGACATTTGGGTATTTTTTTCCGAAACAAAAGACTTTAAATATATTTTCTTATTTTTGGCCTTAATAATTATGTATAGTTTAGGACATATTGTATCTTCTTTTGGAAGCTGTGTTTTTGAAAAGGGACTTGTGAAAAACTGCCTAGGTTATCCTAGAGATAATTTTTTTAGAAACGAGAAAAAGAGCAGATGGCCATTTATATACTATGGAGTTAATTATTCAGAACAGTTTAGAGAGCGATTTCAGGTTATATTTGAAAATTGTTTTGGTGAGTTTACAAATCAAGATAAATTCATATTATGTTTCACTTTTGTTAAAGAGAATTGTCCAACAACTTTTGGAAGAATTAATACTTTCATTTCTTTATATGACTTCTCAAGAAATTCAGCTGCAGCCCTGATTATCTTAAGTATTACATTCTTCCTCAAAAGCTATTTTATTTATGGCTTTCTAACATTTATATTTGCATTTCTTTTCACTTTCAGGTATTTGAAATTTTTTCAGTTACATTCGGACGAAATTTTTAGAACCTTCTATGTTTATAATCATAACAGATTCAATGATCAAGAAAAGTAAATTATTGGAGTTTGACCGTATTTTCGAATATTATACAGTTCAAACAAAAAGCAAGCTGCTTGAGGTCTAAAATTGTTTAAAAATTAGCTGAAAATAAGTAACTATTCAGCCGGGAAAAAACAATATCAATAGCCATCTTTACTAAGATTCAATAGACAAATTTCTGAAAATTAATTTTATTTGATTGTTGACTATTGATTGCGTTTGTTCAATTCTCATTGGTTAATAATCATACATATCGGTTTCATCAAAATCGATATCAATCAACGGATTTTTGTAGGCTGAATAGTTACGAAAATAAATAAAAAGGCTCTTCAAAAAGTACCTTCAACCCACGAACTCGACAAAAACCAAAAACCTAAAATAACCCCCAAAAGTTATTCTCTAACAGGGAGAATAGCCATGACCATCGAAACCGAAACTCCGGAATGTTGTCCTCGATTTGACCCCGTCCCCTGGGATGGAAAAGTCTTTGAATGGAACAATAAAAAGTTTATCAAGGATTCAGTTACCACGCAGCATTACATGCCTCTAAACTTTGGGGAGGTAATAATGAGGATGAACGAAAAAGTCGCCAGGGCTGGCGCGGAAGTGCCTGACTGGCTCTGTTTGTCGGACCATACCTCTGAAAGTAATATGGACCTCTACCTGGCTGTTGACAGAGAAGTGGATGGGGCTGAAAACGTAACCATGAGCGGGAAGTTCTTGACCAAAGTGTATGAAGGGGATTTTGAAAACACGGAAGGATGGTGCGGGGACATTGAAGGCTATGCAAAAAGCAAAGGGCTCGAAATCAAGGAATGGTATATGTGGTACACTACCTGTCCCGCCTGTGCCGAAAAATACGGGAAAAATTACGTTGTTATCGTGGCCGAAGTTTAAAATAAAAATAGAGTCATAATATCGGTGGCTCTACTTAACCTTTTTTTCTTATCAGGCCCGAGGGAGAAAGGAGAAGAAAGGGGGAAAAATCCTCCAAACTTACCCAACCGGAAAAATCTAGACTTTTTATTATTTTCTGGATTTTTGATTGATTGTAGTCAATTGCCAGTGGAATTCAGGGTAAATATTAGCAATCCCGGAAGATGTTAAAAATCTCTGAATTAGCACGCATTCACGGATTATTCGCTTTATATCGGATCAAACCAGCTATCGAATGCAGCAGAACTCCTGTAAAAGCCATAAAGACCCCGATGAAAGCCAGCAGCAACATCAAAACAGCAGACCCGAGATTTAAGTTTCCATCAGGATAAAAGGTTTGTACATGATTAAGGTGTATATACAACCCACTTGCCACAAGAATGAAACCTGGCAGAGTAAAGTAATACAGAGGACTATTAAACTCCACATAGTTAAAAATGTTTAACAAAACATTCGGACCATGCCCTAAAGGATTTTCCTTTGAGCAGTTTATATCACACACTTGAGCTACATTTTGAAGCGTAAGATCACCTTCTAGGTCATCAAAAAAATTCTTGTAAATTTATAGAATTAACTAATTTTCTTGATGGAAATACTTCAATATATAAAAATGCATCTAAAAGAATTATATATGGATCCAAATATATAAACTGGGGAACACAGATGAGTACGGAAATCTCTGTTCCGATACTGCCTTTCTTCCAGATTTTCCCGTAATTTCCGTATTTTCCGTATTTTCCCTCAATTTCCGTATTTTCCCGTAATTTCAATGGTTCTAACTAAATCCAGTTTCTTCAAAAAAGAATTCTGGTTTAACTGTATAATATATTCCACTAACCAGAGTGCAGGAAACTCTTTCTCCTGCCGATAGCAGAAAAAATATATAAACAAAGAATTGAATCCCAATAAAACCCGATTCTTGCCCCTGAAGTAGAGGATATATTTTTCCACCTTTGTGAAGCAAATTAACCATATACATATAAACAAATGGTTAAGCATCTAACCAGTTATTTATATACAGGTGGTTAAGCGTTTAACCAGTTATTTATATACATGTGGTTAAGCGTCTAACCAGTTATTTATATACATGTGGTTAAGCGTCTAACCAGCCATTTATATACAGGTGGTTAAGCATCTAAACAAAATATGAAAAAATTGAAAATTACTTCTTTTTCTCCCGTCCTCTCCCCACTTTTTTCTCAGTTTCCTCTCCTTTTGGTTCTCTCCTTGTCCATACACTTCTCTCAGTTCTCTCTCCTCTTTGCTCCGTTCCCTGACCCCAACTCTTCTCAGTCGTCTCTTCTTTTGGTATTCTCCTTGTCCATTCGCTCTTTTTAGGCCCCTCTACTCTCTGTTCTCTTCCCTGAACCCGAGTTTTCTTCATTATCTCGCTTGTTGGCTCCTTCCTTGTCCATACGCTCCTCCTGACTTCCGGCTTTTCCTCTTCTCTTTCCTCTTCATCTTCATCCAGGTCGTATCCGAGTTTTGAGCTTAAGGAATTTCTGGCTTTTCGGGCTTCGGCATAGTCCGGATTGAGCCTGAGGGCTCTTTCAATGGTTCTGAGGGCTTCTTCGTCTTTATCCAGACCTGCGAGTGCCATGCCTTTGCAGTACCAGGCGTCAGCAAAGTCGGGCTTTATTAAGATAGCTTGACTGCAGGGCTCAAGCGCTTTTTTATATCTGCCGAGCTTGAGGTGGACCATTGCTTTTCCGATCCAGATCTTTGCATTGTCCGGGTTTATTTTGAGGGCGGCATCATAGGCTATTAGGGATTCCACATGCCTGTCCAGGCTGGAGAGAGCAAAGGCTTTGCCTTCCCAGGTCCGGGGGAGGTCCGGGTTTATTTTGAGAGCAGCATCGTAAGCTATTATGGCTGCTTCGTATTCGCCAAGGTCAACGAGGACTGAGCCTTTTGCGTTCCATGCACCCGCGAGTTTGGGGTTGGCAGCAAGGGCTTTTTCAGAGGCTGCAAGGGCTTTTTTGTGCTGCCCGAGCCTGCAAAGGACTGAGGTTTTAAGGTTCCAGGTCTTGTCGCTGTTAGGCTTAATTTCAAGCAGCCTGTCAAAAGCCTGCAGGGCATCTTCATCCCTGTTGAGCTGAAGGAGCACGAAACCTTTTTCGTAGAGGTAGGCAGGATTCGAAGGTTCGATTTCAAGAGCTTTTTCAAAGGCTTTCAGGGAATCACTGTACATCCTGTACCTTAGAAACACTGCGGCTTTGCCTGCCCAGGCGGCTGCATCATCAGGGTTTTTCTGAAGGGCTTTATCATAAAGCGCAAGTGCTTTACTCCGGCGTTCAGAGACTGTTTCACCGGCATTGTCGGCCCTGCCTCCACCTTTCAGGGGGGTTCTGCCTGTCTTGCCTTTCTTGCCAGTCTTACATGTTTTGCCTGCTCTATCTGGTCTACATGTTTTGCCTGCTCTGCCTGGCTTACCTGTTCTGCCTGGCTTACCTGTCCTGTCTGGCTTACCTGTTCTGTCTGGCTTACCTGTTCTGTCTGGCCTGCCTGTCTTGCCTGTTCTGTCTGGCTTATCTGCCTTGCCTGTATTTTTTTTAGAATCATTTGCCATAGTATCGGTCCCGTGTAATTAGGTTTGGAGTAACTTTTTTTGCAATGAGAATTAGGTACACACCCAACCTCCCCTGATGGGCGGCAAATTCTCCGAGAAATCTAATTTCAAACTCTGTTCTCGTATTTCAAACTGATCCTGCTAACCTACTCCTGCCACCTATTCCTGCTAATCCATTTCAAGCGGAGGATATTCGATATAGATCCGGAAACAAGAAGAAACCTTCTCGACAGTTCCGGAAAAGCCGAAAATATCAGATATGGGTAGATATAGATAGAAAATTCTCCTGTAAAATAAAGAGGTAAAGCCCATTATTAAATGCACCATTATATAAACCTGGACCTGAACTCTGAAAACCCGTATCCATTTCGTGTGTCTTCTGTTAAGTGAAGAACCATAATATATTGCACCCATTCCCACAACAGATGTTCAAAATTTTGACATAATCGGGCGTTTCATGACTCTCAGGGCTTCCGGCAAGATCTCTTTTTAAGTTAAGAAAACGGGAAGAAAAAACCGGGAAGAAAAAAAATCCGGTTCTTTAATGGCCATAATGCCCTATTAGAATAGCCGCAAAAACTGACATCAGCAGACATAAGAAAGTAAATATGAGAGCAAGGATTGACTTCATCTCGTCTTCTTCTGGCATCTTGTGGGGCGTTCCATTTACATACAATAGATAGAGCACGGCTGTTGAAACTGGCACTACCCAGAAGAAGTACTTGATGTCATCATAAGATACCACCTCAGTTGCATTCATCATGATTAATGCAATCATCAACCAGCCTATGATAAGATAAATTCCGATGACTGTCTTCTTTTTCACAGACAAGAATTTAGAGCTCCTGCTGTGGCACTGATTCTGAGTTTTTGGATCTGTCAACTATGTAACACCCTAATTTAATATAGGGACTTAGGTTTAAAACTGTTTCTTTCCCGGCTTCAGTCGATGAGGAGGAGGGACATCGGCTCAGGCTGCCCTTTGATAGGAAATACGATGGGCATTTCTGCTTCTGCAGCCGTCTTTTTCATCTTACCTCAGCAGGAGACCCCTTCCTCGACATTTCCGGCTTGCCGGAAATGGCAGGTAGGGGAGGAATGCGTCATCTGTACCATCTGAACTAATGTTGTACTCCTCGCACTCAGTCTCCTGCATTTTTTCTTAACATTAACACTATCTGAAATTTTGTTTCCGAATATATCTGAGATTGAAAAATACCCGGATGACCGTTTGCCACGAATGAACCCGATCCCGTTTTCCGTTTTTACAATATCAAATTTCCTGAGCCCAAACAGCTTTCCGGTAGGTATTTTCTTCTCTGATCTCTTCCCTCTCCGCTGCTGATAATCTCCCGCAGGAACGTTTCTTTTTAGAAAAACCGAATCTTCTACCTCTACATTCTGATCGTCCCTGCAACAGATAGCAACAGCATCAAAGTAATGTGTTTTTAACAACTTCAAGACCTGCTCTCTCCTGTACTTTGTTTCGTACCCGAAAGTCTCTGCAAAACTCCAGCCGGATTTCCGGATTTGGGATTTGAGGATCCCGATTTCAGTTGCATGTTTTGTTTTTGACTTTTTCCCTGAAAGCTTGAATTCTCCATTGTGCAGGGCTTTGTGACAGGTTTCACAAAGCGTAATCAGGTTTTCCGGTGTATCTGTCCCCTTCTGTGACCTGAAAACAATGTGATGGCAATGTAGCCGGAAATCCTTTGACTTTCCCCTGCATTGCTGGCATGTGTAGCCGTCCCGATCCAGAACGTAAGCTTTGACATTGTAGAAGCCTTTAAGGTCCCCTTCCTGATACCCAACCCCGGAAACCTCCGGATTTGTTATTTTGTGAATATCAAAGGAAGCAAGCTCTACCTTCCACCCGGTTACAGGAAGCAGGGATTCCAAAAACCTCTTTTCCCGGAAATGAGACTCAAGTTTGCTTCGGATAGAAGGAGCTAATCTCCCTTCTTTCCTTGAATTTCCCCGGTTATCAAATCTTGCAGGTCTATACCTTGTTTTTCTACCTCTTCTGTTTCTCCGGTACATCTTCCGTTGTTCCATCTTTTTCAAAACGTTTTCTCTAAGGTAGATTTCGGACTGATACAACACTTTTCCGTTAGCAATGGCTGCACAGCCCACTACCTTAGAGCCGGTATCCATCCCTGCAGTTACAGGTTGAGTATACCCACTGCTTCCGAAAAGTAACTTGATGGTGAATGGAGTATTTCGGACCACTTTTGCCTTGCCTGCTTGCAGTAGCTTTCTGGCTTTTGAAGGTTTACAGGGCATAAGTGGTTTTTTGTTTTGATTGATTACGAAAACTAACATATAGTTTTCCTCCGAAGAGTTATGCGTATCTGAATTGTGGAGTCAATTCCGGAATCCGTCTTCCTCTCGATCTGATATGGAAAGGTTTAACGATGCAAGCACTGTCCCTACCTCTCAGGACTGTTTAACCGGCATCCTTAGAGCCTTAAACTGAGGCGGCATTCAAGGGTAACTATTTCTTTCCTATCGTTTACCGATTTTCTATTGCTCCTTATCGGTGATCTGGTCAACCAGGGCTTGTTAGACAAGCCCCTTCCTCAAAAACCTGAGCCGTTAGGAAGGTTTTAGGGAGGGGTAATTGACATTAATTCCAACAGCGTGTTCCGGGATCCTTGCCATGTTTGAGTGGACGCAGGTTCCCTTTTCCACGTTGCACTTTTCACAGAGCCTGCACGAACCGTTAACAAATGCGACTGCAAAGGTGAAACCCTCGTTAAAGGCAGTCTTTTCAAGTTCCAGCATTGAGAACAGTATTTTTTTGCTGTAGTCGAAATAATCAGACCAGAATTTTCCTGCCTTTTCCCTTGTTTCATCAGATTCGGCAGGGTCAAGCCAGGTCTTATAAGGGGCTTTTGCTATCTCTTCATCTGCAACTGCAGGAGACCGGAACTTGACAAGCAGGGCATACCTGTACTCTTTTAAGATCTCTCTGAATTCATCAACTGTAGGAACGTGGGGGGGACAGGTCAGTTTTTTCCCGTATCCCACACACCCTCTGCATTTTAAAACTACCCTCTTCTCTACAAACACGCTGTAGGTTGGGATAATTTTTGCATCGACTGCTCCCAGTTCCAGGGCTTTTTTTGCAAGGAATTCAAGTTCATCAGGTTTTATATCTTGATTTGGCATCTCTATCCCTCTTCAAAACCTCTTTTCATTTAGAAGCGGCATATAAATCATTTCATCTCTTTGCCATTTCACCCGACGACTACACACTACTTAACTTTTTTAAATATTTTTGTTTCACTGATTTTTGTTTCACTGAAGACCTGTTCTGTTTTCCCGATTTTTAATTTTTCGGATGTTATGCGATTTTTGATTCCTTAACTTATTTCTAATATTCTATCAACTTTTAACCGCAAACTTTCCAGAAAAATCATGTTTCTACGTCGGTATGATAATTATATGCATACATAATATCAAGTAGCAACAAAGTATACAAAAGTATTAAATATTGGTTGGTAGTATAGATAAATGTCTCTTCCCGACAGACACAAATCTAAAATCGCCTCCTAAATTGTCGAAAGCACCTGAAACTCCTTTTTTGCCCCTGCCTGAGAAAAAACGGGTAGGGGTCAAGGGTGCAAAACAAAGTATGGAAAAAAAGAACTGCGAACCAATTGTATCTAAACTTGTCTCAAAGATACTGATATTTAAAACTTGGAAAGTAGGAACTTATATAACAAAAGGGGACATTAAACAAATATATTTTATGTTCTCCAGTTGATGTTCCTGGTTTAAATGCAGGTCATTTTATTCGCATTGTTGAGGGGAGATATAGTGAGAAAAATAATACTGCATATATCTATTTTACTTATGGTTCTTGCAAGCGGCTGCATTACCCTGTCAGTTGATTCGAAGGTAAACAAAAACGGGGAAATCTTTCAGTATGACATGACAATAGATACGAACTCATACGTTTATTCGCTATTGAACTCGCAGGCTTCGGAGGATGGGAAGACTTTGAGGGAGAGTGTTGTTGCACAGGGTGGGCAATACGAGGAAATCTGGGATGGGGACAACGTAAAAATAAGCATAAAAGGGCTGCCGCCGGAAAACGCGTATGCAGAAAAAGCCGGGGATTATCTTACTTACAGGGATCCTATGAAGAATTTTTCGTCAGGGTATCAAAATGCTCCTGAAGACGCCTTTGGCAGGAATGGAGCTGCGGATTCTCTTTTTAAAATCCACTATTACCTGGAGATGCCCGGGGAAATTGTTGACTCGAATGCTGACTTTGTTGACGGCAATAAAGCCGAGTGGCATATGGTTAATGCAGCTTCCATAAGGGACATCTACGCAAAATCCAAAGTGCCTCTTCTCCCGGGGTTCGGACCATCCGGAGCTTTGCTTGCTCTTCTGGTTGCAGCCTTTTTTGTGAGGAGATGAAGAAATAACCTGAAGTGCCCTGCATAATCGTTAATACATCAGGACCCTCACCAGAGCCCTCCCCGCCTGCAAGACAGGCAGCTTTCTTCAGTATATTTTTCGCAGATTATTTCGAATATTATACCTCCCTGACCACCCTGACCACCCTGAATCCCAGGCTGTTGAGCTTCCTATTCTGCGCTGCAAAAAGCCTTTCAGCCGACCTGCAGCAGCCTGCATTTCCGTTCCAGCCCCCACCCTTTCTTATCCGTACAGGAACAGATACACTTGGCAAAGAACTCTCCCAGGCTCTGCCGTCTGAAGGCGCTCCTTTGTAGCTGATATGGTATTCGTCCTGTACCCATTCCCCTACATTTCCGTAAATATCATAAAGTCCCCAGGGATTGGGCTTCTTCAAACCGACTGGATGAGTTTCAAGTCCGGAGTTCTTGAGAAACCAGGCATATTCTGTGAGTTTGGATTCGCAGTCCCCAAAGAAGTAGCTGCCTGTGGTACCTGCCCTTGCTGCGTATTCCCACTCAGCTTCCGTGGGGAGGCGGTAAACTGAGCTCTTTTCGCCAGTATTTTCAACGGCATTAAGTTTTCGGATAAAAGCCTGCGTCTCTTCCCAGGAAACAGTTTCAACCGGGTACTTTTCATCTCTGA
Source organism: Methanosarcina sp. (assembly GCF_028693135.1). Lineage (GTDB taxonomy): Archaea > Halobacteriota > Methanosarcinia > Methanosarcinales > Methanosarcinaceae > Methanosarcina. Next base: position 18,166 of record NZ_JAQUVZ010000060.1, read on the forward strand.
AATATGAAGGGAAATTTCCCATCACTTTACTCCACTGTTCCTGCGTAACCGGATACCTGCCCAGGTAAAAGGGTTTTTTTATCGATACCCTGTGTACAGGGCTTTCCCAGAGCTTTCTGCGCTTCTCAAGGGAAGGAGAGCCCATATCAAATTCTCCTGCAGGGATAGGGACAAACTCCATTCCGATTGAGTTTCTGATCAGGTTGTTTGCAGTGATTGGACTGTTAGTAGATCCTGCAGTCGAACCTTTAATTGAAATATTAGAAATATTGTTTAGAGTAAGGGCTGAGCCCCCGGTTAAATCTTCAGTTAAATCTTCAGTTAAATCTTCAGTTAAATCTTCAGTTAAATCTTCAGTTAAATCTTCAGTTAAATCTTCAGTTAAGTTCTCAAACGTGGATACAGAGTCTTTTGAGTATGTATATTTTCCACAAAAGTATATGTTTAGATCCAGCGGTTTCACAGCTCCAGTAAGAATAAATATTTTTCTGGATGCTATTTTCGTCTTCTGTTTTTTATTCCTTCCTGTTTGACTTTTTATTCATTTTTTATCTCCCGAAGCGGGAAGACTCCTTCCTCGGACAATCCGGTAGAACCGGATTGGACAGGTGGGAGATGAGAGCGTCAACTTCCCCACAATCCGAAGATAATAATTTCGTATATCTCCATATAGTTACAAAGAGTATATTATAAAGATGCTTCGAGGTAACAGATACCGAATTTACCCTAATAAGGAGCAAAAAGCTCTTATGGAAAAACACTTCGGTAGCTGTCGTTTTGTCTATAATAAACTCCTTGAAATCAAATCGTTAATGTATAAAAAATTCAGAATAAGTCTCTCGGAGTTTGACCTTAATAATCACCTCTTAGTTTTGAAAGAAGTGTATCCCTGGTTGAAAGAAGTTAATGCAGGAGCATTGCAACAAGCAAGTAGAAATCTGAATAAAGCTTTTACAAACTTCTTTAATTTTGGATTTGGGTATCCTCAAAAGAAAAAGAAAAAAGATCACCATTTTTCCTTTCAGATTCCTCAACACTATAGTCTTGATACATCTATTTCCAAAGTTTTGTTGCCTAAGTTTGGTTGGATTAAGGTTAAGATGCATAGGGAAATTAGCAAAGGAAGTTTGAAAACTATAACTATATCCAGAACACCAACAGGAAAATACTACATAAGTTTTCTAACTAATGATGGAGAAAAACTTCCCGAAAAACAAGAATTTTCTCATGCTACCTTGATTGGAATAGATGTAGGAGTTACGACTTTCGCTACTCTTTCTACCGGAGAAAAAATTGATAACCCAAAATTCCTGAAAAACTCTCTTGAAAGATTGAAATGTTTGCAAAGAAGAGTTTCTAAGAAAGTTAAAGGTTCGAAAAACCGGAGAAAGGCAGTCTATAAACTTACGAAAATCCACGAAAAAATAAGTAATCAAAGGCATGATTTCCAGCATAAAGTTTCAAATCGGTTAATCAGCGAAAACCAAGCAATAGCCGTTGAAACTCTCAATATTAAAGGATTAAAGAAAAACCACAAATTAGCTCAGGTTATCAGTGATTCAGCATGGTATTCTTTCGTACTGAAATTAACGTACAAAGCTGAATGGGTAGGAAAAACTATACTGAAAATAGGCATGTTTGAACCTTCCTCTAAAATCTGTAATGTTTGTGGTTATAAACTTAAAGAATTAAGTTTAGATATTAGAGAGTGGCAATGTCCTGATTGCAAAAATACGCATGATAGAGACATTAATGCCGCTATCAATATTAAGAAAATTGCTGTAGGGACTACAGTTTGAGCCTGTGGACTTGGAAAAAACGGCAACCGCCAAGTATGAAGCAGGAAGCTCCTTCCTCAAAAACTTGAGCTATTAAGCGAAAGTTTTAGGGAGGGGTAGTTCACGTTCCTTGTCTTCAGTCCTTTTTATTTTGACTCGACTTCAATTTTTATCCAATAAATTACAATTTGTATTTAATATTTTTATATTTTTGTATGAATATTTTAAAATTATATTTGTAGTAGCTTATAATTAACATGAAAGTCTCTAAATTAGAAAAACGCACATGAAATTCTTCGAATAACATGCCCAAACAATGAAAGTCCTTTTCACTTACCTTTTTTTGATATTAACTCCATCATTACCTTGGGACAGGAAGGTTGTTTTTTATTTGGCTCT